>CAUTYX010000004.1:0-118549 GCA_963542695.1 uncultured Eubacteriales bacterium
AAAACACCGACCTCCAATCATTAGATTTTTGGTCTAACTTTTGGGGGTCGGTACAGCCGAAAAAGGGGCTTTTTGGTGGAGATGGTGAGAATTCCATCCATAGTGGAACTTGTTTGCAGTCAAGGTGAGAAAATACCATAGGTGGTGTCAAAGTACTGAAATCATGGTATAATAAAATAATTATAGAATAAACTACATCGTGTGAGGAGGCAACCGGAGTATATGGCATCGATTACATATATAAAAGCGATTATTTTAGGACTGGTACAGGGGCTGGCAGAATTTTTGCCTATTAGCAGTAGTGGTCATTTGGCACTATTGCAACACTTTTTTGGTGTCAATGGTGACAGTGTTTTGCTTTTTACCGTATTGCTCCATGTAGGCACCTTGGTTTCTGTCTTTATTTGTTACTGGAGTGATATAGTAGGTTTGGCCCGGGAACTGGTATTTACCGTTGTGGATATTGTCAAGGGAAGAGGTCCCAGAATCAGTAGTAATCCGGAAAGAAAGCTGCTTTTTCTGATTTTAGTGGCTACGATCCCTACCGGTATTATCGGAATTGTCTTTAAGGATGCCTTTGAAAGCTTATATACCAACATAATTGCCATTGGATGCGGCCTTATTTTTACCGGTATCATCTTGAAAGTGGCGGATAAAATGGGCAATGGAAAAAAACAGGAAATGAGAACCAACTACCGCAACGCTATATTCACAGGCATAATGCAGGGAATCGCCATTGCGCCTGGGATTTCAAGATCCGGTTCCACCTTGTTTGGAAGTTTGTTTACCGGATTGGAACGATCCTTTGCTGTACGGTTCGCTTTTTTAATTTCCATTCCTTCTATTCTCGGTTCCTTGGTGCTGGAATTGCCGGATGCCGTTAAGGCGGGAACCGCCGGAATGGCGATGGGACCAATTATTGTAGGGATGATTGTTGCCGCCGTTTCCGGCTTTGTGGCCATTAAATGGATGATTCGGATTGTAACCAGCAAACGCCTCAGTGGATTTAGCTATTACGTATGGGCGCTGGGAGCTTTCGTTATAATTTGGGGTTTGACTCACTAAGAGAGAAAGGATTTACGTAGATGGCAGAAGGGAAGCGAGATCCCGGCAGACCAAAAGGATCCACCAACAGATCATCGTCTGCAACACAAAAGAAAAATACCAAAGAGGCCTTGAAAAATACCGGGGCTCCTTTTGCTGAGGATGAAAAAGAGATAGCGGCAAAAGGGTTTCGACAGATTATCGCAGCTATTGTTTTATTGGCATTGGGTGCGTTCTTTGTGCTGTCTATCCATACAGACTTAACCGGTGCTTTTGGAACCGTCGTTGAAAGAAGTCTAAAAGGGGTTTTCGGTCTCGGTGCCTATATCCTGGCATATCTTTTAATTATCTATGGACTACTGATGCTGGCCGGCAAAACAGCCGTTTTCAAAAAATCTACGGCAATCGTATTAGCCG
Organism: uncultured Eubacteriales bacterium; assembly: GCA_963542695.1. GTDB lineage: Bacteria > Bacillota > Clostridia > Peptostreptococcales > Anaerovoracaceae > RUG100. Next base: position 1,462 of record CAUTYX010000004.1, read on the forward strand.
TGCTATTTCTGTTTCTCGATATGATTAACGCTTGCCGCTTTGTAAGTGGACAGGATATGAAAATCTCGGACATGTCAGCTGTCTACGATGCCGGAACTCGTCTTGAGAGCGGTGGTGTTTTCGGTATGTTTGTTGATGGAAAACTCTACAACATAGTAGGGGTCGCCGGTGTGTATTTGATTTCTGTTTTGGGAATTGCTATTTGCTTATTGTTCTTGCTTCGGACACCTGTCAGTCGATGGATTGATAAAGACAGTCGAGAAAGCAGATCTTCCGATGAGGATAGAAAGACTCCGAAGAAATCGGTATTTTCCAATCCTTTTGGCAAAAAAGACAAAAAGGAAACTATGATATTGGCAGTATCTGAGGAAGATCCAAGAAAAGACGTCATAAAGAGATCGTTGTCAGATATTGAAAAAGAAGAAAAGAAAAAACGCAAAGAAGAAGATCGTTGGATGCAAAAAGAACAGCGAGCCTTTGAAGAAGATCAGTGGAAAAGCAAGCCCTCATCTCCCAGCATTTTGAAAAATGCTATTGATGCTTCCACCGATAAAAATCACCTGCAAAAGGAAAATATAATTCAGCTGGTACAGCAGGAAGAAAACCTGGGAAAAGGCGGAACTGCAACAAGCTATAATGAAACGGAATATAACGCAACAGAATACAATCCGGAACCTTTGGAGCGACGTAAAGCCGCTGATATTGCCGGTAAAAATATTTCACAAAAGACAGCAACAGATCCTTCGCTTCTTTTTGATGAGGGAGAAGAAAGACAAGAGCTTTATGCTGCAAAGGGATTCACTGACGGACCTACTGTTGGTGGTGCCAGTATGGCAACGGCAGCCAGTGCTACAGAAAGCAGTGAAGGGGAAGTTAGTGATACGCCAAAGACCAGAAGCCGCTATAAACTGCCGCCGGTAAGTCTTTTGAATTTGCCGCAGCGTTCCGGTGTCGGACGGGAGAGCAGTAAAGACTTACGAGAAAAAGCCATGATGTTGGAACAGACACTGGCAAGTTTCCATGTAGACGCCAATGTGGTGAATATTATCTCCGGCCCCTCTGTGACTCGGTATGAAATTGAACCGGCACGAGGCGTTAAAGTCCAGAGCATTACCCGTCTTGCTGACGATATTGCACTAAATATGCGAGCAAAAAGCATTCGTATGGAAGCACCCATTCCCGGAAAAGCGGCTGTTGGAATCGAAGTGGAAAACGAAAGCCGCCAAATGGTGGGTTTCCGGGAGATTGTAGATTCTAAAGAATTTAAAGATCACAAATCAAAGATGGCCTTTACGGTGGGTCGGGATATTGGTGGTAAACCGGTAGTAGCCGACCTTGCCAAGATGCCCCATATGCTCATTGCAGGAGCAACCGGATCCGGAAAATCGGTGTGTATCAATACCATTATTTGTTCTATCTTGTATAAGGCACGTCCGGAAGAAGTCCGGATGATTCTAGTGGATCCTAAAATGGTAGAACTGGGCAATTATAACGGCATCCCTCATTTACTAATCCCTGTTGTTACCGATGCCACCAAGGCAACGGCAGCCTTAAACTGGGCCGTTAGTGAAATGACGGAACGATATAAAAAATTTGCAGCCGCAGGTGTTCGCAAAATCGCCGAATACAATAAAGCCATGCGGCAGCAAAAGAAAAAAGAAGAAATATTGCCACAAATTGTCATTGTCATTGACGAGTTGGCAGACTTGATGATGGTGGCAAGTTCCCAGGTAGAAGACGCCATTTGCCGTTTGGCGCAGCTTGCCAGGGCCGCCGGGATGCATCTTGTCATTGCCACCCAAAGGCCATCGGTGGATGTTATTACCGGACTTATTAAGGCTAATGTCCCGTCTCGAATTGCCTTTACCGTTTCCTCCCAGATAGATTCCCGAACCATTATCGATACACCGGGAGCGGAAAAGCTGGTGGGAAATGGCGATATGCTCTTCAAACCGCAGGATCTAAACAAACCAAAACGTATTCAAGGTCCTTATATTGACGATGACGAAGTGGAACGAATTTTGGAATACGTTCGCGGTCAGGCCGGAACGGCAGAATACAGCCAGGAAGTCATTGACCACATTGAACAGGGGACATCATACCAAGGAGATGGAAATGAAGAGGATGAGCTTTTGAACGACGCTGTAGACGTGGTTGTTCATGCGGGTCAGGCTAGCGTTTCCATGCTCCAGCGTCGCTTCCGAGTTGGGTACAACAGAGCGGCGCGTATGGTAGATGCCATGGAAGCAAGGGGAATTATCGGTCCCCAAGATGGTTCCCGCCCACGGCAGGTGCTTTTGACAGAACAGGAATGGGAGAATAGAAAAGGAGATTTCTAGCTACGCAGAAGTCTTTGGAAATTGTAGGAAGAAAGAATGAATATATATATACAGACACTGGGATGTCCGAAGAACATCAATGATTCACAGGTGGTAGCAGGGATTTTGGAAGAGGCCGGCCACCAAATTGTCGGGGAAGCGGCTGATGCCGATGCCTTGCTGTTAAATACCTGTGGCTTTATTGAGGATGCCAAGACAGAGTCTATTGCAGAGATGTTTCGGTTGTCTCAAATGGAAAAAACCCTTATCGTGACCGGCTGTTTGATTCAGCGCTATGGCGAAGAAATGTATAAAGAAGTTCCGGAAGTGGATATTTTCTTAGGGGTAAACGACTATGAAAAACTGCCGGAAATTCTGAAAAATCATCAAGAAGGACAGCGAGAAAAATATCTATCACCCTATGAAAAAGAATTGGAAACAACCACAAGAAAGCTGGGGGAGATAAAGCACACGGCAACTATAAAAATTGCGGAAGGCTGTGACAATCACTGCACCTACTGTATTATTCCGGCCATTAGAGGGTCGTATCGCAGTCGCCCTATGGAAGCAATTGTAGAAGAAGCCCAAAAGCTGGCAAATCAGGGAACAAAGGAAATTATTCTCATTGCCCAGGATACCAGCGCATGGGGAATTGATCTTTATGGAGAATACCGATTGCCGGCATTGCTCCATCAATTGGGACAGGTAGAAGGAATAGAATGGATCCGGATTTTATATTGCTATGAAGAGCGAATTACCGATCAACTGATTCAGGCTATGGCAGAGGAACCAAAAGTCTGTCATTACATTGATATTCCACTGCAGCACGGCAGTGATAAGGTGCTGCGGGAGATGGCGCGTCAGTCGACAAATGCCAGTATTTATAGTATAATTAAAAGGTTGAAAACCGCCATGCCGGACATCCATATTCGAACTACCTTTATCACCGGATTCCCCGGGGAGACAGAGGAAGATTTTGCGAAGCTGGAAGAGATGGTAGAAGATATTGCCTTTGAAAGATTGGGTGTATTTGCCTACTCTGCCGAAGAAGATACACCGGCGGCCAAACGACCGGATCAAATAGATCAGGAGATGAAAGAAGCACGGCGAGATGCTATTATGCGCCGCCAAATGGATATTAGCCTGGCTCACAACCAAGAGAAGATCGGCAAAACCATGAAGGTATTGCTGGATCAGCAGCAAGAAGATGGCAGCTGGTTGGGGAGAACCCAGTACGATGCACCGGAAATTGATTGTGCCGTAATTGTTACGACAGCGAAAAATCATCAACCGGGAGATATGATCTTGGTCTTTGTAGAAGACGCTTACGACTACGATCTGGTTGGAAGGGAAAAAGGAGATAACGAAAATGAACTTACCGAATAAATTGACCATGGGGCGTGTATGTGCCATTCCTGTGTTTATTGTCGTGTATTTGCTGGGATTTCATGTGGCAGCCACCATTCTCTTTATTGCCGCTGCAGCAACAGATGCTTTAGACGGTCACATTGCTCGCAGCCAAGGTCTGGTGACCAACTTTGGAAAGCTCATGGACCCATTGGCAGATAAACTATTGACAATGGCGGCCTTTCTGGTGCTGGTGGGCGCAGGCCAAGTGGCCTCCTGGATGGTCATTATTATTTTAGGTCGCGAATTTGCCGTTAGCGGACTGCGCCAGATTGCTGCCAGTGATGGTATTGTTATGGCGGCCGGATCCACCGGAAAAGTAAAGACTGTGCTGCAGATGGTAGCCATTCCCATGTTGCTTTTGGATAACTGGCCCGGTTGTTATCTGCATATTCCGCTAGATGATATTTGCTTGTGGGCATGCCTTATTATGACCATCATAAGCGGCGTAGAATACTTTGTTAAAAACTGGAATGTCGTGTCTGCTCAAGGCATGTAATACCGGTAAATATAGTAGGAGAGAAAGAATGAAAGCAACGTTAATCAGTGTTGGAACTGAGATTCTGATGGGACAGACCATGAATACCAATGTGATGTTTTTGTCCCAGGAACTTAATAAGATCGGTGTCGACGTTATGTATCATCACACCGTCGGAGACAATCCAAAGCGCCTGCGGGAGCTGATGGATTTGGCTTATAAAGACTGCGATGTGGTAATTACCACCGGTGGTCTTGGACCGACCCAAGACGATTTGACCAAGGAAATCGTTACAGAAGCTCTGGGAGATCATTTGGTAATGAATGAAGATATCCTGCAGCAGCTGGAAGAGTATTTCGTTGGGAAGGGGCGTCCTTTTACGGAAAACAACAGAAAGCAGTGCATGTTGCCCTCTCAAGGTGAAGTTTTTCAAAACCACAAGGGGACCGCTCCCGGTTTTGCCCTGGAAATGGATGGGAAAATCGCCATTTGTATGCCGGGACCGCCATGGGAAATGGAATATATGTATAATGAGAATGTCAAAGGATTTCTTGAAAGCAAGAGCCATCAAGTTCTTCGTTTTCGGGATATTCGTTGTTACGGTATCGGGGAAAGCCAGCTGGAAACAGAACTGTTGGAACTGATTAACGGCCAGACCAATCCCACATTGGCAACCTATGCCAAGGAAAACGAATGCTTCCTTCGGATTGCCGCAAAAGCCGACAGAGAAGAAGAGGCTATGGCTATGATTGATGAGTACTTGCCGCGGGTTCGCCAGCTGGTTGGTTCATATATCTACGATGAAAATGGTACCGAATTGAAGAAAGTCGTAGCCAATATGCTTATTGAAAATGATATTACTATTTCCTGCGCTGAATCCCTGACTGGTGGAATGTTTGCTTCTACCTTAGTAGATAATGCCGGTATTTCCAAGGTCTTTGATAGAGGTCTTGTAACCTATACAGATAGAGCCAAAATACAAGAGTTGGATGTGGAACCGGATGTATTAGCCATCCATGGTGCTGTTAGTGCAGAAACGGCTATGGAAATGGCTGATGGAGTACGCCGCATGTCAGGAAGCAAGATGAACGTATCTTGCACCGGCGTAGCAGGACCCGATGGCGGTACGGAAGAAGACCCTGCCGGAACAGCCTACATCGGTGTTTCTTTTAATGGCCGAACCACCGCGTATCGTATCCAAACTCGGAATTTAAGCAGAGAAGCCAACCGCAATGCGACAGTAATGGCCATGTTGAATATTGTGTATCGGAGATTGCAGCAATATTTGGAAGAACAGGCTGCCAAAAAGGCGGAGGAAAACTAGATGAGAAGCGACAAACACAAAAGGCGCCTCTTTGAAGGGGAAAAACTTTTTGCAGAGCGGCAAGCTGAAATTGACGCGTGGCGCCGGAAATATGAAAGCCACCATGAGGAACCGGAGCAAGAACAGCAGCAGGAAGAGCCGGCAAAAAACAGCGCCGGCCGGGAATCCTCTGCACCGGCAAAAGAGAGAATTGCTTCTTCCTTATCAAAAATCGATGGTCTAAAAGGACAGGATACTTTTAGTGGTAAAGAAGGTCTGACACCGGAAATAATTGCCAAGGCTGAAAAAAAGCAAAGGGAACCCCAAGACGTATCCGATGATGGAAATTCTTCCAAAGAGAAAAAATCCGGAAGGAAACCAAAAGCGAAAAAAACGAAGACTTCTCAAAAACCGGTAACCAAAAAACGGGTTCTCATTACCGTTTTGGTTTGCGTGGCTATTCTTTTGGTTAGCGGTGTCGCCGGAGCGTATGTGGTATTCCACAACGTAATTGGAAAAATCAATACGGTAAAGACCAATTATAAAGACTTTGATATCAGTTCAAAAGTAGAGAAGGATTTAAGTGATTACCAAAACATCGTTATTTTAGGTGTGGATGCCAGAAAACATGAAAAAATCAAAGGTTCTCGTTCTGATGCCATTGTCATTGCCAGCATTAACAAAAAGACCAACGATGTAAAGTTAACGTCTGTAATGCGTGACAGTTACCTGGAAATCGAAAGCCAAAATGATGAAAAATACTTGGATAAAATTACCCATGCTCATGCTTTTGGCGGTGCCATTGACACGGCCAAGGCCTTAAACCGAAATCTCGATTTAAACATCCAGGAGTTTCTTGTCTTTAACTGGAAAGCCGTTGCCGACATGGTAGATGCCCTTGGAGGAGTTACGGTGGATATTCAGGCCAACGAAATTTCCGACTTGAACTACTATGGCGATGAGAGTGCCAGGAACGTAGATAAAACATACAAACCGATTTACAACACCGGCAAGCAGACTCTTGACGGAGCCCAGGCTGTTACGTATTGTCGTATTCGTAAGAACTCCGGTGGTGATACAGGTCGTTCCCGTCGTTTTAAGAATGTTTTCTCGGCATTGATCAAGAAAGCTTCTAAAATGAACGGCAGCACCATACGCAGAGTAACATCAGATGTATTGCCGGAAATTCAGACAAATATGAACAAGAGAACTATGTTGTCTATTATGATGAGTGCCGGCGACTACAAACTCGGTAAAAACTATACGTGGTCGGAAAAGTATTACGGTGGCATTTTAAATGGCGTTTGGTACTCTGTACCGACTACATTGAAATCCAATGTTGAATGGCTCCATCAGATTCTCTTTGACCAAAAGGACTACAAGGTCACAGAGCGTGTGGAAAAGATTTCCCAGCAAATCATCGACCGGACAGGTATTGGAGCAGGCGCCGGAAACGAGGATTCTACGTCTACCGATGACCAAACCAATAGCGACGGTTCCCAGAGTTACGATGGCGGCGGCGGAAATAACGGTCAAGGAAGCAGCGTCAATACCTACTAGAAAAGCAGGAAATTATGGATCAAACAGCGAAAAAATATGCCGTGTTAATTGACGGCGACAACATTGCAACAAAATATATCGGGGATGTTATCAATGAACTGTCTTCCTATGGTACCCTGACCATCAAACGGGTCTACGGGGACTTTAAGAATCCCAAATTAAAGGAATGGGAAAAGACATCGTTGAAATATTCCATTATTCCGGTACAGCAATACGAAAATACAAAGGGAAAAAATTCCACGGATATGGTTATGGCCATTGATGCCATGGACATTCTCCACCAAGGAGAAGTTAACGGGTTTTGCATCATTAGCAGCGATTCGGATTTTACCAGATTAGCTGCACGCCTTAGAGAATCCGGCAGCGAAGTTATCGGCATGGGAAACCGTAATACGGTTCCTGCCTTTATGGCAGCTTGTTCTACCTTTAAAAAACTGGAAAACTTGGGGGAAAAGGAAGAAGAAGAGCTGCTGGATATGAGCGTTATTAAAAAGGAAATTACCGATATTCTCTTTGAAAACGAAGATGATATGATGTATACCAGTCAGCTTAGAGATACCCTTGTGCGTAGAAATCCGGGATTCGATATTAAAGACTATGGGTTTTCCAAATTCTCTGCCTTTTTATCCAGTATGGATAATTTAGCTCTGTATGAGCGTGGAAACAAGGTGGGGACAAAGGGATCCTCCGGAGCGGAAATTCGCGATATGGTGCAGACTATTGTTCGTAGCGGTACATACACCACCAATGAGCTCAATGGTATGATTAAAAAGCGATATCCGGAATTTAATTTGCGCAGCATGGGTTTTGCCAGCTGGCGTAGCTTTATCAACAGCATGGGAATGTGGATTGATTCCCATCAACATGTAAAGTGTAAGACAAGGTAGATTTTATGCTACGATTGATTTGGCAGTTTACACGCTTTTCTTTTGTTGGCGGTACTTGCTTTGCCATTGACTATGGTCTTATGGTACTGTTAACGGAAGTGTGCGACATACGGTACATTTACTCATCGGCATTGTCCTTTATTATTGCAACAATAATAAACTATTTTTTAAGTGTTCGATTTGTATTTAATCATCAAGGGCATGGCAATCAGGATTTAGGAGTCTTTGTGGTTCTTGGAGCCATTGGACTGGGACTAAACCAAATCATCATGTTTCTATTGGTGGATCAGTTTATCATGCATTATATGATAGCAAAGTTAATTGCCGGTATAGTGGTATCCTTTTATAACTTTGCATCCCGCAAAACCTTTTTGGAGCGTTAAGCGAAACAGGTGACGGAAATGAAAAAAAACACATTTGATATGACCAAGGTACACCTTAAGGATTCAGATCAGCTAAACATTAAGGAAACCATTCGTCAACATGAAAATCCGGATTTTAAACGTGCAGCTGAAGAGTACGAGCGTCGTGCCCGGCAACGTATTTACGGAGAATATAACGATGATATTGATATAAAAGGCCGCGCAGAGAGAATGGCAGGAGATGTTGGTCGCCGTGCCAAAGAGGCAGAAGGCCGCGCCAAAAGAAGCGCTCGGGCTATGAAGCAGCGAGTAGGTGCCGGCAAAGGGAAGGCCAGGAGAAAAGCAGCCCCTAGATCCTATGCCAGTGCCAGCCGAGAATATGGCCAATATGGTATGGATCAAGATCCTGCTTTTACAGAATATGAAAAACCCTCTAGAGGCCATAGCAAACAAAAAAGCGGCAAAAAAAAGAGACGATTGAATCCGGTAAAAGTAGTCAGAAACATTATTGTTCTGTTGGGTGTCGCCTTCATTGCCTTTTGTCTGTTTTTCTTTGGGCTTACCAGTCACCTTGACAAAGTGCCTACAAAGAAAGATGACTTTGCCATATCTGATCAAGCAGCTGGTGACCTGAAAGGGTACAGAAACATTGCTATTTTAGGATTAGATGCCAGAGCCGATGAAAGCTATGACGGCAGCAGAACCGATGCCATTATCATTCTTCGCATCAAGAGGAGCAATGGAAATATCAAGATGATTTCCGTTATGCGCGACTCCTATGTACGAATGATGGATAGTGAAAATAAATCTATCTTGGACAAGTTGACCCACGCCCATCATTACGGAGGCGGTGTGGATACATGTGCCGCATTAAATAGAAATCTTGATTTAAACATCAAGGAATTTATGATATTTAACTGGGGCGCCGTAGCGGATATGGTGGATACCTTGGGAGGCATCGAAGTAGATGTAAAATCCAATGAAATTCACGATCTGAACAAATGGGGACCGGAAACAGCCAAGAATGTAGGAAGCAAGTGGCATCCCATTACGAAAACAGGAAAGCAAACCATCGATGGGGCACAGGCTACGACCTATTGCCGGATTCGAAAAAGCTCCGGAGGCGATACCGGTCGAGGAAAACGATACAAAAAAGTCATGTCGGCCACAATGAAAAAAGCCATCAAGAGCCCGGGAAAAATGACGACGCTCGCAAGAGACGTTTTCCCCAAAATTCGAACCAATATGAATAAATTCCAGTTGCTCTCTGCAGTTCTTAGAGCACCGGGATACGATATTGATGATAGTCTCAGCTGGCCAAACAACTACTATGGCGGCTTATTATCAAACGGTGTTTGGTATGCCGTACCAAAGACCTTGTCCAGCAACGTTAGCTGGCTTCATAAAAAAGCATTTAAACAGGACGGGTATACACCTAGTACTGTTTGTGAAGAAATAAGTAAGCAAATTGTATTTTATACGGGGATTCAGTGATGACAAAGGATGTATTTCTTTCGGTAATTCTAGCTGCCGGGAAAGACAGCGACTTACTGGGGAGAACCCTTAACGGGGTGTTAAGCCAGACCTATACAAATATTGAAGTGTTGGTTGCAGATTCCGGAGAATGGGAAGAAGTCAATCAACTGGCAAAGGCCTACGCAGAGGAAGATACACGTCTTCGGGTTTTTGATGTAGCCGATGCTACAACGGCACAGCTTTTAAATACTTGCCTGCGCTACGCCAAAGGCCGGTATATTATGGTGCTAAAACCGGGAGACACCTTGCCGGTAGACAGCTTTACCAAGATGCACCAAATCGCTGTCACCAAACCGGCGGAAATTGTTGCCGGACTTCACGAAGTTACTAACACTACCGGAACGTACCACAGCAAAAAACTCAAGGAGTTCTACACTAAACAAGAATGGATTGCCAGTGAAGATCCTATGCTGATTAACGACCTTCACATTCATAACAAATGGTTCCGTCGTCATCTATTAGAACAACAAACCATTCGGTTTGGAGACTTTGGTCAGATTACCGATGTTGTTTTTGTGGCTACCTGTATTGCCGCTTGTGACAAAATTTATACGTGTCCCTTCGTCGTTTGCTCCAAAGACAACCGTTTGATTGATTCGGACGGAAACGTTGTGGAAGTCGATGCAGAGGAAATAGACAGTGGTAATTTACGTGGCTGTATCAACGGATTTGGTCTTATTTGCCGGTTAGCGGCTGATTTTGGAGATCAATACGTAGAAGAACTGGCTGCTGCTTTTTTGCAAAAGATTCTCATAGACCAATACTATCGTCGCATTTGGTTTTTAGATGACCAGTGTGAGGAAATGCTGGTTACCTATATGAACCGAATGCTAAAGGTGATTAGTAGCCACCATTACGATAGTTTAATGCGTCACAATATGGATTTGGTATGCCAAAACGGATTTAAATCAAGAGAAGAGCTGCTGGATTTGACGTTTATTACCTTGGCCGTTTCCCAGTCTTTTGAAAAAGATAGAATCGGCACCTTAATAAAAGACCTTTACGGGCAGGCTGCAGTGTCTTTCTTCTTGTACATTCACCAGGATCTTCAGCCGGTTATTCCCCGGGAATATAAAGACATGAAGAATATTCGTTTTGTGTCCCATGATCTTTTTAATACGGCCTTAAAAGAAAGCAGTAGCCCCATGATTGGTTTTTTAGACGAGGCGATTTTCTATGATCGCCAGTCATTGCGCCGCATGGCATCTTCTTTACTAGAGCGACCTACGGATTTCATCTGCATGATGCCGATGCCTATGGAAGATGGTAAAGCGGCAGCTACCAACTTGCTAAAGCAGGCCTATGAAAAGAATAATCATAGCCTGGAATGGATGATGTCCAACAAGCTGTTTATGAATATTGTTTTGCGTGACAGCCATGTAGAACTACTGGGAGATTCTCAGGAAGATACGGACTTTTTATTCCGCGCCTTGGAACATCGCATGATTAGTCATCCGGGAATGATTTCTCTTATGTCAGAGGAAGAAATGGTAGAAGGAAGTGCAGGACTGCCCTATGGACTAAAGGGCGCCTATAAGAAAGAAGAAGAACCGGTGATTCCAAAGAAATCAGGAGGGTTTTTCCGTCAGTTGTTCCACAAAAACCGTCCGGAAGAGGAATCTCCGGTAAAAGATGTGGCAACAGCCCACAAGGAAGAACAGCTAAGTTACCGGGAACAGTGCTATTTGAACCTTGACATTGATGGCGATAGTATTTTTCTTCAAAACAAGGAAAAGCTGCCGGTGGGAGATTTGCTATATATCCTGCGATACATGACAGACCATATGCCGGAGAAAAAGCTCTTTGTTGCTGTAACAAAGGAGACGGCAGATACGGCATCGAAGATTTGCCAGCGAGAACACATGTACCATTTGGAACTGGTAGTCAAGGATAGCGATAAATATTGCGATGTAGTGTATTCAGCCGGGGTATTGCTTTGCGATGATTTGATGCCGCCATGGTGGCAAAAAAAGCTGGAACAGAAATTTGTTTCCTTCTTTGCCAGAACACCTCTTGTAAAAACGGGACTTTCATCAGAACATCCTGATTCTGAATTTGCCAATCATGGAGCCAGCGATTTGCAAATGGCAGATTATGTGATTTTACCCAATAAATTTACTATGCTGCGGCTGGAAGAAGATTTAGGTCTGCCTTTTGGCCTGGAGGATAAAACTATCTTTTGTGGAAGACCCGGTACCAGCCAGTTGTTAAACGAAGCCCTTCGCCAACGTATCCGTACCAAATTGTCTTTGGACGATAATCAAGAAGCAGTGTTGTGGCTTCCGGACCAGCGATTCCGCGGGGCACGATTCGGTCGTTACGTAGTAGAAAACTTATCTCCCATTGTCCAGGCGATTGGTGGTAAACAAATCTTGTATTTGAATCGCCAGATGTTGCCGGAAGGTATGGAGGACTTGGAAGAACTGGGAGGCGATGGAAGAGGTTCTGTCATTCGCTGGATGCCGGAAGATGTGGATATTTATGAAATGATGGCAGCTTCGGACATCCTCATTACCGATTATTCCCCCATGATGGTGGATTTTGCCGTTACGAGACGGAAAATTGTGGTATATTGCAACGATAGAAAACAAGTGGAACAAGACCACGGATTTTATGTAGATATCAGGACTCTGCCTTTCCCGTATGCGGCCACCAAGGAAGATTTGCAGGATGTACTGCATTCCAATGTGGATTACGATGATAGAGATTTTCTCATGGTCTTTAATGCCGCCGACGGCAGAGACAATGTTGAGCAGATGTTGACGAAAGGAAAGTTGACAGACTAAAAGGGTGTTGCTTTGATAAAGGTAGCGTTGAAGATAGTGGTAGGAGTAATCCGTTTGGCATCCCTGCCTTTAAGAGGGCTGACTCGGAGAAACAAAGTGGTTTGCATCAGTCGCCAGTCCAATGCCATTCCTGATGATTTTCGGTTGCTTGGAAAAGAGCTTGCCGAAAAATACCCCCAGGCGGAAACTGTATTTTTGTGCCGGAAGCTGAAAAAATCCATTGGTTCCGTTATAGGATACATGTTCCATATGGGAAGACAATTGCATCATATTTTTACAGCGAAGGTGGTAATACTAGATGGCTATTGTATTTGTGCCAGCGTCGTAGATCATCCTGAAAACACGAAAATTATACAGTTGTGGCATGCAGCAACAGCCATTAAAAAATTCGGATACCAAACCATTGGGAAATACGGCGGTCACAATGAAGATGTGGCACGAATTATGTGTATGCACAAAAATTATGATTACGTAATAGCTCCCAGTGACTTTACAAAAGAGGCTTTTAGCCAAGGGTTTCACGTTGACAAAAGTAAATGTATCTCTATGGCTCAGCCACATTTTCAGGAAGTGGCAAATACTGATTGTGAAAAATTGGCGGCTATGAAAGAGGCATATCACATAAAAGATGATAAAAAAATCATTGTGTATGTGCCTACTTTTCGGAAGGGAAAGACATTGCCACTAGAGGAATTGTCTCGTCAGATCGATCGAAGCCAATACCACTTTGTTGCTCGGCTGCACCCTTTGGATCAGACAGAAAGTGCAGATGAGAATATCCTTTGTCCAAAGGATTTTACCACCATTGATTGGATGAAGCTGGCGGATATATTGATACTTGATTATTCTTCGTTGATTGTAGAAGGCGCTGTGCTGAGAAAGCCTATGTACTTTTATCAATATGACAAAGAGGACTACGAGAAAGATCCCGGCGTCAATGTAGATATGGCAGCAGAAACTTTGGGACAATACGTTTTCAAAGATGCCAAAACATTGGAAACGTTGCTGCAGCAGCCCTATAACAAGGAAAAACTGGCTGCCTTTGCAAAGAAGTATATGGATGTGCCCTATAATCACGCAGCAAAACACCTGGCAGACTTTGTAGTAAGTCTCATGGTATAACAAGTATATTGGATAGATAGGTAGAAAGGAGTTTCTCATGATACCATTTAATATTCCTCCAAGAGTAGGGACGGAGTGTGGATATATCGGAGAGGCCATTGAAAACGGAAAAATCTGCGGCGATGGTCCATTTACCAAAAAATGCCATCGCTGGCTGGAAGAAAAAACCGGAACCAAAAAGGCACTCCTCACTACCTCCTGTACATCGGCAACGGAAATGGCAGCATTGCTGCTGTCCATTGCACCGGGGGATCAGGTTATCATGCCTTCGTATACCTTCGTGTCTACGGCCAACGCCTTTGTATTATATGGCGCCCGGGTGGTCTTTGTAGATGTGCGGCCGGACACCATGAATATAGATGAAAGTAAAATCGAAGCGGCTATTACAGACAAAACCAAAGCCATTGTGCCGGTTCACTACGCCGGTGTCGGCTGCGAAATGGATACCATTCTTGCCATTGCCAAAGAACACAATTTGTCTGTGGTAGAGGATGCGGCTCAAGGGGTTATGGCCTCATACAAAGGAAAAGCTCTTGGCACACTGGGAAACTACGGTGTATTTAGCTTCCATGAAACAAAGAATTACAGCATGGGAGAAGGGGGAGCGATTTTAATTGGCGATGAAGAAAATGTGGAACCGGCAGAAATTGTTCGAGAAAAGGGAACCAATCGCAGTCGTTTTCTCCGGGGCCAAGTAGATAAATATACTTGGGTTAGCAAAGGATCCTCCTATTTGCCTTCGGATCTTAACGCAGCATATCTATATGGGCAGTTGGAACGAGCGGAAACCATTAACAACAATCGGCTGGCCGGCTGGGAAACCTATTATCGACAGCTGACACCGTTGGCCGAATCCGGAAAAATTCAGCTTCCCTATGTTCCCGACGAATGCCGACACAATGCCCATATGTTTTACATTAAGACAAAAGATATGGAAGAGCGGACCCGTTTGATTGCCTATTTGGGAGAACAGGATATTAAAACAGCGTTTCATTATGTACCTCTTCATTCTTCACAGGCCGGGCAGAAATATGGTGTATTCTCCGGAGAAGATACATACACCACTAAGGAAAGTCAACGATTGCTGCGAATGCCGATGTACTATGGATTACAAGAGGAGGATATCGCCAAGGTTGTAGATGGTATCAAGACATTCTATAACCATAGATGAGTAGAGAAAACAAAACAGTCATGTTACAAGCAATTCGAAATGCACTGGAAAAGACCAACAATATAAAGCGGTCTACCTATACGTGGAATGCTATTAATGCTTCCTTTTCTGCCGCTCAGTCGGCTATGGTTCTCATTGTAATGTCTCGAACCAATGGACTAGCTGATGCCGGCATTTTTTCCATTGCCTATGCAGTTGCCAGTTTGATGCTCTTTGTAGGGCAATATGGCATTCGGCGGTTTCAAGCTTCTGATGTAGGAGAACAGTTTACCTTTGAAGATTACTGCGGTATGCGAATCATTACCTGTACAGCCATGATTCTTGCCAGCTTGCTATATTGTATTTACGCCATGGCGTTTTCCGGATACACAGGAGTAAAGTTTCTTATTGTATTTCTGGTTTGTGTGCAAAAGTCCGTCCAGGCCTTTGCTGATGTTTTACACGGCCGGATGCAGCAAAAGGGGAGGCTGGATGTAGCGGCAAAGGCCTCTGCGGCACGAATTGTTTTTTGCACCGGCACCTATATGATAGCTCTTGTTGTTACTCATCAGCTGGTTTTATCAACGA
Source organism: uncultured Eubacteriales bacterium (assembly GCA_963542695.1). Classification (GTDB taxonomy): domain Bacteria; phylum Bacillota; class Clostridia; order Peptostreptococcales; family Anaerovoracaceae; genus RUG100. The sequence goes on from CAUTYX010000004.1 coordinate 16,959, forward strand.
TTATTTGGGTTATTGCTACCTTCCTGTTCCATTTTCTCGGTTCTGTAAATGCAGCAACTAATTATTGTAGTTTGCGGCCTCGGTTCCAAAGACAGCAGATGAGATCCCTGGCCTTAGTAGGACTGCCTTTGTTTCTTAGCTATTTTCTTTCTATGTATGTAGGAAATGCGCCTAAATATGCCATTGATGCCTATTTATCTGATGAAATTCAGGCTTACTATAACTTTATCTTTATGCCGGCCTTTGCAGTGCAGCTACTAGCTAACTTTATCTTTAATCCTATCCTAACCACCTATGCTCATATGTGGGCAGAGAGAAAATTTAAAACATTTAGAAAGGCAATTTTGCGACAACTGGTGGTTGTTGCAGGAATTACCGCGGCGGGTTTAGCTGTGGCTGCAACCATTGGCATTCCAATACTGTCTATTATATTCGGAGTAGATCTTGGTGCCTTTAAAGGAGAACTGTGTGTGGTGATGATAGGCGGCGGAATGCTTGCCTATGTCACATTTTTTACTACGGTGATTACCATTATCCGTCATCAAAACTTGCTATTGATAGGCTATGGTGCAGTAGCCATTGCAGCAAAGCTATTTGCAAAACCCTTGGTGCTGCAGTTTCAGATGATGGGAGCAGCGTCACTATATGCACTGTTAATGGCTTGTCTTGCTTTATTTTTTGCCGTGATTATGGTGGTAAAAATACGCAGTGATAAGAAAAAAATATTGGTCAAGGAGACTCTCTAAATACCCCGTACAAGGGGCTGAAACATACAAGAACATAGGAGGAATCTATGGAAATGATAAAGGCGGTAACGCCGTTAACAGATGAATTTGTTTCTACCTTGAAAACAGGCGACCGATTGCTGCTATCAGGAGAAATCTTTACGGCACGAGATGCAGCTATCCCGAAACTGGTTGGACTCATTGAAGAAGACCGGCTAGGAGACATTGACCTAAAGGGAAAAGTGATTTTTCATACGGCAGTAAGTCCGGCGGGGGTAGGTCCTACCTCCAGCAACAAACTGGAAATCGAAGAAAATATGGGTGTCCTTTCGGAAGCCGGCATTAAGATGCACCTTGGCAAAGGAAAAATCAGTCAAGAGACCATTGGCATTCTAAAAGAAAAAAATGCCGTCTATGCCATTATGGCACCGGTAACGGCATTGCTGGAAAGTAAGACCAAAAGTCGGCAGGTGGTAGCTTTTCCGGAGTTGGGAATGGAGGCCATGCATCGCCTGATAGTGGAAGATTTTCCGGTAATCATTGCATCAGCCAAGGGAACTTCTGTGTATTAAAAAAAGAAAAGAGGAAACCTATGGAAACCTTGAGAGAAATAGCCAAAAATACCTTACTGAAAGCATCGGCAACTTTTCGTGACGATAAATTCAGCGCCTACAATGACGCAATGAGAAAAGAACATACCGCCAACTGCCGGTGGATTATGGAACAGATTGTGGAAGATGCCAAAGTGGCGGAGAAGAATATAAGCCCCTTATGTGATGATACCGGCATTCCGCATATCCTCTTAGAATTGGGACCGGGACAGAGTATTTCCGGGGAAGAGATGGATGCTGTTTATGCAGGAATTGCCGATGGACTCCACCGGCTTCCCGGTCGTCCCATGGCGGTTTTGGGAGACGATTATCATCGTCTGGATCAGTCACAAGGATTGTCAACAGATCCTGCAGATATGATTCCGGCACCGGTTCAGATTATGCGGACGAAGGAAAAAGTACGCCGTCTATATGTCTTGATACAAGGAGGCGGTCCTGAAATTCGTTCTAAAACCTACCGTGTTTTCCATAAACACGATGTCCATGTGATTGTAGATACCATTGCTTCCTGGGCGGAGGAGGAGGTAGGAAAGCTGGGCTGTACGCCGTGTACCATGGCCATTGGGATCGGTCGATCTCATTACGAAGCCTCTTCGCTAATGATTCAGGCTATGGCAACAGGAAGCTATGAAAAGCAAAGCCCTCTGGAAAAGGAAATTACCGACCGGATTAATGGTATCGGTGTTGGAGCATTAGGTCTTGGAGGCGATATTACCACCTTGGGAACTTTTTTAAAGATTGGTCCTCAGCGTGCCAGCGGTGTACGGATTGTCTGTATGCGGCCTTGCTGTTGTTTTGAACCACGGGTGTCTGTCAGCGACTTTTAAGGGAAGTTTAAAGCACTTTTCTTCCAGTGATATTTCCATGTTTATATGGTATAATCGGGACGAGTATGTTACGGATGTTGATTTTTGAGGAGATTTACCAATGAAAGGAATCGTACTTGCCGGCGGGAAAGGTACACGTCTGTATCCTATGACCAAAGCAGTGTCCAAACAATTGCTGCCTATCTATGATAAGCCGTTGATTTATTACCCTATTTCTGTTTTGATGCTGGCCGGTATTCGAGAAATTTTAATTATTTCCACCCTCGAAGATATTGGTGATTACGAAAGTTTGCTAGGAGACGGACACAAATGGGGTGTCGCTTTTTCCTACAAAATTCAGGACAAGCCAAGAGGCTTGGCCGATGCTTTTATTCAAGGGAAAGACTTTATCGGCGATGACAGTGTTTGTTTGGTGCTGGGGGACAACGTCTTTTATGGACAAGATTTGACCAAAGTACTAAACGAAGCGCAAAAACAGACAGTGGGAGCCACGGTGTTTGGCTATCCGGTAAAGGATGCTCGTCAGTTCGGTGTCGTGGAGTTTGATCAGGATAAGAACGTTGTTTCCATTGAGGAAAAACCGGAACATCCAAAGTCCAATTATGCGGTTCCCGGATTGTATTTTTATGATAACCAAGTAGTGGAAATTGCCCACAATGTAACACCGTCACCACGAGGGGAACTGGAAATCACCTCTGTTAATAATGCGTATCTAAAAAAAGGGCAGCTAAAGGTGGGACTTTTGGGTCGCGGTATGGCTTGGCTGGATACGGGGAATCCCGAAGGGCTGTTAAAGGCATCTGAGTTTGTGGAAGCAGTACAATCTCGCCAAGGCTTTTATATAGCCTGTTTAGAAGAAATTGCATGGCGTCGTGGTTTTATTGACGATGATCAGTTGCAGCTTTTGGGAGAAGAATTACAGATGACCAGCTACGGACAATATCTGTTATCTTTATTGGACTAAAGCGGAAAATACTGTATGACAAAGCTGAAGGAGGCTTTGACTATGAAAATATTAGTTACCGGTGCAGCCGGTTTTATTGGCAGCAATTTTGTCTTTTATATGCAGAAAGAACATCCTGATTACGATATCGTAGTACTGGATTCTCTTACTTATGCCGGAAATTTAGAAACCCTGGAACCGGTCATGGAAAAAGACAATTTTCGTTTTGTAAAAGGAGATGTGGCTGATAGAGACACTGTATTTTCACTGTTCCGAGAGGAAAAGTTCGATATTGTGGTAAACTTTGCTGCAGAGTCTCATGTGGATCGCTCTATTGAAGATCCGGGCGTTTTCCTGCGGACAAATATTATGGGAACACAGGTTCTAATGGATGCAGCAAAAGAGTTTGGTGTCAGCCGGTACCATCAGGTGGGAACCGACGAAGTCTATGGGGATTTGCCTCTTGATCGGCCGGACTTGTTCTTTACAGAAGATATGCCCATTACAGCCAGCAGTCCCTATTCGGCCAGCAAGGCATCGGCGGATTTGCTGGTAATGGCCTACCATAGAACATACAATATGCCGGTTACCGTTTCTCGTTGCTCCAACAACTACGGGCCGTATCAGTTTCCGGAAAAGCTGATTCCGCTGATTATTGCAAGGGCACTTGCGGATAAAGAACTGCCGGTGTACGGAACAGGGGAAAACGTACGGGATTGGCTCTACGTAGAAGACCATTGTCGTGCCATTGATTTGATTATTCATAAAGGAAAAATCGGAGAAGTATATAATATCGGTGGACATAATGAAAAAACCAATCTGGATGTGGTAAAGACCATTTTACGGCATCTGGATAAGCCGGAAAACCTCATTACTTTTGTAGGCGATAGAAAAGGCCATGATTTACGGTATGCTATAGATCCTACCAAGATTCATACTGAGCTTGGTTGGCTTCCTACAACCAAGTTTGAGGATGGCATTAGACAGACTATCGATTGGTATTTAGACAACAAACCATGGTGGGAAAAGATTATTTCCGGTGAGTACCAGAGTTATTACGAGGAAATGTATGGTGATAGATAAGATAGAACATAGCTCTTTGGAACGACCATCTATAGTAAAAAGACTGTATCCCTATGCTGTATATACAGTTCTTTTTGCATTGGTTTTCCTTGGAGTTTTCTTTGCTTTTTTGCAACAGCATAAAGGCTTTGTCCAATATGGTGACGGGTATCGGCAAGGGCTCTTTTGGGTACATGAATTACGAGATTTGATCGATTCCTTGTTATCTGGCCATTTGCCGGACACATGGACATGGTACGGGGGGCTGGGGCGACCTACCAAGACAGGACTGCTGTTAGACCCTTTCCTTTGGGTGGCCGCTTATTTTACCAATAGTCATCCGGAGTTAGGGTATACCATTGCCGTTACTTTGGAGATGTATTGCAGTGGATTTGCCTTTTTGTTGTTTTTGCGGAAAGTCAATGTGGATCGTCTCTATGGAATTATGGGAGCCCTTTGTTACAGTTTCAGCAGCTGGGTTCTTTGTACGGTCATGATACAGGGGAGCTTTATTAACAATACTGTGCTGTTTCCGCTAGTTATCTTGGGCATTGAAAAAATTTACCGTAAAGAGTCACCATTTTTGTTTATGCTTGTGGTGGCGTATTATTGTATGCGCATGCCGTACTTTGCCTATATGGTAGCTATTATGGCAATTGTTTATATTTTACTGCGGTATTTTCATTACCACGAGGAATGGCAAGGTAGAGACTATTTCCTTACCATGGCAAAATTCTTTGGATATGGCATTGTCGGTTTGCTTACCAGTATGGTTGTCTTTATCTCTAACTTTATCGGGATTAAAGGAGCCTCTACAGATTCGGGGATTCTGCATGACTATCTTCGATTTACAGACGACTATTACATAAGCATAATTCAGAGTTTCATTGGAACACGAGCTATTTCCGATAACTACACCTTTCTTGGAATTAGCTTTTTAATTATCTTTGGGTTGGTTCTTGCCATTCGATATTTTTCCTTCAAAAATACCCCGGTTGTCATGGCCATCCTGTCCTTCATTATGATATTGATTCCGGTTTGCAATAGGCTCTTTAATGGTATGACATACCCGACAGGACGCTGGATGTTTATGTTGGTGTTTTTTACCGTCTGGGCAGGAACGGCTGCGTTAGGGCAAAGAGACCGGCTGACACGAAATGACATGATACTGCTAGCCGGCATTATGGTTACTATGGTCTGTTACGTCGGGGTGGTTTATAAATTAAAACTTACGTTCTTTGAAGGGGCAGAAATAAAGTCTATAGCGATTCACAGTCTTTTTGCCATTGCATTCTTACTGATTTTAGCCATTGAAAAACGATGGTTTACAAAATATGCTACCGGCTGGAAAATATTGCTAATGATTACCCTGTGTTTGTCTATTGTTTTTGTGTGGGGACCAAAGAAAACGAGTGAAACCGATCCATTTTTGCAAAGCCACAAATTGCAGAAAAAATTGGATCGTTCCGTGCAGAGAGTCGGAAATAAGATTCAGGATTCTGACTTTTACAGAGTCGATCAAGTGCAAGGTATCTCTGTTGAAAATCTACTAAATAAATACGCCAACGAAAGTCTTTGGTGGAAAACCAAGAGCATCTATACCTATGATTCCAAAATCCCATCAACTTTGCTTGAATACAACAAATTAGTTGGCAATAATCAGGATTACGTAGAGAGAACAAACCAGTTCTCCAATGATAATAGAGCCGGGCTGGATTTATTACAAGGTGTCAAATACTTCTTGGGAGATGACAGCAAGTGGAAGTCTAAATCCAGCAATTATGCCGGCTATGGATTCACCCATGCCGATACAATAGACGGAGTGGAAATATTAAAGGCTAGGTATCACATCGGTGCCGGTTTTGGATATTCTCATTGTATTTCAGAAAAAGAATTTAGAAAACTTCCTCGCCTTGCAAGAGAGCAGGCTCTGCTGCAGGCGGCTGTGATTCCGGACAAGCGGGTAAAAGCTGTAAAAAAGGCAACGAAAGACAATAAAGAGTTGATGGTAACGGCAAAAGATATTGAGACCTCGATTACCAAAGTGCCTTATACTCTGGTTTCTACAGATAATGTAACCATTGGACAAAAGAAGACATTGAAGGTGACCAAGGCCGGTGGCACCATGAAACTTTATGTAGGCGATGTAAGTAACAGTCAGTTATTCCTGTCTTTTGACAACTTGGTAAAACAACAACCCCATCTCATAGACCAGTATTCGGAAACACCGTTTACCATTACGGCTGCTGCCGGAAATACAGAAAAGGCCATTATGAACAAACTGGGCAACCAAGGCATCTTTGGCATTATCGATTTTGATGTAAATCTAGGATATTATGATGCCTACGATGGCACTATCACCATTACCTTTAAGGATTCGGGCGAGTACACTTACGATGATATATATGTGTCAGCAATGAAAAAGGATGTCTTTGACAGCTATGCGCCGCAATGTCAGAATGCCAAATTAAAAGTTAAAAAATATGATAGTGAGTCCATTACCGGTACTGTGACCATGGAAAAAGCCGGTCTGCTGTATTATGCAGTGCCGGACAACAGAGGATGGAAGATTACCGTGGATGGCAAAAAAGTAAAGCCTATTCATGAACTAAACATTGCCTATGTAGGTACTACCGTGGAAAAGGGACGGCACAACGTTAGACTGGAATATCACATTCCTATGGTAAAACCGGCCGGTGCCATTTCTGTTTTGGGGCTGCTTTTAATGATTGCCTTGAGTACTTTGCAATGGCGAAGAAATGGAAGAAAGAGGAGATTAGGGAGAAAATCGGAGGAGAACACCGGTATTTGACCTGGTATAGTGGAAATGCTAAAATTGAATAATACAAATTTGAACATGATTCTAGTAGGAGCTTTATTCATATGAAAAAAGTAATAACATACGGTACTTTCGATTTGTTTCACGAAGGTCACTATAATATTCTCAAGCGTGCCAAGGAATACGGAGACTATTTAATTGTCGGTGTGACCGGCGAAAATTATGACGTAGGGAGAGGCAAACTATTTGTTCATGATACCTTGGCGGAGCGTATTGAAAACGTGCAAAACACAGGGCTGGTAGACAAAGTTATCGTAGAAGAATACTTAGGCCAAAAGATTACGGATATTACCAAGTACAATGTAGACACCTTTGTTATCGGGGATGATTGGAAGGGGAAATTTGACCATCTGAGCCGTTACTGCAACATGGTATATTTGGAACGAACAAAAGGTGTTTCCAGCACCCAGTTGCGAGCCAAAAGCTTTACCGGCAGCACCATCGGCATGTATACCGATATTTTGGATGACAACCAGATTATTGAGGAAGCACCCTTAGCAAAAAGATTTGAAATTAGCGGAGTATATTCTGATGAGGATGCCATTAAAAGCCGATTGAAACAGCAATATAATTTGCCGAAAGCTTTCGATTCCTACCAGGAAATGCTGGATGAATGCGATATTGCCTATATCCACTGTGATCAGGATAAACGGCCTATGTTGGTGGAAAAGGCGTTGCTTGCCGGAAAACATGTGATTTGCGATTCTCCGTTTTCCTGTACTCTGGCAGAACAGGAAAAATTGCTGGCTTTGGCCAAAGAAAAGGAAGTTATCCTCTTTGATAATATCAAGATGGTTCACATCTTTGTCTTTAATCAACTGCTGTGGATGACACAAGGCGGACTCATTGGAGATATTCTTAGTTTCCATTGTTCTATTTCACGAAACGACAGAAATAGAAGTAATATTTTCTATGATTTGCTAGTGCTGGCACTGTGTCCCATGCTAAAGATTATGGGGCAGGACTACAGTAAACTGGATATTAACGTTACCAAGGAAAATGGACAAATTGAATTTGCATCTCTTGTCTTTAAATATGACAATAAGACAGCGGTTCTTAACGTAGGTAATAAAGTTCGTGTAAAGAACCAACTGGAAATTATAGGAACCGATGGTACCATTCGTGCCGGTGAAAACTGGTGGCGCGGGAAATACTTTGAACTCAGCAAGCCGGACGAAGATGAGTCGCAAATTTACAACACCAACTTTGAAGGCAACGGATTTAAATACTTGCTAAAGGTTATGGCGGACATGCTGGAAGATGGTCGTTTGGAATCACGCGGTATTTTTGAAGATGAATCCCTAAAGATGGCTGAAATTGTGGAAGCTGTAAGAAAGCACTGATACTCTTGTGATTTTGAAAAAATAAAAAATATATGGAGACGGTAGACGCCGGCTCCATATATTTTTTTCGAATAAGTCTCTTAAATAAGATTGTCTTCTTGCAGCATTTTGATAAGACGTTTTGTATTGTTGTCATCATGGAAGCTTACAATTTCTTTGTACTTTTGATCTTGTTTGAGCGAATGTTTCGTTCCATATGTGTTTAAAAAAGCATCGGTTAATTCTTCTTGATTATAAACTACCGGGGCAAATGTGTTTTCCTCCGTAAGCATTAATTTTGTTCCCGGACCATAGCATTCCATACAATGGTCTTTTTCTTCCCAATAGAAAATTACTTGTGCCCCACGATAAAACGCATCGTAGGCGATGGAGGAATAGTCTGTAATCAACAAAGCCGTTTGCTGCAGAATGGTGTCATATTTTTCATCTATCAAGAAACGCTCTTTCATAGGACTATTTGACTCTGCTATTCTTTTTTGGAAAAGAGGGTGGGGCAGGAGAATGATTTTATCTTGGTATTTTGCAGGAATGCTGTCGGCAATTCTCATCATCATTTTGTAATAGTTACATTCTGTTGGGTTTGCTTGCACTTCGTTGGCTTCCCATGGTCGCCAAGTGGGCATAATAGCAATTTTATCTGCATCCTTATTCCATTTATTTTTGTCGAATTTAGGCAGGCCTGTAATATACACTTCATTGCCTTCATGTTCACCTTGCAATATGAAATGATTGGCCTCGGCCTCAGAGGAAACGATGACACGATATTTGTATTTCTTGTTTCGAACGGCTCTTTTAAAGAACGTCCTAGAGGGTGAATCAAGAGAAACCATGTACATTACGCCGTGCTGGAGAAAAACATAGTTGTAGTTGTTGCTGGTGATTTTTTGTAGGGCCATCTTACTTAAGGTGGAAATATCCAGGGCATGGGCAACTGCCTCAGAGCCGATGAATGTTTTTGAGGCGAAGAAATATAAATAGTGTTTAAAAGTTCCTTTATATAAAATATTTCCTCTGTATTTCTTATCAATATCTTTTATAAACGGATACTTTTTGTCCAGTAAGAAAAAGGCATTGGAAAAGCCTGCGTCAATCAGCTTTTCATATAATACACTTGCGCTTTCTTCATATCGTGATCCTTCTTTTTCAAATAAAAATATAATTTTTTTTCTGTTGAAAAAAGGGGATAGAAGAAATGCAATGACTAACTGTATTCGATCTTTGAGAAAATCTGTAGTGTTGGTGTTTCGAACCATCAAAGACAGTTTGTTACCTTGTGCTTGGCGAAAACAGGCAGTAAAATTTTTCTTTTTATCGATCCAAACAGGGCCTTTTGATGCAATGGTAAAATTGCGGAAGATTTTATTGTAAAAAACGGGATAGGTGACGGTTTCTTCTTCTGTGTTTATGTTTTTTGGCAAATGAAAATCAACTGTTACAGGATTGTTTTTTTCCATGGAAAACGTATCTTCAATGGGGATAGAAATTTTCCAGATGCAGTGGTGTGCTTTTTTATTTTTTGCTGTGTTTCCACAGATAAACTGTGGAATATAGGAACAATTATTTACCTCAATGGAAATGTTCTGTAAAGAAAATGAATGGTGTCCTTTTATCGTTACAAAGGATAGAACGTGCATATATCCGTTGCGATTGTACAAAAGAGGAAACAACTGCTTCACAGTATAATCGTTTTGAGAAGAAACTTTTTGCCGGGTATATTTTTTACAAAGAGCTCTCACAATTCCATTTAAAATAGGGGTTGAAGAAGAAAAATCAATAACTTTTTTAGGTGTTAAGGTTGGGAAAAGACGAGATTTTTCTCTGTGAAAGAACTGTTGCAAATGCTTGTTTGTCGGTTTTATTTTTTTCAGGAGATATAAAACCGAAATGTATAGCAATTCAAAAAAGGTAAACTGAATGGAAGTGACAGTACCAAAGGGGATTATATTCCTTGGCAGTGAGTTGATGAACTTCGTCTTATCATAATCTAAATTCCCACGGTAACTCACAATGGAAAACCCATGGGCATTATCAGATACATGTTGGGTGATGGCTTCTTGAATAGGGAGCCCCAGTTTTCCGGCAAAGAGTAAATCGTAAGAGGATACAGCATCAGGATTTGTAAAGGTTTGTACAGCATTATTCTTTCCTTCAACCAGTAAGGAAAGAATGTCTCGACTGATATGATCGGATCCGTTAGTGCAATAGGTAGAAATAAAGTCGGAATAGTCTATCTCATATGTTTCGTTTAGTTTCCCGATTAATTGCGTAGGCGTTTCTACAATAGGGAAAGGTAAATCTTCCAAGTTAATGTACATACCGCGATTTTTTAGATAACTCTCTTTGTCGTAAGCAAAGAGAATGATTTTTTTCTTTGTAATAGCGTAGTCAAAGAAAACACTGGAATAGTCTGTGACTAAAGCGTCGGTAATTTTTAGAAAATCATAGGTTTCATATTCTGCCGGAAATGGGAAGATGTGACTAAACCGGCTATAGTCAATAGAGCTTCCTACAAGAAAGTGCAAGTTTACGAAAAATACTTGGTTGTCCTGCAGCTGCATATCTATTTCTTGCAGCTGTTTTTCGATAATGGCAACTTGCTGTTTTACATCGGCAGATCGCTGCGCACCGCGCCATGTAGGCATATAGGCAAAAATTTCTTTATGAGATAAACCTAATTTTTCCTTTAGCGCAGCATTATCGGAATCATCGTAAAAGACCTCATTTCGAGGATAATTACATAGCATTATCTTGTTTTGAAATAGATGTCGCAGGTAGTAATCATCGGCAAAGACATTCATTGTAAACCGGTTGGGAAACAATGCATAATCACTCATCAAATAGTTCTTTGGTATGTTTGCATAGGAAAGAAGACTGGATTTGTCAGATTTTCCCAGGGTTTTCAATGGTGTTCCATGCCATGTGTTAAGGTATATCTGGTCTTTTCTCTTGTGGAAATACGGTGGAAAAGAATTATCTGTAGCAATGTATTTGGCACGAGAAAGGTACTTATTGTATTTTTTTGAAAGACGTTCTACTAAGACAACATTTTGGAAATTGTAGAAATCCATCCGCGCAGAAGCTTTTTGGTAATTATCTTTTGTTACAACAAAAACAGTTTCCATATGTTTCCACTGCTCATTTGTTTGCAGTTCTCGCAACAGTGCAAACATGTTTCCGTTAATATTCATTCCTTGACCGGCTTCCAGTAAAATTGTGTTCTGTAAAATACTTTCCTTTAAGGAAGCAGTATAGTAAAAGCAAGAATTTTTCTTTAAAGTATCTAATCTATTTGCAATGATTCTTCTGATTTTCTGAATAATCATGAGATTCCTTTCAAGTATATAAATGCATCTAAATCCAGAATAATTATATCACAAACCGGCTCATTATATAGGGGATTTAGCAATTGACCTAATTGAAAAATAGTATTAAAATAATGAGAATGTGATGTTATTTGGGTGTTATAGTAACAATTGCATACTAGATACAGGATAGAAATATTTTTCTCAAACGTTATAAACGTTAGAAAGGAGCAAAGAGAGTTTCTCTTTTAAAGCTGAATATGTATTATATTAATCCAAATGTTGAAACATTAAACAGAATTTTTGATCAAAATTCCAGAGCGAATTACTTACGGTTGGATTTAAACGAAAATCCGGGAGGATTGCCTATAGAATTCATTAGAAATTCACTGGGAAATATTGATGAAGAATTTGTTTCTAAATATCCGGAAACAAAAGAAGCACAAGAAATTATTGCAGAGTTCTCCGGCGTGCTCCCTGAAAATATTTGCTTGACAAACGGCTCTACAGAGGCAATTCGCCACACTATAGAGGCTTACACAAGACCAAATGGAAAAATTGTTTCTGTTACACCGGCATATGCAATGTATGAAGTATACGCCAACATGTATGGCAGATGTCATATACCTGTCCCTTACAAAGAGGGGTTCTCTATGAACATTGATGAAATTCTGTCTCATCTAAATAGCGATGTGGATCTTGTTGTGATTCAAAACCCCAATAATCCTATCGGAAACGCGTTTTCAAAAGAAGATATGCAAAAGGTTATTGATGCTGCAAAAGAATATGAAATTTTTGTTCTAATCGATGAAGCGTATTACTATTTTAATCCTGTTACCTTTGTTGATTTTGCTGTTAAATACGATCACGTAATTTTAACCAGAACATTCTCCAAGCTCTTTTCATTAGCAGGCGCTCGCCTGGGGTATGCCATTGGACAGCCGGAGGAAATCAGCATGATTCAAAAGCTATGTTCTCCTCATAATGTCAACACTTTTAGCTTGAAACTTGCAACTGACATAATACAAACCCCGGGGATGGTTGATTCGCTGGTGAATATTGCCAAGGATGGAAAAAGCTATTTGGTAAATCAATTGAGAAAAGAAGATTACTTCGTAAATGATTCCAGTGGGAATTTTGTCTTTATTGAAACAAAAAACGATGCAGACAAAATTGTAAAAGAATTAAAGAATCGGAACATTCTTGTTAAATGCTATCATTTGGAAGATGGCAAAGCGTATCTGCGTGTGACCATAGGGGCAAGAGAAATCATGGAGAAATTCTTACATGAATTTTTTGCCATTGATAAATAAACAACTGAGGATGACGGATAATGAGTAAACAAATGTACCAAGTAACAAAGGAAGATGCGAAACGTATTCTGGACTACATTGGAAAAGACTATGGAAAATGCGCTTACTTGTATATTGATATGAGAAAGTATGGCTTTGAAAATGAGCACGTCCAGGTTTGGGTTCAAGAAAATGACCAAAACGAAATAAATGTTGTGTTATTACAATATTACAATGGGATGCATTTGTTTAGCCGTGACAATTCTTTTGATGGCAAATTGGTGGCAGATATTATTAAAACAAGAAGTGTTGCCATGGTTTGCGGCATGAAAGATACAATAGAAAAAGTGTCTCCTTATTTTCCGGACAACGATGTGGAAATAGGGAAAGTGGTAATGTTAAAAGAATATTCAGGAATTCAAAGTAAGGATTCAGTAAGAGCAAAACGAAAAGACCTTGGGGAAATTGTGGATTTGCTGATGACAGACGAAGTGATGGGAGGTCCCTACACAAGAGAACTACTGTATTCCCAATTCCTGGAACGATATGATGATAACTTTGGAAGAAGCTATATCCATCGAGATGAAAGCAACGGAAAAATAATTGCGCATTCGGGTACCTATGCCGAACTGGATGATATTGCTGTTATATCAGGCGGTATTGTGGCTTCTGAATACCGCAAAAATGGGGGATATGCCCGTATCTTAGGTTCTGTTTGCAAAGAACTCTGGGAAGAGCATAAAACGGTTATTTCGTATTACTACAAAGTAGCAGCCTGGTCGCACAAAAAAGTGGGTTTTGAAGAACTGGGTGAATGGGCAAAGTTAAAATTGGCCAAATAGGAAATAGAGTCGATAGTGCCGGGAAGGAGTAGAAATGGATAGTCTACAACAGAATCTGTTTCGGCTAATGAAAAAATTTGACGGGTTCTGTCAAGAACATGGCATCGAATATTATCTGGGCGGAGGATCGGCCTTGGGATGTATACGTCACAAGGGTTTTTTGCCGTGGGATGATGATGTTGACTTATATATAACTCGAAAGCATTATAAAAAACTGTTATCTGTTGCAAAAGAACTGGAAGAATTGGATTGTGTCCTGGTGGATACAACTTTTTTCAGTAACTATAGCAACACTTTGGTTCGAATTGTAGAACTGGACAATACAATGATTTTTCAGCATCGAATGATGGATGGGACACCTAAGGGATACTTTATCGAATTGTTTATTTTAGATCCAATCCCAAGAGAAGAAAATGCACGTGAATTGTGGCTGAAAAAACATTGGGTCTACACAGAGTTACACTCCATTATGTTTATTTCGGCAAATCAAAAAGTGGCTGAGTTTGTTGACCGAGAGTTAATAGACGATTATATGATTCGCTATGAAAAAAATCCCGAAAAAGTCGTTGGGGAACTGGAAAATGAGCTTTTTTCCATTGATGAGAATGACAGCGACGAATATAGGCTGCGATGGGGAATCAACAATAATATTTATCGGATTGAATGGTTTGGTTCTCCCAGGTATGTTCCTTTTGCGGATTACAAGCTGCCTGTACCACAGAATGTAATGAGTGTACTGCGTGCTGACTACGGAGACTCCTGGATGATAATTCCGGAGCATGAGGATCAAATTTTGCACTCGGATATGGTCATGAACGAAGAAGTAGCTTATACTGAATATACAAAAGACTATTCGCAATTTATTGATTTGCCCAAGGCATTGGCTGCATATTTGCCTCGTAAGAAAGCTTTGTTAAATCGGTATTTTGTAAACTTAGACAGTCTGCATAGATCACAGGAATTACATGAAGCTATACTAAACAGCAAGATTAGATATCAGGATATTTCTGCCGCCAAATTGAAAAAATATGCAGAAGAGAAAAATTTTGACAAAATCATGCAGGAAATGGAAGTGTGGTATAACCTTCAGTTTAGCAATTTGTACGCTATGAACAAGCGTAGCTTGAAAATTGATGACGATCTGCTTTATTACACACTGCTTCCACTGTTGATTTCCGGTGAGTTTTCAAAAGTGAGGCGAGGGTTGCTTTTGAAAGAAAGAGATTTAAAAAACACCGGAAAGTTAAAAGCTATGCAGGACTTTGTCGAGGCTATTCGGAACGCTTATATATTCATCGATTTGGAAAAATTTGGTGAAATAGAAAAATGTTTACTGGATGCTGAAAAGTTCGAATATGCAAAAGAACAGTTTGATTACAGGTTTTTACTGCTGTTTATGCAAGGGAAAAAGGAATCAAATAAAGAGTCGCTGCAAAAGCTGCTTGACCAGACCCAAGAGTATATAGAGTGTTATCCGGATAAGGAAGCCTTTTTATATGTCAAGGGGATGATACAACAAAAACTAGGAAATCAGCAGGGTGCCATAGAGTCTTTTAGAGCGTGCAAGAATCGTACTCGCAATGGAATGTTGCTAATGGAGTTTGAGGATATTTGTTAAACAGATGATAACGCTGTAGAGAGAAAAATAATGAACAGTAACCAAAAAGAATTGTTAGGTGTTCTCAAAAAATTCGATTCGTTTTGCGAGGAACATAAGATTACATACTACCTGGGTGGAGGAACTGCCCTGGGCGCAATTCGTCACCGTGGATTTATCCCTTGGGATGACGACATAGATTTATATATAACACGAAATAATGCTGAAAAGCTCCGAAAACATAAGAAAGAGCTGGAGGAAATCAGACTTTGTTATATTGACCAAAAAGAATTCCCCTTATACGGAAATACAATTATTCGTCTGTCAAATTTGGATGATACTATGTTTCATTCCGCACGAATGATTGATAAAGCCCCAAAAGGGCGCATGATTGAACTCTTTATTTTGGATCCGATTCCAAGAGATAAAGATCTTCAACTACAATGGAAAAAGAAACAGTGGGTGTATACGGAATTGATTGATACTGCCTTTACCGCTGCCAATTACAACAAGCTCCCGTATATTGATTTTTCCTTATATAATTTCTATCTTGAAAAGTGCCAAAAAGAGGGAACCGAAAACGTCCTTTTGGAATTGGAAGAGGATCTTTTTTCAATTGATGAGGAAGATTGTGATGAATATTGCATTCGGTGGTGTGGAAATGATATTTGCTTTAAGAAAGAGTGGATTGGAGAGCCTAGGAAGGTTATCTTTGAAGACGCAGCGTTACCAATCCTTCCCGGTGCAGAGTTTGCATTTAGAACAGAGTATGGAAATAAATGGATGTATATTCCCGATGTACAAGAAACAACACATGCTTTCGTTTTGAATGAAACCGTTCCGTATCCCGTATATGTTGAAGATTACAGCAAGTTTATAGATAAAGATGAAATAGAGGAAGCATACCAAGGGAAGAAGAAGGCAAGTATTTGGAGATATGTTACCATTCTAAACACCTTGCGCAAATCACAACTTTTGCACAAACATCGGGTCATTGCCAAACTGAAAAAGGATATTGTAAATGGCAAACCCAAGGATGAACTATACGAAACATGGAAAACGACACAACTGAGTCCGGTATTTAAATCCACCAAGACGTATTTGCCTATTGAAGAAAATCACCTGTACTCTGCCATGGTTGGGATGATTAAAGACGGTGAATATGAAAATGTATTAGAAATTCTTTCTTGGAGAGAAAAGGACGAAGAAAATACAGAGGAATTAAAAGAATTACAGAATTTCTTGCTGGAAATTAGTGAAGGGTATATCGAAGTATATAGAGACAATATTTCATGTGCAAAAAAACATATTGACCGAGCAAGGGAACTTGCACCTGAGCTGGTGTCCTTTGATTTACTGTATTTGACTTTGCTGCTGGGCGTAGAGAAAAACGACGAAGTAGAAAATTTGCAAGAGCTGGCGGACAATTGTGAGAGTGCAATTTCGTATTATCCTAATAAGCCGGAGCTGCTGTTTGTTCAGGGAAATGCGCAAAGAAAATTGAACAATCATAAACTGGCTAAATCCTTATATGAAAAATGCGCAGCTCAGACAAAAAATGGCATGATATACTTATACATTAAAGACTATTTGAAAGAATATGGAGGGTATAATGACTAAGGCACAGAGCAAAGCGGTAACACTTTTACAGGAAATTTCAAGTGTTTGTCGTAATAAAAATTTGCCTTTCTATTTAATAAGCGAATCCAGTATACAAGGTTTACGTTCTCACGGTTTTGAATCCGAAAAACCGGATATTTATATTGCAATGCTATATAAAGACATGATGGAACTGACTAAAACCTTGAAAAAGGAGAATAGAAGCAATCGAGAAATCGAAACCTTGTATTCCAATCCGAAGTTAAGATCAAATTATGTTCGTTATATTGATAAAGAATCATTATATTTTCCACTAAAGAATCCATTGCACATTAGTAAATATGGTGTTTCTGTTTCCATTATTCCTTTATTTTCAAAAGAAGTGGAGTCTAATCGCTCTTTAAAGAAATTTCTGTATTTGTACTGGTCAGAAAATCTGGGAACGAAGTGGAGAACAAAGGCAAATTCTATCGTTGCAAGAAGTGCAAGAAAGATTTGCACAATCATTTGTCAAAATGCAAATGATGCCAGAAGAAGACGGCTATTGGATAAATTGTGTGAATTCGAGAACAAGGCAACGGTAAATGACACACTGTATATGTTTACTATACAAGGCAGAAAGAAGATCTTATTCCCGAAAGGATTGTTTAAAGATACCACGACCATTCCTTTTGAAGATGTAGAATGCAGATTCCCATCAGATTCTGCTACATTTATGGAAAAGCAATATGGTTTTAATTGGGAAGAAAAAAGATACCGTGCCAAAGAGGTTCAGAAATTCCTTTTGATAGATGGAGAATTGCCATATCAAGAGTATTTTTCGTATCTTGATGAAAATGGGATATCCACGGATATGGAAATGGAATTAAAAGAAGAGCAGGCGGCAACAAAGGAATTAAAGAAGCACAATAAAGTAATAAAGAATGCCTGGAATGCAGTGCGGAGAACAGATGCCAGAATTCACCTTTGGCAACAGTACTCCTCGCAAAAGGACGAAATTATAAAGTTATACAATGAAGGCAACTGGGACCAGCTGTCTGTTGTGTTAAAAGATTTTGATTTAGAAAACAGAAGACAAGCAAAAAACAAAATGTCTGTATCATTTGATCAACAAATCTGGGATATTTATCTTCAACTGTTACACCAAAGAGGGGAAGATAAACTTGCCAATCGGCTGGATAAATGGTTGCCGGATGAATACCGGACGGATTTTACAATATAGGCAGTAGAGGAGAGAAACCATGAAAAAAGTACTGACATATGGCACCTTTGATTTGCTTCATTATGGTCATATCCGTCTGTTAAAAAGAGCTAAGGAACTGGGAGACTACCTGGTGGTGGCACTTTCTACCGATGAATTTAATAAGGAAAAGGGAAAAGTTGCCTACAATAGCTACGAGGAACGGAAAGAAATTCTAGAAGCCATTCGCTATGTGGATCTGGTAATTCCGGAAAAAAGCTGGGAACAAAAAATTGATGATGTGAAGAACTATGACATCGATATTTGTGTTATGGGCGGTGACTGGAAGGGCAGTACCCGCTTTGAATATTTGAAAGAATATTGTGATGTGGTGTATTTGGATCGTACCGAAGGCATTTCCACGACACAAATCAAAGATGAATTACAAACAGGCTTGACAATACCAAAGGTATAGTGGTAAAATTCTATTCGTTCGTGAGAACAGGGGGCACTAGCTCAGCTGGATAGAGTAACGCACTACGAATGCGCAGGTCGGGGGTTCGAATCCCTCGTGCCTCACCAAGAAACCACCGGATTTATTCCGGTGGTTTTTCCTTTTCTCTCAACCTTGTTACAACCATCTAATTTTAGTATACTGTAATGAGACTGCAAGGATGAGAGGGTATATATATGTACGAAGAAAAGCGTCTACTGGAAAACGGTGGCCAAATAATACAATCAACCATTGAGGAAGATACCAAAATATACAAAGACGCCCGGGTGAAAAATTCTACCATAGGACCGGATTGTACCATTGGCGATCAATCCTCTGTCTTAGATTCTGTTTTGGTGGAATCCAATCGCATCAACAGGCGAGGGCAGCTTGTCAATGTCCACATGGATTTTGCCAGCCATACTAATCACAACACTACGATACGAGACGCCAACATCGGCAAGTTCTGCTCCATCTCATGGAACGTCAGCATTGGAGGAACCGATCATAACTACAAGAGTGCATCCACCTTCAACCCTTTTTGGTGGAAGGAATTCTTTAATGACCCGGAAGGCATTCGGGAGTTTACGTATCCGCCATGCGAAATCGGAAACGACGTATGGATTGCATCCGGTGCCAATATTTTGCGGAAAGTCAAAGTAGGAAACGGTGCTATCATTGCAGCCGGAGCCGTAGTGACAAAGGACGTGGAACCATATTCCATTGTTGCTGGGGTACCGGCTACAGTACAAAAGATGCGCTTTGATGATAAGACCATTGAGCGGCTGGAAAAAATACGTTGGTGGGACTGGCCAAAAGAGGTAATCGGCCGCCATATTCCGCTGCTTCACAACGATTTGACCGATGAAATATTAGAACAGATGGAAATGGTTACGGCTGAGTTACACAGCAGCACACCGGCAGATGCAAAAGCCGGCGTAGCCGCTGCAAAGGAGCAAAAGTAATGGTGCCGCGTATATTACTGACCAACTGTTATGAAGAGGCACCACGAACCATTGTTGAAGAGGCTTGTGAAACTGTATGTCGAAAACAAGGTGTGCAGCTGCAATTGCTGCACCCAAAAGACACGAGTAGAGAAAGCTTACTGGAGAGGGCAGAGGAGGCGGATTATCTTCTCATCAGCGGCCGTCAGCCCATTAACCATGAATTGCTAACCAAGGCTACTCGGCTGAAAATGATGCAGCGCACCGGTGTGGGAATGGACATGATGGATATGGAAGAGGTAAAGAGATTTGATATCCCCGTCTATGTCAATGCCGGTGTCAATGCCCGGAGTGTGTCAGAATACACCTTGCTGTTGATACTTAGCTGTCTCAGGCGGTACCCTGCCATCAACAACCAACTGAAATCCGGAATCTGGAAAAAGCAGGCCAACGGCATTGAAACTTATCAGCTGGCCGGAAAGAAAGTCGGATTACTGGGACTAGGTCGAATCGGACAAAAGGTAGCCGGATTGCTGCAAGCCTTTGGGGCAGAGGTAATCTACTACGATATGTTCTGTAACAAAAAAGCAGAGTCTCGGGGCATTGTCTATGTGAGCCAAAAACAGCTGCTAAAAGAGGCAGAAATTGTATCTCTTCATTGCCCTTTAACAAAAGAAACGCGGCATATTATCAACAAAGAAACCCTTGCCGCTATGAGAAAAGATGCCATTCTCATTAATACCGCCAGAGGCCCGCTGATTGACCAGGAGGATTTGCTGAAGGCTCTACAGGAAAACCAAATCCGGGCGGCAGCCATAGATGTGTTTGAAAAAGAACCGGTAACCGAAGAGAATCCTCTTCTCAGACTGGAAAACTGTTTTGTGTCACCGCACATCGGTGGTGTTACCAGAGAATCTTTTTTGCAGATGATGGAAAAAGCCTTTGCCAATATAGCTGCTTTTGAAAAAGGCAATATAGAAGGCATTGCGGAAAATAGATATATAGGATGAGTGAAACGAGGGGGAAAGAGTATGCTGATATCGATTTGCATTCCCTGCTATCGATCAGAAAAAAATTTAGAGTGGGTTGTTAGTGAAATCAAAGAGGAATTTGCCAAACATAAAGAACATCAGTACCAACTGGTGTTGGTTAACGATGGGTCGCCGGACGATACCTTTTCTGTGATACGGCAGCTATGCGAAGAGGATAGCCACATTAAAGGGATTAACTTGACAAAGAATCAAGGCCAGCCATGTGCCCGGCTGGCGGCGGCCAATCATGCCGATGGGGATGCTCTTGTTTTTATGGATGATGACGGTCAGCATCCGCCGGAAGCAATCTTTCGGATGATTGACAAAATCCGGGAAGGCTATGACATTGTTTACGCCAAATTCCCAAAGACAACACACAAATTCACAAAGCGCCTTACCAGCGATATGTACAACAAGGTAATGCGAGCCACCGGGACAAAGCCAAAGGGGGTATCAACCTCTTCTTTTGCTGCTTGGAGCAGGGTGGTTATCGATGCCATTAAAAAATACCACAGTCCGTTTCCTTCGGCAGGCGCTTATTTACAGTGCGTCACTGATAAATTTGCCAATGTAGATGTAGAACACCGTTCCCGTCACAGCGGCCAGTCAGGATACAAATTACGACGTCTCATTGCCCAGTCATTGAATTCCTTGACTAACTTTTCCATGGTGCCTTTGCGTGTGGCAAGCTTTTTAGGATTCATCAGTTCTTTCATTGGGTTCGTCTTTGGCATCATCACCATTGTCCGCAAAATTTTGAATCCTCATATGTTGGCCGGGTACGCTTCGACCATTGCGGTTCTTCTATTTATCGGTGGTGTCATTATGTTGATTCTGGGTCTCATAGGAGAATATTTGGGTCGAATATATATGACCCTTTCCAATAAACCGCAATACGTAATCGGAGAGATTCTCAACGAAACCATAGAAAGTGATAGAGAGTCATGAAGGAAAGTAATGCTACGGAAAATTTAATCAATCTTTTGGAGCAGGTAAAAGCTGCCATTACAGAAGAGGATTTACAGCAGGCGAGGCTCAGTCTTCTTGACTACCTGGGAGTGACCCTTGGCGGGGAAGGAAAAATGGCTGTATTTCTCGGCGACAACGGAGACAACAATGAACTGTTGTCCATTGCAGAGAAAGCTTTTAAAAATGGATTTTACGGTCACTACCTGGAACTGGATGACGGACATAGGCAAGGAATGTGTCACCCGGGAGTTCCGATTTTTAGCGCTTTACTGCCCATGGCTGCAGCCGGTGACATATCAGAAGAAGGACTGCTGCAGGCGGCTGTCTTAGGATACGAAGCCACTTTGCGACTGGCCTGCTCTGTGCAGCCTTCTCACAAGAAAAAAGGGTTTCATACCAGTGCTACTTGTGGAACCATTGGGGCGGCTGTTGCCGTTAGCTATTTGCGAAACTACTCTAGGGAGCAACTGCAGCGAGCCATTACGGCGGCGGTAACCTATACCGGCGGAACGCTACTATTGCAAGACGACCAATCGGAGATGAAACCGGTAAATTTAGGCAGAGCTGCCGCTTGCGGTATTATGGCCGCCGATGCCGGCAAATTGCCGTTGATTTTTCCTCATGATGCCATTGGCGGGTCGCGAGGATTCTTGGAGCTGTATACCGATACGCCTAAGGAGGAGCATTTTTTTCAAAAACCGGGGGAAAAGCCGATGATCCACGGAATTTACCGGAAAATCCACGGGGCTTGTCGTCACGCCCATCCGCCTATTGACTGCGTGTTAAAAATAAAGAAAAACCGGGATATTAAACCGGAGGAAATAAAAAAAATTCAGGTTGCCACTCATCAGCTGGCCATTGCCGGCCACGATCACCAGGTCTGCGAAAACGGCAGTGTGGCAAAACTGAGCATACCCTATGGAGTTGCTTGTGCCATTGTCTTTAGTCATGTATCAGAAAGTGCCTTTGAAAAAGCGACACTGGAAAACCCGGTGATTACAAATCTGGCTAAGAACGTCTTTATAACTGAAGATGAAGAAATGACCAAGGCTCTCCCTAAAGAGCGAGGGGCACTGGTAGTAATCACCTTGGAAGACGGCACAAAGGAAAAAGCGCAAGTAACTATTCCAAGAGGGGAACCGGAGATACCCTTTACTACAGAGGAACTGCTGGGCAAAGCTATGAGACTCCTTAGAAATGCCGGAATAGAAGAAAAAACCTGTAAGCGTATTTGCCAAGGCTGTCTTGATTTTGGAAGGCAGGAACTAGAGGAAGATAGCGGATATGCAATTTCGTTATATGAAACCATAGATCAGGCGAAAAAGGAAATAAAGAGAGGATAGAAGCATGAAAGAAACGAGAAAATTTTTAGAGTCATTGGGGATGCCGGGAGGAGATCTGTATTCTTTACCGGACTCTGAAAAAAGGTTCCCGGACGGTGCCCAATATCGCTTCGAGGTACCGGGAATCCAAGGCCCCACGGCTATGAAGGCACTGCTGGAGACTTTTGAGGAATACAATTTTTATATCCACCGGGTAACCCAGACCAAAGGTATTATGATGCTGCTGGATGAGGAAATTAGGGAAATGGTAAGACTATCCGAAAAACACAAAGTGCAGTTGGTGCTGGCCATTGGACCTCGTGCCACCAACGATACCAGCGCGTCTGTTCATACAGAAGAAGGAAAACGTATCGGCTATCGTCTACGTGGCCAGGAGCAGATTGTGCGAGCCATCGAAGAAGTCAAACGAGCTTCGGCTCTTGGGTGCCGTCACTACATTATGTACGACGAAGGGTGTCTGTGGGCTTTGAATGAAGCCAGAAAAGCCGGCTATATTCCCGCTGACTGTAAGTTTAAGCTGTCTGCCCATGCCGGTCATGGAAATCCTTGTTCTGCCAAATTAATGGAGGACATTGGTGCCGATTCTCTAAACCCGGTTCGAGACATTCAGCTGCCGATGTTGTCTGCCATTCGTCAGACCATTGATATTCCGGTGGACATTCACACCGAAAATCCAAAATCCTCCGGTGGTTTTGTTCGTCATTACGAAGTACCGGAGATGATTCGTGTTGCAGCACCTATTTACCTGAAAACCGGAGGATCTGTGGCAAAAAATCATAGTTGGGATACTACGGCATCGGATGCCAAGGCTAGAGCCAAGCAGGTTATGTTGGTAAAACGTGTCATTGACCAGTATTGTCCGGAAGCTGTGTACTCCCCGAAAGGATCCATAGAGTAATGGAAAAAGAAAAAATAGAAGAAGCTATCGATAAACCCATAGAAAAACCGGTGGTTATTGTCTTAGGAGGTACCGTTCCTCACATTGAACTGTTAAAAAAGCTTAATTACAAAGGGTATCATACGGTGTTAATCGACTATTACCAAGACCCGCCGGCAAAGGCCTTTGCCCACGAGCATATTTGCGAAAGTACCTTGGATCAAGAAGCGGTGCTGCGAATTACCAAAGAAAAAAAAGGCGTCATGGTAATGGGATCTTGCGTGGATCAAGCCAATGTAGTGGCTTGCTACGTATCCGAGCAGCTGGGGTTGCCGGAGCCATACAATTACGAAACGTCTTTAGATGTAACGGATAAAGGCCGCATGAAGGAAATTATGAAGGCCAATGGGATTCCTACATCCGATTTTGTAGTGGTAGAAACCAGCGACGAAGCGGCAAAACTGGAAACCATATCCTACCCGGCAGTAGTAAAGCCCGTTGATAATAACGGTTCCAAAGGGGTAAGAAAAGTTGACTGCAAAGAAGAAATGGTGGAAGCCGTTGCTCACGGATTGTCCTTGAGCCGAGCCGGCAGAGCCATCGTTGAAGGATATTGTCCCGGGTCTGAAATTCAGGTGGACTGTTTTGTAAAAGACAACGAAGCACATGTGATTATGAGCCGTCATCGGTTAAAGACAAAGCCGGAAACCGGTCGAGCCATACAAGCTTTTGGATCCTTGATTCCGGCGGTATTGACAGAAAAAGTCCGCCACCAAGTAGAGGAGGCGGCGGTAACCATTGCCAAGGCCTTCAAGCTTAACAATACACCGTTTTTCTACCAAGGCATCGTTACAGAAGAACGGCTGTCTGTGTTGGAACTGGCACCTCGTATCGGTGGTAATCTCAGCTATTTCTTTGTGAAAGAAGCGGCAAAGTTCGATATTTTAGATGCTACCATTGCTGCCTTTGAAGGAAAAAGCATTGCTATGGATTACCAAAATCCAAGGAGACTATATGCCAGTAGTATTATCTATGCCAAGGCGGGGATTCTAGGGGGAATTACAGGTTTTGATGATATGAAAGACCAAGGATTGGTTTTGGATTACTATTTCATGAAGACCCCGGGCATGGAAATCGGCACGGAGATGGATAGCCGTAACCGTGTGGCCTGCTATTTTATGAAAGGGGAAAGTTACAAGGACCTGCTAGATAAAGCCCGCATCATCCAAGACGCCGTGGGTGTTACAGATAATCAGGGCAAGGATATTATGTGCCGGGACTTGATCATGACAGAGGATATGATTCCGGGAGGTATTGGATGAAACACAATCAATACAATTTCGATTTTCCATTTGTGCAAAATCCGGTGGAATTTACCAAGGAAACTGATAAGGAGCTGCTGCGGTATTGTCTGGGGGCGACGTTATATATGCCGGCCATCAGGCCTTTTTCTGAAAATGTAACCACCAAATTGATTCCCGGCCTAACATCTATGGTTATGTGTTTTGAGGATTCTATTGATGCTTCTATGGTAGAACCAGCAGAAAGAAATGCCATTGACCAGCTGGATACGCTGTTAGAGGCTTTGGACAAAGGTCGCATTACTGAAAATCAGCTGCCGTTGATGTTTTTCCGTGCGCGCAATCTTCAGCAGTTTCGCCAGTTTTCTAAAAAACTGACCAAGGAACATCTGCAGCTGATTGCCGGTTTTGTATTTCCTAAATTCTCTGTTACCCAAGGTGATGGCAGAGGGTACATGGAGGAGTTGTCGGACATAAACGAAGCCAATGGCGTTCATCTATATGCTATGCCGATTTTGGAAGGACGCAGCATCGCTTTTAAAGAAACTCGCTTTGAGGAGCTGCTGAGCATCCGCCGACTGGTAGGAGAATACTATGATTCCATATTAAATATTCGTGTTGGGGGAACTGACTTTTCCTCTTGTTTTGGGGTACGGCGAGGAATCGACTACAGCATTTACGATATTATGACAGTGCGGGACTGCTTGCTGGACATTTTAAATGTTTTTGGCAGAGACAACGAGTTTGTGGTATCGGGCCCGGTGTGGGAATATTTCCTGGCTAATAAACGCGTGAAATTTGATCCCAATATGGAGATGAGCTTGCAAAGTTCGTTGTTAAAGAGAAAACGTTTGGTAAACGAAGCCATTGATGGGCTTCTTCGGGAGGTAATCTTAGACCGTGCCAACGGCTTTGTGGGAAAGACGGCCATTCACCCGACCCACATTAAGTTTATCAATGCCATGATGGCAGTCACGGAAGAAGAATACAATGATGCTGTGCAGATTTTGCACACTTCCGGTGGTGTCACTAAAAGCGATACCGGAAACAAGATGAATGAAATCGGTCCCCATCGCAGCTGGGCAAGTAAAATTGTTAACAGAGCCAAGGCGTATGGGGTCATTAAAGACGAGTCACTGTTCTTACAGTTGGTATCTACGGTAGACGCCGAGTAATGATCTTGCAAAGATGGTTGATGCGGGAGTGTACGAAATCCCGTTACTACAAGGAGAAATAGATGAAGAAAATAAAAGTTGGTATGTTGGGGATTGGAAACATTGGAAAAGGAACGTATCAGGCCTTGACCATGAACCACGATAAAATCGCTTCTGCTACCGGTCTTGATATTGAGATTGTAAAGATTTTAAATCGAAATCCGGACAAAGACCGTGGCATTGCCATTCCAAAGGAAAAATATACCCCGGATGTAATGGAAATTCTCAAAGATCCGGAGATTGATATTGTCGTCGAGCTGATTGGCGGAATTGAGCCGGCAACAGAATATATGGCAACGGCACTGCGCAATGGAAAAAGCGTGGTAACAGCCAACAAGGCGGCCATTGCAGCCAATGGTAAAATGCTGGCTCAACTGGCACAGGAAAATCGGTTGTTACTGCGGTTTGAAGCGGCAGTAGCAGGAGGGATTCCTATATTGACTTCTCTTACAACGGCTCTTTTGGCCAATGAATTTACGGCGGTTCATGGGATTTTAAATGGGACTACCAACTACATTCTTACCCAGATGAGCGAATACGGAAAGGACTACGAAGAAGTATTAAAAGACGCCCAGGAAAAAGGATTTGCCGAAGCCGACCCGACAGCCGATGTGGAAGGCATCGACGCTGCCAATAAACTGTCGATTTTAATTTCCTTGCTCTTTGGTATCGGTGTAGGTCCCGATGACATTCCTACCCAGGGAATCACCTCCATTGGCAGTGACGACATTGCCTTTGCTACAGAGGCGGGATATAAGATTAAACTGCTGGCCAGCGCCAGAGAAGAGAACGGAAAGGTGTCGGGCAATGTAGAGCCGGCATTGGTTCCTATCAGCCATCCTTTGGCCGGTGTCAGCAACGAATTTAACGCTGTCTTTGTTACCGGTAACGCCGTAGATGATTTGATGTTCTATGGTCGTGGCGCCGGTCCTCTTCCGACAGGCAGCGCCGTCATGGGAGATGTAATCGGTGTAGCAAGAAAGCTGGAAAAGGACTCTGCCTATGATTTGGTTCCCCAGCTTCGGTACGATGCCCCTTTTACCTATGCCGGTGAGGGAGCCAACAAATATTATGTTAGACTGCAGGCGGTGGATCAGCCGGGGGTCATGGGACGGATTGCCACCTTGCTGGGGGCTCACAATATCAGCATTGAAACGGTCATTCAGCGAGGCAAGACAGATATCGAGAAAGCCAGTGATCCTACCAAGGAGCATTACATTATGCCTTTGCTCTTTGTCTTTAACAAGGTGGAAAAAACGGTGCTGGAAAAGGCTCTTGCAGAATTGCTGCAGGATGACATGGTGGCATCCATTGAAAATGTTCTTCGCGTGGAGGAGTAGATAGACAGAAGAGTACAGACGTAGATTTGTGTTGCAGACTAAAACAATAGTTTGGAGATGAAACCATGATAGATCTGGAAGCAATCTTTGGATTACGGCGACCGGATAGGAAAAAACTGGAGGAAGACGGCTTTGAAAAGGTGGGCAGTTCTTATGTGAAAAACATGCCTATTTTAGATGAGCGATTCCTGCTGGAAATCACGGTAGACGTGGCCGCTATCGATGGCGCCGGATATGTAGATTATCGAGTAATGGAAAAGGAAAGCGGCGAAGAGTATCAGTTGGTAAAAGTCCCTTCTGCATCGGGAATCTTTCTGGGCACTGTGGAAGCTGCCTGTGAAGCAGTTTTACAGCAGGTGGCCGTGTCTTGTTTCGAAAGGGAAATCTATCACAGCAGTCAAACAAAGGCGGTACTGGCTCATGTAAAAGATATATACAACGTTACCCCGGAGTTTCTCTGGAAACAATATCCTACCTATGGGGTATTTCGAGCAGTCGAAAACCGGAAATGGTTTGGGGTTATCATGACTCTTGAAAGGGAAAAACTGGGAAAGCCTGCAAGTGATGGCGGGAAAGCAGCCGATAGAAAGACGAGCGAGGAGCTTCTGCCAGATGGCTCTAAATCTCCAATGGCCGAAGTCATTGTGCTAAAAGGGCAACCGGATGATATATTGCAGCGAGTGGATGGCAAAGCCTTCTTTCCCGGGTTTCATATGAACAAAAAACATTGGTATACGATAGTACTGGATGACAGTATCTGCAACCAAGAGCTGTGGCAGCTGATTGCAGGTAGCTACCGGCTGGTTCGGTAGATGGATCGTGCCGAGCAGCTTCATAAAAGACTTGCAGTAAAAAGGACTCTCGAGAGCTAGGATGTTACTATCTGCCTTTTGAGAGTCTTTCCCGGTGTTTCAAGAGAAGTTGTGGCTTCTCCAGTCTTACATGTGTATTTGTGAGAGGATTTGTAAGATGTTCATATGTCTTATGATGGTGTTAGTGTAGCCTATCATATTGAAAAGTAGCTGAAAGAGATGTGGAGATGTGATGTTGGTTTTGAGAATTTTTTTGCGTTAATGCAATGAAATGAAGCACAAAAGAAAGAAAATGTGCATGAAAAAGAGCACATTGACAGGAAGTGCATTATATTATACACTTTCTATAAAAGTGTATAATATAATGCACTTTAGGATTGTATAGAGGAGAATCGAAGTGAATTACATAGCGATTATTGGAGATATTATAGATTCGCGAAATCTCCGAGATAGAAACCAAGTTCAGAAAAAACTAATGGATCAGCTGGAAAAGATAAATCGGCTGTATAGCGATGATATCAAAGCTGATTTTAAGATTACCCTGGGAGACGAATTCCAGGGGCTGATGTATAGTGAATCAAAAGCGCCTATAGAGGTAATCTGCAAGTTGGAACAGATGCTGTATCCTGTAAAGATTCGATTTGGAATCGGGGTAGGAGACGTTTCAACAAAAATTATCGAGAATCAGCCAGCTATGATGGATGGACCTTGTTTTCATATGGCACGGAAAGCCATTACAAAATTAAAGGAAAACGAAGGGAAAAAAGAAGTGGCCGATTCGTTAATGGCCATAGAATTTTCTCATGATACAGCTTATGGGATGGTGGCCAATTCCTTGCTGATGCTGATAAGCAATTTGATGGATGGCTGGACTGCCAAAATGGCAGCGACGATTAATGCCTATGAAGAGAACGATTGCAGTCAACAGCGGGCAGCGGATGTACTGGGAGTTAATAGAACCACCGTGGTTCGCTCGTTAAAATCGGCAAAATACTATGCCTATTGCAATGCAAAAGAGGCAATTTCAAAATTGATAAAGGAGGAAGTAACCGTTGTTTAGTAAATGGCTGGCTTTGTTTTTACTGTTTCATATTTTAGGGAATTTTTATTTTCAAACGGAGAAAACGGCAAAGGAAAAAAGCGAAAAGATAGGAGCCGTTATAAAGCATTCTGTAGTATATGGGATGGTAATTATTGTTCCATGCAGTATGTTTGTCAACGGAAAAATTCTACTGGTTGCAGTGGCTCTATCCGTTGCTCATGGATTGATTGATATAGTAAAATACTTTACTGTGAAGAGTAAGAAAGATTGTGAAGCAAGGATATTTATACTGGATCAAATCCTGCATGTGGCATGTATCATTTTGGCAGCCTTTGCGTTACATTTCGTGACCGGAGATGTTGATTTGCCACAACCTGTTTATGAGGTGATTTCTGTTATTGGCATAAGCTTCTTTGATTTAGTAAGATGGACGGCATTGATATTGTTTGCCTGTAAGCCAAGTGGTATTTTGATTCAAAACCTAATCAATAATTTTAAACCGGAGATTGCAACCACCCATGAAGAAATAAAAAATGCCGGGAGGACAATCGGATATTTAGAACGGCTCATTATTATCATTCTCATGGCAATGAATCAGTATGCTGCCATCGGTCTTGTGATTACGGCAAAGTCCATTGCCAGATACGAACAACTCTCAACAGAAAAAGCCTTTGCGGAATATTACCTTCTGGGTACATTGTTAAGTCTGTTAACGGTCATTGGATCCGGGCTGTTGTTTTTACGGTATTTGGGATGAATATGGGACAAGGTGAGGATGGCTAACTATTTAGGACATGTTGTCGCAATGACAATTCATGATATTCGTAATAAAAAAACGTAAACTAGCGTAGCTACTAATTTTGATCAGATATTCGAAACTTACAGTCCGGGTACAGTAAGGAATGTTCCGTAATACGAAAAATAAAAAGAAAAAAGAACTGGCTATTCATAGCTCTGCAGCAGAATACTTAACCTTTGTGGCTTCAACAGGAGAGAGTGATGCCAGTTTTGAAATGCGTTATGAAGATGAGAATATCTGGCTGACGCAGAAGATGATGGCAGCACTGTATGATGTGGATGTTCGTACAATCAATGAGCATATCAAAAAGATATACAGTGATGGAGAACTGACAGAACCGGCAACTATCCGGAAAACCCGGATAGTTCAGACGGAAGGAACATATGGGACTTACCACATGGGAAAATACCCGGACGGCAAAATCCATTGCCAGATACGAACAACTCTCAACAGAAAAAGCCTTTGCAGAATATTACCTCCTGAATATATGGTTAAGTTTGTTAACAGTCATTAGCTCCGGGCTGCTGTTTTTTACGGTACTTGGGGTGAATATGGGGGTGGCTCATATAACATAATACAATAGAAACGGAGGAAGTGGATAATAGATAAATCTAAAATATGTAACCTTGATAACGTGGAGTACAGTATAGGAATAATCGGAAAATTATTTCAATGACACATTAAAATTTGCATTTGAAATATACACGTTGAAAACAAAGAGGATGAATTCAGGACAAGATAAGAGTATAGATTATGGTATAATACAAAAGATTATATATGAACTTTGACTTTATAAATTAGATGAGAGTAGAAATAATTAATTTATTATTACGTGTTACCTGGCGCCTAAGATGATTATATAGAGATCTTTGTTGAAGAAATTAATCATAAGCTTGATTTACTGCTAGGAGAAAAGGAGGCCTTAAATGGAGAAACCAACAATTAATTATGCACTTGCCTATCAAAAATTTAGAGGGGAGTTAAGTTCTACTATATCAGCTTTGCAACAGAAAATACCGATTCCAACTTATATGGTTGAGGGGATATTATCTGGCATACTTGCTGATGTAAGATCTGCAGTAATCACAGAAAATTCTCTTGAAGTGGAGGCTTTTAGAGAAAGCATTGATAAATATTATGAAGATAGAGAAAAAGAACTTAATGATGAAATCTTAAAACTAAAGGCAAAAGATGAAACGTAGGAGGAATGCCTATGTACCGAGGAACAACGCCAATAAATATATTTAGGACAGATGTGGATTTAACTAATGCATCTGTCCTTTTTATTACCTATAAACAAAATGGCAAGGTCGTATTAGAGAAGAGTATTGATGAAGTGAAAATACAAAAGAATATTATATCTGTTTATCTATCTCAGAAAGACACGCTACTTTTTACAGAGGGAATTGTGACAATCCAAATAAGAGCAAAGTTTCCTGATGGTAGTGCAATAGCATCCGCTTTAATACGAACCAGCACATATGAAATTTTAAAGGATGGTGAAATTTAATGGCAGAAATTACGACAAGCTTTAAAAGAGATGCACCGATGGATGCATCATTTGAAACAATTATTAGAGTATCAGACACACCAGCTTCTGATTATAACAACTTAATCAATCAGCCAAAGATAAATGAAGTGAAGCTGATTGGCAATAGAACCCTAGAAGAACTAGGGTTAAACACAATATCAAATATTGAACTGGAAGAATTACTTAAATAACAGGAGGAAGAAAAATGCAGGCAAAATATTTAGATAACAATGGACTTTTATATGTTTGGAAGAAACTAAAGGATACCTTTGTAAAGAAGTTAGAACTTGATGAGGTGAAAAATTCAATTCCAAAGAATGTGACAGAGCTTTTGGATGCTGAAAACTATGCACTGAAATGTGCTATTCCAACTAAGGTAGAGAGCCTTACAGATGCAGGTGATTATGCTAAGAAATCAGAAATCCCTCATAGCATTGAAGGGATGGAAGGTATAGATGCATATGCTAAAGTAACGGCGATTCCAAAAAAAGTAGCACAGCTTGATGATTATGCAGACTATGTGAAAAAGACAGAACTTACTGAAGAAGTAAAAGGTCTTATTGGTAATGTGAAATCTATTGAGTTTTCTGTAGTAGAGGAACTTCCAACTAGCGGTGATAAGGCAACTATCTATCTCATTTCTAATGATAAAGGTAATAATGATTCTTACGATGAATTTATCTGGCTAAATGATAAGTTTGAAAAGATTGGTACTACATCAGTAGACCCTAGTGGTTATTTGAAGGCTACAGATATTACTGGAATTACAAATGAAGAGATTGATGTTCTTTTTGTGTAGGTGATGCTTATGGCTGAGAAGTTTTTAAATAGGGAAGGACTGGGCAGATTCTTTGAAAAAATAAAATCAAAGTTTGCTCCTATTGATAGCCCTAATTTTACCGGCGTACCAACAGTGGAAACACCGGAGTTTGAAAGAATGTCTAGTGGAAAAGAAGTGGTGAATCGTGAATATACATCAAAAATGTTCGAAGCTCTTACTCAGTATGTTGATTCTGAAAGACCGTCATTTCATGTAAGACTAGCGGTGGAGCCGGAAGAGTGGGAGGAAAAAAGCGGAATCTTTTATTATTCTAAGCTGAAAGAAAAAGTAGAGAATATTCATTTTGACCAAGTATCCATTTTTACTAGGGTTGATACTATGTATCTTGCACCAGAGAAACTACTTGATGTGCATCAAAATCATCCAGTAGCAATTGATAAAGAGGGAGTGATCTATACGGCTGGAGAGAAACCAACCTATGAACTTCCGATAATTGTAGACATAATTTTATCAACAGATATGTCACAGTGGTTTGGAGGAAATTAATATGAAAGAATTTTGGAGTATGATCCAGCTTGCTTTTGCTGGAGTTGGAGGATGGCTAGGATATTTTTTAGGAGGGTGCGATGGACTTATCATTGCACTTCTTTTATTTGTAGTCATCGATTACATCACAGGAATAATGTGTGCGATAGCAGATAAGAAGTTATCTAGCTCTGTAGGATTTAAGGGCATCTTTAGAAAGGTGCTTATTTTTATGCTCGTAGGTATCGCCAACATTATTGATGTTCAGATTATCAAGTCTGGAAGTGTGTTAAGAACAGCAGTTGTTTTCTTTTATTTGTCTAATGAGGGTTTATCACTCATAGAAAATGCTGCCCATCTGGGACTACCTGTACCGGACAAATTAAAAGCAGTTTTAGAGCAGTTACATGACAAGAGTTTCTTTCTCTATATAATGCGCCTATGGACTCCTATGAAAAAATGATTCTAAGTCACTTTATCCTGGAAATCATTCATCCTTTTTATGATGGAAATGGGCGACTGGGAAGATATCTGTTTTCCAAAGGTATTTACAATGAAACAGGAAGTTTGTCCGCATTTCTTGTGGCCAGAGGGTTTTCGCGCAAGAAGAAGCAATATTATGCAGCTTTTAGAAAAGCCGGAGAAAAACATTCTTTCGGGTGCTTAAATGAGTTTGTGGAGACAATGGTCTCCATATTGGAACAGGAGCTGCGGTTTGCCATTGAGGATATAGATTCAAAGCTGGATGAAATCAGTGCATTGGTTTTGCCGGATGATGCAACTAAATCACAGCAAAAGATTTACAAGCTTCTTGCTGAAAGCACCATTTTTTCCGGATACGGTGTCAACAATACAGAAATTCAAGAGCATACCGGCTTGTCAAAACGTTCGGTGGTCAATGGGATTACTGCTTTCCGGGAAAAAGGATTACTAGCAGACACGCAGGTTGGACATTTTGTATTCCATCGTCTGAAATAAAATAACCACAGAAGCCTTTTTGGTGAAAATCTGTGGTTATTGCGTTTCGTCATAATGTAGCTGTTAAACAAGATGAGAAGAGACGTTTATTGGTATTCTTCCTCGTCGTCCTTTGTGACAGTTAACATAATATCCTTATCATTCATATCATAGATGATAATCATGGTGCCGATATCAAAGAATTTCTTTTGGCGAACCACGCCGTGGGTGATGTCTACACGAACGCCGAAGACCTTTTGCAGGGCATCGCGCATATCGATAACATCCACCAAAGAGCAGAGACCGTCAAATTCCATAATCAAGTCGATGTCGCTGTCCGGGGAATTGGTGCCTTCGGCACGAGAACCGATGAGTGCCGCCTTGGCTACGTTGTATTTGCTGCATTCTTCAACAACAGCACGTTTTATATCTTCAATGGTAATTGTTTTTGCTTCCGTCATAATAAACTCCTTTCACATATGTAGAATACCATGGATTTTGGATATTTCCAATGCTGTTTTCCGTAAAAGAAAAGGTAAATTTGTGAAATTGGTACTGCAGCGGAAGTGTAAATGTGCCATACTATGGTATAGATAAAAAGAATGATTTTGCGTAGGATAATGATAATTTCGAAAACGAAGAACATATGTTCACAATAACGGTTGACACCGATGATTCTGTGCCGTATGATATACAGGAACAGATGTTCGTTACTAACGGAGGCGATAAAATGGCAGTAACTAAAGGTAAAAAACAAGAAAATGTTTCGGATAAGGACAAGGCACTAGAGGCTGCATTAATGCAGATTACCAAACAATATGGGCAGGGTGCTGTAATGAAGCTGGGTGATGACAATGCCGCACTAAACGTAGAGGCAATCTCAACCGGATCCATCAGCCTGGATTTGGCAACGGGAATTGGCGGTGTACCAAAGGGAAGGATTACCGAAGTATACGGACCGGAATCCTCCGGTAAGACCACATTGACCCTGCACATTGTAGCAGAAGCTCAGAAAGCCGGCGGCAGAGCTGCTTTCATTGATGCAGAGCATGCACTGGATCCGGAATATGCAAAGAGTTTGGGTGTAAATCTGGATGAGCTATTGGTTTCCCAGCCGGATTCCGGAGAACAGGCATTGGAAATTTGTGAAATGCTGGTACGAAGCGGTGCCCTCGATATTGTTGTTATTGACTCGGTAGCCGCACTGGTTCCAAAATCGGAGATTCAGGGTGAAATGGGAGATACTCATGTGGCACTGCAGGCTCGATTGATGTCTCAGGCGCTTCGTAAGATGACCGGTGTTATCAACAAATCCAACTGTGCCGTTATTTTTATCAACCAGCTGCGTGAAAAGGTTGGCGTTATGTTTGGCAATCCGGAGGTGACAACCGGTGGCCGGGCTCTGAAATTCTATTCTTCTATGAGAATGGAAGTGCGTCGCGTGGAAACCATCAAGCAGGGAGATAAGATGCTGGGCAACCGGACTCGTGCCAAGATTGTGAAAAACAAAGTGGCACCACCATTTAAGCAGGCAGAATTCGACATTATGTATGGACAGGGAATTTCCAAGTCCGGTGATATCCTTGATTCTGCAGTGGTACAAAAGATTGTAGATAAAGCCGGATCCTGGTTCAGTTTTGATGGCCAGCGCATTGGACAAGGTCGCGAAAACGTTAAGATTTTCCTGGAAGAGCATCCGGATGTTATGGATAAAATCGAAGGATTGCTGCTTGACACCATCAGCAAAGATAAAAAGGGAGAGCAAAACAAGGCAGAAACGGCAGAAGATGGTACCATGGAAGCGCCTGCAGAGTACAAAGTGGACGAAGATGGCGTAATCATCGAAGAATAAGAAGAAAGTGTTTGACACTATAAATTAAAATATCCCACGGTTTTAAGAGGAATTCGTATGTCTAAACTGAAAAAAGACACAATTAAAGCCAAAGGTTTTGCCATTCAAATTTATACGGAGGATTTTAAAAATGACTATATAAGCCTTACAGATATTGCTAAGTATAAAAACCGTGATGATCCCAGATTTGTGATACAAAATTGGATGAGAAACAGAAACACTTTAGAATATATAGGTTTATGGGAAGTGTTAAACAACCCGAATTTTAACCGTGTTCAATTCGACACGTTTAGAAGTGAAGCAGACAAGAATCATCGAAGAATAAGAAGAAAGTGTTTGACACTATATTGTAGGTGCCGTATAATATTTGAATGTAGGCCGCTCAGAATAGGTGTTTTTAACATGTTCCTATTATCGTTTTGAAGCATGACCTTGGATGGCGAGACTGGTATGAGGAGGAATATATAATGTACGCAGTAATCGAAACCGGTGGCAAACAGTACCGGGTACAGGAAGGCGACAGCATCGTAGTAGAAAAACTGCAGAATGCTGTTGGCGAAAAAGTTGAATTTGACAAAGTACTGGTAATGGGTGAAGGTGCAGACATCAAAGTCGGCACACCTTACGTAGATGCAGTCGTATACGGTCAGGTTGAAGAGACCGGCAAAGGCGACAAGGTCATCATCTACAAGTACAAGGCAAAGAAAGACTACAGAAAGAAACAGGGGCACAGACAGCCCTTTACAAAGGTTCTGATTACCGGCATCGGCGAAGATAAACCGGCACCGGTTAAAGAAGAAGCTAAGGCACCAGAGGTTGCTCCTGAAAAGGAAGCCGAAGCTGCTGCACCGGCAAAGGTTGATATGTCCATGAAGAAGGACGACCTGATTGCTTATGCAGAAGAACATAATATCGAAATCGATAAGAAAGCAACCAAACAGGTAATTATTGATACTATTAACAGTGCTGAGTAGGACTAACCGTTAGGAGGTGCAGAAATGTCCAGTAAAAAAGGAGTAGGTAGTTCCAAAAACGGTAGAGATAGTGAGTCGAAACGACTAGGAGTCAAAGCCGGAGACGGAAAATACGTAAGTGCAGGTACCATCATCATGAGACAGAGAGGAACCAAGATTCACCCGGGACTCAATGTTGGTAGAGGCGGAGATGACACCTTGTTTGCTAAGGTTGATGGCAGCGTTAAATTCGAAAGAGTTGGCAAGACCAAAAAACAGGTAAGTGTTTATCCACAAGAAGCATGATTTCAAAGACCCCTGTAGACACAGGGGCCTTATTTCATCTAAATGGTAAAAATTTATGTTTGTAGATAGAGCGAGAATATGGATTAAATCCGGAAAAGGTGGCGATGGAGCCGTTACTTTTAGAAGAGAGCCCTACGTGCCCGAAGGCGGCCCAGACGGCGGCGATGGAGGCAAAGGAGGAGACGTTATTTTCATGGCTGATCCTTCTCTTCGTACCTTGATGGATTTCAAATACAAAAAGAAATACCAGGCGGAAGCCGGGCAAAAGGGCATGCGCAAGAAAAAATTCGGTGCTGCTGGCAAAGACTTGGTTATCAAAGTTCCTCCCGGGACTATGGTTTATGATGAAGAAACCAACACATTGATGAAGGACCTGAAAGAGCCGGGAGATTCTTTTGTTGCAGCCAAAGGCGGTAAAGGCGGGAAGGGAAACGTACATTACAAGAGTTCTGTGCGCCAAGCCCCTAACTTTGCCGAAGCCGGCGAGGAAGCAAAAGAACGTGCCGTTATTTTGGAATTGAAGTCCATTGCAGACGTGGGATTAGTGGGTTTTCCGAATGTTGGAAAGTCAACCCTGCTTTCTGTTTGCACCAAGGCAAATCCAAAGATTGCCAACTACCACTTTACCACCATTGCACCAAACCTGGGGGTGGTGGAAGTTTCCAATACGGATTTTGTTATGGCCGATATTGCCGGCATTATTGAAGGAGCTTCCGAAGGCGCCGGCATGGGATTTTACTTCCTGAAACACATTGAACGGACTCGTGTTCTCATTCATGTGGTGGATGTTTCCGGCAGCGAAGGTCGTAATCCCATAGAAGATTTTGATAAAATCAATGCTGAGCTGGAAAAGTATTCGCCTGCTGTGGCCAGAAAACCACAGATTGTGGCGGCAAACAAAATTGACATTTGCGATGTGGATGATCCTTTATACTTGGAATTTAAAGAGTATGTGGAAGGCAAAGGCTACCGGGTATTCCCTATTTCAGCACCTATTAATATGGGAGTCAAAGAGTTGATGCAGGCGGCTGCAAAACTGCTGGCTGAAACAGAATTGGAAGACGATGATTTTGTGGAAACCTTCGATTTTGAAAAAGAAGATCAGGATCCGGATTTCCGTAAAATCCACGTGGGAAGAGGCCAAGACGGGGTCTATACATTGTCGGGAAAGCAGCTGAAAAAGATCTTTGATTCCACCAACTTTAAC
The DNA here is from genome assembly GCA_963542695.1 of uncultured Eubacteriales bacterium. Classification (GTDB taxonomy): domain Bacteria; phylum Bacillota; class Clostridia; order Peptostreptococcales; family Anaerovoracaceae; genus RUG100. The sequence goes on from CAUTYX010000004.1 coordinate 55,398, forward strand.
GATATGGGATCGCTGCGGTATTTGTACAAATACATTGAACGCAGTGGCGCCATGAAACAGCTTCGTAAAATCGGTCTGGAAGAAGGAGATACCATCCGTATATTTGACTTTGAGTTTGAATACATTGATGAGTACTAATGGATAACAATCGCTATGAAGATACAATATCCGGATAACAAAGAGTGTTTGTCCATATTGCAAGAATACGGAACACCATCACACGTCATTGGTCACTGTAAAGCGGTATCCATGGTGGCTGTTGCCGTTGCCAAAGCCTTAAATCAGCATGGCTTTTCCTTTGATGTGGAGGTAATTCGCTTTGCCGGTATGCTCCATGACATTGCCAGAAAGAGCGAAGACCATCACATTGTGGGAGCCGAATATTTGCGGCAGCTGGGTTATGAGCAGGCGGCGATGATTGTTCGCGCCCATATGAAACATCCCATCGTGAAAAATATTTACGATTCCACGGAGACGGACATTATGTGTCTAGGCGATCGTACCGTTTTAGAAAGTCAGTATGTGGGCATTGATCTTCGTATGGAATATATTATTAACAAAGCGCGCAAATTTGTTGATGGCGATATTTCCAAGGTGGAAGCCTCCATTCGTAAAAATTTTCAGCAGCTAAAAGATTACGTTGCTTCCATCGAGAATATTATCGGTATGCCTATGGACCGGCTGGTTGCCAATGCACAGCAGGAGGCAGAAAAAGCGGAAATTACTGTTTAGTAATACAAAAATGTTGTAAATACATATACGTGTGAAACATGAATAGAAACGAAATACACAAGCGGCTTTCGCATCTTCTCATGAAGGTCGAAAAGCCGGGTCGCTACATTGGCGGCGAATTTAATCAAGTATACAAAGAGCCGGACCTGACACCTGTCAGGTTTGCTTTTGCCTTTGCCGATTTATATGAAATTGGTATGAGTTACGTAGGGCTGCAGATTATCTATAACCTGTTAAACCAGGAAGAAGGCATTGCCTGCGAGCGTGTTTTTGCACCGGGAAAAGATATGGAAGAGCTGATGCGACAGGAAAATGTACCTCTTTTTACCCTGGAGACAACCAGCGATATTAAGGAGTTTGATTTCTTTGCCTTTACTCTGCAATATGAAATGGCCTATACCAATATCCTAAACATGTTGGATTTGGCAGAAATTCCTTTTCATAGCGAAGATCGTGGCGAAGAGTACCCTATTATTTGTGGTGGTGGTCCTTGTGCCTACAACCCGGAGCCGTTGGCGCCATTCTTTGATCTGTTTATGATTGGCGATGGGGAAGACATCTTGCCGCAGCTTTGTCATTTGAAAAAAGAAACCTCCGGCAAGCGAGAGTTTTTGGAAAAAGCGGCAACCCTGCGAGGGGTTTATGTGCCTGCATTTTACGATGTAACATACAACGACGATGGCACTGTCAAGGCGTATACAAAAAACTTTCAAGGAGCACCGGATGTAGTAACACGGCAAATCGTAAGTAATTTGGAAGAAGCTGCTTTTCCGGAAGAACCTTTGGTTCCTCTCATTGAAACGACCCAAGACCGGGCCGTCGTAGAAACCTTTAGGGGCTGTACCCGTGGTTGTCGCTTTTGCCAGGCCGGCATGATATATCGTCCAATTAGGGAAAGGACGGCAGGGAAAGTCAATCAACTAGCCACAGCCCAACTTGCAAACACCGGTCACGAAGAATTGTCACTTCTTAGTTTGTCCACATCGGATCACTCTCAGTTTAAGGAGATGGCCGTGGGGCTTCTTGAAACTTGCAGCGCCAGGGATATTTCCCTGTCTTTGCCCAGTTTGCGGCTGGATTCCTTTAGTTTTGATGTGCTGAATGAAATTCAAAAGTATAAGAAAAGCGGGCTGACCTTTGCACCGGAGGCCGGCACCCAAAGAATGCGGGATGTTATTAACAAGAACATTACCGAAGATGATATTTACAGTGCTATGAGGCAGGCTATTGAGCTTGGCTGGAAAAAGATAAAACTGTATTTTATGATGGGCCTGCCGGGAGAAACTCTGGAGGATTTGGCCGGTATTGCGGACATTGCTAAAAAAATCATGGATATAAATTATGAGGTAAATGGTCGAAAAGGTGGGCGTTTTACCGTTACAGTCAGCGTTTCCAATTTTGTACCAAAGCCCTTTACGCCGTTTCAATGGGTGTCTCAGGATCGGGATTTTTACGAAAAGCACAATCTCCTTCGGGAGCAGCTAAAGAAAATCAAGGGGGTACAATTCCACTATCACGACAGCCCTGTCAGTACTTTGGAGGCTATCTTTGCCCGTGGAGACCGCAGGACCGCTAATTTGCTGGAAACAGCCGTAAGGAAAGGATGCACCTTTGATAGCTGGAGTGAGCAGTTTAAGTGGGATTTATGGCAGGAAGCCATAGTGGAAACCGGTACAGATGTTGCTTTTTATACTACACGACAACGATCTCTTACAGAAGTTTTCCCCTGGGATATCATTAACTGTGGTGTTACCAAGGAATATTTTAAGAGAGAATACCAAAAGGCCATGGATGCCGTTACAACACCGGATTGCCGGGAAGGGTGTACAGGTTGTGGCATGAATCGATATACCGTCTGTCAGTTTGATGGCATCAATAAAAAGAAACGGGAAAAGGAGATTGGTTGTGAGTGTATATGAGATTCAATTTTCCAAAGAAGGCCGGCTAAAATATATTTCTCATCTGGATATGATGCGGCTTTTTCGCCGTGCCTTTAAACGTGCAGGGTTGGATTTGGTGTATTCCAACGGTTTCAATCCGCATCCTAAAATCAGCTTGGCGGTACCTTTACCGCTAGGGTTTACTTCTGTTGCGGAAATGATGGATGTAGAGACCATCGCGGATTATGCACCGGAAGTTTTACAAGAAAAGCTGCAAGAGAAAATGCCTCAAGGAATCGGCATTATCAACTGTATTCGCGCTGACCGACAGCATAAGAAAAATTTGGCGGCCCGGTGCACCAAAGCCAAATACGCTATTTCTTTGGAGGGTGAGAAACCACTGGATACATTGATTTCTCCGGAAGATGGTTCCCGGTTTCTTGCTCTTGATGAGATACTTATTGAAAAATGGCAAAAAAAGAAAAAATCGTATCGCCAGATTAATGTCCGCCATATGATTCATCAGTTTACGTTAGTTCCTGTGGCGAACGGAGATGGATCAGTTTACTGTAATGTATTCATATCTACCGTTTTAGATGCCGGAAGCCAGTCCAACCTGAATCCGCAACTGCTGATTGATGCATTTCTTGCTTGGAAAGGTCTTGACGAAAAAAACATAAACGTTGAAATTCAGAGACAAAATCTATATTTTGAAGAATAAAAGAAGTAACAAGTTTTTGAAATTGGTAAAATTTGACATTTCGTCTTCCTTCCCGTTATGATAGTACCAAAGGGAAGGGAGGCGTTTTTTGTGAATGTGAATAAGATTAGAGAGTATATGCTGGAAAATAAAACCAAAACGGCAAAAATAGGAGTGATTGCCATAGTCCTTTTAGCTGCTGTATTGGTATTTTTCTTTCAGACCGGCAACGTGGAGCCTATTCCGGTGAAAGGAGATCAGGTTACGGCATCGCAGTCTGTTTCTAAAAATGATGGTTCTGCCGCAGAGACAGATGGAAAAGGAACATCGGAAAAAGATTCATCCCAAAAGGATAGTGATACGGTGGTTGTGGATATTGACGGTCAGGTGGTGGCACCACAAGTTGTTGAATTGCCAAAGAAAAGCCGGATTTCCGATGCCATTTATGCTGCCGGTGGTCTAACAAAGAAAGCGGATGTTTCTACTATAAATCGGGCAAAAATTTTAACCGATGGAGAAAAGATATATATTCCTGCCAAAGGAGAGCAGATAGATGGTACCCGGCAAGGTGAGGAAACAACCGGCAACAGTAATGATGCATCCGGTAGCAATGGGAAAATCAACATCAATACAGCCTCCGGCAGCCAACTACAGGAAATTACCGGTGTAGGACCGGCTACGGCAGAAAAAATTATTTCCTATCGGCAAAAGACACTATTTAAAAATATTGAAGAATTAAAAAATGTCAACGGCATTGGTGATAAGACTTTTGAAAAGATGAAAGAGCAGGTGACCATATAGGGATATTTTGTTGACAATTGGGCGTTTTCACATATATGATAGTAGTTAGCCGCTTTTTTCGGCCGGAGGTATAAAGGAGTATCGTATGATTACCAAGGAAAAAATCGCCCGTATCAACCAGCTTGCTGCAAAGAAAAAAAGTGAGGAAGGGTTGACTGCTGCGGAAGAAAAGGAACGCAAACAATTGCACAAGGAATACATTGCTTCTATTCGCAGCAACGTGAAAGATCAGCTGAAAAGAGTCAAGTTTGTAGAAGATTTAACCGAAGAAGAAAAACAGAAATATTTGCAAAAGGATAAACAGTAACTTGGTGTTTCATATTTATATACAGGTGGTATAACATCGTTAGATTAGAAAACACAAAGGAGTTTATATATAGTATGAAGCAGATATATCTAGATTATGCAGCTACAACACCGGTAAAAGACGAAGTTCTTCAGGAAATGATGCCGTATTTTACCAAACAATATGGAAATCCTTCCAGCTTGTACGACATAGGTGCTGCATCAAAAGAAGCCATCGACAAGGCTAGAGGACAGGTGGCCAGTCTTATAAATAGTAATCCTTCCGAAATATTTTTCACTTCCGGAGGAACAGAAAGTGACAACTGGACACTCTTTGGTGTTACCGATGCACTAAAGAAAAAAGGAAACCATATTATTACAACGGAAATTGAACACCATGCCATTTTGCATTCTTGCAAATATTTGGAAAGCCACGGTATCGATGTAACCTATTTACCGGTTGATAAAGAAGGCTTTGTTCGTTCTGAAGATTTGGAAGCAGCCATCACCGACAAAACAGTTCTTGTTTCCATTATGTATATCAATAACGAAGTTGGCACTATGGAGCCGATTAAGGAACTGGCAGCCATCGCTCACAAACATGGTGTTTTGTTTCACACTGATGCGGTGCAGGCGGTTGGCAATGTGCCTTGCGATGTAAAAGAGTTGGATGTTGACTTTTTGTCCATATCTTCCCACAAGATTTACGGTCCAAAGGGAGTCGGTGCACTCTATATTAAGAAAGGTTCCAAGATTAGCACGTATCTTCACGGCGGTGCCCAGGAAAATAAACATCGTGCCGGTACTGAAAATTTACCGGGGATTGTTGGGTTTGGAAAAGCAGCCTCTATGGCGCAGGAACATTTCCGGAATCATGTAGAGCATCTTAGCACACTTCGGAACCATTTTATCGATCGGATAACCAATGAGGTGGAGGATGTCTTTGTCAATGGATCCATGGAAGCACGTCATCCGGGCAATGCCAGCATCACCTTTGAATATATTGAAGGGGAATCAATTCTTCTGTTGCTGAACCAGCTGGAAGTATATGTTTCTACCGGTTCTGCCTGCAGCAGTGCCAGCTTGACCCCCAGTCACGTGTTAACGGCTCTGGGTGTGCCTTGGGAGATGATTCACGGCACGGTTCGTTTCTCCTTTGGGGATATGACAACTATGGAAGATGTTGATTTCGTTGTTGATAATTTGAAAGAAATTGTTGCCAAACTAAGAGAAATCTCAGCTGTCAACAGTAAGGAAGGATGGAAATAACAATGGCAATGTATAATGATAAAGTAATGGATCACTTCATGAATCCACATAATGTAGGGGAAATTGAAAACGCTGACGGAGAAGGCATCTATGGAAGCCCGGTCTGTGGCGATATGATGAAAATGACAATCAATGTAGATGAAAACGATATTATCACCGACTGCAAATTCAAGACCTTTGGTTGTGGTAGTGCTATCGCCAGCTCTTCTGTTGCTACGGATATGATTATTGGCATGACAGTAGACGAAGCATTGGCTCTCACCAACAAACAGATTATTGATGAGTTGGGTGGATTGCCGGCAGTAAAAGTACACTGCAGCGTTTTGGCTGACCAAGCCATTAAATCTGCCATTTACGATTACGCACAGAAAACAGGCAAAACCTACAAAGGCTTGGAAGGATTCGATCCAAACGCCGAAGAAGATGATCATGGCGAAGAAATGGATCACGAAAGAATCTAGGTTTATTTAATGAGACAATCAGATTAAATAGATTCTGCGACAAATCCCTATGTTGAATCACCTCTGCTCTTATGGAGCAGGGGTTTTCTGTTTCAAGGGAAAGTTAAATGGAAATCAAGCGATTATAAAAAGAACAAAATTTGTGCTATACTCTACTAGAAAATTATTGCAATCAGATATATTTGGGATAGGACAACATAGGGTAGTAATGAAAATTTTACTTGTAGAAGACGATAATACCATCGTAAGAGTATTAACCGGTGAGTTAGAAAAGTGGGGATATGAGGTTTTATCTATAAAGGATTTTAACAGCGTTACAGAAGCTTTTCGGGAATACAAACCGCAACTGGTATTGCTGGATATTGTGCTTCCTGCATACAATGGGTATTACTGGAGCCAGGAAATCAGAAAAATATCCACTGTACCCATTATGTTTATTTCTTCTAAATCAGAAAATATTGATATTGTAATGGCTATGCAGTTTGGCGGTGATGATTATATTACAAAACCACTAAATATGGATGTGCTGGTGGCAAAAATTCAGGCATTGTTACGGAGAAGTTACAATTTTACTAATGAAATTGAATACCTGAAATTTGACAAAGTACAACTCTATCTTTCTGATAATAAAATCGAAAACAATGGTAAGATAGCAGAGCTTACGAAAACCGAATTATTGATTTTAGAATCTTTGTTTAAAAAGCAAGGTGCAGTTGCAAAACATGAAGAAATTATGGATCGTTGTTGGCAAAGTGATAATTTTATTGATGATAACACTTTAGCTGTAAATATGTCACGGCTACGGAAAAAACTTCACCAAATTGACTTGAAGGAATTTATTAAAACGAAAAAAGGAATTGGATATTACTTAGAAGAGCAACAGAAATCTGAAATGACGAAAGAAATATGAGAGAAAAAGAAATCAATGAGAATGGCAATCGTAGGGAAAACAAAAGAAATAGAGACTTATTGATACAATATTTGAGGCGAATTGGTGGTGTTCTTTGTGTTGGAATTTTCTCTATTGGGATATTTGGTTTAGTTTTTGTTCTTGGAAACCTTGATGCTAGGTATTTTGCAATGGGTGCTGAGGCAATATTGCTGATTCTGATAATTTATGCTATTGTTTTTTTCTTTGTTTATAAAAAACAGAAAACAATAGGAGAACAACTACATATGCTTCAGAAAGAAAATGAAGAGCTTCGAGAAACATCTATAGAAGAAAGAAAAGACCTTCAAGAGTATTTTTTAACGTGGGTACACCAAATAAAAACGCCTATTACGGCTGCCCAGCTACTATTAACAGAATTGGAATCATCGAATCAAGAGTCTGATGATTATAATATAAGAGAAAAAAATCTGGAGGAATTAAAGAAAGAACTGTTATATATTGATGATTATGCAGGTATGGCACTAAATTACTTGAAACTGATTAATCATCAGCGGGATATGGATGTTTTACCGGTAACATTAGACAAAATTTTACGACCGATTATAAAAAAATATGCCAGGCTGTTTATTAGTAATCGTATAACCTTAGAGTATGAAAGCTTGGAAACTACAGTTATTACAGATGCAAAATGGCTTTCTGTGCTGGTAGAACAAATTATTTCTAATGCAATTAAATACACAAAAAATGGAACTGTAAGCATATATTTTGAGGAAACTACACGATCTTTGGTTATTGAAGATACAGGTGTGGGAATACGAGCAGAAGACATTCCTAAAATATTCGACAAGGGATATTCCGGTTTTAATGGTCGACTAAATGAAAAAGCCAGTGGTATTGGGTTATATTTAGCAAGAGAAATTGCAAAAAAGCTTTCGATTACTATTTCTGTTGAATCTCAAATAGGGAAAGGAAGTCTGTTTTTTCTTTCCTTTAACCAATGAATACTATATCTTTCAAATTTGTAAGGTTGATGGTGAAATTGTCATTTTAGATAAATGAAAGAACCTTCTTTTATTGATACCATGAATACATCAAAAGGAGGTAAACATTATGAGTATTTTAGAAGTTAAAAACGTTAGAAAAGTATATGGCGGAACTGGCGGAAAAGTTTTGGTAGAAGCGTTATCGAAAGTAAATTTTTCTGTTGAAAGAGGCGAATTCATTGCTATTATGGGAGAATCCGGAAGTGGAAAGACAACACTTTTGAATATTATTGCTACTATTGATAAGGCAACAGCAGGAAATGTGTTTCTTGAAAATAAGGATATTAATATTTTGCAGGAAAATCAGCTTGCCAGCTTTCGAAGAGAAAAGTTGGGTTTTGTTTTTCAAGATTTCAATTTGCTTGATAACTTTACAAATAGGGACAATATCTATCTGCCATTGGTACTTTCCGGTGAAAAGCACAAGAACATGAAGAGCCGATTGGATGAAACTGCTCCTCTTCTAGGAATTGAAAAAATACTGGAAAAATATCCTTATGAAGTTTCTGGAGGTCAAAAGCAACGTGTTGTCATTGCACGGGCGCTGATTACGCAACCAACGCTGATTTTGGCGGATGAACCTACCGGTGCGTTGGATTCCAATTCATCGGAAAATATTATGAAGATGTTTTCCAACATTAATGAAATGGGACAGACTATCCTTATGGTTACTCATTCTTTGCGCAGTGCATCCTATGCAAACAGAGTGCTGTTTATCAAAGACGGCGTTGTTTATCACGAAATTTTTAAGGGTGACGATACTTCACAGGATTTCATGGAACGCATTAGCGCAGCTCAGTCTATGTTAACCAGAAAGGAGCTGTAAAATGACCAACTCTATAGCCACTACATTTGCCTTGCGAAATCTTAAATCCAATAAAGTATTATATATTCCCTTTATTTTATCCAGCGGAGTGATGATTGCTTTATTTAATATATTAATCAGCTTGACTAATAATGAATATGTAAAAACACGTCATGAAGCACTTCCTAAAATGATGTTCTTTGGAATCATTATTGTGGGTATATTTACGACGATATTTGTATTGTATGCAGGCAAGTTTTTAGCCAAAAGACGCCATAAAGAATATGCTTTGTTTACTGTTTTAGGTTTAGAGAAAAAACATATTGCCAGAATCGTTTTCATGGAATCCCTCATTTGTATGGGAATCGTTGCTGCTCTTAGTGTTATTGGCGGATATGTATTGGGGAAATTTCAATTTTTACTACTAAATAGAGCGATGCATGATATTAGTGGGACATTGATGGATTATGCTTTTTCTCTAAATACAACAATCATTACTTGTGTTTATATCGTTGTAGTTTTTATAATTTTGTATATTGATAATTTACGTCATCTAAAAAAAGCTTCTGCTGTTCAATTGATGTCAAGCAGCAAAGCCGGAGAGAGAGAACCAAAATTAAAGGTGATTTCTTTAATCCTTGGAATGGGAACATTGGCAGCAGGATATGGTATTGCATTAACGATAAACGGTTCTTTGTCCAGTATGCTGTATTTCTTTATAGCCGCTGTATTGGTTATCATCGGTAGTTATTTGCTATTTGTATCTTTATCTATTGCAGTGTTAAAGTTTTTAAAAAAGAACAAGAAATACTACTATAAAGACAAACATTTTCTATCTATTTCCGGAATGCTTCATCGAATGAAAACCAACGGCCTTGGTCTTGCCAGCATCGCTGTTTTATGTACTGGAATAATTATCACTCTTTCCATTACCTTATCCATCAATAGCAGTATGAGTGATATTGTATCTAAAACTATGAAAAAAGATTATCAGACAGCTATCCTAGGCACCTTTGGACCTTCCACAGAATACAGCAAGATCAAAGATGCAAAAAATCAGATGACAAACTTTATTGAGGAAACCGGAACAAAGAAAGACAAAGTGGAATCAGTAACAGTAGGAGAAAGCCTTTCTGTATTTGGAAGAAAACAGGGGAGTGCACTATTGGCAACAGATAATCAAAGTCTTACAAAAAGTATTGATGTGGAAGTTACTATGCTAGACAGCTACAATAAAGACAACGGCACATCCTACAAGTTTGAAAAAAATCATATTTTGGTTGCATCAAACCGTGCAGCTCTGTTGCAGATTAACTCGTTAACATTTGCCGGAAAAAAATACTCCATTACAAAAGTAAAGAATACCATTCCGGCGAATGTAGGCATAGAAGCATACGCTATTGTTGTACCGGACTATAAAACATTAACAGAAGCAGCTAGATACTATGTAAATGTAAATTCCGCTACCGGAAAAAAGATTCTACCGTATATTACTATCAGCGGAACCTGGAATGTGAAAAATCCATCCAGCGAATATGCAAAAAAATTGAAAGTTAAGGCGAATAATAGAGGATTGGCTATTGAAAGCAAAGAGGAATTCAGAAAACAAACTTATGAACTCAATGGAGGTTTTTTGTTTTTAGGTGTCTTAATCGGCTGCATCTTCCTAATCGGAACTCTGTTAATCACTTACTATAAACAGGTTTCCGAAGGATTCGAAGACCGGCAGAAGTATCAAATTATGAAAAAAGTTGGTTTACCCGATAAGTTAATAAAGCAAACGGCTTCCAATCAGATTGTATGGATGTTCTTTATCCCTTTGATTGTCGCTCTGGTTCATTCCCTGGTTGCCTCAAAGATTGTATATCAACTATTAGGCCTCTTCGGAGTACATTCCTATTTGAAGTACATAAGCGAAATGGCTATTATCATCGGGTCTTTTGCCATAATCTATTTAATCATTTTCAAATTAACATCTAATGTCTACTACAAAATTGTCCGATAGGAGGTTATCACATGATAATGGCTCGTACAGGACAGACCGGAGCGCAGTAGCCACAGGTTAGGCAAACATCATGATCCACTTTGGCGATGCCTTCTGCTGTCATAGAAATTGCGTGATTGGAGCAGCGGGTGATGCAAGTGCCGCAGCCTTCGCAATCTCCAGTATCAATGTGGATTTTCTTGTGGGTTACATCCGGTTGGTAATCAGCCGGTTGTTTCCCTTCAATATACTCGACAGCATCATCTACTTCTTTTTTTTTCGCCGAATCCTATCATCATGGAATCGATGCCGGGAAGGTCATTAACATAATTTAAGCAGTCACGATAGGAACCGGTTAAGTTGCCGCCACCGAATACTTTCATGGCAAAGATGCCTTTTCCCTGGGCTGATAGAGCAGCAATTATCCGGCTCATTTCTTCCGGAGTGCCGCTGTCATGGCCTTTCCGGATACCCAGTCCATCTTTATTGATTAGGGGGAACACCACATCACATTCCGGCACATCCAGCATCTGTGTAGCGGCATTGATATGATGAGTGGAGATGCCAATGGCTCTGACGAGACCATTGGCCTTTGCATTTTGCATTTTGCAATGCTTCCCAGGCTCCACTGCGAAGCTGAAAATTTCCGTCGGTTCGAACTTCGTGCAGCAAAAAAATATCAATTACATCCCGATTCAATGAGGTACGGGCTTCTTCGATGGCTTGCTCCATTTCAACGTAAGTATAATCCAGACACTTACTGACGATGACCGGCTCCTTGACACCGGCAGGCATCTTCTTCAAACCTGCAGCAAGGTGAGGGTAGGTCTTGTAATATTGGGCCGTATCGAAAAAATTGATGCCTTGCTCCATGGCATAGGAAATCAAGTCGCCGGCCTTGTCGGGAGGAACATTCTGCTGTGTTGCACCGACCGTCAACACTCCAAATCCAATACGAGAAACCTCTATTCCTGTTTTTCCAAGCTTTGTGTATTCCATGAAAACCTCCCCATACATCCGATTTTTATCGGAAAAGCACTGCCTTTAGTATACTCTTGTAAATGTGTTCAAATCAATATTTTGGCAAAATCATATCCCTTTACGGCAGTTGCTAGAAATAGGGAAAAATGATAAAATATCAACGTATGCGAATTTATATGGAGGAAGTGTAAACATATGGAAAAACTAGGACTCAACGAAATCAGAGAACGTTTCTTGAGCTTTTATCAGACAAAAGATCACTACCGGCATCAGAGCTATTCTTTGATTCCGGATCATGACAAAAGCCTATTGATTATAAACTCGGGGATGGCTCCGCTGAAACCGTTTTTCTCCGGAGAGAAAAAACCACCGGCACCGCGGATGACCACTTGCCAAAAGTGTATTCGTACTGCAGACCTTGAAAACGTAGGTCATACATCACGTCACGGTACATTCTTTGAAATGCTGGGCAGCTTCTCCTTTGGTGACTATTTCAAACACGAATCCCTTACCTGGGGATGGGAATTCATCACCAAAGTGCTGGATTTGCCCGTTGATAGATTGTGGGCTACCGTCTATGAGGAAGATGATGAGGCGTATAAAATTTGGAGAGACGAAATCGGTATGCCCGAAGAACGGATCGTTCGTCTTGGTAAAGACGATAATTTCTGGGAAATCGGAACCGGTCCATGTGGTCCCTGTTCTGAAATCTATTTCGATAGAGGACCTGAGTTTGGCTGTGACAACCCTGACTGCAAACCCGGTTGTGAATGCGACCGATACGTAGAATTTTGGAACCATGTATTTACCCAATTTGACAATAAGGGTGATGGTACCTATGGGGATTTGAAACATAAAAACATTGATACGGGAATGGGTCTAGAGCGTCTTGCCTGTATCATGCAAGGGACGGATTCCATTTTCGATGTAGATACTATTAAACACGTACTCAATGAAGTAAGCAATATCAGCGGTGTGGAATACAAAGATGGGGCAGCTGCCACAGATGTTTCCATTAGAATTGTAACGGATCACATTCGTTCTGCTGTATTTATGATTGGCGACATGATTATGCCGGGCAACGAAGGTCGTGGATACGTTCTCAAGAGAATCATCCGTCGCGCCGTTCGTCACGGTCGTTTGCTGGGGATTACCAGACCATTCCTTGCCGATTTGTCTGCTAAGGTAATCGAAACCTGCAGCGGTGCTTATCCGGAATTGGAAGAACAGAAAGTCTTCATTCAAAAAGTATTGCATGGCGAAGAAGAAAAGTTCCTGGAAACACTCCAGCAGGGAATGAATATTATCAACAAATACCTGGAAGAAAACCAGGAAAGCAAACAGCTGGATGGGGAAACGGCCTTTAAACTCTATGATACTTATGGATTCCCGTATGAAATCACCGAGGAAATCTGTCAGGAAAACGGATATTCCGTTGATAGAGACGGTTTTGATGCCGCTATGAAACGGCAGAAAGAAGCCGGCAAAGAAGATGCTGCTACAAAGGACTTTGCATGGAAGAAAAACGGCGTAGAAGAGCTGTACCAAGGAGAAACTGCATTTACCGGTTACGAAACCGCTTCTGACTCCGGCGTGATTCAGGTGATTTACGACGAAGACGGTCCGATGGAAACTTTTGAAGAAGGAGAAACCGGACATATTATCGTAGACAAAACACCGTTTTATGCAGAAAGCGGTGGTCAGGCGGCTGACTATGGAATGATTTTCCAGGCCGGAAATGGTGGAAATGAAACCGATGATGAAAAGAATATCGGTAAAGTAATCGACGTACAAAAGCAAAAAGACATCTGGTCTCTTACTGTAGAGGTAACCGAAGGAGCTTTTGCCGTCGGAATGGAAATCCATCAGGAAGTATCTAAACTCCAAAGAAATCGAACATCTCGCAACCATACTGCTACTCACTTACTGCAGCAGGCACTGGTAGATGTACTGGGAAGCCATGTAAAACAGGCCGGATCTTCTGTCACAAAAGATGGATTGCGTTTTGACTTTAACCATTTTGAAGCCATGACAAAAGATCAATTACAGGAAGTAGAAGATATTGTAAACGAAAAAATCGACTTGTTCCTGCCGGTTACCACGGTTGAAATGTCCATGGAAGAAGCCACCTCCAAAGGGGCTCGTGGTCTTTTTGATGATAAATATGGCAATGTGGTACGAGTGGTATCAGTAGGAGAGTACAGTCGGGAGCTTTGCGGAGGAATTCATGTTTCCAATGCAGGACAAATCGGAACTTTCCATATTACCGGTGAATCCGGTGTAGCCAGTGGTGTTCGGCGTATCGAGGCCATTACCGGAAATGGTGTTCTTTCGGCTCTGACAGCAGCCAACAAGGTTATGGATGAAACCGCACATGTTCTCAAAACCGTTCCGGAACAGCTGGAGGAAAGAGCTACAAAACTTCGCGATGAAAACAAGGAGTTAAAGCAAGAACTGGATAAGCTAATGTCTCAGTCTCTTGGTTCCATGTCTGAGGAACTGATAAACGAAGCCAAGGAAATCAACGGCGTTCGCCTTGTGACAAAGAGCTTTAAAGATCTTTCCATTGATGATCTTCGGACACTGTCTGATGATATCAAAGCCAAAGAAGAAAACGTAGCACTGGTATTTGCAACGGAAAACAACGGCAAGGTGACCTTCCTTTGTTCTTTGACAAAAGACGTGGTGGAAAAAGGGCACCATGCCGGTAAAATGATTAAGGAAATTGCAAAAGAAGCCGGTGGCGGTGGTGGAGGCAAGCCGGATATGGCTCAGGCCGGTGCCAAGAACCCGTCCAAAATCCAGGCAGCACTGGCAGTGGCAGAAAAACTGCTGTAAGGTGTTGTAAGTTTTCAGAAATAACGGTATAATTTAATCAATATTTCATGAAAACTATGCAGAAGGCGCATTCATACGCCGAGGAGGATTACAACATGGACAACAAAAATACCATCATGTTTGACAACGGTACACGCAGCGAACAGCGTACACCAAAGGAAATTCTCCTGGATGTATACGAGGCCTTAGACGAAAGGGGATACAATCCCATCGACCAAATTGTAGGCTATCTATTATCTGGAGATCCATCTTACATTACCAGCCACAAAAACGCCAGAAACCTAATTCGTCAAATCGACCGGGATGACTTGGCAGAAGTACTGGTAAAGAGTTTTTTAGGAAAATAGAATATGGAAAAGCGGGTCGGTCTGATCCGCTTTCTTTATATACCGGGAGGACTATGAGAACATTAGCATTAGACGTTGGCGATGCCACCATAGGCGTTGCTGTCACCGATCCCCTTGGCATTACGGCACAAGGCGTAACCACCATTGAACGGGTGGGCATAAAAAAAGACACCACTGCAGTTTGCCAGTATATCGAAGAATTTCAGTGTGACACAGTGGTGTGCGGGCTTCCTATCAAACTGGATGGCACCGACAGTCCCCAGACAGAAAAGGTCAGAGAGTTTGCAAGGCGTCTTGAAAATAAATTGAAAAGCACCAGCCATCCGGAGGTTTCTATTGTCTTTCAAGATGAACGGTTGACCACCATGCAGGCGGAACGGGTTCTTTTGGATGCCGATGTGTCTCGCAAAAAGAGAAAAACAGTAATTGATAAACAAGCAGCAATTTTAATTCTGCAAGGCTATATGGATAGTCACCGGTAGTCAACGGCAAGGGAGCATTCATGAACAAATACTACGGTTTTTCAAATCGAATCAATAATTTAATTAACGATGCAGTGGACTCCATGAACTTTGGGAGTCTGGGTCAGGATATCAACAACTTGTTTCGCACCAGCGTAGATGAGGATATTAAGCTGTCAAAAGAAGAAGAGACTTCCTATACAGAGCAAACCGACTACAAAGAGCAAACCGATTACCGCAACAATCGCTACTGGGATACCAGCAAAGTACCCATTATTCCATCGCCATCAGGGGCGGTATCAGGTACTGTTATGCTGGTGCTGGGCATTTTGATTACTCTTGTCTTTGCGTCTACTACAGTCGGTTTAACCTTTATGACGGTATCCGCTTTTGAAGGGTTACTGGGTGTTGCCGTCTTTTCTTTATTGGCAACGGCAGGCGGTGTTAGCCTCATTGTGGCCGGGATCAGGACAAGGCAGATCGTAAAACGATTCAAAGAGTATGTGCGCCTAATCGGTCAAAAAGATTTTATTAAAATTGCGGATTTGGCTGTGCAAATTGGTAGAAGTCCTAAAAAAATCATTAAAGATTTGCAACTGATGATTCGTCGCCACTGGTTCTTGGAAGGGCATATTGACCAGCGACAAGAATATTTTATTGGAAACAACGATACTTATAAAAAGCATCTTGACTCACAACAGCAGTTTCAGAAAAGAAAAGCACAGGAAGAAGCCGAAGCGGCTCGGCGTGCAGGGGAAACAGAAGAAGAAACCCAGTTACGACTGGTCTTGGAAAAGGGACTGGAAAGCGTTGCCGAAATTCGCAAAGCCAATGACCTGCTTCCCGGAGAACACATCAGCAGTCAGCTGGATCAACTGGAAACACTGGTAGGGAAAATTTTTAAGCGGGTTTCCGAAAAACCATCTTTGCTACCGGATATTCGTAAGTTCATGGATTACTATCTGCCCACCACGTTAAAATTGGTTCATGTGTATACGGACTTTGAACAAAAAAATATTGACAGCCATCAGGTAAAAAAAGCCAGAAACGAAATTGAAACTACATTGGATACCATTATCGAAGCTTTCAAACAGCTTCTCAGCGAACTGTACCAAGATACGGTAATGGATGTCAATGCGGATATTTCCGTGTTAAAGACTATGTTTGCAAAGGATGGTCTTTCCGGTAATGAATTTGATATGAATAAGTAAAAGGGAGGAACCCACATGGAAGACAAGACTACATTAAAACCTCAACTGGTTTTGGATGGCGCTCCGGAAGCAATGCCTGTTGCCTCCGAGGTAGCCGATGTAAAAGATTCCTTGGACACGGATTTTGCCATGGACGATTTTACCGCTGAAGAAAAGCAACAGATTGAGGATTTTTCCAAACAAATCGATATTAACAGCTCCAACATCGTGTTGCAATACGGTTCCGGTGCACAAAAGAAGATGGCGGATTTTTCTGAGTCAGCATTGGAATCTGTTCGTACCAAAGATTTGGGAGAAGCCGGGGAACTAATGTCCTCTCTCATGGTAGAGCTAAAAGGATTCGAAGAAGGGGAACCAAAGAGAATCAAAGGCTTATTTAAAAAGGGAGCAAACAAGGTGGAAGCCATGAAGGCTCGCTACGCCAAGGCAGAAACCAATGTAGAAAAAATTGCCTCGATGCTGGAAAATCATCAGGTTACTTTAATGAAGGATGTGGCTTTGTTAGACAATCTCTATGAAATGAACAAAACTTATTTTAAGGAATTGTCCATGTACATTGCTGCCGGAAAGAAAAAGCTGGCGTATGTACAGACGGTGGATTTGCCGGCTCTAAAAGCCCAGGCAGCCAGCTCAAAACGTCCCGAAGATGCTCAGGCAGCCAACGATTTAGCCAACCAGTGTCAACGGTTTGAAAAGAAAATTCATGATCTTGATTTAACCAGAACCATTTCTTTGCAAATGGCTCCACAAATCCGCATGGTGCAGAGCAACGATACAGAAATGACGGAAAAGATTCAGTCTACGCTGACCAATACATTGCCTCTTTGGAAAAATCAAATGGTTATCGCTCTGGGATTGGCTCATTCACAGGAAGCCGCTCGTGTACAGCACACCGTAACGGAAACCACCAATGAGCTTCTTCGTAAAAACGCTGATAACTTAAAGATGGCTACCATTGCCACGGCCAAGGAATCCGAACAGGGGATGGTGGATATTGAAACCCTAAAGCATACCAATGAGCAGCTGATTTCCACCATAGACGAAGTGTTGCAAATTCAGGAGGAAGGCCACAAACGCCGGGTAGAGGCGGAATCGCAATTAACCCAGCTGGAAGCGGACTTGAAGCAGAAATTACTGGATATCCGAAAATAAACGGCTTTTAAGGTTTTCTAAAGCTGCATTGGTATACTGAAATCATACAGATTGCCGAAGGTTATTAGAACCGAAAGGAAACAGTATGACGACAAATACAATGCAGACTAAAAAAACACCGGCACAACAACGAGGCTTGAAGATTATTCTCATTATCTTTATTACCATCGCTATTCTCTTTACCATAGGCGTCTTTACCTATACAAAAATTAGTGATGCCGCCGCTGAAAAAGTTGTAGCTAGCATTATTCGTAATTCCTCTGATTCTAAGGAAGCTTCTGATGCTGCAGGGATTTACAATTCCATGAGCAAAGAAGATAAGGCAAAGCTAAAGGCTATAGTGGCCAAAAGCATGAGTATCTCCAATTTGTCGGAGATTCGCCAGTATGTAAATAACAATGATGCGGAAGGGTTGTGGCTCTATGCCAGCGATAATCTCAGTGCGTCTGATATGAGTACATTGCAGGGTCTTTACGAAAAATACAGCCAACAAAAATAAACAAGTGCCAAATAATATAGTGCAAACAAATAGGGCTGTCTCCTTTGGGAGGCAGCCCCTTTATAGGTTTTGCTAGTCTTCTGTCACAGGCTTGCGGTCTATTAGTATGGAAATGATAATGCAGACCAGCAACAAGAATGGATAGAATAACCATGGGATAATGGCCATGCTGGTGATTTTAGCCAGGCTTGCGGCAATGAGCAGCTGGGCACCGTAAGGAATAATCCCCTGCCATACACAGGAAAAGGTATCCAAAAGAGAGGCCGTTTTCTTCGGGCTAATGTGGTATTCTTTGCTGATTTCTTTTGCAATAGGACCTGCCATAACAATGGCTACGGTGTTGTTGGCGGTAGCAATATCCATCAGGGATGTTAATACGCCGATTCCGAACATACCTCCTTTGCGGCCGTTAAAGTGCTTGCGAATAAAGTTTAGAATAGCTTCAAAACCACCGTGTTCCTTCATTAGGGCGCCGATGCTGGCAACTAAGATGGTTACAATCATGGTTTCAAACATGCCGGAAGTTCCTGTTCCCATTGCAGTAAAGGCAGAAGATACCGTAAGGGAACCTGTAGCCAGTCCTACAATAAAAAATAGTATTACACCGCAGGAGAGTACCAGCAGCACATTGATGCCGCAAATTGCAGCGATGAGAACGGCAAAGTAGGGAATTGCCTGCCATACGTTAAAGTCAAAGTGACCAACGTGAGCCGTGCCGCCTAAGATAGCCATAATGATTAAAATGGCTAAGGTTAAAATAGCTGCCGGAAGAGCAATCTTGAAATTGACACGGAATTTGTCTTTCATCTCTACCCCTTGGGTTTTGGTAGCCGCAATGGTGGTATCGGAGATAAAGGATAGGTTGTCGCCAAACATTGCGCCGCCAACGACGGTGGCTACACACATGGCCAAGTTAAATCCTCCGCCTGTAGAAACATGTACCGCAATGGGGATCAAAACGGAAATGGTTCCTACTGATGTTCCCATGGCCATGGAAATCAAACAAGCGATAAGAAAGAGTCCCGGAACGGCAAAGTTGCCGGGGATGATATTCAACAGCATATGGGCTGTGCTTTCGGCTCCACCGGCTGCTTGGGCAATGCCGCTAAAGGCTCCTGCCAAAAGGAAAATAAATAACATAATGGTGATATTGTCATCACCGATACCGGTGGCACAAACGTGAATCTTTTCATCAAAGGAAAGACTGCGGTTTTGTAAAAATGCCACTCCTAAGGCAATAACGAAGGCAACGACAACGGACATGACATAAAATCCCATCTGTCCTTTTACCGGGTGGATATATTCAAAGTATATACCGTTGCCTAAATACAATACCAGAAATACTAAGATGGGAAGCAACGCCCATCCATTTGGCTGCTTTTGTTTCATAATATGATGTCTCCTCTTCAATTCAATAATGCATCTAGTATATCATAGAAGTAGTGGTTGGAAATATTGAAAAACACGTTATATTTTGGAAAAATGGCGAAATTTCAACCAAAGCAGGGAAAAATACGGTAGAATAAGAAAATACCAATAACTAGTTATAGGAAAAGAGGATAACAAGGAGAAATCCATGTTTAAAGAAAAATGTAAAATTTGTGGCGTAACAGTCGGTCTAAACAGGATTAAAATAAGGGAAGGGTACATCTGTCCTTCGTGTTACAAGAAAGCCGGTTACGGTCCGGATTCCAAGACGCCTATCCGCACGGCAGAAGACGTGAAAATAGATATCGATTCCAATACGTCTTCATAAAGTTATTGACATATGCCATAAATGATGGTATTTTATAATTGACATATGTCGGAAACGAGGTGAATGTTATGGCAAGACCGGTACGGTGCAGGCGTATTGATGGCTATCCTGAATATTGGACCTTTGCGCCGGAAGAAGATGCGAAGGAAACACTGGTTGTTCTGGCATTAGACGAGCTGGAAACCATCCGGCTCATCGATGTAGAGGGGCTAAATCAAAGTCAATGTGCAAAGGAAATGGATATCGCCAGAACTACAGTCACAGCCATTTATGAAAGTGCCCGAAAGAAAATTGCTGACGCTATTATTAACGGCAAGCGACTGGAGATTTCCGGTGGCCATTACCGACTAAAAGAAGACCAAAAGGAGACAATGCAGAATCTCCCGAAGAAAGGACAAGAAACTATGAGAGTCGCTGTAACTTATGATAATCAACAAATTTTCCAGCATTTTGGACATACGCAGCAGTTTAAGATTTTCGACATTGAAGATGGAGAAATCAAGAACTCTGAAATTATTGATGCTAACGGAGCCGGTCACGGTGCTCTAGCCGGAATCCTTGGAGCAGGAAAGGTAGACGTTTTGATTTGCGGCGGTATCGGTGGAGGTGCCATTCGTGCCCTTAACGAAGCCGGTATCACATTATGCGCCGGTGTATCCGGATCTGTAGACGAGGCAGCCAAAGCTTATGCAGATGGTTCCTTGCAGTTTACCACAGAAGCAAACTGCAATCACCATGGTCATGGAGAGCATAATTGCGGACACCACGGAGAAGGGGAACACAATTGTGGTCATCACGGGGATCATCAATGTGGACACCATGGCGACGGAGGAAGCTGTCATTAATGGATAAAGACGCCTTTGAAAGCCAATATATGATTGGTTTTAATAAGCAACAACGGCAGGCAGTGGAGGCTCCTTTGGGGCCGACACTGCTTCTTGCCGTTCCGGGAAGCGGAAAAACAACAGTACTCCTTACCAAACTGGGCTACTGTATTTTTGTTGGCAACATACCGCCAGAGAAGATCCTGACAGTTACCTATACTGTTGCTGCTGCAAGGGAAATGAAACAGCGATTTTACACTATGTTTTCCCAAAGGGAAGATTTGCCCACACCGGAGTTTCACACAATCAACGGTCTTTGCCAAAAAATCATTGGCTATTACCAGCGAAAATATAAACGCCAAGCTTTTTCTTTGGCAAAAGAACAAAATCTCATGTATTATCTCAAAGAATGCTATCAAAGTTTTGGAAATAGCTTTCTCAAAGAGTCCGATATAAGAGATTTGCGCATTACTTTTTCCTATATAAAAAACAGTATGCTGTCAAGAGACGACATAGAAAAGCGATACCGAAAAGAGTCTATGGATATATCTTCGATGTACCGCTATTATATTTCGTTACTGCGGGAGAATCGGAAAATGGACTACGATGATCAGTTGGTCTATGCCCGGCGTATTTTATTGCAATGCGATGACATTCGGGAACATTTTCAGAAAATGTATCCCTATATATTTGTCGATGAAGCCCAGGACACATCACTGATTCAGTTTGCTATCTTACGAATTCTGGCAAATAAAACAGAAAACATTTTTATGGTAGGAGATGAAGACCAAAGCATTTACGGTTTTCGTGCCGCTTATCCGGAAGGGTTGTATCGATTCTTAGAGTGGTATCCCAAAGGAAACACCTTGTTTATGGAAACCAACTATCGTTCGGCAAAAGATATTGTGCATACAGCAGATTCTTTTATTGGTAAAAACACCTTTCGCCACCAAAAGAAACTATTGGCGGCAAGGGATAAAAAGGGAGCTGTCCATGAAGAAAAACTGACATCTCGGGGAAAACAGTATTATCGATTACTGAAGCTTTTGAAAAACTGTGATGGGACTGAATCCATAGGTATTTTGTATCGTAATAACGACAGCGCGCTCCCATTGGTGGATTTGCTGGAGGAAAGAGGGGTTGCGTATTATATTGCCAGTAAGGACAGTTCCTTTTTTACTCATCCTATATTGGAAGATATACGTAAAATTTTTGCCTTGGCTGAAAATCCAAAAGACGGGGAGCTTTTCATGGAATTGTATTACAAGTTTGACCTTCGTATTCGGAAAGTGGATGCCATGAGTGCTGTTGCAGCTTCTAAGAACAGCGGAAAAAGCATTTTCTCCTGTCTGATTTCCATTAGCAAAGGGAAACAACGGGAAAAATTGGAAGCTTTTCAGGATTCCTTCTTTATGATTCTATATGATACTGCCAGCGATGCCATGAGGCGAATCTTATATTCCCTTGGGTATATGGAATTTCTAAAGAGTCGAAATATGGATGTGGAAAAAGCGTATTTGCTGCAGCTTTTGTCCCATGGAAAACCTTCTATGAAAAAATTGTTTCTTCGTTTGGAAGAATTACACCAAATCATTTCAGAAGGACGCCATCGCCATGCCGAATCTACTGTTACACTGTCTACAATTCATGGCAGCAAGGGGCTGGAATACGACCAGGTATTTATACTGGATGCCTTGGAACATATACTTCCTTCTGTAAGAGAGGAAGGGTTTTTAACAGAAGCGCAGTATATGGAAGAGCGGCGCCTATACTATGTAGCCATGACAAGAGCAAGAAATCAGCTGACGATTTTTTCCTATGGCCATGAAACATCGCCGTTTACCATGGAAGTTTTCGGTCATCCCATGGATATTGCAAAAAAGAAAGCTATGAAATTTCACTTTGCCAAAGAGGGAATTACTAAGAAAAATGCCATTGAAAAGGCGGAACCCAAGATGGATTTATCGACGTATACTGTAGGAACTGTAATCCATCACAAAAAATTTGGAGAAGGGAGCATTATAGCTATTTCAGGAAGCCAGGTACAGGTGCAGTTCTCCCAAAATGGTACCAAAACCTTGTCTTTGCCGGTCTTACTGCAGCAGAGATTGCTGCTATAGAGAATGCCGGATATTGCCGCCATAATCAAAAAGGCACCGGCTCATTGCGTTCTATACAAATGATTGGAAGAACAGTAGACAAGCCGATGCCATCATGTATGCTTTTTAAAAGAACAGTTTCGTATTTTTACAATACTATTTTTATAATTCTTTTTTCCAGAGACCGTGCAGGTTGCAGTATGCAAATACGGCAATTGCCTTGTCGCCGCCTGTTACAGCAAATTCGGCAGCAGGGGCATCCCCGGGTTTTAAGGCTTTTCGCTGTCCGCCTTGCTGGGTTTCTACAAAGACCCAAGAAATATAGTGTTCTTCTGTCATAGGATGTTCTACTTCGCCAACCTTAACAGAAATTTTATCTCCATCAACAGTTACTGCAGGAATATGTTTTTCATTTGCAGCGTCTACTGTGTTGGGAACCAGCTCCTTCATCTTTTCTCCGCAACAGACTACAGGTACGTTATGATCTTCAATCATACCAATAATATTGCCGCAATGTTCACATCTGAAAAATTTCTTCATTTTGCACCTCCCGGATACACCAGTCTTTATAGACGCATAGATTTTGCTTATTTCAATTATAGCATAGGAAATCGTCTAGCGGTGAATCAGAAAGTATGTTAGTATAACATAACCGAATAATTAAAAAAGATATGGGAGTACCATGAAAAAATAACCATATTATTACTGCTTTTATACCGGTAAATGTTAGCAAGTATATTACGGTGGAGTGTAGCTTAGAAAATAATAATAAAGACACCAAAGAAAGCTACAAGACCATAGAGGGATTGGTAAGCTAATAGAACAAGCGATAGGGATACATACAACTATTCCTAAAATTATGATTTTAGGAATAGTTAGATAACAAGGCAGTCAAATGGCCACTTATAGCATGTTTTAGTCTATGGTCAGTAATAACGCCATTTTAAAGTTTTCATCTGCTTTTATTGCGTGACGTCCATTTTTGGCAAATTTAAAATTCTCTCCTGCCTGTATTCTATGGTCTATGCCTTCATATGTAACAACAGCTAATCCATCCAAGGCAAATAATAAAGCATCTCCGGGAGCTGCGTGTTCTGCCAATCCGGTATCTTTTGCAAAACTCATAACCACCAATTTTAGATGGTCATCATTGATAATATCTTTGTTGACGATTTTTCCTTCTTGGTATGGGATTACATCCTTTAATTGAAAAACCATTCCTTCTTTCTGTGTGTTCATAGAAAACTCCTTTTCCATGGCAATTTCCGTATAAATGGCACCTGTCTCCGTACCAACGCCTACAGGCACCTCTGTGGGCGTTATAACAGCTTCTCCGGCATGTAATATGGCTGCCATATTATCTTTAGAATAGACTTCGGCCATACCATCCAGCATGAGTATCAGTTTTGGATACCGATATATTTCGGCACTGATATCGGTTTTATCCGCCAATGAAAAATGGCTGATGCTATAGCCATCACCGGTGGTGATAGCCTTTGATACGGTACATCCGGCGACCGGCGTATTATCGCCGGCCACCGAGAAAACCTTTCCTTGGGTTTCGTTAATCATTCATCTTCCTCAATTACGCTTACAGGACATCCGTCTTTTGCTTCTGCTGCTGCAGCTTCCAGTTCAGCCGGAACATCCATATCTTTTGCTTCTGCCAATCCTTCTTCATTCATAATGAAGATTTCCGGACATGCACCTTCACATGCGCCACAGCCAATGCAACCTTCGTTAACTACGTATCTCATGATATACCTCCTTTAAAAGTAACTGTATTTGACTTTGTACGGCAAGTATACTATCTTACATATAGTAATTATGTTGTTATAACCACGTAAATTTAAAAAAATAGAAAAATAGTAAAAAAGTTAGAATTATGATCAAGAATGCACTCCTACACTCCGTTTTATTTACCGGCTTTACAGCCACTGAAATGAAAGATACGCTGATACAGCTTCCGGCTCGGGTAAAGCAATACAAAAAAGGTGAAACGGTATTGGCAGCCGGCGATGTAATCGATACTTTATGTCTGCTGTTAAAAGGTCAGGTAACCATTGAAAGCAACGATATTTGGGGCAATCGCAGCATTTTAGGGAATACGCTGCCGGGAGATGTTTTTGCCGAAGCCTATGCATTGCAAAATCTGCCATTACTGGTAGATGCAACGGCTTCCAAAGACAGTACCATACTGTTTCTAAACTTGCCTTTAAAAGAGCCTGCCTCTCCCGATGTTCCTCTATGGCATATCAAACTGCTAAACAACTTACTGTCGGTTGCTTTAGAAAAGAACCAGGCTTTAATTGCAAGAAATTTTCATACGCAATCCAAAACCATTCGTGGCAGAGTCAATGCATATCTAACATCGGAATCTATGAAGGCCGGAAAAACCGGCTTTACCATTCCCTACGATCGCCAGCAACTGGCCGATTACCTGAATGTGGATCGCAGCGCCCTCTCAAAGGAATTGGGACGTATGCGAGAGGAAGGTTTAATAGAGTTTTACAAAAATAAATTTACGTTGATACTACCATAAATATTAGCCATAGGAAAACCCTGTAACAAAATGCTACAGGGTTTAGCTTTACAGGTTTTTAATAAGCTTATTTTTCAGCAAACTTGCTCTTTGGAGCACCGCATACAGGACATTTAAAATCCTTTGGAACATCTTTCCATGCAGTTCCTGCCGGAACACCTTTAATGGGAGCACCATTTTCTTCTACGTATTCCCATTTACATACCTGACATACATACGTTTTTCCATCTGCCATGTGAATCCTCCTTTAGTTTCTCGCCTACATGGTTACTATAGTATACTACTTTTTATTCATAGTAGCTATATATCCCTTTGCATACCGGGCAATCTTTCCAAGGAGAAAATTCCAGTTGACGAAAAGTATTTTCCCACAAGTCCACATGTAACATGGTTTTTCGTATGGTAGCAGCATCTGTAAGAATTTTTACTGCTTCTACTGCCTGTATGGAGGCAATGGTGCCGGTAATCATACTAAGCACTCCGGATACGGCACATGTTTCCTTGGGATCTGTTGTAATTTCGTTATTTTCAAGAACACAGGCAAGACAGGGATCCTCCTTGCCGGAAAGAAAATTCATAGTCATACCTTGAGCTCTAACAGCCGCTCCATAGATCCAGGGAATCTTTTTGTCACGGCAGGCCTCGTTAATCAGTAAGCGAACCTCAAAATTATCGGAGGCATCCACCACCAAGTCCACGTTTTCCAATACGGCATCGATATTCTCATTGGTTACCGGACTATCGACGGCTTGAATTTCTATATTTGAATTTGCCTGTTGCAAGGCTTTTTTGGCAGCGATAGCCTTTGAAACGGCATTGGCTGCATCTTTTTGTGTGTAGAGAATTTGCCGGTGAAGATTGGTAATATTTACCGTATCTCCATCAACAATGCGAAGGCTTCCGATACCGCTGCGAACCAGCTGGCCGCCGGATACACTGCCAAGAGCCCCCAGTCCTATGATAGCTACACGGGAAGAAGCCAGCATTCGTTGCCCTTTTTCGCCTAGTTTTTCAAAAGCTATTTGTCTTTCATAGCGTTGTAAATCCATATCATAGATACTCCCTTATAAATTACGTTTCTATTTGATTCTACCATAAAATCACCGGAATTCCTTACTGAAAACTGTGACGGTTTCCATACGAAAAAAGCCGCTGCAACGGGCAGCAACTTTTTTCATTGTGTAGTGATTCAATAATATATTAATGGACCAGTAATTATTGAATAGGTACTTTTATTGTCTGACCGGTAGTCAGAGTGGATGATGTAAGGTTGTTTAGATGACGAATTTCATAAACCGTCTTTCTTACATCCTGATTTTCATCAGAACATCTGTTGGCGATATCCCATAATGTATCTCCGGCACTGACTTCAACAGTAGTATAATTCGGTTCGGTAACACCATTGATCACATTCATTCCAGTGATCCAACTAAAGCCAATACCGACAGCCAAGATTAGCAGTACCAAAAAGGTAATAAAACGGAATTTCGATTTAATTCGTATACTGTGTCTTCTCTCCAAGGCTGTCCCCTCCTCTTCCAATTCGCCAAACATTTGTTCGTTGTCTCTACTATATACGAATATATGTTCGTTGTCAATAGATTTTATGAACAAATGTTCTTTTTTGCCAATTGGAATTAAGAACAGGCAAACAGTCCTGTTTTGTAGTTATAATAACTTATTTCATCATTTTATCATAGGCTTTATCCATCCAGTTAAGAAGGCGTTTTCGGTAGGCTATCCCTACTCCACAAAGAACAGCAAATACGATGGATATAACTACCACAGCTGTCCAGTTATGGTTGGCAGCCTGGGTTCCAATTAAAATGGAACCGATCATGCCGGGACAACGGCCAATTAAGGAAATAACTAAAAATGGCTGCAGTTTCATCTGGGAAATGCCGGCAATGTATCCGCAAAGATCTTTTGGCAGTCCCGGGATTAAAAACACTAAGAACACAATAATCATAGCCCGCTTGCTGTTAAATCTGGTAACGTACTGATTGACTCGTTCTTCTCCAAAAAATAAATGCATGGCATCTCGTCCTAAAAAACCTGCCAGAAAATAGGCAATAACGGTTCCAATGGCGGCACCAACCAGAGATAAAAACAGCGCCCCTACAAATCCCCAAGCAATGCCGGCTCCGATTTGCAGCCATTGCCCCGGTATAATACAAATAACAATTTGTCCTACCTGGGCTAAGATATACACTAAAATCCCTTCCGTTTGGTACTTGGCAAATACTTCTTTGACGCCTTCTAAGGATGACATTTGCTGTAAAATATCCCGGTGAGCCACCACCATATAGACAGTCAATCCAACGATGATTCCCAGCAAAATCAGAAGCTTTACTACAGCGGAAAAAGCAAATAGTTTTTTGTGTATTGTTGGGTTCTTTTTATTCATGTTCCCTTCTTCTACATTCCCTCTAAGACGCCGTCTTCTTTCATTTTTTGCAATCCACGAATAACTCCGAATTTGGAATGTTCATATGTCAAACCGCCTTGGAAATAGGCAATATACGGATCTCGCAAGGGACCGTCCGCAGACAGTTCTATGGAAGAGCCTTGTATGAAGGCGCCGGCAGCCATAATAACAGGATCTTCGTATCCGGGCATATCCCATGGAACCGGCGTTACATAGGAATCTACCGGAGCCGCCTGCTGAATTCCTTGGCAAAAAGCAATCATAGCCTCTGGACTCTTTAATTTTACGGCCTCGATTATATCGCTTCGTGTATCGGCAGAACCGGGACATACTTCGTATCCGAGTTTTTCAAACACCTTGGCGCAAAGAGCGGCTCCTTTAACGGCTCCATTGACAACAGTCGGTGCCATAAACAGACCTTGCAGTATGGTTCTGGTCTGGCCAAAAGTAAGTCCACATTCCCCGCCAATACCCGGAGACGTCATCCGGTAAGAGATACTTTCTATTAAATCAGCTCTACCGGCAATGTATCCACCGGATAATGCCAGTCCGCCACCGGGGTTTTTAATAAGAGATCCTGCCAATACGTCAATGCCTACGTGGGTTGGTTCTACCGTATCTAAAAACTCTCCGTAACAGTTGTCTGCCATACAGATAATATCCGGATTGATATTTTTTACAAAAGCCGTCAATTCCTTGATTTGTTCAATAGTAATGGCTTTGCGCCATGCGTAGCCGGTAGCTCGTTGGCAGCAAACCATTCTTGTTTTATCCGTAATAGCTGCCTGTAAAGCGTCTAAATCGATGTTTCCATCTTCTGTCAACTCTACTTGTTTGTAGCTTATGCCGAATTCCTTTAAAGAACCTTTACCTTCTCCGCGAATGCCAATGACTTCTTCCAGCGTATCATAAGGTCCACCGGTACAATAAATCATTTCGTCTCCGGGACGAAGAATTCCGGTTAAGGTGAGGGTTAACGCATGGGTTCCATTGACAATCAGCGGCCGTACCAACGCCGCCTGGGTTCCGAAGATGTCACTGTAAATTTGCTCTACGGCATCACGACCTTTGTCATCGTAGCCGTAGCCGGTAGTCCAGTTAAAATGGGTAGCATCAGTGCGATTTTTTTGAAATGCTTCCAGCACTCGGTATTGGTTATACGCCATTGTATCATCCAGATTTGCAAACTGTGATTTTAATTCTTCCTGGGCTCCATTAACCAGCTCCAAAATAGTGCCGGAAATTCCCATTTCTTTTGTTAACAGTTGGTACGTTTTGTTTTCCATATTGTAAAACCCTCGATTCTGTATTTCTGGTATTTGTAGTTTTTATATTATTCTTCCTCTTCGGGAAGTCCTTCTTTTCGTTCTTCTTCCCATTCCATAGCCTTGACCAAGTCCCGTTTGACACCCATTTTTTCGCGGGCATATAGTTGGGTGGTGGTTACTTGTTCGTGATCCAGTAATGCCGCTACATCGTATATAGAATTGCCCCGACCAATAAGGGAAGTAGCGGCAGTGGCTCGTAGTTTGTGAGGGCTGTATCCGCTTTTTCTCGATGAACCCATGCCAATGGAGGTATATTTTTTCACAAGCGTTCGTATTTGACGAGAGGTCATTCGCTTTCCTTGTAAAGATAAAAACAACGCGTCTTTACATTCTGCCGCAATCTCCTCTTCCTCCGGTCGCTCGTTATTGATGTAATCAAGAACCGCTTCTGTAACAGAATTATTCAACGGCATAGCCGATTCTTTGTTTCGTTTTCTGTAAATAATAAATTCTCCTCGGCCAAAACGAAAACTGGAAACATTTAGTTGCTGCAGTTCCGACAAACGAAGACCGTATGTTAAAAAAATAAGCAAAATTGCCTTATCCCGCTTCTTGGTTTTTTTCCAAAACTCATGTTCTTTTTTCGTCAATCCGGTACCGGTAGTCACTGCATCCAGCATAATCATCACTTCATCATCAGTCAATGCCTTTATTTCTCTCTCACTGGCCTTCTGTACCCGAATGGGATCGAATCCGTCTGTAATGTTTTCTGTAAGAAGTCCATCGCGATACAGCTGTTTAAACATGACCGACAGAGAGGATTTTTTTCGAGCCAATGTCTTGTTGTTGTTTTCAAAGACGTGAATGGAGTCCTCCCCTTCTTTTTCATAGTGGCGACAGTAATCGATAAAAATATTAATATCCACCGCCTGTATCTGCTGAAACTCGGAAAGGGATATATTTTTTTCTTCCATAGCATTGGTTAAATCCGTATCACTAATAAGATATTGACAGAAAAACCGTATATCGTTTAAATAAGCCAATCTGGTCATAGGTAGTACAGCCCCTTTTAAATAAGCAAAAAATCCTCGCAAAAAAGAAGGTAGCTGCCTTTGAATATCCAGGCATTGACTTTCTATAGTGTGTTGCTTTAAGACGATATTATCCGGCTTGTCGCTGCTATTATGTACTTTTACATGTTTCTTTTGATCCATTGCAACATATCCTCTGTAACAGCTTCTTTGGAAGGATAAAGGGAAATATTAAACCATTTCATATTTTTGTATTTCTTAAACCAGGTCATTTGCCGTTTGGCGTAATGTCTGGTGTTTTTTTGCACGGTATCAATGGCCGTTTCAAGATTGTATTGACCGGATAGATAGGCGATAATCTCCTTATAACCAATGCCTTTCATAGCGGTATCCTCGGCTGTTAATCCTCGATCCAGCAGCATTTTTACTTCCTCTATCAATCCCTGCTCTATCAATTGTACCACTCTTTGGTTTATCCTTTGGTACAATTCTTCTCGAGGTCTTGTTAACCCTAGCAGCAACACACGATAGTCTTTCGTCGGCTCTTCTGCTTTTTCAATAGCATCAAGAGGATGGCCCTCTTTTGCCGCCTGTAGTGCACGAATAACGCGTTTTACGTTATTGGGATGAATCCTATCTGCTGCCTTTGGATCTTCTTCTTGCAGCATGGAATATAGAGTGTCTTTCCCCTTTTCATCAGCAATGGTTTGCAGTTGATTCCTGGTTTTAGTATCACTTTTAACCGTTCCAAAATCCATATCGTATAGAAGAGAATGAAGGTACAATCCGGTTCCTCCTACAATTATAGGAACTTTTCCCCGCTGCAAAATACCAAAGATAGCCTCTTTTGCCAGCTTTTGGTACCGTGCCGCCGTGCAGGCATCGGAAGGATCTAGTACATCTAACAGATGATGTGGCACCTGCTTTTGTTCCAAGTCCGTAGCCTTGGCAGAACCAATATCCATATAACGATACAGCTGCATGGAGTCGCAAGATACGATTTCTCCACCTAGAGCCTTGGCAATTTCCAAGGAATAGCTGGTTTTTCCAACGGCTGTAGGACCGGCAATTATAATAATGGTTTCCATAGATTACCTCTTAAAACGTCGTTCAATGTCACCAATACTCATACGGATAAAGGTGGGCCTGCCGTGGGGACAGTGAAAGGGATTTTCACAAGCCGATAAATCCCGCAAAAGTACCTTCACTTCTTCTCTGGAAAGTACATCGTGAGCTTTGACGGAAGCTTTGCAAGCTTTGGTGGCTGCTCTATCGATAATGGCGCGAATTTCCAGTTTTCCGGGTTTCCCTCCACCGTCTATGTATTCAGCAAGAAATTCTCTTGCCATTTCTTCGTCCATAAAAGCGGGAATGCCTTTAATTCGCCATGTTCCGGGACCGAATTCGTCGATGACATATCCCATATCCGTTAGAACATCAGCCCAACTGTCATCGGGAAACACCCCTTCTATAATCCGCGGCTGTAACATCAGTTGAGACGCACCGCTGCCGTGTTCAACGCCTTTCATTATGGCTTCGTAGTTAATACGCTCATGAGCTGCATGCTGATCAATCATATAGAAGTTTTCTTCATCGGATGCAGTAATGTACGTATCGAAGAGAATGCCCGCCACCTGTAAGCTCTCAAAGTCAAAAGCTTTTGGTTTGTGTATTTCAACAGTAGAAATTTCTTTCTCTTGAATTTTTTCATTCTCTTCTTTCCGGTACTCTTCTACGATTTCGGCTACATCCAGCTGCTTTTCAGCCACCGGTTTTTCTATGGTCGAAGAGGTAAAGGGTTTGTTGCTTTCCCGTAATAATTTATTATTATCTTTACTACCTACCGGTTGCAATAAGGACTCCACCGGTGTGGAAATTTTTTCTATTTTAGGAATGGCTTCTTTTACTTGTAGGGCTTTGACGATGGCTTCGGAAATCAAGTCTGTTACAACGGCATCGTCGTCAAAACGAATTTCTTTCTTGTTGGGATGAATGTTTACATCAATGGTTTCCGGCTGCACTTCTAAAAACAGATATGCCATGGGGAAACGACCGGCAAAAAGTTTGTCAACATAAGCTTTTGCAATACCTCGTTCAATTGGTTTGCTATTTACAACGCGACCATTGACAAAAAATATCTGTTCTTTTCGGCTGGCTCTGCTTTCGCCGGATCCCGATACGTACCCATGTAAAGCCATTCCCGGCTGCTGCCCGGAAACTGGCACCAAATGGCTGCCGGTTTCCGCACCGATAACCTGACTGATGGCATCCAAAAGATTGCCGCTGCCATGAGTGGAAAAGAGGATTTTGTCGTTGCTGGTCATGCGAAAAGCGATATCGGCATTGGCCATGGCAAGGCTTCTTGTTAATTCAATGACACTGTTTGTTTCTCCGGCATCGGAGCGAAGAAATTTTTCTCTTGCCGGCGTATTATAAAATAAATCTCGTACAATTATAGTAGTTCCATCCGGGCAGCCGGTGGCTACTTTGTCAGAAACAGTACCTCCGTCTAAGGAAATACGAACACCTACCCTTGCATCCTTTGGTTTTGTAATCATGGTCATTCGCGATACAGCGGCAATGCTGGCAAGGGCTTCCCCACGAAACCCTAAGGTTTGGAGGTGGTCTAAATCTTCTACCTGCTGTATTTTTGATGTGGCATGGCGAAGAAAAGCCGTTTCCACCTGGTCTGCGACAATACCGCATCCGTTGTCTGTAATACGAATATACGTTTTGCCACCTTTTCGAATTTCTACAGATATATTGGTGGCACCTGCATCAATGGCATTTTCCAAAAGTTCTTTGACGATACTGGCGGGATTTTCAATAACTTCTCCCGCTGCAATTTTGTCAGAAACTTGTTTTTCCAATACACGAATCATTGGTTCCCCTTTTACGTAGTTTGCGATACTGAAATAGGATATGACGCCGTTTAAAATGTGATATGACACTGTTTAAAACATGCTTATTTGATGCCCTTCTGTGGCAATTTCTTCACTGGTTTCTTCCAGCTGAGTTAGTTTTTCCTGGGCTCGAGTGAGTATTTCCTTTGGTACCCCGGCAAGCTTCGCAACATGGATGCCATAACTGCGGCTGGCACTTCCTTCCACAATTTTATGAAGGAATACCACATTGCCGTTTTCTTCTGCAACATCCACTGTCAAATTTTGCAATCCCGGCTGTTCCATAGAAGTCAACTCATGATAATGGCTGGCAAACATAGTCCGGATTTGTCGCTCCGGATGGCATAGGAATTCTACCACCGCCCAGGCAATGGAAAGCCCGTCATACGTAGAGGTTCCCCGGCCGATTTCATCTAAAATAACCAGACTCTTTTGTGTTGCCGTATTTAAAATATACGCCAACTCATTCATCTCCACAAAGAAGGTGGATTGCCCTTGCGCCAGGTTGTCCGAAGCACCGATTCTCGTAAAAATGCGATCAACAGTACCTATGGTAGCAGCTGTTGCCGGCACAAAACAACCGGCCTGTGCCAACAATACAATTAACGCTGTTTGCCGCATATAAGTTGACTTACCGGACATGTTAGGACCTGTAATCAGCAAAAGAGACATGTCTTTTCGATTCATATACGTATCGTTTTCCACAAAGACGCTATCTTCCATCGCCTGCTCTATAACCGGATGGCGACCGCCTTCAATAAAGAGCGTATCGCTATCTTCCACAATCGGCTTTACATAACCCAGTTGATCGCTGACCAGGGCAAAAGCAGCCAACACATCCAAATCGGAGATGCACTGGGATGTGGTTTGAATACTGGAAATATAGCTGCGAATATCTTCTCGAAGAGCGGTAAAAATATCGTATTCCATCTTGTTAATACCGGTTTCGGCATTCATCACAAGACTTTCCTTTTCTTTTAGCTCCGGAATAATGTACCGCTCGGCATTAACAAGAGTCTGTTTGCGAATATAGTCCTCGGGAACTTTATCGATATTGGATTTGGTCACTTCGATATAGTAACCGAATACTTTGTTATAGCCGACTTTCAGATGGTCAATTCCTGTCCGGGCCTTTTCAATGGATTCCAAAGCAGCAATCCATTGTTTGGCATCCTTAATGGAATCCTTTAGTTGATCCAGTTCTTTTGAAAAACCCTCTTTAATAAGGCCACCCTCTTTTACCGTAAAGGGAGGATCTTCTGTAATGGCCTGTTCTATGGCTTGATACACCGGTTCCAAAGGATTCATTTTCTCCCCTAACCAAAGAAGCAAAGGGCTCCGGCAATCTTGCAAATCCATTTTTATTTCCGGTATTACAAAGAGAGAATTCCGCAAGGCAATTAAATCCTTGGCGTTGGCATTGCCGCAAGCAATACGAGCTGCCAATCGTTCAAAATCATATACTTGTTTTAAACTTTCCCGCAAGTGATTGCAAACCAGCGGCTTTGCAATTAAATCTTCTACTGCATCCAGCCGTCTGTTTATGGCCTCTGTTTGATTCAACGGTTCCCGCAGCCATTTCTTCATCTTGCGACTGCCCATGGCAGTGGCGGTTTTATCTAAAACACCCAGGAGGGAACCTTGTCGCTTCTTTTCGTATAGCGTTTCTGTTAATTCCAAATTGCGAATGGTGGATTTATCAAGAGCCATGTGGTTGCCGATTTCATAAATATCAGGCAAAGCCAGATGAGAAATCCCCTTCTTTTGTGTTTCCAAAAGATATAAAATCGAAGCTCCAAGGGCTGTTTCTGTATATTTTCGGTCTGCTAAACCAAGGGCTCCGGTATCTTGTATATCATATTGCTTTTGCAAGGTTTTTACAGCACTTCTATGGAAAAAATAAGACTCCGGCAAAAGATTGAAAACACCATCTACCGACTTCTTTATTTCTTCCAAATCCAAATATCGATCGGATTCTTTGTTGATATTGATTTCTCTGGCACCAATACGAACCAGCTCGTTTAGCAACGTATCCGAAGCCATAATGCCGGAAAATTGACAACCGCTGATTTCCCCTGTGGAAATATCGCAATAGGCAAGACCAATACCACCGGCAGCGATATATACTGTTGCCAAATAGTTGTTTTCGTTTTCCGTTAGCATATTCTGGGAAGTAATAGTTCCCGGGGTTACAATTTGAACCACATCACGCTTTACGAGACCTTTTGTGGTTGCCGGATCTTCCACCTGCTCACAAATGGCTATTTTATAACCTTTTTCAATTAAACGAGCGATGTATGTATCGGCACTATGATGAGGTACTCCGCACATAGGTGCTCTTTCCGGTAGACCGCAACTTTTTCCTGTCAATGCGATTTCCAATTCTCGGCTAACGGTTTTAGCATCTTCAAAGAACATTTCGTAAAAATCGCCTAAGCGAAAAAACAGTATACACCCCGGATACTGTTCTTTAATGGTCATGTACTGCTGCATCATTGGTGATAAAGCCATATTCCTACCTTCTGTTCTCTCATTACTATCTGTAATAATATTTATAGTATAACTATTCCTTTGTACTTTTCTGTACTTTTCCTTTGAAACTGTACTTCTATTGACTGTAGCTTTTTATTTGTTCAACTCTTTGTGAGAAGCTGCAACAGCTCTCTTTACAGAGTCTTCTACAGCAAAGTTATGCTGCTTTCTTCCTAATAGCAATAGATATTCTACGTTGCCTTTGGCACCTGTTACCGGCGAATAGGTCAGTGCCTGAGGATATAAATTCAGCTCTAGTCCAAAGGAAATAACTTTCTGTATAACTTGTCTATGGACATCTTCATCTCGTACAATCCCGTTTTTTCCAACTTGCTCTCGGCCGGCTTCAAATTGCGGCTTTACAAGACAAACAATTTGGCCTGATGGTGTAATAAGCTTTTCTGCTACCGGCAAAATTAAAGAAAGAGAAATAAAGGAAACATCAATACTGATAAAGTCAATGGGATCTGTAATGCACTGCGGATCCAGATATCGAATATTGGTTTTTTCCATGGAAACAACGCGACTATCCACCCGAAGCCGGTAATCCAGTTGATTGTAGCCGACGTCAATGGCATATACTTTTTTTGCCCCATGCTGCAACATACAATCCGTAAAACCACCGGTACTGGCTCCCATATCACAGCAGATGGTATTTGTAAGCTGTAAATGAAACTCTTCTACAGCTTTCTGTAGTTTCAAGCCACCGCGGCCTACATAGGGATTGGGATTTTGTTTAACAAAAATATCCGCATCTTTTGAAACCTTGGTACCGGCTTTGTCTACGCGCTGATTATCTACAAATACAAGACCGGCCATAATGGATGTTTTAGCCTTTTGCCGGCTATCTACCAACTTTCTATCTACTAGTAGTACGTCAAGACGTTCTTTCAACCGCTTCACGAATCCTTTCTCTGATTCTTTCTTCAGACAATCCATATTTATCCATTAAGGCATCAATGGAACCATGTTCAATATAGGTATCCGGCCATCCAATGGAAAGCACCGGTGTGGAAATGCCATATTCGGAAAGCAAACCGGCAACTCTCTCCCCAAAACCGCCTCGCAGCACATTGTCTTCACAGGTAACAAACAATTTGCACCGGCATGCCACATCTAAAATGGTTTCTTCATCAATGGGTGCCGCAAACCGGGCGTTTATCAGCCCGGCATCAATGCCGTCTTTTTCCAAAAGTGAAATGGTGGACATGGCTCTTTCCACCATGGAGCCGATGGCACAAATCATTACCTGATTACTTTTCTTTAACACAACCGCACCTTCTTTAATGGGAATACGGTTTTCTTCTGTCAGCACATCGTTTTCCCCACTGCCTTTGGGATATCGAATGGCACAAGGACCGTTTATGGTCATAGCGTAGTCCATCATATTTTCCAATTCCCTACCATCTGCCGGTGCCAATACAGTCATCCTTGGGATATGAGACAAATAGGACAAGTCGAAGATTCCGTGATGAGTTTCTCCATCAGCTCCTACTATACCGGCTCTGTCTATGCAAAATACTACCGGCAAATTCTGGAGACAGACATCGGTAATCAGTTGGTCGTATCCTCTTTGCAAAAAGGTGGAGTAAATGGCTACAAAAGGCTTTTGGCCGCCTCGTGCCAATCCACCGGCAAAGGTAACGGCATGGCCTTCTGCAATACCGGTGTCAATGAGTCTGTCAGGAAACATGTCTTCAAATCCTCGTAGACCGGTTCCGTCACACATGGCAGCGGTAATGGCAACAATACGAGGGTTTTCTTTTGCCATAGCTATTAATTTTCGTCCAAAGAATTCGCTGTAGGTCATTTCAAGAGGACGACTGTGAGGTTGACCCGTGGTTTTATCAAAAGCTCCTGTTCCATGAAACAAATCCGGATTATTTTCCGCATTTCGATACCCTTTTCCCTTTACCGTTCGTACATGAATCATCACCGGTCCGTCTACATGACGTGCCATTTTTAGGTGCTTTTCCAAATCCTCTATATCGTGACCATCTACAGGTCCAAGATAGGTAAAACCAAATTCCTCAAAGAGAACCCCGTCTACAAGGGCGTATTTTAAGGTGTCACGAAGTTTTTCCATGCCTCCTAAAATATTGTCCCCAATAGCGGGAACCTTGCTTAGAGCGCCTCTCAGGCGTCGTTTAAAGCTATAGTATCCTTTGGAAGTACGAAGCTTTCCAAGATGAGAAGAAACAGCACCGGTATTTCGCCCGATGGACATACCGTTATCATTAACAATGACAATGCTGCGACTATGAAGAGCTCCCAAATTGTTCATGCCCTCATAAGCAAGGCCACCTGTAAGCGCACCGTCACCAATGATAGCAACTGTTTCATAACTTTCTTTTTGCAAATCCCGGGCGACAGCCAACCCTGTTAATAAGGAGACGGAATTGCTGCTGTGACCGGTTGTGAATAAATCGTAGGGGCTTTCGTCCTTATTGGGAAATCCACTGATGCCGCCTAGCTGCCGTAAGGAATCAAATCTGCCGGCGCGGCCGGTTAGAATTTTGTGAACGTAAGCCTGGTGACCAACGTCCCATACGATTTTATCTTTGGGAGCATCAAAACAGCTGTGGACGGCAATGGCTAACTCCACAATTCCCAAATTCGAAGCCAGATGGCCTCCTGTTTTGCTGATATTGTCCAGAAGAAACTCCCGAATGGAAATCGCCAGGAGTTCCTTATCTTTGGTGGACATTTGTTTTAAATCCTCCGGAAAGGAATATTGTTGAAATGGATGATCAATCATACTTTATTTTCTCCGCTGGTGTAGCAAATCTACCAGCTTTGCAAAAAACTCTGCATTATCGTAGTATGGAGCAATGGCTTCCATGGCTTGGTCTCGCAATTGTTCCAACCGTTCATAGGAAGCATCCAGTCCGTATACACTGGGATAGGTGTTTTTTCTTTTATCTTTATCGGCACCGGTGCGTTTCCCCAGCTCCTTTTCATCGCCGGTAACATCCAGCACATCGTCTTTAATCTGAAAGGCCAACCCTAAGGCTTCGGCATAGTTTGTCATATTCGATAAGGTATCCCTGTCGGCACATCCCAGGTAACAACCGGCACGAACTGCTGCCATAATCAGCGCCGCCGTTTTATTGATGTGAATATAATCCAGCAACTCGCCGCTGATTTCCTTAGATTCATTTTCAACATCGGCCACCTGCCCACCTAGCATACCATAGCATCCGGCACCGTGTAAAATTTCATACATAGCACAAATTCGCCGCTTCAGTGCCTTCTCATCATCCAGATACATGAATAAATCCCGGTTCATCATCTCAAAGGCCCAGCTAAGAAGACCGTCTCCTGCCAGTACCGCCATGGCCTCTCCAAACTCTTTATGATTGGTGGGTTTCCCGCGCCGCAAATCATCATCGTCCATGCAAGGAAGATCGTCGTGAATCAAAGAATAAGTATGAATGTACTCAATGGCGCAGGCATAGGGCAAAGCCTCCTTGATGTTGCCACCGGCAAAATCACAAGCAGCCAGCAACAGCACCGGCCGAAGACGTTTTCCACCGGCTGTTAGGGAATACTTCATGGAATCGTAAATAGTCATGCTGTTTTGATCCACTTCCGGCAGAAAATCCGACAAATGTTTATCTATAATGGTTCGTAATTCCTCGTATGTATACTCTCGATCAGACATCTTACTCTTCCTTTCTGCAAACTTCGATTTTCTGCTTTGCATCTTCTAAAATCTGACGACAGTGTTGATACTCTTCTTTTCCTTGTTGATAGTTGGTAATGGCTTCTTCCAAGCTGATATTTTCTTGTTGGAGAGCTTCAACGGTTTTTTCCAGTTGTGCTAAATGTTCTTCAAATGTTTTCTTTTTCATTTTTAGATACCTCCCGAATAACAGCAGTGGCCGCTCCATCGG
The DNA here is from genome assembly GCA_963542695.1 of uncultured Eubacteriales bacterium. Taxonomy (GTDB): domain Bacteria; phylum Bacillota; class Clostridia; order Peptostreptococcales; family Anaerovoracaceae; genus RUG100. The sequence continues at coordinate 95,018 of CAUTYX010000004.1, forward strand.
CACCGGTGATATATACCTGCTGATTTGGCTGCAAATTACCGATACTGGTGATAAATCGTCCCGTATCATCAGTAATGGCTACATACCCCTTATCCATAATTCCATAGGGAGAAATTCCCTCCAGTTGTATTTTTTTTACTTCTAACCGGCGTTGTTTTTCCAGTATTAATTGTTCCATGATCCTATCCATGGCTTCGTTACTAAACAGGAGTTGCTGCCGGCTACTGTGTACCTTACTTTTTATCAGCTGCTCCACTACATCCATATTGTGAGAGGATAGCTGTTTTTCACAATATTCAAGCTTTTTTTCCAAAGCGATTTGCAGCATTTCCTTTAGCCTTTTTAGATTCTCCTGAATATCTTCTGTCATTGGCACCACCATTTGGGCAGCTGCCGTTGGTGTTTCCGCCCGCCTGTCGGCTACGAAATCTGCAATGGTAAAGTCGGTTTCATGACCTACCGCAGAAACAATCGGTATTTTAGAATGGTAAATGGCATCGGCTACCACTTCCTCATTAAAGGCCCACAAGTCTTCTGTGGAACCTCCGCCGCGGCCGCAGATAATTACATCAATGCCATCCACAGTCTGGTTAATGTCATCAATAGCACGGGCAATATCCCCAGCAGCATGCCGTCCCTGCACCAACACCGGATATATGGTCACGCTGCAGGTGGTGCTGCGGCTCTTGATTATCTTTAGCATATCTCTAATGGCTGCCCCTGTTTCCGAGGTAACAATGGCGATGTTATCAGGATAGGCGGGCAATGGCTGTTTTTTCCCCGGATCAAAATATCCTTTCTTCTCCAATTTAGCTTTGAGAGCCCCAAAGGCCTTTGCCAAATCGCCTTCCCCTTCTGCCTCCACCGTTCTTACTTGCAGGTTATAGCGACCTCCCGGCTGATAGACGGAAATATGTCCGGAACAGATAACCGCCATGCCGTCTTCCAGTTGATATCTGAGAGCTTCTTTTTGGGTTCTTGATAAAAAACAACCAACGGTACTGTTATCATCCTTCAAGGAAAAATAGATGTGCCCGCTGCTATGGTATTTCAGGTTTGAAATTTCCCCTCGTACCAATACATTTCCAAGAATGGGATCGGTCTTCAGCAAGCTACCGATGTATTGATTCAGTTGTGATACCTCAATGGGCTTTATGGCCATATTTGTTGTCCTCCCAAACGTGCAATTCCAATGGCATTATCCCTTGCCAGAGAACCGCCGGGTATCTCTATGTTTCTTCGTTCATTGTCTTTCTTTTTATTTCTCTCTTTTTCGTTATAGTCGTGAATGTAGGCTGCCAGTGTCTTGCTTGCGGCAACGCCCCCTACCAACATACAATCATTTAAACCTGTTTTATCCATACCCCACTCCACCAAAGAAATTAAAGCGACAGCAATATGGTAAAAAACTTCTTGCAGTATGCCTTTTTCTTCTGATGCCAGCATACGCTGTACGGCCGATTCCATGCCGGAAATCTGTAACCAACCATCTTTGAAATACAACTTTTTCAGCAAGTTTTCTTTGGATAAACGCGGCATATCATAAGCAATGGCATCTAAGGCCCGGCCGCAGGGAAAAGTTAATCCCAGGCTAACGCCGATGCGATCGAGCATCTGACCAAAAGTGATATCCTTGGTGCCACCTAAAATAGTGATGTTGTGGTCTTTTACATGAAGCAGTTCGCATGTTCCTCCGCTCATATGCGCCACCAGAAATCCTGTTTCATAGGACAAAGTCGTTTCCGGCAGCAACGCCTCTATATGACCTTCTTGATGCGAAAAGGAAAACCGGGGAATGGATAGGATTTCCGCTATGGATTTACCGAATTCCAGGCCCGGCAAAAAACAAGGCATATACGACCCTTCCACAGGTCTTGGACGGTCGCTGCAGGAAACGGCAGCGATGCGATTTTTCAAAGACCCATAGCCCTTTTCTTTTGCTTGTGCAGTCAGCAGTTGAAAAATTTCATGCAGATTCATTATGTGCTGAAACAAGGCTTCTGACTGCCGCAGTCCTCTGGCACCCTCCTTAACAGCAAGAAGCTTTCTTACATCGGCAATTACCCGGCCGTCTTTTGTTATACAAGCGGCAGAAGTGGTGTAATTACTGGTATCAATACCTAGTACAACATCTTCTTTACTGTTCATTGGCAATATTCCCTAAAATTCCATTGATGAAAGCCGGAGAATCATCTCCCCCAAAGGTCTTGGCAAGATTTACCGCTTCGTTAATGGCCACTGAATTAGGAACATCTTCTTTATAGCAAATCTCCCCGACGGCAGTCCGTAAAATGGCCAAATCCGCCTTTGGCATCCTGGTTACCTTCCAGCGACGACTATATTTGTTGATACTCTCGTCAATAGCAGTTATGTTATCGCGAATTGCCCGAAAGGTAGTTTCGATGTATTCTTGGTGACTACCCGGAATTTGATGTTCCCTTGCTAATTTTTGCATGGTTTCCTCAGAAAAATCCTGCTGGGCTTCCATCTGAAAAACCATCTGCATCAGCAGTTGTCTTGCCTGTGTTCTGGTCATGTACTACTCCTCTATTTCACTGGTAACGCCTTGGACATGGATGTTAACCTCCAGGACAGGACGCTCCGTCATTGTTTCCAATTCTTGCTTTACATTGGTCTGTATATCCCAAGCCATAGCCGGTATCTTTACACCGTACCAGGCTAGCACATACACATCTAAAATGACCCCTTCTTCCGTTTGACTCACCTTGATACCTTTAGATACCGAATCTCTGCCTTTAATGGTTCTTGTAATGGTATTTTGCAAACCGCCGGCAAGACCGGCAACACCTTCCGTTCGAAGAACGGCATTGGTGGCACAAACGGCTAATATATCATCGGAAATTTTTTCATCTTCCAAGTTTTCATAGGGGGCAAAATCAAAATCATCCATGGTGCTGCTCCTTTATAATCACCACTTATTATACCATAAATTACCACGAAAAAAGACGACATAGGTCGTCTTTTTCAAAAGCTGTCACAAAGAATTTTCTTACTTGAACAATTCCTTTAGGGAGTCTAAAAATCCGCTTCTCTTTTTGTAGCAATACCCGGTAACTGTCTTGCTCATTTCCTTAATGGCTTTTTTCTGTTTGGAATTCAGTTTGTTTGGTACCTCCAGGTTCACCTTGACATACAAGTCCCCTTTGCGATTGCCTCGCATCATCTGAACCCCTTTACCCTTTAGCCGGAATATGGTTCCTGACTGGGTTCCCGGTTGTATCTTGTATTTCACCTTGCCCTCCAGTGTAGGCACCACAAGCTCTGTCCCTAAGGCAGCCTGTTCAAAGGTAATGGGGATTTCCAGTTGCAAATCATATCCGCGACGACGGAATAGCTTATGTGGCTTTACAGAGATAACAATATACAAATCTCCATTGGGACCACCTTTTTCACCCGGTTCACCTTGCCCACGCAGCGTAATGACACTGTCATCATCTACACCGGCAGGAATAGACACAGAAATCGTCTGGGTCTTCTTCACTTTGCCTGTACCGTTACAAGTGTGACATGGTGTATCTACAATTTCTCCTGTACCACCGCAGCGATCACAGGTAGTCTGTGACTGCATTACACCAAACGGCGTACGGTGCTGCGTGTTTATAACGCCGGAGCCACCGCACTTTGGACAAGTGGATTTAGAGGTTCCCGGTTCTGCACCGGATCCATCGCAAGTTTCACACTTGACATATTTTGTCAGTCGAACATCTTTCTTTACGCCAAAGGCAGCTTCTTCGAAAGTGATAGTCATGCCATGCTGTAAATCACGACCTTTTTTAGGACCGGCTCTATGACTGCGACCACCGCCGCCGCCACCGAACATGCCACCAAACATATCGAAGATATCATCAAAGCCGCCACCAAAACCGCCAAAGCCTCCTGCGCCACCAAAACCGGCGTTGGGATCAACGCCGGCATGGCCAAATCTGTCATAATTTGCTTTTTTCTCAGGATCGCTCAAGACTCCGTAGGCTTCGTTGACTTCTTTGAAACGCTCTTCGGCTTCTTTGTCGCCAGGGTTCTTGTCAGGATGGTACTTCATGGCCATCTTGCGGAAGGCTCTCTTTATTTCCTGTTCAGAAGCTCCCTTTTCAAGGCCTAGCGCTTCGTAGTAATCACGTTTTTCAGCCATTGGTTTTATTCACCCTTTTTATCGTCATCTACAACTTCAAAGTCTGCATCTACCACATTGTCGTCTCCGGTTCCCGGTGCACTCTGGGATGCGTCAGCTCCCGGCTGCGGACCTGCCCCTTGGGCTCCACCGGCTGCCTGCTGCTGCGCCTGTGCCTGCTGGTACATCTTCTGGGAAATAGTATGGAATTCCTGGGTCAACGCTTCTGTGTTGGCTTTGATTTCCTCAACTGTGCCGTTTTCAAGAGACTTCTTCAAAGTTTCCTTGGCAGACTCTATTTTAGCCTTTTCTTCTTCAGATAGAGTATCTCCCAGTTCCTTTACGTTCTTTTCTGTCTCGTAAACAAGAGTTTCTGCCTGGTTGCGTACTTCAATTTCTTCTTTTCTGGCCTTGTCTTCGCTGGCGTACTGTTCGGCTTCTTTTACCTTCTTGTTGATTTCATCTTCAGATAATTTTGTAGAAGAAGTGATGGTAATATTCTGCTGTTTTCCGGTTCCCATATCTTTAGCAGATACGTTTACGATACCGTTGGCATCAATGTCAAAGGTAACTTCAATCTGTGGAACACCACGTGGTGCCGGTGGAATGCCGGAAAGCTGGAACTGTCCCAATGTAGTATTATCAGCAGCCATTTCACGTTCCCCCTGCAGTACATGGATGTCTACAGCGGTCTGGTTATCTGCAGCAGTAGAGAACACCTGACTCTTCTTGGTAGGAATAGTGGTATTTCTTTCAATCAGTTTAGTAGCAACGCCACCAAGTGTTTCAATGGACAACGATAGCGGAGTTACATCCAGCAACAGTACGTCATTTACTTCACCTGTCAATACGCCGGCCTGAATTGATGCACCGATCGCAACACATTCGTCCGGGTTAACACCCTTGAAAGGTTCTTTTCCGGTAATCTTTTTAACGGCATCCTGTACCGCCGGAATTCTTGTGGATCCACCAACCAAGATAACTTTGTCAATTTCTGCTGTGGAAACGCCACCATCGGAAATCGCCTTTTTCATCGGCTCGATGGTTCTTTCTACCAAATCCCCTGTCAGCTGATCAAACTTGGCTCTTGTGATATCCATATTGAGGTGGAGAGGACCGGCTTCGCTAACAGTGATAAATGGCAGGTTTACATTGGTTGTCTGAGAAGTGGACAATTCTTTCTTTGCTTTTTCGGCAGCTTCTTTCAGACGCTGCATAGCCATGTTGTCTTTTCGCAAATCAATGCCGTTTTCCTTGGCAAAAGAGTCTGCCATAAAATCCATTAATTTGCTATCAAAGTCGTCTCCTCCCAGTTTATTGTCTCCATGGGTAGCCAGTACTTCGAACACACCATCTCCCAATTCCAGCAAGGATACATCAAAGGTACCGCCACCAAGGTCATATACCAGAATCTTTTGGTGTGTGTCGTCTTTATCAAGACCATAGGCCAATGCGGCAGCTGTCGGCTCATTGATAATACGTTTTACATCCATACCGGCAATTTTTCCGGCATCCTTTGTAGCCTGTTTTTGACTGTCTGTAAAGTAAGCCGGTACAGTAATAACCGCCTCGGTTACTGTTTCGCCAAGATAAGCTTCGGCATCTGTCTTTAATTTTCCCAGCACCATGGCGGAAATATCCTGTGGTGTGTAGTCCTTTCCGTCAATAGTTACTTTGTGATCTGTTCCCATGTAACGCTTAATAGAAGCGATGGTTCTATCCGGATTGGTTACAGCCTGTCTTTTTGCTGTTTCCCCAACCAGTCTTTCTCCGTTTTTTGCAAATCCAACCACAGATGGTGTTGTTCTGTTTCCTTCTGCATTGGTGATAACCGTTGGTTCTCCACCTTCCAGCACGGATACGCAGGAGTTGGTTGTTCCAAGGTCAATTCCGATTACTTTTCCCATAATGTATTATCTCCTTTTTATTAAAATCTTATTAAATAGCTATGTGTTAGTGTATATCCAAGGGTATTCCTACCCCTTAGTTGGCTACTTTTACCATGGAAGGACGGATTACTTTTCCATTGAGAGTGTATCCCTTTTGCAGTACGGTGGAAATCTTGCCACTATCTACTGCATCTGTATCTTCCATCATTACGGCATTGTGGAAATTGGGATCAAAGTCAGCATCTTCTGTATCAATCTCCTCCACACCGGCTTTCTCAAGAACTTGCTGTAATTGCCGGAAAATCATTACCATGCCATCTTTAAAACCGGAATCTGCATCGTGATCCAGGGCTCGTTCGAAATTATCCATCACATCCAGCAGCGGCAACGCAATTTGCTCTGTGGCAAAAGCCATGCTGTCGGTTCTTGTTTTCTCTGCACGACGCTTGAAGTTCTGAAAATCGGCCATAAGACGCATATATTTTGTCTGCAGTGCTTCATCTTCTTCGGATTCTTCCTTCGCTTCTTCTAAAGAAGCCTCTGTTGACTCCTCCTTTGGTTCCCGATCAGCGGCCGTTTCTGTTTCCGTGTCTTCTACAGTTTCTTCGGCGGTTTCTGCCGGCGTTTCCTCCGGAGCCTTTGAATCCTTCTTCAGATCCTGATCATTGCTCATCATCATTTCCTCCTGTTATTGTAAAGGCATCGCTAATGTTGTCCGTCAAGTATTCTACTACGGAGGACACCTGCGAATAGCGCATTCTCGTCGGTCCGATTACCCCCAGTTTACCAACCATCTTTCCATTAACATGGTAGGTTGCTGTTATGAGAGAACAATCCTTCAAACCCTCGTCCTCGTTTTCGTTACCAATGGTAATGGTTAAACCGTCTTCTCGTTCTACGATTTTGCGGGTAAAATCATCTTTCTTTTCTATTAGCTCCATAAAGGTTCTGGCACGACTCACATCATTGTATTCCGGAAGGTTAAATATATTGGCAAGACCTTCCATATACATGTTGACGTTAAGCATATTTTCCAGTACCCGCATAAACCGGGGCTTGATGTCCCTGGTGTACTCCTGCAAAATGTTGGCATCGTGGATAATATCTTCGATAATATCTGTCTTTAAGGCATTGTTAATCGTTTTTCTTTGGTAGGAATAGGTCATTGCCTTTGACAGTAACCGCAAAGAATCCTCGTCCGGCTCCGCCTTTAAACGCAATACCTGATTGGTTACATTCCCATTTTCAGAGACAATCATCATCAGCACTGCCTTGGTGTCGATTTTAATAACCTTAATGTACTTCAGTTTTTCCTGAACCTTGTCCGGCATCATAGCAAAGGCCGTTAAAGATGTAATCTCCGACAACAAATTGGCAGCGTGTTCCAGTGTTCTGCTTAAATCTTGAACATTATCCTGGAGACGCTCTGCAATCATTCCCTTGGTCTCATCAGGAAGATTGCTCTTTCCCATAATCTGATCCACATACAGACGATACGCCTTGGCACTGGGGACTCGACCGGCAGATGTATGAGGATGGGTTAAATACCCCATCTCCTCCAAATCCGACATTTCGTTTCGAATGGTAGCTGCACTAACTCCTAGGTCATGATTCTTGGAAAGGGACCTGGATCCCACAGGCTCGGCAGTGGACACAAAGTCACCGATAATAGCCTGCAATATTTTCAGTTTTCTTTCGTTTAAATCCATGATACTTACCTATTTTTCTTGTTAGCACTCATTTAATCCGAGTGCTAACTGTATATTAAATATAATACCAAGCAGATAGGATGTCAACCATCTGACAGAATTTTTTATGAACCTTGACGGCTTTTCATGTCTTGCTGTGAATATTGATTCTTTTGGCATGAAGCTTGCTGTAGATAATCTTTTGATCCCCATACAGCCCCCAATATCCACTCATCATATAGCTGACAAAACAGCATGTGGCAAAATAGGGTAAACCGCCACCACCAAAGAGTTCAATCCCCAACAATAAAGAAGCCATAGGACAGTTTATGGCACCACTAAAGGTTCCGCAAAGACAAACGGCGGCGCCAAAAGCCGGATCCAGTCCCAGTATAGGCGCTACCCAGCACCCCATAACCGCTCCGACAAAAAAGGTAGGCAGCACTTCCCCACCTTTGAAACCGACTCCTAGGGTAACGGTTGTAAACAATAGTTTCACCAAGAAGCTCCACCACCGGGCATTACCTTGTAGGGCTTCCATGATGCCTTCCGTTCCCGAACCGTTATAGGCAGCTGATGGCGTTAGATAGGTCAACAGAATCAACAGAAAAGCTCCACATAAAACCAGCAGGTACCGGTTTGAGACAAGGCGAACCAGCAGGTGACGCATACCGTTAAAGGCCACTACTATCAAAATAGAAAGCAAGGCACAACATAGACCTAACACCATCACCTTTAGCAATATCATAGCGGTGACTGTCGGAAACGCAATGGAAATACCGGCAAATTCATTTTCTGCAAAAAATTCCGTAACACCGGCGGCTATAAAGGAAGAGATAAGGCAAGGCACCAAGCCGGCGTAATGAATGATACCGACGCTGATGACTTCCAGCGCAAAAACCACTGCCGTAATAGGTGTGTCAAACAAAGCGGCAAAAACGGCGCTCATTCCCATGAGAACGGCGATGCTGGAATCGGATGGATGAAGCTTTAAAATACGGCTGGTTCCGGCTCCTACTACCCCTCCAATTTGCAGAGCCGCTCCTTCACGTCCGGCGGAACCGCCGCAAAGATGGGTCAAAACCGTTGCCACAAAAATTAACGGTGCAGCCTTTAACGGCAGCTTTTCTTCTCTTCGAACACTGCGAAATACACGGTTGGTGCCGGCAGGATGGTCTACCCCCGCCTTTTGGTATAGCCAGACAATAAAAAGACCGCTAAGTGGCAGCAGCCAGGTAAGCCACCTGTGCTGTTCCCAGGTGGTGTTGCTAAAAACCACAGCCAAACGAAAGGCGGTGCCAATGGCTCCGCCAATCAATCCTATCAACACGGCTATAGCTGCCCATTTTATAAAGGACAGCGAAAACCGCCGGCTCATGCGCAGTTGTTTGTGGAAAATCCGATGAAACTTCATACTTTCCTCTCTGCTTTCTTTTCCTATTTTCTTTTTGTAAAATCCATGGTGGCAGCAACAGCTTTGTGCCAGTGCTGGATATTTTCCTGGCGTTTTTTATCGTCCATAGAAGGTGAAAAAATCGTCGCTTCTTCCCGTAGTGATGCAATTTCCTCAGTGTTTTTCCAGTAGCCACAGGCAAGACCTGCAAGAGAAGCCGCCCCCATAGAGGTTGTCTCAATGATAGCCGGTCGTAAGATAGACAGCTCAGTAATATCGGCTAAAAACTTCATCATAAAGTTGTTGGCACAAGCACCTCCGTCTACTCGCAACGAAGAGGCTCTCCCCTTCATATCTTCGTTCATTGCCTCCAGCACATCCAGTGTCTGGTATACTTGGCATTCCAAGGCTGCTCTGGCAATATGATTGCCGTTGGTTCCTCGTGACAAGCCTAGAATAGAGCCACGAGCATAGGAATCCCAGTACGGAGCGCCAATACCTACAAAGGCCGGCACCAGATATACCCCTTCATTATCTTCTAAAGAAAACGCCATGGCTTCTGTTTCCGCAGCATGGTCGATGATTTTTAATTCATCACGAAGCCACTGGACAACGGCACCGGACATAAACATAGACCCTTCTAAAGCGTAACACGCAGAATCCTCCAGCCCCCAGGCAATGGTGGTCAGCAAACCGTTTTGTGAGTCCACCGGTGTATCGCCGGTGTTCATCAGCATAAATCCTCCTGTTCCGAAGGTCATTTTCCCTTGCCCCTTCTGAAGACAAAGCTGGCCAAACAACGCCGCCTGTTGATCTCCGGCAACACCGGTAATAGGCACTTCACAGCCCAAAATTTCTTTATCGGAAACAGCAAAGAGACCCGAGGATGGTTTAACCTGAGGTAATACGCTTGCAGGAATACCAAGAAGCTCTAACAGTTCTTTGTCCCAACATAAATCGTGAATGTTGTAAAGCATAGTTCTTGACGCATTAGATGCTTCCGTTGCGTGAACTTTCCCACCGGAAAGCTTGTAAATCAGCCAGGAATCCACGGTTCCAAAACGAAGCAAGTCGTTTTCAGCCAGTTTTTTTGCTTCCGGTACGTTTTCTAAAATCCACTTTAGCTTGGTTCCGGAAAAATACGGATCCAAAAGCAATCCTGTTTTTTGATGAATCAACGGCTCAAGGCCTTGTTTCTTCATTTCATCACAGATGGCTGCCGTTCTGCGGCATTGCCAAACAATGGCATTGCAAACCGGCTCTCCTGTCTTTGCATTCCAGCAAATGGTAGTCTCTCTTTGATTGGTAATTCCAATGGCCGCAATGTCCATAATAGTAATGTGAGCTCTGTTTAGTGCATCTACCAATGCTTCGTATTGACTATTCCAGATGTCCATAGGATCGTGTTCCACCCAGCCGGGTTTTGGATACTGTTGCCGAAATTCGACTTGTCCCACACTGACAATGCGGCTGTTCTTATCATATAAAATACAACGAGAGCTGGTAGTTCCTTGGTCTAATGCCATAATCAGCTTGTCACCCATGGGTATCCTCCTTTATGGTATCCATTGCAGGATACTCAAAATCATTATCCAGCAAAAAAGCACTCATAATATCATTGGAACATTCGATGCCTTCTCTAGTTAGTGCCAATTGCTGCCGGCTGATAGTAATATATCCTTTTTCTTTATACTCTTCCAGTTGGTTCCAAATATGCCGGTACACCTTTTTAAACGGTCGCCCAAAAGTTTTTTCAAATACGGCAAAAGAAATGCCTTCTCTTTGACGGAGTGCAGTAAAGCAAAAGATTCCTACCCCATCAATAAAGGTTTCTTTTTTTACAGTTTCATCAATTCCTGCGGTGCCGGTTTCGATAGGGAAAACACCTTGTTGTACCTGTTCTTTCCAAAGGTGTATATCTTCGATGTTTTTGTATCGCTTGCCGGAAATAAAGGAAGAAGCTCCCGGACCGACTCCTATAAAATCCTTATACTGCCAATATTTTTCATTGTGAAGACAACGGTATCCTGTTTTTGCCCAATTGGAAATTTCATAGTGATCATAGCCGGCTGCTTCCATGACATTGCAAGCTTCCCGGTACATATCCTTGGCTAACGCATCAGAAGGTAAATCCAACTTTCCTTTACGATAGTCTCTGTAAAAATCAGTCCCTTCTTCCAACTGTAAACTGTACAAAGACACATGCTCCGGCTGTAGCGCGGCGACGGTTCCTAAATCCACTTTCCACTCTTTCATGGTTTGTTCCGGATAGGCAAACATTAAATCCACGTTAATATTGCCAACGCCCAGTCTTCGCAAATCCGCAAAAGTCTCCATGGCTTGTTTCCCTGTATGAAGACGACCCAGTCGCCGGCAACCCTCCTCTTGAAAACTCTGTACTCCCATACTAAATCGATTGATGCCGGCTGCCATATACCCCGGAATCGCAACAGAAGTTAGAGATTCCGGATTGGATTCCATGGTAATTTCCGGGGAATCCGGTTGAAAAGCGTCTCTTATTTCATCCAGTAATGCTTTTATTTCTGCCGGTGATAAAAGAGATGGTGTGCCGCCGCCAATAAAAACAGTATCTATCTTTGCTTTGGGATACTGCTTTCCATAGAGGCGAATTTCCTCCTGCAAAGCGGCTGTAACAGATTTTGTTTCTCCCGTGTTTTCAGGGATTTTAGACAAAAAACCACAGTAGCTGCACTTACGTTTACAAAAAGGAATATGGATATACAGTCCTTTATTTTCCATCGTCAAACTTCAACACGGCTGTGAACGCTTCCTGGGGAACTTCTACTGTTCCAAACTGCCGCATCCGGCGCTTTCCTTCCTTCTGCTTTTCCAAAAGTTTTTTCTTACGAGAAATGTCGCCACCGTAACACTTTGCGATGACATCTTTGCGGTAAGCTCTAACAGTTTCCCTTGCAATAATCTTCTGTCCGATACAAGCCTGAATAGGGACTTCAAATTGATGCATGGGAATGACTTCTTTCAGTTTTTTACACACAAGACGACCACGCTGGTGCGCTGTGGATTCGTGCACAATCATAGAGAATGCATCTACTTGTTCTTTATTTAGTAAAAGATCCAGTTTCACCAGCTTTGACTTTTCGTATCGTAAAAATTCATAATCCAAAGAACCATATCCTCTTGTCTTTGACTTTAAGGCATCGAAGAAGTCATAGATAACCTCGTTAAGAGGCATTTCGTAATGCAGCTGTACACGATTTTCCGTAATATACTCCATGTGCTTCATAACGCCTCGGCGTCCCTGGCAAATTTCCATGATGTTGCCAACATATTCTTTTGGTGTCATAATATCGGCTGCCACAATAGGTTCTTCCACCTGCTGAATTTCCATTGGATCCGGGAAATTGCTGGGGTTTTGGATCATCTCCACGGTACCGTCTTTTTTAATCACCTTGTAGATTACACTAGGTGAGGTGGTAATCACCGACAAATCAAATTCCCGTTCCAGACGCTCCACGATGATTTCCATATGCAGCAGCCCCAAGAAACCACAACGAAATCCAAATCCGAGAGCCGTAGATGTCTCCGGTTCAAAGTTAAAAGCCGCATCATTTACCTGTAGTTTTTCTAAGGCATCTTTTACATTTTCGTAGCTTTCCCCTTCCGATGGATAGATTCCGCAATATACCATAGACTGGGCCTTTTTATAACCGGGCAAAGGTTCTGCCGTCGGGTTTGTCTTTAGGGTAAGGGTATCCCCGACACGGGCATCTCGTACTTGCTTTATGGCAGCACAAATATATCCTACTTCGCCGGCAGCAAGTTTTCCAACAGGAACAGGCCCTGGTGACAAGATACCAACTTCTGTTGCCTCATATGTTTTTCCGGTATTCATTAGGGAAATGGTATCACCGGTTTTAATAGTCCCTTCAAAGACTCTGGTATAGATTACAACGCCTCGGTAGTTGTCGTATTTAGAGTCGAAAATCAAGGCCTTCAACGGAGCTTTGGCATCTCCTGTAGGCGCCGGAATGTACCTGACAATGTCTTCCAATAATTCTTCAATGCCCACGCCTTCTTTGGCCGAAACCATTGGTGCATTGTCAGCATCAATGCCGATTACATCTTCAATTTCGGTTCGGATTTCTTCCGGTCGTGCACTGGGCAAGTCAATTTTATTTAAAACCGGGAAGATTTCCAAGTCTTCATCAAGAGCCAAATATACATTTGCCAGGGTTTGTGCTTCTACGCCCTGGGTGGCATCCACAACTAAAACAGCGCCTTCACAAGCAGCCAGTGAGCGAGACACCTCATAGTTAAAGTCCACATGTCCCGGAGTATCGATAAGATTCAGCATATACGTATTGCCATCCTTTGCCTTATACGAAAGACAAGTGGTCTGCAATTTGATGGTAATGCCTCTTTCCCTCTCCAACTCCATATTATCAAGATATTGTTCTTTCATATCTCGCTGAGTAACCACGCCGGTTTTTTCCAGTAATCTGTCTGCCAAGGTGGATTTTCCGTGGTCAATATGCGCAATTATGCTGAAATTCCGTATGTATTTCTGTTCTATATTCATAAACCTTTTATTTCTCCTTCGGTTTTTTCTACCTAGCTATTTTACTGTATTTTCCCCTTGATTTCAATGTAGAAAGCATATACAATATTAATTGCGTATTTTTGCTTAATAAATGATAAGTGGGGTGAATTTAAACTATGGCAAACATTAAATCCGCAAAGAAAAGAATCAAAGTCATCAACAGAAGAACAGCCGTCAATAGACGCGTTAAGGGTCATTTGAAGGATGTTATCAAAGAGTTCGAAACAGCTCTTGCTGAAGGCGACATGGCAACTGCAAAGGAAAAGCTGGCTTTGGCTGAGAAACGTCTGGCTAAGGCTGCCGCAAGAGGTACTATGCATAAGAATGCCGCTTCCAGAAAAATCTCGAGACTGACAAAAAGATTCAACCAGGCTAACGCCTAAGTCTCACCCGTCCCCACCTGTGTACAAGTTAAGTACACATGCGGCTCTCTTTTAATGAGAGCAACGAACAAAACAAAAGCCGGATGTGTCTCCCGGCTTTTTTCGTGCTTGTTTTTTAATTTGCCCATTTGGTGGCAGGCATGTAAATCCACGTACTCTTACCCTTTAGCTTACCCCATTTTCCATTGATGCGTTCAATGTAGACTTTTTGTCCTTTGCGGTAAATGCCGGCAACATTATACTTGCTGCCTGGTCCCTTTCGCTGTGTAATATATTTTACAATCTTTACCCGTGATGGTTTTACCCGCAAAGTACGGGTTGCTTTTTTCTTATTTTTTGTCTGTGCGGTTACCACTACGTATCCGGTACGGTATCCTTTCACAACTCCCTTGCCGGAAATGGTGGCAACAGACTTGTTGGCGGTTTTGTAAGACAAATCTTTCGGATTGGTGGTTGACGGTTTAAAGGAAACCGTTAATGTCTTGCTGCGCCCTACATATATGGTATTTTTCGAAGTAATGGAAATGGATTTGGCATAAATAGGCTTTACTAGTCCCTTCATATAGTACAGTTCGTTGGCCGCTCCTTTTCTATACAAATCCTGTGCCGAGAACAAGCTGTATCCTTGCATTCCTTTGGAACGAAGCTGGCGAATCTGGGTTCGCAAATTCGTATTGCGCATTTTCCAGCCTTTATCTCCGGAGATTTTCTTTCCTGTATCATACAATGCCAAACCTATAATCATAGATACACCGGCTTTATTAAGCTTTTTAAACTGGTTTAATCGATTAGTAAACATGCGAGTCTTTCTGCGGCTCCCCCAGTTGTCGCTCCAGTAAATTTGTGGAGTAATGTAGTCTGCATAGCCTCTCTTCGATAGCCATGTTCGAACATCTACCCCGTCATTCATACAGTTTTCGTAATTGCCTGCCGGACTGATGCCAAATTTCCAGCCGGAATTTTGGTGCACTCTAGTATAGACTTTTTTCACCATACTGTTGACGTTACTTCTTCTGTTGGCTGCAGAAGAGCGTGATTTTGTCCGGCTTCCTGACGGACTAACACTGTATCGATAACTTTTGTATGGAGAAAGATAATATTTTTGCGAATGATAGAAATAGTCATCAAAATGGATACCGTCAAGATCATAACTTTGCAGTTCCTTTACGGCTCTTTCAATGCGCAGCGTAGAATATGCAGAAGCCGGATTCAAAAATGTACCATAGGTAACCCGGTAGGGATTCAGCCATGCTTCGATTTTCAGATTCCGTTTACGGCATTCTTTAATAACGATAGCCAGCGGATCGTAGGAATAGGTTTTGTAGGCCGTTCGGCTACCGGAGGCTTTGCCGGTTAGATAGGAGCAAGCTTTGAAAGTCTTTGATTTCCATGTAGCATCATCAAACGCTCTGGCATGGAAATAGATGGTATTAGTACCGTAATACTTGGCCTTATCAAGAAGCTTCCCTACATTTCTGGTATAGGTGCTGCGACTTTTATTTGCCAGTCCCAAGCTTTGAAAATCACAAAAAGCCACCCACAGTCCACGAACTTCACCGGCTGCCGAGGCTCCCTTCGTCATTTGTGGCAGAGCCGTAAACATAGTTGTTATCCCTAACGCCAGTACGAGTAAAAAAGTAACCACTTTTTTCATCTTTACATTCTCTCCTTTGCAAATCTATCCTTCCATATGTTTTGCATATGTTTTGGACTTACCTATTCACATAACACATTAAAATATAGCACAGGAAAATCTCTTTCCTGTGAAGATGAAGGAATTTTCACTGAATCTTTAAAAAGAACAGTTTATGAATTTTCTTTTTCAGAAGAAGGAGAAAAGACCCAACTAACAATAATGGAAACAAGGAGAATTCCCACAATGACACCAATGGAAATTCCTGTTCCCACATGAATATCCCCTATGCCAAGAAGCATCTTAACGCCGGTAAAAATAAGGATTACGGCCACTCCAAACCGAACGAAGCGGAATCTTTCCTGCATATGTTCTACTACAAAATATAGTTGGCGAATACATAAAATTGCCAAAATATTAGATACATACACAATAACGGGCTCTCTTGTAATGGAGAAGACAGCCGGAACGGAGTCAACGGCAAAGAGTATATCGGAGGCTTCTATTAGCACCAGCACTGCCAGTAGCGGTGTTGCAAAAGTCCGCCCTTCTTCCTTTGTAAGAAATTTTTCGTCTACAAAGTATCCTGTCATAGGCAAAATTTTCTTCAATATCCGGATAATTTTACTGTCATGGGGATCTTGTGGTGTCGATTCTTTAAACATCTTGTTACCGCTGATAATTAGCAATGCGCCGAATATATACAGCACCCACTCAAAGCGGTTAATTAACGCCAGACCGAAGAAAACAAAAATAAACCGAAGAATAATGGCTCCTATAATGCTCCAAGCCAATACGCGATGCTGGGCCTTTTCGCCTAGGTTAAATCCCATGAAAATCATTAAAAAGACAAAAACATTATCAATAGAAAGGCTCAGTTCTGTGATATAACCACCTAAAAAATCTACCGCATGCGTCTTTCCCATCAGCAAGAATACAATACCGTTACAGACAAGTGCTATCAAAATCCATATTACCAGCCACATATATTGTTTTCCAATGTGATGCTTTTTACTTTCCTGATATTGTTTCATACTTTTTCCCACTTCCTTTTTGCTGTGGTAAAAATCTACCACAGACATTACCATTTCGCAACTGAAATATGAAAATGAATGCTATAATAAAGAAATATAGTAACTATAGGATATACACTGCTAAGATTTAAAAAATATGACTAATGCAAGGAGGAACTATGAGTACACATATTGCCGTTGATGCAGCTAATAAAAAAGATATTGCTTCGCGGGTGCTGCTGCCCGGAGACCCGCAGCGGGCTAAATTCATTGCGGAAAACTATTTAGACGAACCCTTTTGCTATACGGATATTCGCAACATGTATGGATATACCGGTCGATATAAAGGCGTTCCCGTTTCCATTCAGGGAACCGGTATGGGAATGCCATCTATGGGTATCTATTCTTGGGAACTAATCACAGAATATAACTGCGATACTTTGATTCGCATAGGCACTGCCGGAAGCTTTAGCCCCAAATTAAAGATGGGCGATGTGGTACTGGCAACGGCTGCCAGCACCGACTCTAATTTTTATCATGCCTTTGATGTTCCGGCAGGATACGCCCCCACTGCCAGCTGGGATCTTTTAACCAAGACATACGAAGCCAATAAAGAAATCGGGCTTTCTCTAACCGCCGGCAATACCGTCTCCTGTGACGTATTTTACGAAACCGTAGATGGTTGGTGGGAAAAATGGGCAAAAATGAATGTGCTGGCAGTGGAAATGGAAGCCGCGGCACTATACATGAACGCCGCCTATCACAACGTAGATGCCATGGCAATGATGACCATTACCGATCATTTTGTCACCGGCGAAAAAGCCACAACCCAGCAGAGAACCAAAGCGAATAGCGATATGTTCCATCTGGCACTGGAGGTGGCTGTCAGATAGCCTTTTAAAGCAAATCCCCAGTCGATACAACGCAATACATTCTAACTTAAGTTCATAACGGTGACACAAAAATACCCTCTTTGCTGGTTATCCAGTCAAGAGGGTACATATTGATACAGCTGCTCAATATAGTTACTTTTCATGGTATTCGGTATCACAGTAGCAACAGCGATATACCACCGGATTTTTCTTTGCCAGATAAAATTCCCGGGGTAATTCTTTTTCGACACTGGTAATACAACGAGGATTTTTGCATCCGATAACATTAGTCAATCTGGATGGTGTTTCCATAGTTTCTTTTTTTATGTTTTTTCCATCCTTAATATGATTTACGGTTATCTGAGGATCAATATACCCTAATACGTTGTAATCAAGGTCAATATTTTCATCAATTTTAATAATATCCTTGCGAGTATACTTGGTACTGGTAGCGTTCTGTATGACGGCCACACTGCAAGATAACCGATCCAACCGTAATAATTTGTATATGCGCATGGCACAACCAGCCTTAATATGATCCAGTACCAATCCGTTTTTAATTCCGTCTATGTTCATACTTCTACCCTTTCTATATCTCCCAGCATTTTTAAAATCAAAGCCATCCGGATGAATTTTCCGTTTTTCACTTGGCGAAAATACGCTGCCCGCGGATCATCATCCACTTCTACCGCAATTTCATTTACTCTGGGAAGAGGATGAAGAACGGCCATTTCCTTTGATGCCAACTTCATTTTTTCCTTGTCTAACACGTAACTGTCTTTTAAACGAATATAGTCTTCTTCGTTAAAGAATCGTTCTCTCTGTACACGGGTCATGTATAAAATATCCAATTCTCCCATAGCCCCTTCTAATTCGGAAACTTCTTTGTATTCTACATTATGATCATCCATCAGTTCCTTCATATAGGTTGGCAGCACCAGTTCTCTTGGAGAAATCAACACAAAGCGGATATTTTCGTATCGCATCATGGCTTCGATAAGAGAGTGCACTGTCCGGCCGAATTTTAAATCACCACAAAGGCCAATGGTCATATTGTCAAGGCGCCCTTTTTCTCTGTGGATAGTCAAAATATCTGTTAACGTCTGAGTGGGATGAAAATGACCACCGTCACCGGCATTGATAATAGGCACAGAAGACCGAAGAGATGCTGCAATGGGAGCCCCTTCCTTAGGGTGACGCATAGCAATAATATCTGCATAGCAACCGACAGTTTGGATAGTGTCACTGATACTCTCTCCTTTTGCCGTAGAAGAAGAAGCCGCTTCCGAAAACCCCAGAACCTGGCCTCCCAGCTGGATCATAGCTGCTTCAAAACTTAGACGAGTTCTGGTACTGGGTTCGAAAAACAATGTTGCCAAAATCTTGCCCTGGCAACTTTTAATGTACTTTTCTTTATGATCGATAATGTCTTCCGCCACCTGAATTAGTCGATTGATTTCTTGGCAAGACAAATCGGTAATATTGATCAAATACTTCATGTCTCCCCTCCTTATTTTCCCGCACTGTTGCCGCCATCTATCCAGCTTTCGTCAGCCGGATTGTTGCGAAATGCCAGCAGCTGCTGCCTGCCGGTTTCCGTAATATATCCTTCTTTTACGGCAACTTTAGCCAAAGAATCAAGGTCGCACAAGCTGTGTGCCGTTACATTATTTTCCGCAAGCTTTTCTTCTGCTTTCTTCATGCCATACGTAAAGATACTAACTATGCCTTCCACCTTTGCTCCGGCTTTCCGCAATGCAAGAACCGTATCCACAGAGGAGCCTCCAGTGGAAATCAAGTCTTCAATAACCACTACCGAATCCCCCTTTTGCAGTACCCCTTCAATTTGGTTTGTTCTACCGTGATCTTTGGCCGACCCTCTCACATACCCCATAGGAAGCTGCAGCAAATACCCTGCTATAGCGGCGTGAGGAATGCCGGCAGTGCTGGTTCCCATTAGTCGATCCACTTGTGGAAATTTTTCAGCAATAGTTTGGGCGAATGCTTTTTCAATTTTCTCACGTGTTTTGGGATAGGACAACGTCAAACGATTATCACAATAAATGGGACTTTTAATACCACTAGCCCAAGTAAACGGCTCATCGGGACGCAAAAACACAGCGCCTATTTTCAGCAGTTCTTTAGCAATGCTTGCCTTTAAATTACTCTCCATTGTATTACAATCCATACCCATATTCCTTTTTTCGATATATTTTTATGCTTCTGCAGCAAATTCTCTAAGGCAACAATGATACGCTTCTACCAGGTCTTTGGCACCGGTAATAGAACGGCCGACTACAATCATGTCGCTCCCCAGTTGCCGTGCTCTTTGCGGCGTTGTAACACGAACCTGATCTCCCACTGCATCCGTTGCAAAACGAATCCCCGGTGTAACCGTAATAAAGTCATCTCCCAAATGTTGGTGAATCAACGGTGATTCAAGAGGTGAACAAACAACTCCGTCAAGACCTGCTGCTGCCGCATTTTCTGCGTAGGATACCACCACCTGCTCCAAAGCACCGGGTATCAGCAGATCTTTATTCATCACTCGTTGGCTGGTGCTGGTCAGCTGCGTGACGGCAATGACCATAGACCTTCCACCATCCGGTTTTACAGCACCCTCCATGGCCGCTTTCATCATATCCGTAGTACCGGCAGCATGGACATTGACAATGTCTGCCCCAAGTTTTGCCAAGGCACTCATAGCACGTTCCACTGTATGGGGAATATCATGAAGCTTTAAATCCAGAAATACCGGATGTCCCAGTGCTTTGATTTCCCGGACGATATCAGGGCCTTCATGGTAAAACAGTTCCATGCCTATCTTTATATAAGGTTTAGTATCCTGAAACTTCTTTAAAAATGTAATAGCCGGATCTTTCCCTGCCACATCCAAAGCAATAATCACTTCTTTTTTCATAAGGCGACTCCTTTTATTTCCTCCAAACTGGCAATGCCCAGTTTTTCCATTACCATAGGTAATTCTTCGATAATTTTGGGACATGCCCATGGGTCTACTAAATTGGCAGCGCCTATTTGCACCGCTGAAGCACCGGCCATAATCATTTCGATGACATCTTCGGCAGATGCAATACCGCCCATTCCCATCACAGGTATGCTTACAGACTGACAGACTTGGTAAACCATACGTAAGGCGACCGGAAAAACAGCCGGCCCGGATAACCCGCCTGTACCATTGGCAAGAAGAGGTCGTCTTGTTTTTAGGTCAAGGCGCATCCCAAGAAGGGTGTTAATTAAAGACAACCCATCAGCTCCCGCTTCCTGGCAGGCAAGGGCAATTTCCGCAATATCTGTTACATTAGGGCTAAGCTTTATGTAAACCGGTTTGGAAACGGACTCTTTCACTGCTCTTGTCACCATGGCAGCTGCCTTAGGATCCGCACCAAAGGCTAGACCACCTCCGTGAACATTAGGACAGCTAATATTGACCTCAATAATGCCTACATGTTCTTCTCGATTCATTGCCACGGCACAATCTATATATTCTTCCAAAGAAAAACCGCTTATATTTGCCACTAAAGGCTTATGAAAACGGCTAGCTAAATGAGGGATATAGTTTTTTATGACGTCTTCTACTCCCGGATTTTCCAGACCCACTGCATTGAGCATACCACTGCTGCATTCTGCAATGCGTGGCGTAGGATTACCGTTTCTGGGTTCCCTGGTGGTACCTTTAAATGCAATGGATCCTAATATGTTTAGGTCATATAAATCCTCATAAGCTTCTCCGAACCCAAAGGTTCCGCTGGCGGGAATAACAGGATTGTCAAGAGTCAGGGTTCCTAATTGTACTTGTAGTATATTGGTTTGCTTTGTCACTTTCGCATCTCCTTTACCAAATAATCTGTGATTTTTTCAGTACCGGCCCGTCTTTACAAATTCGTTTGTTGCCGTATTTAGTCTTGCAGGTACATCCCATACAAGCTCCAAAACCGCAACCCATGCGAGATTCAAAACTAAACTGTCCATCTTCAGCCAGTTTACTGACGGCCTGCAACATAGCCGTAGGCCCACAACTGCAGACGTACTCAAAACGGCTGGAAGGTACTTTGGTTCCCGTCAATTCCTGTGTCATGACATCGGTGATAAGACCGCCAATATGTATTTTAGCGGAGATTCCCAACCGCCGGAATTTTTCTGTATAAAATACTGTTTCCTCATCAGGAAATCCTAGTAATACCTGCGGCCTTTTCCCTACAGCAACAAGGCATTTAGCAAGACCGTACATAGGGGGAACCCCTATACCTCCACCTACCAGCAAGGCATGTTTAGGGATACAGTTTATGTCATAACCGTTTCCTAATGAAGATAGGACCGATAATACTTCTCCCGGCTTCTTCCTCGATAGAATTTTTGTTCCATTCCCTACTACTTTGTATAACAAGGTCAAGGTTCTTTCCTTTGTATCCCAGTCACAGATGGAAATCGGTCGTCGTAAAAAAGTACCTTCAATTTTAATGTTGACAAACTGCCCCGGTTTTATGTGCTCTGTTTCCATGTTTCCCAGCACCATCTGCCATATATCTTTGGCTATCCTTTTATTTTCTACTATAACGGCGCTACAATCTTTCATTTTTTCTGTTCCTTTTATATACAATCTCACCATCTACTAAGGTTAATACGTTTTCCCCCAGGACCCTCATTCCCTCATAAGGCATGGCCTTTCCCATGGAAAAGAAGTCATCCGAGTGGATTACATATTCTTTTTCAAGATCCCATACCGAGAGATCCGCAGCATTTCCTACATCAAATTCTCCTAGACCAAATCTTTTTGCCGGTGCGATAGATAATAATTCAATAAGCTTATCCAATGATAAAAAGCCGGTTTTCACCAATCGGGTATACAACACCGGAAAAGCTGTTTCCAAGCCTACAATGCCGAAAAGACTATTTGCAAAACTTCCGCTTTTTTCTTCCTTACTATGGGGTGCGTGGTCTGTGGCAATCATATCAGCAGTACCCTCTACTATGGCTTGACGCAGAGCATCTCTGTCTTTTTCTTTTCGAAGAGGTGGATTCATCTTAAAAGATGGTCTCCCCTTTACATCATCTTCTGTAAAGAGTAGATAATGAGGCGCCGTCTCACAGGTAACATCCAGATGCTTCTTCTTTGCCTGCCGTATTAATTCTACAGACTCAGCTGTAGATACATGACAAATATGATAGCTGCAACCTGTTTCTTCCACTAGTTGCAAGTCTCGTTCCACCTGTTTGTATTCACTGGCAGGATCTGTAGTGGGAAACCTTTCGTCTTCACAGTGGGCTACAATGAGTTTTCCAAGCTCTTTGGCTTTCATCATTGCTGTCTTCATGACAGTTTCCGGCTGCACCCCTTTTCCATCATCGGAAAAACCGGCTACAAAAGGTGCCATCTCTTCCATTTTCGATAAACTACCGGTTCCACTCTGATCCGCTGTTATGGTTCCATAGGGCAGTACTTTAATGCAGGCATCTTTTTCAATACGCTTTTGCTGTACGGCAAGTGTCTCAAGTGTAGATGGTGCCGGCTTTAGGTTGGGCATGGTACAAACGGTTGTATACCCTCCATGAGCCGCAGCCATAGTGCCTGAGGCAATGGTCTCCTTATAAGAAAACCCCGGTTCTCGAAAATGTACATGTACATCTTTAAAACCCGGGGTAATAAAAAAGTTATCACATCGGATAACTTGGTCAAATTCCATATAATAAGAAGACTCTGTCAAGGCAAAAATGGTAGTACCGTTGATAATGACATCGCACTTTTTAATTCCTGCGGCAGTGTACACCCTGCCTCCGGCAAGTAAAGTCCTCACGGTTTCCTCCTTTGTCCTGTTGGATTGGTATTTCTTGTGTATTTCAGTTTTCAACTTAAATCTTCCGAATAATATCACAGAATGATTTTCCTGTCTCTTATACACATCTCCGAGCCCACGAGACTACGCTGCATCTC
>CAUTYX010000005.1:0-111270 GCA_963542695.1 uncultured Eubacteriales bacterium
GCGCTGATGATACTTGGTGGGCGACCGCCTGGGAAAGTAGGTCGTTGCCGGTTTTAGAAAAAAGAGACGTTGTAAGACGTCTCTTTTTTTAGCGCTTGAAGAGCACGTCTAAAACGGGACAATAGAAAGTTTTTTTATAGATGGATAAAGGTTATTAGAGATAAGGAGGTATATCTAATGAAACAGCAAGAGATTTTTGATTTCTTTGACAAGGCCGAAACATTTTGGTTGGCTACAGCAGATGGAAGACAGCCACACGTTCGTCCTCTTTCTTTTAAGATGATGATTGGGGAAAAACTGTACTTTGGTGTTGGCGAATTCAAAGATGTTTACAAACAGATTGTTGCAAATCCACACATTGAATTGACAGCCAATGCAGGCCCGGATATCTGGCGTTACTATGGTGAAGTCGTATTTGATAAAGATCCTAGCTTGATGGAAAAGGTATTTGAGTTGATGCCTAGTCTAAAGGAAGTGTATGGAGAAGGTACCGGTAATAAAATGGGCATGTTCTATTTGAAAAATGCTAAAGTAGAAACCGGAGACTGGATGGACTACTCCTTGAAAAAGACAGTTGATGTAGAAGGTTAACCATCTGAGATAAAAAATAAAACGAATCAAAGAACTCTGTACCGGCTTCTTTCCTTAGAAGTCAGTGCAGAGTTTTTCTTGACGAAAGATAAGCGGAGTTGTATCATGTTATTGTTGGCACTCGGAAATATAGAGTGCTAACAAAACTTTTGATAGATGTTCAAATATGCTTTTCATAGACTATATTTACAGAAAGAAGGCAAAGCTATGGCAAAGAAACAATTTCAGGCAGAGTCAAAGAAATTACTGGATATGATGATTAATTCCATCTATACCCATAAAGAAATCTTCCTCCGTGAATTGATTTCCAATGGCAGTGATGCCATTGATAAATTGTACTATCAGAGCTTGCAGGAGGATACTACCGGGCTATCCAGAGATGATTTCTTTATTCGTATTGAGCCGGATAAAGAACATAAAATTCTTCGGATTATTGATAATGGTCTCGGTATGACTCCGGAGGAAATGGAAGAAAACCTCGGTACTATTGCCCGCAGCGGTTCTTTTGATTTTAAGAAAGATAATACAAAGACAGAGGAAAAGGACATTGATATTATTGGTCAGTTTGGTGTAGGTTTTTACTCTGCGTTCATGGTCAGCGACAAAGTAACTGTTATTTCTCAAAAATACGGAAATGATCAGCCGTATATTTGGGAATCAGAAGGCGCTGACGGATATACCATGGAAGCTTCTCAAGAAGGTCCGGGAATGATTTTAGGGGAACCTCTTTGTCATGGTACAGAAATCATTTTGTCTTTAAAGGAAGATACTCCGGAAGAAGAATACGCAACCTATGCCGATGAATACACCCTTCGTCACCTGGTAAAGAGGTATTCCGACTATATTCGATACCCTATTGTTATGATGGTGGAAAAGAGTCGCCCTGTAGAAGTTGCAGAAGATGAAGTTACAGAAAATCAAGAACCAAAATATGAAACCTATAACGAACTGGAAACGCTCAACAGCATGATTCCTCTTTGGAAAAAGCAGAAAAACCAAATCACAGAGGAAGAATACAACCAGTTCTACAAGAGTAAATTTATGGACTTTACCGATCCGGCAAAGGTTATTCATACCAGTGTAGAAGGGGTAACCACCTATGATGCATTGCTATATATTCCTTCACAACCGCCATTTGACTATTATTCCAAGGAATTTGAAAAGGGTCTGCAGTTGTATTCTTCCGGTGTTTTGATTATGGAAAAATGCGGTGACTTGATTCCCGATTACTTTAGCTTTGTCAAAGGTGTTGTGGATTCTCCGGATTTGTCTTTGAATATCTCCAGAGAGATGTTGCAGCACGATAGACAGTTAAAAGCCATTGCTCAGAGACTGGAAAAGAAGATTAAAAGTGAATTGCTTACTATGCAAAGTAAAGATAGAGAAGCTTATGAAGCCTTTTTCCGCAACTTTGGATTGCAGTTAAAATTCGGCATTTATACAGATTACGGCCAACATAAGGAATTGTTGCAGGATCTTGTGATGTACTATTCCAGCACAGAAGAAAAACTGGTTACCTTGAAAGAATATTGTGACCGTATGAAGGAAGATCAAAAATACATTTACTATGCAGCAGGTTCTACTGTTGAGAAAATCGACCAACTGCCACAGACAGAACGACTTAAAGAAAAAGGGTTTGAAATTCTGTATATGACAGATGATGTGGATGAGTTTGCCCTTCAGATGCTAGGTTCCTATGATGAAAAACAATTCCAGTCTGTATCTGCTGAAGACTTGGATGTGGACGATACAGATGAAGAAAAGCAGGAAATGGAACAAAAAACGGAGGAAAGTAAAGATCTGCTGTCTGAAATGAAAGATATCCTGGGAGAGAAAGTATCCCAGGTGCGGTTGACTCATCGGTTAAAATCACATCCGGTTTGCCTCAGTACAAGAGGAGCGGTTTCTATGGAGATGGAGAAAGTACTGCAATCTATGCCTACCAATCAAGGCATTAAAGCGGAACGGATTTTGGAAATCAATCAGTCTCATGACATTCTATCCACACTGCAAAAGGTGCAAAAGGAAGACAAGGAAAAACTGGCTGAATACACCAATATCTTATATGATCAGGCATTGCTCATTGAAGGAATGACGATAGAGGATCCGGTTGCTTTCTGTAAATCGGTTTGCAAGCTGATGAAATAGGCTATACTATATTGCTATTAACGCCTCCAACAGGTAGACAATAATCGTCTTTTGTTGGAGGCTTTTGATTTCCCGGTTTTTGTAAAAGTGCAGGAAAAGCGGAGTTTTCAATGGGTTGTGAAGGTTTTAATAGGAAAAGTTTCTACTATTCCCGGTTTATGGTATAATGAAGTGCACTTTAGCAGAATCGGAGGAGAGTACATATGTCATTTTTCAGGATGCTGTTTGTGCTATTGCTCTGTTTGCCGATTACGTATCTGGGATTGCGGCTAACGATCGGGCTGATTGATCAGCTGACGGCAGAGCGCAAGGCACAGAGAAAAGTCAGAAAACGCCGGGATACTGGCTATGGGAGGAACCATGGAAAGAGGACTGTTCATAACCGTAGAAGGTACTGATGGATCCGGGAAAAGTACCCAATTGGAGTTTATTAGCGACTATCTAAAGGAAAATGGAGAAACCGCCATTATCACAAGAGAGCCGGGAGGGACACCCATTGGGGAAAAAATTCGTGCCATTATTCTGGATAAGAAAAATGAAGAAATGAGCCCGGTAACAGAAATGTTGTTATATGCGGCCAGTAGAGCGCAGCATATTGACCAGCTTATTGGACCGGCATTGACTCGCGGAAGAATGGTTCTTTGTGATCGTTTTATAGACTCCAGCTTGGCGTACCAAGGATATGCCAGGGGATTAGGCGATAGCGTTTCTGTGGTGAATCAGTACGCCATTGGCGATTTTATGCCTGATGTAACTTTTCTCTTAAAGTTGCATCCAAAAAACAGTGTAGCACGTGTAAAAGAGCAGGAACGAGACAGAATGGAAAGTCAGCGGATGGACTTTTACCAGAAAGTATACGATGGATACCTGGATTTAGAAAAGAAATATCCTGATCGCATTGTAGGGATTGATGGAACAGGGACCATTGAAGAAATTAATCAACGTATAAAAACACATTTGGATCGGGTATTATTATCACGAAAGGTTAGATGGTAACATGGGATTACAGGCATTGGAAGATAATAGGGAAATCGGTCAGATGTTGTATCAATCCATTGCCGATGGTCACCTTCACCATGCCTATTTGTTTGAATCTCCCAAAGAAAAACAAGGTGAAGAACTGGCTGTTGCTTTTGCCCAGGCCTTGCTGTGCCAAAAAGCGCCTGCAATAGGCTGTGGTAAATGTTCTGTTTGCCACCGCATTCAACGAGGCGAGCATATTGATGTTACCATGGTAGAACCAAATCTTAACGAATCCGGTACGGTTAAATCCATTCGAACCAAAGACATTGAAAACTTGCAAGAACGTCTTCGTATGACACCATACGAAGGAAAGCGAAATATTGCCATTATTAAATCCATGGAAGTCTTGGGAGAAAAAGCGGCAAATAAATTTCTGAAGACTTTGGAAGAACCACCTTTGGGGACGGTTATTATCATGGTAGCCGAAAATACCGACAACATGCTGCCGACGATTCTATCCAGAACAATGCATATTCGCCTAGGGGGAGAGCAGGCAACGGGTTCATCCAAGGATATGGAACGAGCTAAAGAGTTGATTGCGGCGTTAGAAGAAGGGGAACCTTATTACAGAGTAAGGAAACTAATTGAGAAATATACAAAAAATGCAGAGCGACGCCGATTAACCGGCTTGCTTGACAGCATGGAAGAAATATATAGAGAACATATGATTCAGCGGAAGGATATTCTTAGTCGCCAACATATCTTTGTGGCTATAGAAGCCATAGAAAAGGCCAGAAAAGATATCTTGATGAATTCTATTATCGTCAATAACGCGCTGAAAGATATGGTCTTGACAATAGGAGGATAATCAATGATAGATGTAGTGGGGATTAAATTTAGAGAAGCCGGAAAGCTATACTATTTTGATCCTGCCCAGGTAGATGTTTCCTGTGGTGATCATGTTATTGTGGAAACTTCCAAGGGAACAGAATACGGCACTGTCACCGAAGGGATTCACCAGGTTTCAAAAGGAGATATTGTAGCTCCTTTGAAAAAGGTTCTTAGAATCGCCAATGAAGAAGACGAGCAAAAGCACAAAGATAATATAGAGAAAAAGGCCGGCGCAATGGAAAAGTGCCAGGAAAAAATCGACAAACACCAGTTGGACATGAAGCTGGTAGATGTGGAATATGCCTTTGATAATAGTAAAATTGTTTTTTACTTTACAGCCGATGGAAGAGTGGATTTTCGTGCATTGGTAAAAGATTTGGCATCCGTATTCCGAACAAGAATCGAACTTCGCCAAATTGGTGTGCGAGATGAAGCAAAAATGATGGGCGGTATTGGAAACTGTGGCCGTGGGCTTTGTTGCCACGATTGGCTTCATGCTTTTCAGCCGGTTTCTATTAAGATGGCCAAATTGCAAAATTTATCCTTGAATCCCAATAAAATTTCCGGCATCTGTGGGCGGTTGATGTGTTGTTTGAAATATGAGAATGACATGTATGCCGAGCTAAAGAAGGGAATGCCTTCTGTTGGCGAAAAAGTGCAAATTAACGAAGGACCGGCTGTAGTTACAGAAAGCAATATATTGGAGCAGAAAATTAAGTGCCGTTTGGTGGAGGAACCGGAAGGAGAAGACCAAGAAGAAAAACTCAGTACAGAAGTGTATGTTTGTGCCAAAGAGGATTTCAAACGGTTTGATCGGCACAAGGGCAACAAAAAAGGTCGTCATAAAGGGAAAAAGCATGGAAGGCAGGATTCCTGAAATAACGAAGAGCATGAAAGAAAAGGCCGGTGAGAAAGTCTATGATGCGAACAATCCGGCATTGCGATTAGACACCATGGGATTTGGGAAATTGCAAATCCTCCAGGATCCCAGGGAGTTTTGTTATGGGATAGATGCAGTTTTGCTGGCCGATTTTGTCGCAAAGGATAACTCTGCCATGGAACGAGTCTGCGAACTTGGAGCCGGCAATGGAGCCGTATCAATGATATTTAATCACAAGCGCCCTGTAAAAGAAATGGTGGCTGTGGAAATTCAATATAGCGCAGCACGATTAGCGTGTTATAATGTTAATAGAAATAGGTTAGACCACATTGAAATTATTCATTCGGATATTCTAGATTTAGAGGAGACATACTATGGGCGGTTTGACGGTGTGTTAACAAACCGCCGTATTTCCCTCACCGGGGATCCTTGTCCAGTGCAGGAGAGGCCAAGCATGTGGCTCGCCAAGAGACCACAGCGTCACTAAAGGAGTTTCTTCAAATTTCCAGTCGATTACTAAAACCGGGGAAAGCACTGTACATGGTTCACAGACCGTTTCGTCTTGCTGATATCATTTGCTCGGGCAGGCAGTGGGATTTGGAGACAAAGGTTATGCGTATGGTGGCGCCCGAGCATGGGAAATCACCGAATCTGGTTTTGTTAAAGCTGGTGAAAGGTGGCGGTGTACAGATGACGGTGGAAGATACACTGTATGTACGAGGCAAAGACGGTCAATACACGGAAGAAATCAACAGAATTTATCAGCGAATATAGAACATCCGTTAATGTGAAACAGCAGAGCCCAAGGCTCTGAGAAAGCAGGCCATAATGGAAATGACAATTTCATTAAGAGAATTGGGTTGGATATTGATAGTAATCGCCTTGTTGGTGTTATTGATTTATGCTATTGTTTTAATCAAAAATTTGATTCCCGTTGTAAAAAACGCCAACCAAATTACAGAAGATGCAAAAGCAATTACCGGTATTGCAAAAAAAAGGACAGAAGAAGTAGATTCTATTATGGATGATGTCAAAGGTTCCGCAAAGAATTTGGCAGATGCCTTTAAAGGAAAAGAGAGTCTGGTTGCTTCTCTGTCATCTATTGCCAAGGCAATCACTTCCCTGGTAGGCATGATCAAAGGACAGACAACAAAGTGATATCTCGTTGGAGGCAGAAAACTTCTAGGAGGGCAAAAGATGAAAGCTACAGGAATAGTAAGAAAAGTCGATGAACTGGGGCGAATTGTACTACCTATTGAATTGCGACGTACGTTGAACATCAATATTAAAGACCCCTTGGCTATTTTCGTCGATGAAGACACCATTGTTTTGAAAAAGTATGAGCCGGCATGTATTTTCTGTGGAAATGCAAAGGATGTTATTAACATCAAGGGCAAAAATGTATGCAAGGACTGTGTAAAAGAACTAAAGAACCTTCTATAATTTCGTTGTCTTGAAATGTGGATGAAAATAGAGTAGTATTAAACTACTGAATTTAGGAGGAAAAGTCTTGGCAAAATATCTTGTTGAAAAAAGTGATCCACTGAGAGGCGAGGTCACGATAAGCGGTGCCAAAAATGCGGTGTTACCGCTGATGGCTGCGGCTCTGCTTTCTGATGAACCATGTATCATTAACGATACACCGGCTCTAAAGGATGTAGAGATTATGTGTAAACTGACAGAAGCACTCGGTGCCGAAGTTACATCGGATCTTGATAATAACGTTGTTGAAATCAATGCAAATAAAATACATACCTATGAGGCTCCCGGAGATTTGGTTTCCAAGATGAGAGCATCTATTTTGGTAATGGGACCGTTGCTGGCTCGAACAGGCAAGACGGTTATTTCTATGCCCGGTGGATGTGCCATTGGTGACAGACCCATTGAGCTGCATTTAAAAGGCATGCGTGCATTGGGTGCAGAGGTGGAAATTGACGAAGCGGCAGAAGCCATTCGTTGTAGCTGTGATCAGCTAATCGGTTCAGCTATTTACCTGGATTTCCCCAGTGTAGGAGCCACCGAAAACATTGTGATGGCTGCCAGTATGGCAGAGGGAACCACGATTTTGGAAAATGCAGCACAGGAGCCGGAAATCGTTGACTTGGCTAATTTCTTGAATAAAATGGGTGCGCGAATTAAAGGAGCCGGAACCGACACCATCAAAATAGAAGGGGTGGAACACATCCATGGTGCGCGCCACAATGTTATTCCCGACCGTATTGAACTGGGAACTTTCATGGTTGCGGCAGCAATTACCAGAGGATGCGTTCTCATTAAAAATGCAGTTCCCGATCATGTAAAACCAATTATGGCAAAACTAAAAGAGTGTGGAGCCCAGGTGGAAATGCTGGAAGAAGGCATTTTGGTAAAAGCTGATGAAGGTAATTTGATTTCTACTGATATTAAAACACTGCCTTATCCGGGATTCCCAACAGACATGCAGAGTCCCTTTATGGTTTTGCTAACAACGGTGGAAGGTACCAGTGCTGTTATTGAAACGGTATTTGAAAACCGCTTTATGCATGTTAAAGAACTAAAACGTATGGGTGCCAATATTAAAATTGACGGTCACTGTGCCATTATTGAAGGTGGCAGCAAACTGCATGGAGCCAAAGTATGTGCTACCGATTTGCGCGGAGGTGCTGCTGTGGTCATGGCGGGATTAGTAGCAGAAGGAAAGACCGAAGTTTCCAATATCTATCATGTAGAACGCGGATACGACCACTTTGAAGACAAGCTGCGGGCTTTAGGTGGTAAAATTACTCGAATTGAAGAGTGATTTGCAACCGTATTGCCATAGAGGCGGTTTGAAACAGAAGGAAATGTAACAAACAGACGTTGAAAAGCGTCTGTTTTTTTTATTTCTAAAGAAGTTAGTAGAAACTAGTTTCAAGAAAAATATTGTAAAAAAGCCGCTTTAGTGCAATAATATAGAAGATAATTAGCGTTAATATTCTGAAAAAATAAGCCTGCAAATAGAGCAAAAGATGTAAGAAGAGTACGTAATTGGGTATGATGGGCAGGCAATGACTTAGGAAGTGAATTGCTGGTATGAATATTCGAGAAATCGCAAAGGCCGCAGGAGTCTCTGTGGCTACTGTGTCTAGAGTCTTAAACCATCCGGACAGTGTGGCAGAAAAGACCAGGAATAAAATTCAAAAAATCATGGATGAACAAGGGTATACTCCCAACTGGTTTGCAAGGGGATTAAACTATGCCAATACAAATACTATCGGGTTGGTTGTTCCGCAGTTGGTGGATCCGGTGTACTCGGAAATTGTCAAAGGAGTAGAAGATGTAGCTAATAAAAAGGGGTACATTATCTTCTTGTGTGATTTTTCCAATGATCCGCAAATGGAAAAAATGTACTTTGACCAACTTTCTAAACGGCGTATCGACGGGCTTATTGCCGTATCTACAAGAGCGGAGCAGGAGACCTTTAAGGCGATTACCGATAGTCAGATTCCCGTTGTTTTAGTTGGCGGCAGTGCCCATCAATTGGATTTTAGCATGGTGCGAGTGGATTACAAAGAAGCGGCAGCCGATGCCACTCGGCACTTGATTAATATTGGGTACCGAAAAATTGCCATGATAGGCAGCGATCATACTGACACCAACGGAGAGGCAAAACTCCAGGGACACCTTCAAGCATTGAAGGAAAACGGAATCCCCTTTAATGAGCAGTATTTGCGTATGACTGAAGACAAGATGGAATCGGCGTATTTGGCAGCAAAAAAGCTTATGGAAATCGATAATCCACCGGAAGCCATCTTTGTTGCTACAGACAACATGGCCATTGGAACCATGGATTCTATTAAAGACAAAGATTTGAAAATCCCGCAAGATGTGGCAGTGGTCGGATTTGACAACATTCGCATGTCAAATGTAGTGGAGCCCCGTCTTACTACTGTAGATATGCCTCTTCATAAAATGGGGGTGTATGGTGCCCGTCTTCTTTTTGATTGTATTGAAGAAACCCAAAAAGAACGGCAAGAAATTGTCTTACAGACAAAGATGAAAATTAGAAAATCCTGCGGTCATAAAGAAAGAATAGGAGAATTGTTCTAATGTTAAAGACTAATTATATGGGATTGGAACTGGATAATCCGGTCATCGTTGCAGCCGGCCCTTGGAGCCGAGACGGCAGTAGCATTCGTCGTTGTTTTCAATCAGGCGCCGGTGCGGTAGTTACAGAAAGCATTGTTAGTGACGCCATTTTAGATGTGCGTCCTAGAATTGCCTACAATGGTATGGGCGCAGAAAATATTCGATTGTACTCCGATGTACAAATCGAAGGATGGGAACGGGAAATGCACATTGCCAAAGCCGGTGGCGGCAAGGTAATCGCTTCTGTATCTGCCCACACGCCGTCGGAAATGGCGTATTTAACTACTAAACTGGAGAAATTTGGAGCCGATGCCATTGAAATCAGCATATCCAATCCGTATATGGAAAGCTTGGAGGTAATGGCCAGCGACGCCGAGCGAGTATATCGTGTATCCAAAGAAGTGGTTAGTAATGTGGATATACCTGTTGCGGTCAAACTTTCGCAAAACACCACAAATATTATGGAAGTGGCAAAAGCTGTAAAAGAGGCCGGTGCCGGTGCAGTCAGCGCCATTAACACAGTGCGCGGCATATTGGGAGTAGACCTGGATACAAAAGTTCCTGCCCTTGGTACCTATGGAGGATATTCGGGACCGCCAATTAAACCTCTGGGACTTTCCTGTGTGGCCTCTATTGCACAGAGTGTGCACATTCCTATCTCCGGCATCGGTGGAATTTGCAACTATAGGGATGCGTTGGAATACATTATGTTAGGGGCGA
This sequence comes from uncultured Eubacteriales bacterium, assembly GCA_963542695.1. Classification (GTDB taxonomy): domain Bacteria; phylum Bacillota; class Clostridia; order Peptostreptococcales; family Anaerovoracaceae; genus RUG100. The sequence goes on from CAUTYX010000005.1 coordinate 10,301, forward strand.
CTACGGTTCAAATGGGAACGGCTATGATGATCAACGGTCCGGAGGCAATAAAGAAAACGATTGACGGCCTGGAAAAATGGTGCACGGAAAAGGGGATCCATAGCCTGGAAGAAATTCGTGGATGTGCACTTGAAAATTTGCGCTCTTTTGAAGAAATGCGAATCGAGCCGGCCATTAGTACTGTAGGGAATGTATGCTGTACGGATGACTGTAATAAATGCATCGAAGTCTGTCTATACGATGCAATTTCTCGCCATGAAGGCAATATTGAAGTGAACCAAAAGCGTTGCACCGGCTGTGGATTGTGCACCTGCATCTGCCCTACAAAGAAATTAGAATTAAATTGGTAAAAAGCACTTGAAATTATCAGAAAATATTATATAATTTTTATGTAACCGGTTACAGATACCGATTATAATACTACCTATAATGTTCCACGATACTATATAAAGGAGGACGAATATATGTATAAAGCAAAAGCTGAAAGAATGGAAGATAAGATCAAAACATTCTCACAGTTTGGTGACGCAGGACACGGTGGAATCACAAGATACTCCCTGTCTCCGGAAGCACATATGGCTAGGGACGAGTTTGTTAAGAGAATGAAGGCCATTGGAGCAGAAATCGAATGTGATGACCTGGCATGTATCTATGCCACACTGCCTGGAACAGATCCGGATGCTAAGAGAATCATTATGCAGTCACACTGTGACTCCGTTAAGAACGGTGGTAACTATGACGGTATCTATGGCGTAATGACAGCAATGGAAGTACTGGAAGTTGTTGCAGAAAACAACATCGAACACAAACATCCATTGACAGCTGCTATCGTTACAAACGAAGAAGGTTCCCTGTATCCACCTGCAATGATGGTTTCCGGAATCATCTGTAACGACTGGTTGCCGCCAGAATTGGCTAAGAACTTCAAATATGACGACATGATGGCTTCCGAGGCTATGGAAGAACATGAAGGCAGTGCCAAGACATTTGGTGAAGCTCTGGCAGCCAGCAAATACAAAGGCGACAAGGCTAACAGACTGAGCCCTGACAAATACTGTGCTATGATTGAAGCACACATCGAACAGGGACCAATCCTTGAAGATAACGGAAACGAAGTTGGTGCTGTACAGTGCGTACTGGGCATGTTCAACTACTCCCTGGTATTCAAAGGATTTGCTGCTCACGCAGGTACATTCCCAATGGATAAGAGACACGATGCTCTTTACGCAGCTGCTGATGCTCTGTGCTACATGCATGATGAAATCGACAAGCTGGGTCGTCCTGAATTGGTTTACACAACAGGAGAAATCTATGCACACCCATGTGTACATACAGTAATTCCTGACGAAGTTGAATTCTCCTTGGACGTAAGACATGAAGATCCAAAGGTTCTGGAAGCTGTTATGGACATCGTTAAGAAGATGAGCACAATGACATTCAAGGGATGCACATGTGAAATCAGAGAAAACTGGAAGAGAGATACTGTATACTGGAACAAAGACCTGGTTAACTTCGTAGAAGAATCTATGGATGAAGCAGGAATGAAGTGGCAGAAGATTAACTCCGGTGCTGGACATGACGCTCAGTTCTTCAGCTATCTGATCCCAACAACAATGATCTTCATCAGATCCGAAAAGGGATTGTCTCACTGCGAACCGGAACATTCTTCCGTAGAAGATTGCACAGCCGGTGCTACAGTAGCTGTTAATGCCATCCTCAAGGCTGACAAGTTCTTTGACTAATTTGTAAACAAGTCGAAACGAATGCCGGTGGGGAATCTCCCCATCGGCATACTATTCTATGTATTTTCGTCGTAAATAAACGATGTGAATAAATTGATTAACGATATCATGGTGGTATCGTTGATCGCGAAAGTCGGAAGCGCAATGTGATCCCCCTCTTTTTAGAGCACGTTGTTGTTTCCAAAATCCTATTCGTAATTCTAGTTAGGAGGGTTGAAATTGAGTAAAGTAATAAAGGCAAGGTACACCGCGGAAGCAGAACCAGGCTTTACCCACAGAACTGCCATGGAAGAAGCAGCCAGATGTCTTCTGTGCCACGACGCCCCATGTTCACAGGGATGTCCAGCCGGCACGGATCCTGGTAAATTCATCAGATCCATCAGATTCAGAAACGTAAAGGGTGCTGCTGAAACAATCAGAGAAAACAACATTATGGCCGGCTCTTGCGCACGTGTATGTCCATACGACAGACTGTGTGAAGAAGCATGTTCACGTTGTGGTATCGACAAACCAATCCAGATTGGTAAACTGCAGAGATATGCTGTAGAACAGGAAAAGATTCACGGCATGAAGATTCTGCAGGCACCTGCAAAGAAGATGAAGGAAAAGGTTGCTTGCATCGGTGCAGGCCCGGCTTCCATTGCATGTGCAGCTGAATTGGCTAAAGTTGGATACAAAGTAACCGTATTTGACAGAGAAGAAAAACCGGGTGGCGTTTTGACCTATGGAATCGTTCCAAGCAGATTGCCGCAGAAGGTTGTTGACCAGGACATTGCAGCAGCAAAGGGTCTGGGCATCAAATTTCAGCTGGGACAGGAAGTTGGCGAAGCTGACGTAGCAGATTTTGACGCTGTGTTCGTAGGAACCGGACTGTGGGCTCCTAAATTGCCACCAATTCCAGGAACAGATTTGAAGGGCGTATTCGCAGCTAACGAATACCTGAAAGAAGCCAGAAGCAGCAAAGGTAAGTTTGAACCTGGCAAGAAAGTTGTCGTAATCGGTGGAGGAGACGTAGCTGTTGACTGTGCTGTTACAGCTAAACTGTGCGGTGCAGACGATGTTCGTATGGTATACAGAAGAACTCTGGAAGAAGCTCCCGGAAACATGGTTGAATTCCAGTATGCTCTGTCCTTGGGCATTGGCATCACTACAAACATGGCTCCTGAGAGCATCGTAGGTAATGGCAAAGTAGAAGCTATGAACTTCACAGGACGTAAAGGTGTTGTTGAAGGATCCAGCTTGACAGTAGATGTAGACACTGTTGTATGTGCCATTGGACAGGGTGCAGAAGACCAGAGCAAGGTTGCTCCGGTTAAACTCAACGAAAAGGGCGGCATCAAAGCCAACAAGATGGGTAAAACCAATAAGGCGAAATTCTTTGCCGGTGGAGACATCGTAAACGGTGGAGATACAGTTGTTGAAGCTGTTGCTGAAGGTAAAGCCGCTGCTGCTTCAATCGTAGAATATCTTCAGAAAGGAGCAAAGTAGGATGGCTATTAATAAAGATTTATCAATAAAATATCTCGGGGTAGATTGTATGAATCCATTCTTCCTATCCTCTTCCCCGGTAGGCGGCAACTACGATATGGTTGCAAAGTGCTACGAAACAGGTTGGGGCGGATGCTTCTTTAAGACTGTTGGTATCTTTGTTGCTGACGAATGTTCCCCTAGATTTGACCAGACCAACAAGGAAGGAACTCCTTGGGTAGGTTTCAAGAACATGGAACAGATTTCTGACAAACCGACTGAAAAGAACTTCGAGTTCCTATACAGACTGTGCAAAGACTATCCGGATCACGTAACAGTAGCTTCTATTATGGGATCCAGCGAAGAAGAATGGAAAGAACTGGCTAAGATGTGTGACCAGGCAGGCGTTAAGCTGATTGAAGGTAACTTCTCCTGTCCACAGATGACATCCCATGCTATGGGATCTGACGTTGGAACTAACCCTGAATTGGTTAAGTCCTACTGCCAGGCTGTTACCAGCGTAACAGACATTCCTTTCATCGCCAAGATGACACCAAACATCACACTGATGGAAAAACCTGCTGAAGCAGCTATGGAAGGTGGAGCTGCCGGTGTATCCACAATTAACACCATCAAATCCATCACAAACATCGACTTCGAAAACAACACAGCAATGCCTGTAGTTGACGGTAAGTCTTCCATTTCCGGTTACTCCGGAGCAGCTGTTAAGCCAATCGCTCTGAGATTTGTAGCTAACGTTCTTCAAGACAAGAGAATGGACGTTCTGGCTAAGGAAAACGGATTCGATTTCGGACACGGTCACGAAATGTCCGGTATCGGTGGTATCGAAACATGGAGAGATGCTGCTGAATTCTTGGCTCTGGGTTGTAGAAACCTGCAGGTAACAACTGCTATCATGCAGTACGGTTACAGAATCGTAGAAGACATGGCTAACGGTTTGATGCACTTTATGGATGAAAAGGGTTATGATAACCTGGATCAGTTCATTGGAACTGCTATCAACAACATCATCCCTGCTGAAGACTTGAACCGTGACTTCAGACTGTTGCCTAAGTTCGTCGACAAGAAATGTATCGGATGCGGAAGATGCTATGTATCCTGCTACGATGCTGCTCACCAGGCTATTGACTGGAACGAAAAGAAGAGAAGACCTGAATTAAACGATAACTGTGTTGGCTGCCACCTGTGCTTGAACGTATGTCCTGTTCAGGAATGCATCACACCGGGAGAAATCGTTTACAAGGAAGGCAGAAAACCAACCGAGATTACCTACAAGAAACATTACGAATAATCCACAATTTCATTGTAGATTCAATATCGAATGAATTGACTTGCATTTCGCAGAGGATCCAGTAGTAGTTATCATAAGAACCTACGCTTTTGTTCATCGCTGTAGATTCTATGACAGCGTATCCTCCGGAACAGAGGCATCTGTCATTGACAGAGGAACCACACTGCGAAAACTAGATCATCGGTAGTATGAGGGAAGACTCCCCGGAAATATCCGGGGAGTCTTTCTGATGTTTGCAGTCTTTTATGACAAAACAATCTTTTTTAGATGGAGACGTGTTTTAGAGAAAAGATACCGTGTATCAATACCTATGTATAATAGAATATGAAATGAAGAAGAGAATGATATGAGGAGGAACCGTCATGATACGACAGAGTGTAATGGAATTAATCGGTAATACACCGTTATTGCAGCTTAATAATTTTGGGCGAGAATACCAAGGTAACATTATTGCCAAGTTGGAGCTGTTTAATCCGGCAGGATCAGTAAAGGACAGGGTGGGGTTGTCCCTTATTGAAGATGCCGAATCAAAAGGAATACTAAAAGAAGGTAGTGTTATTGTTGAACCTACCAGTGGAAACACCGGCGTCGGTTTGGCATCTATTGCCAGTGCCAAGGGTTACAAAACTATTTTGACCATGCCGGAAACCATGAGCGTTGAACGGAGAAATCTATTAAAGGCTTTTGGAGCAGAAATTGTTTTAACAGATGGTGCCAAAGGGATGAAGGGAGCCATTGAACGAGCCAATCAAATAAAAGAAGAATTAGAAGATGCCTTTATTCCGGGTCAGTTTGTTAACCATGCCAATCCAAAAGCGCACTATGAAACCACCGGTCCTGAAATATGGAGAGACACAGATGGAAAGATTGACTTCTTTGTTGCCGGAATCGGTACGGGTGGTACCATCACCGGTGTTGGGAAATACTTAAAAGAACAGAACCCGGATATACAGATTATGGCTATTGAACCGGCAGGGTCTCCTGTTTTATCCCAAGGGAAAAGCGGTCCTCATAAAATTCAAGGAATTGGAGCCGGATTCGTACCGGAAGTATTAGATACATCGCTGCTGGATCAAGTCATCACTGTTGAAGATGCAGATGCTTTTGCAGCCGGAAAACGATTTGCAACAGAAGAAGGCATTCTTGTAGGCATTTCATCGGGAGCAGCTCTTCATGGGGCAGAAATCCTAGCCAAGAGGCCGGAAAACAAAGGCAAAAATATCGTGGCATTGCTTCCGGACACAGGAGAACGGTATTTGTCTACTGCTCTCTTTGACTAGATAAAGGATTCACGAATAGAGGACACAGCTCAGATGGCTGCGTCCTTTTTTTGAAATCTTTTGACGGTCAAAATGGCGGCAATGTCAAGGGCAATGAGATAGATTAAAAACAACAGGGTAATAAACGGTTTGTCCAGGGATATGATAAAATCGTAGAAGCCGTGGATTAAAATAGGGAAAATCATGGAAAGTTTCATGTATATACCGGATCTTCTCGGTTGGAAATGAGTGAAATAGTAACGGGACATTCCATAAAAGTAGCCCATATAAACGGCAAAAATGCAATGACCGGGAATAGCGGTTACGGCTCTTGTCAATGCTGTTGCAAGGCCAAAGGAAAAAACGTAGGAAATATTTTCTGCAGCGGCAAACCCAAGACTTACTGCCACTGCATAGACCATGGCATCAAAAGTATAATCAAAGGCAGGATTGGTCCAAGTGACCCGGTTTAAAACAAAGTGTTTGACGCCTTCTTCTGTCCATGCCACAATGAAAAAGTACAAAATCAGCTTATACAATGTGGAGTTAGGCAATAGCCCGGTAAGAGGCAGGAAAAAGCCTTCGGCAACACGTTCGATAAAGCCGGCGGCAACCACAGTCAAGGCTCCTAAAATCAGCAACTGGACAATTAGCCCCATTGGTTCCGGTTCGGTTTTGTCTTGTTTATAGATGAATACCATTAAGATAATTGGTGGAATCAGTGCGGCGGCAGTTAACAATATGATAGGAATCATCCTCCTTGAAATATATTGACAGTGGGATTCTGTGATAGAAGCATCAAAATAACGGGTACATACGAGTATATCACAAAGAGGGGGAGGATGCGGACTGAAAAGAATACTTCCCTTTCACATAGCGGAAACGTAATAGATGGACAGTTGAATAACGACGAATACCAAGAACAATGATGAAGACCGAAAGCTATATGAATCAACTACAATTTAATAAAAATAAGCTTCGAAAAGAGGTTCTTGCCACACGTGATGGAATTGTCATGGAGAAGCGATGGAAAAAAAATAAAAAAATCGAAGAGAAGGTACTTGTCCAAGAAGTTTTTTTACAGGCGGAGACTATTTTCTTTTTTGCCAACTTTGGAAGCGAAGTGGATACGACCGGGATGATACAGGCAGCGTTAAACCTTGGAAAAACAGTAGGTTTGCCTCGAGTTAATGGAGAGAATATGGGGTTTTATGCCATTACATCCAGGGAAGAACTGGAGCCCGGTGTCTGGGGGATTCCGGAACCAAAGAGAGAGTGTCCTTTACTGCAAGGTGCACAGTTGATAATTATGCCGGGTGTTGCATTTGATGAAAGCGGAAATCGCCTTGGATATGGGGGAGGATACTATGACCGGTATTTGGAAAAGTGCCGACAGCAGTGGGAGGTTTTTCCTGTGCTGCTTGCTATTGCTTATGAAGAGCAAATTCTCTCTAGGGTACCCACTACCTCAAGAGATTCCAAAGCGGATATAGTAGTTACGGACCAGCGGATCCTGTGATGGATAATCTCATTGAAAGAACCATAGGATAATGATACTATAGGAACATGGATAAAGGGAATATTACAATGGAAGAAAGATTGGAATACAGAGCTTATACGGGGAGTGTAGAGTTCTCCAAAGAAGATAGAAAATTTAGAGGACGGGTAATGGGAATCCAGGACGACGTTCTCTACGAAGGCCAGGACAAAGAAGAACTGGTCATGGAGTTTGAAACAGCAGTAGATATGTATTTACTGCTTTGCAATGATGCCGGAAAGGATCCGGACAAAGTCAGCAAAGCTAACTGAAAAGAGGCATGTATGAAAATTAAATTTTGCGGTGCCGCTAATGGAGTGACAGGTTCCTGTCATCTTATTACTAGTGGAGCCCATAAGGTTCTATTGGATTGTGGACAGTTTCAAGGCGGAAAGGCACAAGATGCCATGAATGCCGAGCCCTTTCCGTTTGATCCTGCAGAAATTCAATGCATGATCTTATCCCATGCGCATATTGATCATTGTGGGCGCCTTCCGTTGCTGGTAAAGAGAGGTTTTCAAGGGAAAATCTACTGTACTAGTGCCACTGCAGATTTACTGGATGTAATGCTAAAAGATAGCGGCTATATTCATGAAAAAGAAGCGGAATGGCAAAACCGTAAAAATGAACGTGCCGGTCGTCCTTTGGTGGAACCGTTATATACCGTAGAGGACTCTTTACGAACTTTGACCTATGTGGAACCAATACTATATGATCAGCTTATTTCCATCAATGACGATATGCGTATTGTGTTTAACGATGCCGGTCATATTTTAGGATCTGCGGTTACGGAGTTGTGGGTAGCCGAAAACGATACTGTTTCCAAGCTGGTTTTTTCCGGCGACTTAGGGGTGATGCATCGACCATTGCTGCGGGATCCGACGATCATTAAAAAAGCCGATTACGTCATTATGGAGAGCACCTATGGAAACCGGGTACACCCGAATAATTCCATGGATGTGGAAAAGCTGATGGAGATTATTGTTAAGACGACTCGCCGAGGCGGTACAGTAGTCATTCCCAGCTTTGCAGTGGGACGTACACAGGAACTGATATATGAACTGAATAAATACTATGAAAATAGACATAGTCGCTACAAAAAAGATTTAGACAAGCTAAATGTCTATATAGATAGTCCCATGGCCACAGCGGCAACAGAGGTATTTCGCAATAACGCACAGGTATTTGATCAGGAAACAAGAGAATATATTCTAAAGGGGGATGATCCTTTAGATTTTGTGAATTTAAAGTTTACACGGAGCACAGAGGATTCCCAGCAGCTGAACATGAATCGCAGCCCAAAGATTATTATTTCTGCCAGTGGCATGTGTGAAGCAGGGCGAATTCGTCATCATCTAAAGCATAATCTATGGGATAAAAAGTCCAGCATTGTCTTTGTGGGATACCAGGCAGAGGGGACGTTGGGACGTGCTTTATTAGGGGGAGCCAAGGAAGTGACTCTCTTTGGGGAACCGGTACAAGTAAATGCAGAAATATATAATTTAGAAGGATTTTCCGGTCATGCAGATCGCAACGGTTTAATGGAGTGGATTTCCGGGTTCCAGCAGCAGCCAAAGCAGGTTTTCTTAGTTCATGGAGAGGAACAGTCTAAAAAGGACTTGGCTAAGAGTATCGAAAAGGAACTGGGATATGAACCGGTGGTCATTACTAACGTTTCGGAATTCAGCCTGGAAAATGCAGGCGATGTTACCTTAGAAGATGTCATTGAGGAAACCGTTAACCAGGAGATGCTGGAAGATATTAAAGAAAAACTGGCAGAGGTTCACGGGCAGATTGAAAATGTGCTATACAACAGCAGCTTGCGGATAGGAGAAGAATTGTCTGCGGACCAGATTATTGCCATTAATAATTTGGTACAGCAATTAGACAAAAACACCGTTGATTTGGGGGCTGCCTTGGCTGAACCGGCCGATGTCTAGGACAGTGAAAAGAAAATGAGCTGCCGGGAATTTCCCGGCAGTTCTTTTATGGAAAGCATAGCTTTTCCAAACCATGATTTTGAAGTCGTATCGATAAAAAGAAAAAAGAAGGATGATACAGATGTTAAAAGATAGTTTGCCGACAATGAAAACAGTAGTGCCGGGGCCGAAATCACGGCAGTTGCTGAAAAAAAGAGAACAAGAAATCCCTTTGGGAATCCATTGTGACTTGCCTTTGGCCATTGCCCGCGGGGAAGGTGCCATGATTGAAGACGTAGATGGAAATGTGTTTTTAGATTGGACCGGTGGTGTTGGAGTGCTGAATCTCGGATATAGCCGACCGGAGCTTGTAGATGCCGTTACCCGGCAAACTAGTCGATATTTTCATGTAATGATGGACGTAATGACACACGAACCATATATTCAGTTGGCGGAAAAGCTAAATAAAGTGGTTCCGGTTAGAGGTCGCCATAAAAAAACAATGTTTTTAAATTCCGGTGGGGAGGGAAACGAAACGTCTATCAAAGTGGCACGGATTTTTACCAAACGACCAAATATCTTGGTGTTTTCCGGCGCGTATCATGGAATCTCGGCCAAATACACCGATGGCACAGATCGAAAAGCCTCAGGAGGTGTGGGAGCTTTTGCCAATGGCGTTTGCAAAGCGCTGTTTCCTAACTTGTATCGTAGACCTGACGGTATGACAAAAGAAGACGGGATTGCCTATTTTCTGGATCAAATGAAGGCGGTTTTTACCCGGAAAAACCCGGTGGAAGATTGTGCCGCCATTATGTTTGAACCGGTGCAAGGAGTTGGCGGCCTGGTGCCGGCACCGCTTCCCTGGGTGAAGGCTGTGCGGGAGTTTTGTGATGAAAACGATATTTTGATGATTTGTGATGAAGTACAAAGCGGATGGGCAAGAACCGGTCGCCTCTTTGGTGCCGATTACTACAAAGATATAGGTGTGGAACCTGACATTTTGCTAACGGCTAAGGCTATTGCCGGTGGATTGCCACTGGCTTCGGTGACAGCACGAAAGGAAATCATGGATGCTGTGCCGGCAGGGATTATCGGCGGTACATTTTGCGGGAATCCGGTTTCCTGTGCTTCGGCATTACAGACAGTAGAAATCATGGAAGAAGAAAATATGCCGGCCAAGGCAAAACAGCTGGAAAAAAAGATACTAACTACCTGGAATCAATGGAAAGAACAATATGAAATCATTGGAGATTGCCGAGGCATGGGAGCTATGCTGGGTATGGAATTGGTTCGGTCAAAAAAAGGAAAAGAGCCGAATCCAGAAGCCGTAAAAGAAATCATTGATTTGGCAGTACAAAAAGGCTTGCTATTGAAATCCGCCGGGGCAAATGCCAATGTAATTCGCTTTTTATCGCCCTTGTGTGTTACCGATGAACAGGTAGAGGAAGGCCTTGCCATTATGAAACAATGTATTGATCAAGTGGCAAAAAAGAAAGCGGCAAGTAGCTAACGAGGAAAGTAAAGAGAGGATGAATACCATGAGCAATGTGTCGGCTTTTTTGAAAAAGAAAGATATTGAGATAAGTGTAAAACGATATGTTATAGATGCCTTATCGGCTATGGCTTTAGGGCTCTTTGCATCGTTACTAATCGGCTTGATTCTAAAAACAATCGGGCAGCAGTTGTGCCATATTTCCGGTATCGATGAAAAAGCAGGAATTGTTATGTTTCTTACCGCTGTTGGAACAGCGGCTATGAGTATGATGGGGCCGGCCATTGGCGTAGCGGTTGCCCACGCTCTAAAAGCACCACCCTTGGTGCTGTTCACCAGTGCCGTCACCGGGCTTATGGGCGCAACCTTTACAGGTTTTGGAATTCAAATGCAGGGGGGACCTGCCGGTGCTTTTGTGGCGGTAGTTATTGGGGCAGAATTAGGGAAGATGGTTTCCAAAGAGACCAAGGTGGATATTATTGTAACACCGGCAGTGGTGCTGCTGGCCGGCGGTGCAACGGCAAAGCTTATTGGTCCCGGCGTAGGTTGGTGCATGATAAAACTGGGTGATTCCATTATTACGGCTACGGAATGGCAGCCTTTCTGGTTTGGAATCTTCATCGCCGTAGTAGTCGGATTGGCACTGACCGCTCCCATATCTTCTGCGGCTCTTTGTCTGATGATGGACTTGTCCGGACTGGCCGCCGGTGCAGCTACCGTTGGATGCTGTGCTCAGATGGTAGGGTTTGCCGTAATTAGCTACCGGGAAAACGGCGTGGGCGGACTTATTGCCCAAGGTATTGGAACATCGATGATTCAGGTATCTAATATTATTCGAAATCCATGGATATTGTTGCCGCCTACATTGGCTGCAGCAGTGGTAGGTCCCATTAGCACCTGCCTTTTAAAGATGACCAACAATGCAGCCGGTGCCGGTATGGGTACCTCCGGATTAGTAGGGCAGATTATGACTTTCACCGATATGGGATTTCACATATCGGTATTGATAAAGGTACTGGCAGTTCAAATTGCGCTTCCGGCTGTACTATCCATAATTTTTTATGCGATGCTACAGAAAGCCGAAAAAATAAAAGACGGCGATATGAAGTTGGATCTTTAGACTGTTTGTAGGAGAAGCCGGTACAACCGGCATAGGAGAAATGTGATAGAATAGAGACATGATTAACTTAGATACTTTAAACGAAAAACAACGAGAAGCTTGCTTGCATACAGAAGGACCGCTATTGATTTTGGCCGGTGCCGGTAGTGGGAAAACCAGTACCATGACCCACCGTATTGCCCATTTAATTGAAGATAAAAATGTGGATCCTTACAATATTTTAGCGGTAACCTTTACCAATAAGGCGGCAAGAGAAATGCGGGACAGAGTGGAAAGCATTCTGGGTCGCCCTGCTCCTATGTGGATTATGACCTTCCATGCGGCTTGTCTTAGGATTTTGCGTCGCCATGCGGATTTGCTGGGCTATGGAAAAGATTTTGTGGTTTACGATCCGGTAGATACCAAGGCGGTCATTAAAAATGTCATGAAAGAAGCGGCGATTGATGAAAAACAATTTACCCCCAGCCACCTGTTAAATGTCATTAGCAAAGCCAAGGAAAAGGAAGTTACACCGGAAAAATTTATTTACTATTTCGGTGGAGATTTCCGGCAAAAGCAAGAGGAAAAAGCATATGACGGCTATCAAAAAATCCTAAAGAAAAATAATGCTATGGATTTTGATGATTTACTTTTAAATACAGTGCGCCTCTTTGACAAAGAACCGGAGGTGTTGGCACACTACCAACATCGCTTTCGGTATATTATGGTTGACGAATACCAAGATACCAACCAGACCCAATATCGATTTGTGCGGATGTTGGCAGCAGATAGTGGAAATCTTTGCGTAGTTGGTGATGACGATCAGTGTATTTACCAGTGGCGTGGTGCCGATATTACGAATATCCTTAACTTTGAAAAGGATTTTTCCGGGACTAAAGTAATCAAACTGGAGCAAAATTATCGTTCTACGGGAAATATTTTAGCGGCAGCCCATTCGGTCATTGAAAAGAATTCTCAGCGCAAGAGTAAAAAACTGTGGACCAATGCAGATGATGGGAAAAAGCTGGTGTATCGTCGGGCAGATGACGAAAAGGAAGAAGCTTGGTATATTGTACAGGAAATTGAACGGATTAAATCCATCGACAGTAAATATTCGGACTTTGCCGTTCTATATAGAACCAACGCTCAGTCCCGAAATTTTGAAGACGCCCTGTCACGGCGGCAAATTCCTTACCGAGTGGTAGGTGGTCTTCGGTACTATGATAGAAAAGAAATAAAGGATCTGGTTGCGTATATGCGGTTGGTACAAAACCCGGAAGATGATCTTGCTATGATGCGGGTCATCAATGAACCAAAGAGAGGTATCGGAAAGACTACGCAGGATAAACTGGCTTCCTGGGCTCTGGCACGCCAAGAGAGTATGACGGACTTGCTGCTAGATTCCCAAGTTCTTGCCACTTTATCAAAAAAAGCCGGTAAGGCAGCAGGAGATATGGCAGAAACCATTGTTCACTATCATGAAGAACGGGAAAACTTGCGAGTTTCCGATATATATGACGGGTTGCTGGCAAATACCGGATACATGGATGCTTTGGAAGCCCAGAACACCACTGAAGCAGAAGCCAGAATAGAAAATTTGTTGGAATTCAAGTCCGTTATTTACGATTACGAAGAAGAAGGTGAACTGTCATTAAGCGACTTTCTTGAAAAAATCGCTTTGCTTTCCGACATCGATAACCATAATGCCAGCGAAGATGCAGTGGCTTTAATGACAATGCATAGTGCCAAAGGATTGGAATTCCCTTATGTGTTTATGCCGGGGATGGAAGACGGACTGTTCCCGGGTATGCGATCTTTAGAAGATCAAAATAAACTGGAGGAAGAACGACGCCTTTGCTATGTTGGCATGACCAGAGCCAAAAAGCGATTGTGGCTTACCAGTGCCGGATACCGTATTATTTACGGAAAAGGAAGTCCCACCAGAGAATCCGTTTTCTTACGAGAGCTGGATCCTCGATTGCTGGAGGGCGATGGCGTTTATGTAAAGAAAAACGAAGCTCGATTTGGAGAGCAAAAGCCCCTGGATGGATATAACAAACCGGAGCCCTACAAACCTTTTGCACAGTATGGAGCAGCCAAAAGAGAAGTACGAAAAGCCGTTAAAAAGAAAGAGATTAACTTGCAAGCAGGTGATCAGGTACGTCACGGAAAGTTTGGAACAGGTACGGTATTAGATGTAAAAGGGAACCTTGTGCGGGTGGCCTTTGATGAAGCGGGAGTGAAGAAACTGGCGGCAGATGTAGCCCCACTGGAGAAGCTATGAAGGATGTAAAACGGGAAATGCAGCGGCGTATCGATGTATTAAACGAAGCGTCGCGTGCCTATTACAAAGAAAACAGCGAGGTTATGACCAACTTTGAATACGATAAATTATACGATGAGTTGGAAGAACTGGAAAAAACCTCCGGAATTATTTTGGTCGGCAGCCCTACCCAAAATGTAGGATACGAAGTGGCCAATGACTTGCCAAAAGAAAAGCACCCACAGAAAATGTTGTCCTTGGATAAGACCAAAGAGGTAGATGAACTGATGGCATGGCTGGGAGATCGATCCGGTATGCTCTCCTGGAAGCTGGACGGATTGACCGTTGTGTTGACCTTTGAAGAGGGAAAGCTCTCAAAGGCGGTAACTCGCGGCAATGGAGAGCTGGGGGAAGTGATTACTGCCAATGCCAGAACCTTTGTCAATGTACCTATGACTATTCCCTTTAAAGGCCGTCTTGTGATTCGCGGAGAAGCATATATTACCTACTCGGATTTTGAAGAAATCAACCGAAAAATTCCCGAGGCCAGTGCCAGATACAAGAATCCGCGAAATTTGTGCAGCGGCTCTGTTCGACAGCTAAACAGTGCCATTACGGCAGAGCGAAAAGTGCACTTTAATGCCTTTACCCTGACGGAAGCAGAAGGAGAAGGGGCACCGGAATACTCCCTCCACAGCCAGCAGCTACAATGGCTGACACAGCAAGGCTTTGAAGTTGTTTACTATAAAATGGTAACGGCTAAGGATATTCCCGCAGCGGTAGAATGGTTCTCTAAGGAAATATTTACATACAATATTCCATCGGATGGACTGGTAATAACTTTTGACGATATTGCTTATGGAAAATCCTTAGGAACCACTGCCAAATTCCCAAAGGATGCCCTTGCCTTCAAATGGCAAGATGAAACGGCGTTGACCTATTTGCGCAAGATTCAGTGGAGTCCCAGTCGTACCGGTTTGATCAACCCCATTGCAGTATTTGATCCGGTGGAGCTGGAAGGCACCACAGTTTCTCGAGCATCGGTACACAACATTAGTGTAATGAAGGATTTGAAGTTGGGAATCGGAGATGAAATTTCTGTATATAAGGCCAATATGATTATTCCGCAAATCGCAGAAGATTTGACCGCTAGCGGATATATTCCATTGCCGGAGGCATGTCCTGCTTGTGGCGGTTCTGTAGAAGTGCGAAAAGATGCCGGTACAGAAGAACTGTATTGTCTCAATGAACATTGCCCGGCAAAGGAGATAAAAAGCTTTGCCCTCTTTGTTTCCCGTGTAGGATTAAATATTGAAGGACTGTCTGAGGCTACTTTGGAAAAATTTGTAGGACAGGGATTTATTGGAGAATTTGCGGATATCTTTCAATTAGAACGATACAAAGATCAGATTATCGCTATGGAAGGGATGGGGGAAAAGTCTTTTGCCAATTTGCAAGCTTCCATTAATAACGCAAGAACCACCACCTGCCAGCGGCTTCTATGTGCCATAGGTATTACCGGAATCGGTCCTGCCAATGCTCGAAACATCAGTCGCTTTTGCGGAAACAGCTGGGAAAAGATTCAAGCATTGACAAAAGATGAGCTACTGTCAATTGAAGGCGTAGGCGATGTTTTGGCTGCGGCTTTTGAGGGATGGTTTCAAGACGAAAACCACAAAAAACAAGTGGCCGACTTGCTGGAACAACTATCTTTTGAAGAAGCTTCCGCAACGCAAGAAGATGCCGCTTTATCGGGAATGACTTTTGTTATTACAGGGTCATTGCAGCATTTTGAGAATAGAGATAGGCTAAAGGAACGGTTGCAGACTTTGGGAGCTGCAGTGGCAGGATCTGTCAGCAAAAAAACATCGTATTTAATCAATAACGACATAGAGTCTACTTCTTCTAAAAATAAGAAAGCTCGCCAAGAAGGAGTTGCCATTATTTCAGAAAAAGAATTGTTGGAAAAATTTCCTCAAATAAAGGAGGAAGCATAATGATATTGCCTGTTGGGAAACTGGATAGTAAGCTTTTGGAAAACATAGTCTTTGATAAAATTCGGTTCAAGCGACCGGAAGTTTTGGTGCGGCCGGGGATTGGTGAAGATTGTGCAGTGGTGGATTTTGGCAAGTATGAGTGCGTCATGTCTACCGATCCGATTACCGCCAGCGTTGCCGATATTGGACGATTGGCCATTCATATTTCCTGCAACGATGTGGCAAGTAACGGAGTAGAGCCGATAGGCATTATGTTGGCAGTTATGTTGCCGGTAGGGACGACAAAAGAGCAGGTGGAAACCATCATGAACCAAGCGGCCACCGCCAGCGAAAAAGTAGGAGTGGAAATTATCGGTGGCCATACGGAAATTACACCGGCTGTATCTTCTCCTGTCATTGTTTCCACTGCCTTTGGGCGTAGTTTGGCAAATTCTTCTGCCAAAGACGACACCGGGATAATGCAGCCGGGCGATCGGATTTTGATGACCAAATGGGCAGGACTCGAGGGAACAGGTATTATCGCTTGTGACTACCAAGACCAGCTGAAAGATGTGTTGACAGAAGAAGAACTGACTATGGGAGAAAATATGCTGGACTATGTCAGCGTTGTAAAAGAAGGGGTCACAGCCGGGAAGATAGGCACCCATGGTATGCATGATATTACCGAAGGTGGTCTGCTGGGTGCGGTCTGGGAGATGTGCCATGTTGGAAAAGTGGGAGCAAGAATTCATCAAGATAAGGTTGTCATTTCTCCTATAACCGAAAAATTGTGCCGTCATTATGGCATCAATCCTTTACGGCTTATTTCCAGTGGATGCATGCTTATTATCGCAGCCGGCACCCGGGCAGAACGGATTAAAAAGGCACTTTTAACACAGGAAATTACTGTGGCAGACATCGGGGAAATCACAACAGCAACAGAGGGAATATACTTGGAAAAAGACGGCGTGAGAGAGGCAATCCTACCACCGACAGCAGATGAACTTTACAAGGTTGTAGCCCGCTGATATAATGGGATGAATAAATTGTCTTTTGACAGCTTCGCATGGATGGATTGGGTCCTGCGCAATAGGACACTGTGAACCTTGTCAGGTCCGGAAGGAAGCAGCAATAAGCAGACCCTCCTATGTGCCGCAGGTTAGCCTTCTTCGTTCCTGCGGGGCTTTCAAAGGGCAATTTTTTTCTATCAACATGGGACACTGAAAAGTTACAAGGAAAGACTAAAAAGACTAAGGAGCTAGCATGTACAAAGCTATTTACAGAGAATACCGGCCGGAAGTGTTTTCTTCTATGCTGGGGCAGGATCACATTGTGCGGATTCTGGAAAATCAAATCGCAGGAAACTCTGTTAGTCATGCATATCTTTTTTGTGGAACCAGAGGAACCGGGAAAACCACTACGGCACGTCTTTTGGCAAAAGCGGTTAATTGTCTTTCTGATGACGCGAAACCTTGTGGCGTGTGCGCCAACTGTCAGGCCATAAAGGAAGGGAATTTTGTTGATTTAATTGAACTGGATGCCGCTTCCAACAATGGTATTAATGATATTCGTGAGCTTAGGGAAAGTGTAGAATATGCACCGGTAGTGGGTAAAAAGAAAGTGTACATCATAGACGAAGTACATATGTTATCGACATCTGCCTTTAATGCTTTGCTAAAGACGTTGGAGGAGCCTCCGGCAACGGTGATGTTTATTTTGTGTACCACGGAACCGGAAAAATTACCGGCTACAATTTTATCCCGCTGTATGCGAATGGATTTTCGTCGCGTATCAGAAGGTGTCTTAATTGATGCAATGAAAAACGTATGTGAAGATAAGAATGTTACACTGGAAGATGGTGCGTTATCATTGATTGCGGCCAATGCAGATGGATCTGTTCGTGATTGCATGACGTTACTGGAACAATGCATTGCCGGCCGGCAAGGCAGCATTAGTCGTGAGGATGTGTTGTCATCCCTTGGTATGGCAGGGGAAGAATCTTACGTGACACTCACAGAGGCTGTTATGAATGGCGATACAACCGGTGGGATTTTGCACATTGCTTCCATGTTGGAGCAAGGTCTGGATGCCCGGCAAATTCTTCGTGGCTGGATGAATCATTACCGGAATTTGATGCTGACTAAATTCTTGGACAATCCCCAAGACAGTTTGAATATGTCTCTGGAAAATGTAGAGCGCATCGAGAGACAGGCGCAAGGGTTATCCATGGATGATATTGACCGAGCCATAATGGAAATCACGAAAACGCTGGAAGAAACAAGACTTTCTTCCAGACCAAGAATATTGCTGGAAGTTTGCTTCGTTCGTTTGGCTACGGCAAAAAGAACCCAAACAGCTTTTACAACCGGCAGCAATATATCAAAGGGACCTGAAAGGGACAACAACAGTGCCGATGAGAAACCTAGTCTGGCGCAGACAGAGGCAGAACCAAAAACGGTCGAAAAAACAACGACAAAAGTGGCGATAAAGGCAGTAGAAAAGGAAGCTTTATCGAAAGAGGAAAAAGCAGTAGAACATACGCAGGAAGCGCATAGTCTGCCACAGCAAGAACAACAACAGGAACAACTGGAAGAACTATGGGATCGAGTACTGGATAAAGGGGAGCAGCAACTAGGCGGTATGTTTAATTTGGTTCGTGCCAATGTACAGCCTATGAAAATCAACGATGAAGAATTGGCTGTACTGGCTTCCGGTCTTGCCTCCGGTATGCTGGAACAACACAAATATGAAATCGAGGAGTTTGTTGCACAGGTTGGCGGACGACCGCGGCGACTTGTGATAAAGGATGAGACCGATAGCAAAGAAGAGAACACCACAGATGCGGAGAGCCTAGCCAAAGAAATTCGTACCAAGCTGGGAGTTGCCAAAGTTGATATCGTGGATGAATAGAAAATCAATAACTGAAAATACATAGTTGAAACAAATATAGGAGGTGTAACCAATATGGGAAGAGGAATGCGTGCCGGCAAAAAGCAAAAGGCTCCGGCAATGAATCAAAAACAGCAAATGGCACAAATGCAGGCGCTGCAGCGTCAGATGGACGAAACACAGGAAAAGATTAATCAAATGGAACAGACGGCCAGTTCCGGCGGCGGAGCTGTATCCGTAACGGTAACCGGAGACAAACAGGTAAAGTCCATTGATTTGAAACCGGAAGTAGTAGATCCGGATGATATTGAGATGCTTCAGGATTTGATTCTGACAGCTGTTAACGAGGCTATGCGTCAGCTGGAAGAAGTCTCTCAGCAAGAAATGGAAAAACTGACAGCCGGTCTGGGTCTGCCTCCGGGAATGCTCTAAATTATGGCTCGTTATGCAAGACCCTTAAACCAACTGATTTCACAGTTGTCAAAATTACCGGGAATCGGTGGAAAGACAGCCCAGCGATTGGCTTTTTATATCATGAATATGGAAGAACGAGAAGCTCTTTCTCTGGCCGACTCCATTAGGCAAGCTAGAGAAAAGATGCACTACTGTTCTATTTGCGGTAATTTGACAGATCAAGATCCTTGTGAGATTTGTCAGGATTCTCGCCGGGATCCCGGTGTTCTCTGCGTGGTGGAGCAGCCGCAGGATATAATGGCCATGGAGAGAATGAAAGAATATACCGGCCGTTATCATGTGCTTCATGGAGTAATTTCTCCTATGGATGGAATCGGTCCTGAAGACATCAATTTGAAATCCCTGATTCTTCGTCTGCAAAAGGAGGATGCCGTTAAAGAGGTTATTTTGGCTACCAATCCCAATATTGAAGGAGAGGCAACGGCCATGTACATTGCTAAACTACTAAAACCTTCCGGCATTAAGGTGAGTCGTATCGCTCACGGCATTCCTGTAGGCGGCGATTTAGAATACGCCGATGAAGTAACGTTGTTAAAGGCTATGGAAGGACGACAAACATTGTAGCAGATTGAGAATACAGAAAACAACAACGAGGAGTTTTACTCCTCGTGTTTTGTTCGTAGTGCTTGTCTTTTTCGATATGGTTTTAGAATTTTGCTAATACCTTGGTTGTAGACTTTAAATCCTAAGACACCTAGCTGTGAATCCTTCATCTTGCTACGCGTAGTGGCTTTTCGCTCAATACCGTTGGTATCGATGATGCGATTTTCCTTAATGGCGGTAATTAAATCGTTGTTACAACGGACATTGTAATCAATATCCGTGTATCCCATGCCAATGTATTTTTCATCGTGGGCATCGGTTCCGCCGGTGCCTACTTTTCCGTATTTTCCGGCCATCTTGTGAGCCAGCATGTTGGAAAGAGGTGATTCGCACGTATTAAAGGTTTCGATGAAATCAAATTCATGGATAACGTTAGGATGTTTTGCAAGGAATCCAAAGAGCATGGCGGAGGAACTGCGGACGCCATAGGGGTGAGCCGGTCCCAGAATACCGCCATTTCCATGGACAATGGAAATCAGTCGTGCAAGGCGCATTCCGCGAATGGTCAGCACCTTCAAATAAAGATCGTCCGGCATCACAACAATAAAGTGACCGGCATCTCTTGTATCGTATTCAATTCCTCGTAAAACAACAAAATCTTTATATTTTGTATCGTCCTTGATACGGTCCCAGTAACGACAAGCGCGATAGCTGTCATGGTCGGTAATCATCATTCCGTCAAAGTCTTGAATTTGAAGAAGCTCAATAAACCGTTCCAGGGTCACGCGTGAGTCGATGGATCCGCCTTTGACGTGGCAGTGTAAGTCAAATCTCATGGTATCGCCCCACTTTCTGCTTCTATGATACTCTTTCGGCGAAAAAAACTCAAGAAGAGGCAAAGGAAACTGTTGTGTGGTATTATCAAAGAGAGGGAAAACGAGGGAGGCTTGTAATGGTTGCTTTATTGGGATACGGAAGTGGAACAATTTTTTTTACTATATGGATTACGATATTATATATTGCAAACTTTGCCATTGCGGTAATGATTATTTTCCACGAAAGTAAAAATCCGGATGCTACCATGTCGTGGATACTGGTGCTGTTTTTAGTGCCGATTTTAGGGATTATTTTATATGTTTTGTTTTCGCAGAATATTTCTCGAAAGAGAATTTTTACGTTGACCAAAAATGAGGCTCATTTAATGACTTCGGCGCTGCGAAAACAAGAAGCGGCCATTGCAAAGGGATCCTATCCTTTTGACTTGTCGGTGGCAGAAAAGTGGAAAGATTTAATTCGTCTAAATCAAGTCTACGGTCGTGCCTACTATTCTCAGGACAACCAAATGACTATCCAGACCAGTGGTCGGCAATTGGCAGATGTAATGTACCGGGACATTGCAGAGGCTAAGGAAAGCATTCACATTATGTTTTTCATTATTAAGCCGGATGAAGAAGGGAAACGGCTGGTGGATGCTCTGACTACTAAGGCCTTAGAAGGCGTGAAGGTGCGTCTATTGGTGGATGCCTTAGGGAGTCGACATTTTTCGGATCGGATGGTTACGAAATTGATTGCAGCCGGTGGAGAATTCGCCACTTTCTTTCCGCCAAAATTCAGGCTTTTTCGCTATGTAAACCCGAAATTGAATTTTCGTAATCACCGCAAGCTTATGGTAATTGATAACACCATTGGATACATTGGCGGCTTTAATATTGCCAGAGAATATATGGGAGCCAAAAAGAAATTCGGCTTTTGGCGTGATACTCATGCGCGCATTGAAGGCGGTGCAGTGCAGGATATAAATTTACGTTTTTTGCAAGACTGGAGAGCCAGCAGCAAGGAAAAGGTGGATTTGTCCGGGGTATTCTTTGAGCCGGAAAAAGTAGCCGGAACCACAGGTATGCAGATTGTATCTTGCGGCCCGGAGACACAGCACGATGAAGTAAAGCGAGCCTTTATGAAAATGATTACCTCAGCAAGAAAGAATATCTACATTCAAACACCGTATTTTGTACCGGATGGTCCGATTTTAGAATCTTTAAAAATGGCAGCCTTATCCGGAGTGGATGTGCGGATTATGATTCCTTGCCGTCCGGATCATATTTTCGTATACTGGGCCACCTACAAATACTGTGGTGAGTTGCTAAACGATGGAGGTCGGATTTTCATCTATGACAATGGATTCCTTCATTCCAAAACCATGGTGGTAGATGGAGAAGTAGCAACCATTGGATCCACCAACTTTGATGTTCGCAGCTTCAAATTGAATTTTGAGTGCAACAGCTTTATCTACGATGAACGGGAAGCAAAGAAGATGGAAGCCATCTTTGAAAAGGATATGGAACATGGACATGAATTAACGCAGGAATTATACGATCAACGATCTTTGTGGATTCGCATTAAAGAGCCTATTGCCAGGCTATTATCCAATGTGCTTTAATAGAAAAAATAAAATATAACTACGTACACGATTACTGAAGGAAAACTGTATGAGAAATAAGCAAAACGTTTCTATGATGATATTTTTACTGTTGATGCTGTGGATGTCAGCTGACTCTATTCGCAGCCAGGGCATTGCCAATTGGTTTGTGGCAGAGTTATTGATGATTCCGGGCATTGTCATTGGCTTGTCTTTCCATGAATTTGCTCATGCCTTTGCCTCTGATAAATTGGGCGATCCGCTGCCGAAGTTACAAGGGCGTGTGACCATTAATCCTATGGCACACATTGAATGGACCGGATTTTTAGCCTTGATTTTTGTTGGTTTTGGATGGGGCAAGCCGGTAGAAATTGATTCCCGCAATTACAAAAGACCACGGCGGGATGAATTCATCGTTGCTTTTGCCGGCGTATTGATGAACCTGGTACTGGCCATTGTCTTTACCTTGATTCTAAAGGTGTATTTAATCGGTTTTCCATCCGCTTTTATGGCACAAGGAACGCTGGTGGGTATCATTGGCACCATGATTTACAATATCATTCTCATAAATCTGGTGTTGATGATTTTTAACTTAATCCCGATTCCGCCGCTAGATGGATTTAACATTATCACCCAGATATTTGATTTGAAAAAATACAGTTGGTGGTATCAACTTTACCAATATGGATTTTTTATCCTACTGGCATTAATCTTATTTAACTTTACAGGACGTATCTTGACACCAGGTGTAAACTTCTTCTGGAATATCTTGTCAAGTATTTTGTAGCCAAAAGGTCTTTTTCGAAGAAATCATGAAGCTTTTGTGAAAAGAAATGATTCTTCACACAACAAAATTAGTAGGGTGCTATAATCACAACCGTAGTTCAGATTATTGAGAGTGTAGGTGAGAATGAGAGGGGAGATTAGTACCATGTGTAAGAAAGCAAGACGTATTTCTCGCACCACCATTATGGCTTTGCTGGTGGCAGTGTTAGTGGCTGTACTTGTAATGCCGGTGGATGGAGCTTCTGCGGCAAGCAAAACCTATCGCTACAAACCAAAGAATGATAGCAATACTACCAGGTATACGGTGGTAGCAAAAAGACAGGATCGCATCAAATATAGATGGGGTGGCTATGTAACCACCATTCGAACAGAAAAAAATTCCAGCTATAAGAACACATATACAAAAGAAAAAGTCTTTGCCATTAAAACGTACAAAGGCTATGTTTTGGATAAAGTGTATGTAGATGGAGTCAATCGCGGTGCCGTTACTTCGGTAGTGTTCCCGGAAGGAACCACCGGCGACCATACTATCAAAGCCACCTTTAAAAGAGTTGCCACCTTTATCATGATTGACCCGGGACACGAAACCGGTACCAACAAAGGTTGCTATGTAAAAGGATTAGGTAGATATTACGAAGGGAATCAAATGTGGTATCTGGCCAATCGTCTCAAAGCTTATTTGGAAAAATATCCAAACGTAGTGGTGGGTATGACCAAAAGCAGTATGAAAATCGGCGATAAGCAAATTGGCGTGTACCCGCGTGGAGTAAAGGCAAAGGGCTATGATATCTTTATTTCAATGCACTCCAACTACGTGTCTTCTCCTCATGTGGATTACCCTCTTGCCATTGTGTCTTCCAGTAAAGGCTTGCAGTCTGTGTCAGGTAAGTTAGGGAAAAACTTGGCTACAAAAATGAAATCCACCATGGGATTACGGAATGCCTTACAAGTTTGGCAGAAGAAAGACAAATACGGAAATGAATGGTTTGGTGTCATTCGTGGATCGGCATCGGTAAAAGTACCGGGAATTCTGCTGGAAAACTCTTTCCATTCAAATCCCAGAGTGTGCAAATATCTTATGACCAGTACCAAGAGAAACACCTTGGCAAAGAATTATGCAGCTGTTATTGCTTCCTACTACGGTATTTCTCAAAATGGATCTTTGGCCACACCTAGAACCCCGGAGGGCTTTCGTTCCAGCGGGAAAAAGGGAGGAGCTAATATTTCTTGGTATCAAGTTCCCGGAGCAACCGGCTACCAGATTTATCGATCTGAATCGCCATCCGGAGGATTCCGTTGGATTCGTACTACCAACAACAGCGCCTCTATGTCTTATAGCGACACGGATAGCAAACTAAGAAGAAATAAAAGGTATTACTACAAAGTAAGAAGCGTTCGAAACACGCCATCATCGACGAAATATAGCGGATATTCCAGAGTGGATTATGCCACTGTGAAATAGTTGTAAGCAACAGCTTTGCTGTTGTAATAATTACATATTTTATGGACCAGGGAAGAGGACCGGTACGAGTAATCGTCCGATCCTCTTCCGTTTTAGTATAACTAGATAAAAATCTTCTTATCACGTTCCGTAGTATCCACATAACGAAGCGGAAGCGAGGATGTGTCCTTTCATTTTTCGACGTAGCTGATTGTACCAAAAGCCTTCTTCCAGATCAAGGACGGTGTCCAGTGCGTATATCCAGACTTCGTATTCATGCTGATACTCCGGTGCCGGTCCACCAAAGTGACGGCAGTAATCCTTTGGGATTTCTTTATATCCGGGGAAAGGCATACACCAGCTATTATACCCTTGCAGATAGTCAGGGGTTAGCCGACTGCTATTTTCCGGCAGACTGTT
The DNA here is from genome assembly GCA_963542695.1 of uncultured Eubacteriales bacterium. Taxonomy (GTDB): domain Bacteria; phylum Bacillota; class Clostridia; order Peptostreptococcales; family Anaerovoracaceae; genus RUG100. Next base: position 35,336 of record CAUTYX010000005.1, read on the forward strand.
TTGATTACCGGGAATGTTGCAAGCAAGCCAATGAATAAAGGGAACGCCTTCATCAGGTACATCGTCATAATCGATAAATACGATAGCATAACTAACGGTTCCCTCAGGTGCACCTTTCCAAGTTAAAGGAAAAGACGTTTGTGGAATACCAAATTTAATATTTTCTTCCGGCCCAAGATTTCCGTACCTTGTATCAATACGGTGATTGTTAAAAGCCGGGCTGGTAAGTGTAAACACGATACTTGTCACCTCCAAGGACGTGTATTTTAGAAAGCATTATTCGTTAATTAAAGCATCACCAATTAGCTCAAAAAGCTCCAGGAATTTTGTACATTCCTTTAGGGTGGGTTTTACCAGACTGAAAACCGGTGGAATTAGAATCCATGAAGCAGATCCAATAAGGCTTTCACAGGATAAAAACTATGTAGATTCTTTGCTTCTATGAACTAGCTCCATTTCCATAATATCAAGAGCATCCAAGCGATCCAGGATATACGGATGTGCTAATCGGGAGAGACAAGAATCTTCTTTTGTTTCTTGGTGGTCCCAGTGGATTTTTTTCCAGCTGTAATTTCGTGAACCGGTGAGACCTTTTTGACTACACTGTAACTGAATTCTATAGTTTGCAGTGTTTTCCCTATCCTGCTGATTTTCTTTTGCTTGGAATGTGGCGCCTATTTGTAAATTATAATTTACCGACATAAAACGGTTTTCCCAATTGTAAATAAGGCGCATGGTATCCAGATAATGAAAATCTTTCCAGTATAGAACTCGTTGTAGAGTGGAGGAACTGGTTTTTTTCCAGTGTCCTCCGGATGCCACTTTGAACATATCAGCTAGAGAGTTTAGTTTGGTTTCGGCACGTCGTGTTACGAAACTGTTTCTGGCATCTTTTGCATTTCTTGGATTGCTTTTTCTTCTTAACTACTAGATTCCTTTTGCTCTATTTTTGCTGCCAGTTTATCTTAGGCGTTAACTTTATTTCTACTTTCTAACCATTCTGCAACAGCTTCATCCCATACAGGAAGGTATTCTGTTCTTTCACGAATCATAATAACGGCATCTTCCAAGTCGGATACCTGGTTAATGGGACGATTGTGAGCCTTGTTCCATACGATGATGAATACAACAACGACAGCCAACCAAACCAAAGTATAGAGGATGTAGCCGCTGATTGTATATATTGCGTAGAGGGAACCTAAAATTCCGATTGTGAAGATTACCTTTGGGAAAGGAACTTTAAACAGTCTTGGAAAATCAGGATACTTTTTTCTCAGTGCCAGCACATCCAGCATCGCAAGGATATAGCACCCCAACCAAGCAACACAAACGATGTTGATAAACATATTCATGATTTCTGCAGAGCCGCCTTTCAGGCAAATGTAGATGGTGCAGAAGAACATCAAGAAGAAGCAAGTAATAGTTCCGAAAATTGGAATTCTGAATTTAGGATGAACGTATCCAAAAATACGTGGCAGCTGTTCTTGTCTTGCAAGACCATAAAACATACGAGGCAAAGCCGCCAGCTGAGAATTAGCAGTTGTAAAGGAGGCAAGAATGGTGATCAGACTCATAATGCCGCCACCCACTGCACCCATCATAGCTTTTGATCCCTCAATATGCGAGATGCCTGATGTCAATAGAACGCCGATATCAGTGTACTTTAAACTAGCATAAGAAAAAATAATGTCAATAACATAGATAGAAATTAGTGCAGCAAATAGTGCACGTGGAATAACCTTGTAGGGAGCTTTTGTTTCTTCTGCCATAGGGCAGCAGTTTTCAAAGCCGATATACCACCAAATGGAAGAACCTATTGCGCCAAATACGCCGGCCCAACCACTGGCAGGCAGAAAGGTGTCTTTTACCAGTGTTGCAACACCCATACTTTCTCCAACACCAACAGCTCCAAGAATTGCCAATACAGCATATACAATCATCATTCCAATTGGCAAGACAGCCGCCACCTTGCCGTACAATCCCACGTCAAAGATGTTTAATAACAGACAAATAATTAAAAAGGACAAGCTGGTTACCATAGCCGGAATACCGGTAATGGACTGTAGGGAATAACCACTCATTGCCATTTATGTACTGCCATCAGCAGCAGCTAGTAATACATAGGTTCCTACAAATATAAATGAATTTATATTATAATTAGCTAGAAAAAGTTACCACCATATGTAAGCGAGAAAGGAGAAGTTGACATTGTTTAACTACAATATTATCGCACAAAATATCAGCATTTTTTCCACCTCGCTTTTAGCCATTGGATTCCTTGCTTTTGCACGATTTTATCACGAAGAAATCAAAGTGATTTTCAAATGGTTGTTACTGGTTCTGCTGGATAATTTGGGTACTAGTGTATTGTATTTTATTTTACTAACACGAAGAGAGTTATTAGACATTGGAGGGACTTCGTGGATTTCTCGAGGTTTGGATTATATTCTATATGGGATGCTGCTTTTTTTATGGCTATCCTTTCTAATGGAAAGCTGTCATCGATGGAAACCGGAGTATAAAGGGAAAGTTTTTTTTAGCGGGAAAATCGCTTCTGTTGTGATTACCCTTTCCTTCTTTTGCTTTTCAACATTCTATATGAGCACAAAATACTTTATTGCCAATCAAAACTTGATACCCTTTTATCATGGTGTCGAAGTAGGCTATGCCGTAGTGGCTTTTTTTACTTGCTTATATGGTCTATATTATTATAACTGGTACCTTCCTAACAGAAAAGTAAATCCATGGATTATGACAGCCACTTTTTTCATCATAACTTTTTTTATTTACCAATCCGTAAATGCAGTGGGGAACGTGGGGAATGTTCGAGATTCTTCGGCATGGGCCAACAATTTTTCTGGGTGGTTTTTGGTTTGCTTTAACTTGTCGTTGTTCATGTTTCTGTGGGATCAATTGCGAATATTGATAAGCAATAAGAAAAAAGTGGCAGGGGATGTATATGAGACTGTCATTAAAAAATACAAACTGTCCAATCGAGAAGGGGAGATATTGCGATTACTGGGAGAGGGAAAAACGAATGCGGAAATAGCCGAAGGTTTATTTATCTCTATTAATACAGTAAAAACTCATGTAAAAAACGTGTATGGAAAATTGTCGATTTCTTCCCGTGTACAACTAATGCAATTACTAAAAGAAAAAAGTAATAGATGAAATTTTTAGCACTCTTTTTGGATGAGTGCTAAAAAGTTATTGACTTTGGTTTTTTTGGGTGCTTTAATAGATATAAGAGGTGCACCAAATAGAAAAACTGTTCTTACGGGAGGTGACGGGGAAATGAATATCGAAAAATACACACAAAAGGCCCAGGAAGCCCTAGGTAGCTGTCAAGATTTGGCAGTGGCTGCCGGCCATCAACAAATTGACGGAGAACACTTACATCTGGCGTTGTTGAAACAGCAGGAAGGATTGATTCCAAAGCTGGTAAAATACATGGGCATTGATGTTCCGCAGATCACCGCCGATGTAGAAACGGAAGTAAATAAGATACCTAAGGTAGCAGGGCAAGGAACCAATATGTATATGACCCGGCGTCTAAATCAGTTGCTGATTGAGGCGGAGAAAATCGCAGGGGAATTTAAAGATCAATATATTAGTGTAGAACATCTATACTTGGCATTGTTAAATGAAAAAAACACACCGTCGGTTGCTGTTTTTAACAAATATGCCATTGATAGAAATCGTTTTTTGCAGGCTTTGGAGAGCGTTCGGGGGAACCAGAATATTACCAGTCAGAATCCGGAAGACAATTACGAAGCCTTGGCAAAATATGGCCGTGATTTGGTGGAAATGGCTCGGGACGGAAATTTAGATCCGGTTATCGGCCGTGATGATGAAATTCGCCATACGATTCAAATTTTGTCACGCCGTACAAAAAACAACCCGGTGTTAATCGGAGAACCGGGGGTTGGTAAAACAGCTGTAGTAGAAGGCTTGGCACAGCGGATCTTAAATGGCGATGTACCGGAAGGGTTGAAAGAGAAAACCATTTATGCTCTGGATATGGGTGCTCTGATTGCCGGCGCCAAATTCCGCGGAGAATTTGAAGAACGGCTAAAAGCTGTTCTAAATGAAATTGAAAAATCCGAAGGCAGAATTTTACTGTTTATTGATGAAATTCATAATATTGTCGGAGCAGGAAAAACAGAAGGTTCTATGGATGCAGGGAACTTGCTGAAGCCAAAATTGGCACGAGGAGAATTACACTGTATCGGTGCGACTACATTAGATGAATACCGTAAATATATTGAGAAAGACGCAGCTCTTGAACGACGTTTCCAAAAAGTTCTCATTGATCAGCCAACAGTAGAAGATACCATATCCATTCTTCGTGGGTTAAAAGAACGATTTGAAATCCATCACGGTGTTCGAATTTTAGACAATGCTCTGATTGCCTGTGCGACACTTTCAGATCGCTATATTTCGGATCGGTTCTTGCCGGATAAAGCCATTGATTTGATGGACGAGGCAGCCAGCAAGATTCGTACGGAAATCGACAGCATGCCGGCTGAATTAGACGATATTTCCAGAAAGATTATGCAGCTGGAAATTGAAAAACAGGCACTTAGTAAGGAAGATGGAGTAAACCGTCGTCTGGAAAACATCGAAAAAGAGCTGGCTGAGTTGCATGCAGAAAACGATGCTATGCGAGCCCAATGGGAAGGAGAAAAAAAGGCAATTAGCGGTGTCAAGGAAACCAAAGAAGAAATCGAGGGGATTCGTCATCAAATCGAAGAGGCCGAAAGAAATTATGATTTGGAGAAACTGGCGCAATTAAAATACGGAACCTTGCCGGAGCTGGAGAAAAAACTGGAAGTTGACAAAAGCATCGCCAACGAAGCTCAAGAGAAGCGACTGTTAAAAGAAGAGGTAACAGAGGAAGAAATTGCAGAAGTTGTTTCCAAGTGGACCGGCATACCGGTTTCCAAATTGGTGGAAACAGAGCGAGAAAAATTATTGCGGTTACCGGAAATCCTTCACCGACGTGTCATTGGGCAAGAAGAGGGGATTCAGGCAGTATCAGAAGCAATTTTGCGAGCCAGAGCCGGATTGAAAAATGAAAACAGACCTATTGGTTCCTTTATTTTTATGGGGCCTACCGGCGTTGGAAAAACGGAGTTGGCAAAAGCCTTGTCGGAAGCTCTCTTTGACTCTGAGAAAAATATGATTCGTATTGATATGTCTGAATACATGGAGAAACATGCCGTATCAAGACTGGTAGGAGCTCCTCCCGGATACGTAGGATACGATGAAGGTGGACAGCTAACAGAAGTCGTTCGAAGAAAACCGTATAGCGTTGTCCTCTTTGATGAAATTGAAAAAGCCCATCCTGATGTATTTAATATTTTGCTGCAATTATTGGATGATGGACGATTAACAGATAACCAAGGGCGTACGGTAGACTTTAAAAACACCATCATCATCATGACATCCAACATAGGAAGTGAATTCTTAACGGAGAAAATTCATCAGGACGGAACGGTGGATGCAGTAGTCAAAGACCAGGTGGAATCACGACTAAAACAACATTTTCGCCCGGAATTCATCAACCGTATTGATGACATCGTTATCTTTAGTCCGTTAACAGAAGAACAAATCGGGCATATTATTGATTTATCCTTGGAAGATATTCAAAAGAGACTGGAAGAACGGCAAATATCCTTACAATTGACAGAAGCGGCAAAGAGAAAAGTGTCTGCCGATGCGTATACTCCACAATACGGCGCTCGCCCTGTAAAGAGATATTTGCAAAAATATGTTGAAACGGAATTGGCACGTAAGATGATTCAAGGCGATATTGATGATCAATGCCGGGTAGTTATTGATGTGGATCAGGATCAATTGGTATTTCAGACTAAATCCTTGGCATAGTGCTGCAAGATATAAAAAAGCAGAGGAAGCATCTAACAGCGTAGGTGCTTCTTCTTTTATTATTTCTTAAGAGTTGTTAATAGTAAATTCATATTTTAGCAGAAACACTTTGGAATCTGTTTTGATTTACTGCGTACTATGAATTACAGTTACGGAGATTATGGTATTCATAATCTGCCATCTAGCAAACATCGAATGGACATAGATAGAAACTAGTTAGGAGATTGCTATGTTAGAACTTTGCCACGTTGAAAAAGCATACGGAGAAAATAAAGTGCTCTCTGATGTAAATGTGAAGGTTAACAAGGATGAAATTTATGGATTAATCGGCAAAAACGGAGCCGGCAAAACAACGATATTCAAAATCATTCTTGGTTTGACCAACTACACAGGAGACTTGTCTATTAAAGGCAGTACCAATGAGAACGAGCTATTGGAGAGTCGGAAAAAAATCGGTTTTTTTATAGGACAGAATTTTTTCAGCTATCTAAATGCAAAAAACAACATCGAATATTATCGCCAAGTAAAAGGCATTAAAGACAAGGGAGAAGTGGATCGAGTGCTGAAAATAGTCGGCCTGGATGGAGTCAAGGCTCCTTTCAAATCATTTTCTCTAGGCATGAAACAGCGTCTGAGGATTGCCAATGCCATCTTAGGGAATCCGGAAATTTTGATTTTAGATGAACCTATTAACGGTCTTGATCCGCAAGGAATCTCAGATGTGCGAAATTTGATAAAGACATTAAATACAGAGTATAAGATGACTATTGTGGTTTCATCCCATATTTTGGGTGAACTGGAACATACGGCCACTCGCTTTGGGATTGTTCACGGCGGAAAAATCATCAAGGAAATCGGTCTGAATGATTTGGCGGTAGAAAAAGACACCTTAGAATTAAAGGTCGATGACTTGGAAAAAGCTAAAAAAGTGCTGCAGGAAAACAATGTGCGAATTCTTGCGGAAAAGTCCGGTTCCAAGACACTGGAAGATTATTACTTTGAACTGGTAGGAGGTCATGATGCTTAATTATATGATGGCGGATATAAAGCGGATTATGCACAAAAAATCCACGTATTTTATTGTAATCTTTTTTATGGTATTCCATGTTTTGGCAAACCATATTACTCATACAGACAGTGACCCGAAGGAAATGCTGCTGGTAATGATTTCCTATACTACTGTGGTGCCGCTGTTTATCGGATTGCCGATTTTCTTATCTGTGTATGCCGATGATTTAAAAACAAAATCTATGCAGGTGGCCATTGGCTTTGGAATTTCAAGACAAAAGGTGATTTTTGTTAAAATTTTTGAGGCGGCGGTACTGACGGTGATTGCTGCGTTATTAGCAGGGATTGGTGTGACAGCCATTAGCATGGCCTTTGGTGTTCCTTTCACCGGAGCACAGATTGGCAGCATCGCTTTATCTTTTGCCTGGGAAGCGATTAGAACGGTGGCCTACATGATTATGACACTCCCGCTGCTATACCTAACCCAAAGTTACGTAGCGGGGAACTGTATGTATATATTCTTTGCAACAGGGGTTCCGGCACAGATGATGAATATTCTGTTGACTTCCAAAGTGGTAGAAAACTTTGTTAAGGACGGCAATGACTATCTCTTGACAGAAGCTCTTGCGGTACAAAAGGATGCACTGACAACCGGTGCTGCGATACCGTTATATACATGGGTGACTATCGGCGTATATCTTATTTTGGCAATACTCCTTGCAATTCAGTTCTTCCGCAAAAAAGAGCTGGAGTTTTAGAAAAAACATAAAAGCTATGGCGGTAGATTTCTGTATATAGAAGTCTACAACCATAGCTTTTTTATGTTTTCTTTTGGCTATTCCATAAAGAAGTGTCGTTTTTGGCTTTCGTCCATGTGGATTGCCATAGCCTCTGTGGCGGCATCGGCATCTTTGGCTTCAAAGGCTTCGAATATACGGCGATGTTCTTGCAAAACCGTATTTAGATACCGTTCCAAATCTTCAAAACTGGCAGGAATGTGACGAAGATATACCTGGTAGGATGTCAGCAAGTGACGAAGAAGCTGGTTGCAGCTGGCCTTATAAATGATTTGGTGAAAATTACTGTTGATATTCAGCATTTTATCCAAATCTTTTTTCATAGTGTAGAATTCCATGAAATCATAGTTTTCACGGAATTCGGCCATTTCCTCCTCGGTAATTCGTTCTACTGCCCACCTGGTTGCCTGGATTTCGTAAATTTTCCGAAGGGTAAACATATCATACATGTCCCGTTCCGAGAACCCGATGACGAAAGCTCCCCGGTTTGGAATCAGCTCTACCAAGCCTTCTGTTTCAAGGACAACAAGGGCTTCCCGAACCGGTGTACGACTGACCTGATATTGCTTGCAGATTACTTGTTCTGTCAGTTTATCTCCTTTTTTCAATAATCCTGACAAAATATCATCTCGCAACCTGGCGGCCAAATCTTCCCCGAGAGAAACCGTTGTGGACTTTACGCCTTTCAGGTTTTTTACTTTAATGGCCATATCATACCTCTTTAGATTTTAGACAGGATATAATCAGCAAATTCTGCACCGGTTGCTCCGTCGCTGTGACCGGTCATCACCAGTTTCTTCTCTGTTACTGTGCATTCTTCAATGGCAGCCATCAGCTTGTCGGATTCTGTTTGGAAGCCGATGTGGGATAGCAGCATTGCACCGGCACGAATGACACTGCAAGGATCGGCATATTGGTCACGGCCTTCTTCTACCATACGAGGAGCGCTGCCGTGGATGGCTTCAAACATGGCATAGTGCTTTCCGATATTGGCACTGCCGGCTGTTCCGACACCTCCCTGCAGTTCAGCTGCCTCGTCGGTAATAATGTCGCCGTATAAATTGGGAAGCACCACAACTTGGAACTGACTGCGACGCTTTTCGTCTACCAGCTTGGCAGTCATAATATCGATGTACCAGTCATCGGTGGTAATTTCCGGGTATTCACGGCCTACCTTCTGGCAAATATCAAGGAATTTTCCGTCGGTGGATTTGACAATGTTGGCCTTGGTAACGATGGTGACTCTACCTTTGTGGTTGGCCTTGGCGTATTCATAGGCAAGACGGGCGATCCTCTCTGTTCCCGGTGTGGTAATGACACGGAAATCGATGGCCAAATCATCTTCAATGGTTAGTCCCTGGGAGCCCATGGCGTACAGGCATTCGGTATTCTCACGGAAGAAAATCCAGTCGATGTCCTGTTCCGGAATTTTTACAGGTCGCACGTTGGCAAATAAATCCAGTTCCTTACGCATGGCCACGTTGGCACTTTCGATATTGCCCCATTTGTCGCCTTTTCTCGGTGTGGTAGTGGGACCTTTCAGCAATACATCGCATTTTTTTATTTCTGCAAGAACGTCATCGGGGATTGCCTTTTGACAAGCCGAACGATTTTCAATGGTCAATCCATCGATGGTACGAAACTCTACTTTTCCCGAAGATACTTGGTCTTTTAAAATGGTTTCAAGGACACGCTGTGCATGAGCCGTAATGGCAGGACCAATCCCGTCGCCGCCAATAACACCGATAATAATTTTATCTAAACTCTGATAATCGACAAAATCGCTGTCGCTTTTCAGTTTTTCAATGCGGGCAAGTTGTGAAGTTACAATTTCTTCAAAGTGTTTTTTGTAATCCATAGGTTCCTCCCAAATGGCTATCTATATGGAAATAATAAACTGAATACAATTATACCTTTTGCATACAGAATGCGTCAATGGTCTTGTGATAAATTACAGTCTTTGTAGTCTTCCGGAATAAAGTATGATATATTATTGCTATGTTAGGATATGTGACTTGTGAAACAGGCGAACTGAAGGTTCGGGAATACCAGCTATATGGTGGCTATTACTGCGGAGTATGTAAATCTCTCTCCAGAAGATATGGTCAGTTGCCTCGTTTGCTGCTGTCCTACGATTCTGCTTTTTTAGCGTTACTGCTGGCCGGTCTTGGCGATGAACCTTGCAATATTACTCATGAACATTGCGTCATACACCATATAAAAAAGAAGCCTATTGCTTCCTGCGATGCCGTAGACTATGCGGCTGATATGATGGTGATTCTGGCTTGGTATAAACTGCTGGATGATATTGCTGACGAAGGAACGGGAAAGGCATATGTGATAAAACCAATGCTGGCCGGAGCTTTTAAGAAGGCGAAAAAGAAATGGGAACCGTTGTGCCGGCAACTGGAAGAAGGCCTAGCGAAATTAGCAACCTTGGAAAAAGAAAAATCTCCCAGTATTGATGCTACCGCATCTGCTTTTGGGGAAATCATGGGGGCGATTCTGGCCGGTTATCCGGCGGCAAAAAAGCAAGAAGTGGCTCTGAAAATTGCAGGTAATCATCTGGGACGTTGGATTTATCTACTGGATGCATGGGAAGACATTGAGAGCAATATTGCATCCGGTGCATACAATCCGTTGCTATACCGTTTTTCGTATAGCCGGGAAGAATCACAGCTGGATTTCAGAAACCGGATTCATACTGATGTAGAGCGAAACTTGATGTTGTATTTGGCGGAGCTGGCAAAGACTGTAGACTTGCTGGATACACATGAAAATACATCCATTGTGGATAATATAATTTATTTGGGACTCTTGCGAAGGACTGAAAATGCCTTGCAGGAAAATGGAAAGGAACGTAAGAAGAAATATGGACAATCCTTATGAGGTGCTGGGAATTAGAGAAGGTGCCAGTGATGAGGAAATCAAAGCAGCCTATAAAGAACTGGTGAAAAAATATCATCCGGATCGGTACCAAAACAATCCCTTGGCAGATTTGGCAGAAGAAAAATTACGAGAAGTCAACGAAGCCTATGATTATCTAATGAAGACGCGTAGTACTGGCAGCAGCTATGGAAATAGCGGTTTTGGGGGAGGCTTTGGCGGAAACGGAGGCGCAAACAGAGCTTCCGGTGCAGAGTACCAGCAAATACGAAAAGCATTAGATGCCAATGATATTGTTGGAGCCGAGGCAATGCTTTCCCGCATTGGTGTACGAGATGCCGAGTGGGTGTTTTTAGATGGTATGGTGGATTACAAAAAAGGTTGGTATGACCAGGCCGTTGCCAAGATTCAGCAGGCTTGCAATATGAATCCGTCCAATGGCGAATACCAACGATCTCTCAATATGATCATGAACCAGAATATGGCTTATCGGCAGAATTCCATGAACAGAGGGTATCGTTCCAGCGGCGATGATTTACTTTGCTCTGCTTGCCAATGCTACATTTGTGGTGACTGCATCGGGTGTTGGTAATAGACAGGGTATTGGCAATATGAGAAATAAGAAGACGTATACGATGGCCTTAGGCGGCGTAACCTTGGCATTGGCAGTAATTGCTTTGTACCTGACCTCCGTTGTGCCGGCCATGGACTTGACTTTTTATGCTGTTACATCCATCTGTGTTTGTGTGATGATTGCAGAAACAGGTGTAAGAGGCGGTTTGCTGGTTTATGGCGGTGCCGGTTTGCTGGGATTTTTACTTATCCCCGGGAAGCTGGGGATATTGCCGTATTTATGTTTTTATGGCATTTTCCCGGTAATAAAATGTTTGGCAGAAAAGATTCACAACAAACCGTTATCTATTGCAGTCAAGGCTGTTTTTGCATCGGTTGTGTTGGTAACGGCCTATACCCTGTTCCGAGGGTTGTTCTTTGCACATATTCATCTTCCGGGAGAGGGTACGGCGGCGGTGGTTCTCTTTGGTATCATCATGTATGTTTGTTACGATTACATCTTATCCGGAGTGATTCGAATCTACCGCAATCGAATCAAAAGAGAAAAGGATATCAAACTCTCGTAATGTTATAGTGGGTTTTTAAATCGGTATCAATGGTCGTAAGGCTGTTAATACCGATTTTTTTAGTTTGCACCAAAGAAATAAAAAATAATGACAAAATCCTATGGGTTGTGGTAAACTTACATAGAAAAGTTAGTGATAACTAACGAAAATAACAGAAACAACAAACAGAAATAATCAAGACACGTTTGAAATAGAGGCATTGAAGATGAAGGTTAATCCGCTGGTTGTACTGCTATTTAATATTATTTTACCTGTTGCCATTATGATTCCGGGAAATGAATATCGTCATTACTTTTTCTTGGGGTTTGCAACTCTGATTTTGTTGTTTACCGGCAAGGTAAAACGAGTTTTTAAATTCGCCGTTTTCTATGGTGTTCTCGCCGGTTTACATTGGCTTTTGTATTTGGGACATGGTGTTTCCGTTTCTTTCTTGCTAATCTTTTTCAGCATCATAATGCAATTTATACCATGTATGATGATGGCGTCTATCTTGATTCTTGACTATAGTTCCAACCAGATTATTTCATCTTTGGAGCCGTTTCACTTGCCAAAGGCCTTTGTCGTTGCATTGGCCATCGTGGTTCGCTATATTCCCACCTTTAAAAGAGAGTTCGGAAATATAAAGGAATCCATGCGCTTGCGAAATATACCCTACAGCATCAGATCACCTATTAAGAGTTTTGAATACTTTTTAGTACCACAACTTTTTCGATGCGCCATTTTGGCCGACGAAATTACAGCGGCAGGTTTGACCAAGGGGATTACAAACCCGGCAACAAGAACATCGTATTACGATGTGAAGATGCGTGTTAGCGATTACATGATGTGTGCCGTTCTTGTTATTGGATTAGGAGGTACGATTATATGGAGGTAAATGAAGAAACTATACTTTCGACCTACGGATATGGATTTGCGTATGAGAGAGAAAGAGAAAAAGCGGTCAAAGACATTACATTTAGTGTACACCCGGGAGAAATTATTTTGTTGGCCGGGGATAGTGGAAGCGGAAAATCCACACTGTTGAAATCGTTAAACGGCATTATACCCGGCATTGTGGAGGGGACGATTACCGGAAAACGGTATTTACAAAAGGAAGAATTTTCCGATATTCCCGTTTACAAACTAGGGGAGAAAATTGGTTCTGCTTTTCAAAATCCCAGAAGCCAGTTTTTTACGCTGCATGTTGCCAGTGAGATGGTTTTCCCTATGGAAAATTATGGCTATAACAAAGAACAGATGAAACAGCGAGTGGATACTTTGGTGGAAACCTTCGGAATCGGAGATATACTTCACCGTGATATTTTTACATTGTCCAGTGGCGAACGACAGTTGCTGGCTTTATCCTCCTCTTTGGCATTGGATCCGGATATTCTTCTCTTTGATGAACCTTCTGCCAACCTGGATTATGGAAATGCCATGCACCTAAGACATTTACTGAAAAAACTACAATCCATGGGGAAAACAATTGTCGTTGCCGATCATCGATTTTTCTATTTGGAAGGAATCTTAGATAAAATCTTTTTGGTTCGAAATGGATCTTTGGAAATTTTTCATAGCCAAGAGGACTTTCGCAAATCTGACTACAACACAAGAAGCTTTGATTTGTTTCAAATAGATATTCCTTTTCGGAAAGACACGTTAGAAAGCAGTCTTTCCGGAGAGGAAAAGCAGGGACAAGAGAATCAACAGGTGGTAGCGTCACTGGAAAACGTCTCAATAAATTCCATTTTGCACCATGTGTCCTTAGCGTTGCAGGCACAGCAAATTACCACTCTTGTCGGTGTTAACGGAGCAGGGAAAACTACCTTGGCAAAGATCCTTACCGGGTCTACAAAAGCCGACGAGGGAAAGGTGCAAGTTCCGGCCATGCCTTTTTACGTTATGCAGGACGCGGATTATCAACTTTTCGGTACCAGTGTCAATCATGAAGTGGATATTGGGAACAAAGATGTCGATTCGGAAGAAAAACAGAAGATATTGAAAAATCTGGGGATCTGGAAGTATAAAGACACCCATCCCTTTGACCTAAGTGGCGGAGAAAAGCAACGATTGCAGATTGCCATGGCCGTTCTTTCCAAAGCTCCACTGGTTATTTTCGATGAACCTACCAGCGGTCTGGATGTAGAATCGATGAACCGAGTAGTAGGAGAAATTGAGAAAATTGCCGGCTCCAAAGGCGTGCTGATTATCTCCCATGATTATGAGTTTATCAGACGAGTCTCTGATCGAATCGTCTATCTAAAAGACGGTAGTATAGAAAAGGATTTTTTACTGGATAAGGAGACGGTATGTCAACTGGATCAAGTGTTTCGGGAAATGGAGGAATCTTATGGATAGAAAACTAAAGATAAAAGATATTGTTTTTATTGCTTTGTTGACAGCAGTGTATTTTCTGGTGTATATCGCGGCGACAGCGTCCATATCCCTACTGGGGCAATTTGGCCATGCCATTAGCCCGGGGATTTGTGCGTTGTTAACAGGCGCCATTATTATTTTCATCAATAGAAAAGTGGGAAAGATGTGGGAATATACCATCTTTACGCTTTTGGTAATGGGTCTCTTCGCTTTAATGGGAGGCGGCTATTTACCGTGGCTGATTACTTCTCTTGTGGCAGCAATTATTGCAGATATCATTGCTTCCAGATCGAAAGAAACCAGTATTCCGGTACTGGGCGTTGCATCGGGAGTGCTTCATGTCGGCCAAGGCTTAGGAGCCATTATCCCTGCTACCTTTTTTATGGATGCTTACCGGTCACATTGGATAAAGAGGGGCATGTCTCCGGAAGAAATGGATGCCGGTATTCGATTTACAAAGGGTTTAATGGGGCTGCTGGCTACGGGGATTATTTTCCTGCTGGCCTTTGCCGGTATTTTTCTGGGTTATTTAATACTGCGGAAACATCTTGAAAAAATGAAAAAATGAAATTTATCTAAAAAAGGAATAGAAAGAACTATGAAGGAGGAATTGAGACATGATTTATAAAAAACTGAAAAAATATGTTCCTGAGAAGATCCCCTTTGCTGTATTGGGAATCCTGTTCTCCGTAGGAGCATCGGTATTTTCTGTATTAAGTTATAAATATATGTATCGCTTTTTACAGGAAATCGTTATGTACCAAGATATGGACCGGGCGTTACCCATGGCTTGGAGGATTATTCTGTATCTGGTTATCAGCTCTGTTGTATATTTTGCGGCGGTATCCTTTACCCATATATTGGCTTTTCGCTTGGAAACAAACCTGAAAAACCAAGGATTGCAGCATTTATTGAAAGCCTCGTTCAGCTTTTACGATAAGAATGAATCCGGTCGTATTCGGAAAGTACTCGATGACAATACCGGGATGACCCACATGTCGGTGGCCCATTTAATACCGGATTTGTCTACGGCAATTTTCACTCCGGTACTGGGAACGATTCTTGCCTTTACCATTGATTATCGATTGGGAATCTTGATGTTGCTAACCTATGTCATAGGGGGATTGCTTCTCCAGCGCATGATGGGAGACAAAGCTTTTATGGCCAGCTATATGGAAGCTTCCAATAAGATGAATGCCGGAGCCGTTGAGTACGTACGGGGAATTACCGTCTTAAAAATTTTTAAAACAAACGTTAGTGCCATTAAAGATTTCTACCGGTCGGTGGTAGATTATGCGGATCTGGCATTGAAATACAGCATGAGCTGCCGCGGGTGGTACGTTGCCTTCCAGGTATTCTTTAATGCCGTTTTCCTGTTGACACTATTCCTGCAATACGTAGGCGGCGGCGATCCCATGGAACTACTGGTAAAAATCATATTCTATACAGTGTTTAACGGTATTATGATTGTTGCTTTTATGAAGATTATGTACGTTGGTATGTATGTATTTCAAGCCAATACCTGCATTGAAAAAATCGAAGCACTCTTTGAAGAAATGGATGAGCACAAAGCCAAATCCGGAACTGTTACAGAGATGGAAGGGTATGACATTGCTTTTAAAAATGTATCCTTTGGATACGATAAGGATTTGGTGATTAAGAATTTGTCTTTCGCGCTGGAAGCCGGAAAAAAATATGCCTTGGTGGGAGCTTCCGGATCGGGAAAATCTACCATTGCAAAACTCATATCCGGTTTTTACCGTCTCAATGAAGGTCAGATTTATATCGGCAATCATTCTCTGGAAGAATACACAGAAGAAACAGTGGCCGCCAACATTGCCAATGTGTTCCAGGATGCAAAACTTTTCAAAACGACCATTTATGATAATGTTCAAATCGGGAATCCAAACGCTTCGTACCAAGAGGTTATGGAAGCTATGCATCTGGCGCAGTGCGATGATATTTTGGATAAATTTGCCCAGAGAGAAAAGACCATGATCGGCGCCAAAGGCGTTCATCTTTCCGGTGGAGAAGTTCAACGTCTAACCATTGCAAGAGCAATATTAAAAAACGCCAAAATCGTCATTATGGACGAAGCCTCAGCGGCTGCTGACCCGGAGAACGAGTACGAACTGCAAAAGGCTCTGGGGAATTTAATGAAAGACAAGACGGTTATTATGATTGCCCACCGCCTCAGTTCCATTATCAATGTAGACGAAATCCTTGTTACTGATCAAGGAAATATTATTGAGCGAGGCAATCACCGGCAACTGATGAATACAGACTCTCACTATAGAGCACTCCAAGAAGAATATATGCAAGCAAATCAATGGAGGGTAATATAATGAAACGATTTTTGAAAGAAAAATTAGGATTGACGGATAGTGGTGTAAAAGCGGTAAAAGTATCCAGTGTGTTTTCCTTTTTGGTAAATGTAGGGTATATGGGACTGATGATGATTGCCATGTATTTTGCCTACAACACGCTGCGAGGTGAAGATCATGCGCCTTGGCATTACGTTATCATTATTGCCGTGGTATTGGTATTTACTTATATCGTAGTCAACATGGAGTACGTCAAAACCTTTAACGCCACCTACGGTGAAGCAAAAGAGTTACGACTGGAACTGGCAGATCGACTAAAAGAATTGCCGTTGTCTTACTTTTCCAAACACAATCTTAGCGATATGGCCCAAACGGTCATGCAAGACGTACTGGATATTGAACATGCCATGAGTCATGCTATGCCTCGATGCATTGCGTATGTATTCTTTGTCATCGTGGTATCGGTTATGCTCCTCGCTTGCAATATTTGGCTGGGACTGGCCACGGTAATCCCCTTGCTTATCGGCTTCTTGATGATGTATGTGTCTAAAAACGTACAGATAAAATGGACCAGTAAATATTTCTGGAAAACAAGAGAAAATACAGAAGTGTTCCAGGAAACCATCGAATTACAGAGAGAAATTAAAAGCTATGGTCTCACAGAAGAAAAATCCCAGCAGGCGTATGAGTCTCTCAGTAATATGGAAAAACTCCGGCTAAAATCAGAAGTTGCCCAGGTTCTGCCGTTGCTCCTGTCCACTACCTTTATTAAGTTGGTACTGGGCGTTGTTTCTGTGGTAGCAGCTGCATTGTTGCGAGAAAATTCCGTGGAACTAATCTATGTAATTGGCTATGTGCTGGCGGCCATTAAGATGATTGATGCTATGGGAGCCATGGAAGAATCCTTTGCAGAGTTGCTGTATATCGATGCTCGTGTCAAACGTCTAAATGAATTGCGCAGTGCAGAAATTCAACATGGCAAGGATGTGGAATTAAAAGACTTTGATATTCAGTTGGAAAATGTGGTTTTCGGATATAATGAAGAGGTGGATGTCGTTAAAAATGTCAGCTTTACCGCAAAGCAAAATCAGGTGACGGCCATCGTAGGACCTTCCGGTTGTGGGAAATCGACTCTATTACGGTTGATTTCAAGACTCTATGATTACAACTCCGGAAAAATCATCATTGGCGGTTATGATATTAAGGATATTTCCACCAACTCACTCTTTGATAAAATTTCCTTTGTGTTCCAGGACGTAATTCTCTTTAACGCCTCGGTTATGGATAATATCAGAATGGGGCGCCCTGATGCTACCGATGATGAAGTGGTAGAAGCGGCCAAGATGGCCAACTGTGATGAGTTCATTAAAAAGCTGCCACAGAGTTACTATACGTTAATCGGGGAAAACGGCAGTAAATTATCGGGAGGAGAACGCCAGAGAATCTCTATTGCCAGAGCCTTTCTGAAAAATGCTCCGATTTTGCTGCTGGATGAAATCAGCGCCAGCCTGGATGTGGAAAACGAACGGAAAATCCAGGAGTCTCTCAACAAGCTCATTGCGGAAAAGACGGTTATCATTATTTCTCACCGACTAAAATCCATTGAACAGGTAGATAAAATCGTTGTAATGGACGATGGACAAGTAGATACAGTGGGAACCCATGGGGAATTGCTGGGCGAATCCTCGTTGTATCGAAAGCTAATTGAAAAATCCAGCTTGACAGAAGAATTTAGGTATTAGAAGGAAAAGAACGGCCATTACAGGCCGTTCTTTTGACATAGGGATTCGATGGGGCATTCCCGGCACTTTGGCTTTCGGGCGCTGCAGCAGCGGCGGCCATGGAAAATCAGACAATGATGAGCCAACGTCTGATGATTCTTTGGAAGAACATCCAAGAGCGCCAATTCTGTTTTTAGAACATCGTCAGCCTTGGCAAGGCCGATACGGTTGGAAACTCGAAATACGTGAGTATCTACGGCAATGCGCTGGTGACCGAAGCCGTCTGCCATAACAACATTGGCCGTTTTTCGACCGACTCCCGGCAGGCTTTGGAGTAATTTGTCGTCCTCGGGGACGATACCGTCAAAGTCTTCTACAAGTTTTTTCGCTTGGTCAATAATCCGCTGAGACTTGGTTTTGTATAATCCGATGGTGCGAATCAGCTTCATTATATCTTTGGGATCTGCCTGTGCCATAGCCGCCGGCGTTGGGTATTTTTCAAAGAGTGCCGGGGTAATTTTGTTGACACTGACATCGGTGGTTTGGGCAGATAATGTAACTGCTACCAGTAATTGATAGACATCCACGTGTTCCAGTGCACAGCCGGCATCAGGGTAGGCATTAGCCAGTGCATCTATTATTTCTGCAGCCCATTTCTTTTTCTTTTCCTTTGTCATGGTAGCCATGGTTTTGTGTCTCCTTATAAATCTTTTATTCTCAATAATATACCCACACAGGTATATTTTTATAACAAGGTTTTTATTTGACAAAATTGGATATTTATTCTGAAAATTTACTAAAAACTAAAAAAACTAGTTACATCTTTGTCACTTTATGGTATTATGATGAAGTAATGATTAACTTATTTTAATACGGAGGTGTTTATATGTCTAATTACACACAAGTAGAAAAGAATGGACTATATGAACTTACCGAAGAGGCGAGAGCGGAATTATCATCATCTGTATACTACAATGATGACTTGGCTCCAACATCCGTATCTCAGAGAACATGGACAACATATAATATTTCCATGTTGTGGGTAGGAATGTCAATTTGTATTCCATCCCTGTCTCTGGCATCGGGACTTATCGGTATGGGCGTATCTCCATGGCTGTCGGTACTGAACGTAGCGCTGGGTAACATTATTATCCTGATTCCTATCCAGTTGAACTCTCGTATCGGTACACAGTATGGTATTCCATTCCCACTGTTTGCAAGATTGACTTTTGGATCCAGAGGCGCACAGCTTCCAGCACTTTTGAGAGCTATCACAGCCTGCGGATGGTGTTCCGTACAGGCTTGGGTAGGCGGCGGTGCATTCGGTGCTATCATCGGTTGCTTCGTTAAGAAGTTTGCCGACGCTACATGGACCATCAACCTTCCATCCTGGGGTGGTTTCCAGACCACTCCTGCTCCTACTTTCTTCGGATATATTCTGTTCATGCTGTTCATTCTGTGGGTAGCTTACAACGGAATCGAAAACATCAAGTGGGTTCAGAACGTTGGCGGACCTATCCTGATCATCGTAATGATTGCGCTGCTGATTTGGTCTGCAAGAGTTGCCGGTGATGCCGGATACTCCTTCGGACAGGTAATGCAGGCAAACAATGACTATGCATTGATTAACCAGAATGGTGGAATGGCAGTTGTATATCTGACAGGTTTGATGGGTAACATCGCTTTCTGGGCTACTATGGCTCTGAATATTCCTGACTTTTCCAGATATGCAAGAAGCCAGAAAGACCAGTTCTTGGGACAGCTTCTCGGTATGCCTATCCCGATGTTCTTCTGTGCTTTCGTTGGTGCTTTCTTTGCACAGGCAACAAAGTTTGCTTATGGACAGGCAATGTTTGACCCAACTGCAGTATTCTATCAGATTGACAATAAGATCGTTATCCTGATTGCGGCTATCGGCGTTATCATGGCGACCATCACAACTTGTGTAGCAGCTAACGTTGTTGCACCGGCTAATGGATTCTCCAACATCAATCCGAAGAGAATCAGCTATAAGACAGGTGTTGTTATCACACTGCTGCTGGCATTCTTTGTACTGCAGGCATGGTGGATTTACGGTTCCGGTTCTGCTTACTTCACATGGATGAACGCATATGGAGCAATTCTTGCTCCTATCGCAGCTATCTTTATCGCAGACTACTTCTTCTGCAAGAAGGGTCGTATCGACGTTGCTGCTCTGTTCAAGGGTGAAGGCGGAAGATACTGGTACTCCGGTGGTATCAACCCGGCAGCTATCCTGGCTTGGGTCGTTGCATTTATCCTGCCTCTGCTGACATACTTTGGAGTACAGGGTCAGTTCTGGACATTCATTAACTCCATCAACTACCTGTGGTCCTTCTTCATTGGATTCATCGTTTACATCATTGCCATGAAAGGCAAGTGGGGCGCTGCATCCTTCGTAACAGAAGAAGAACACGAAGCATTCACACAGAGACACGCGTAAAGATTAGTATCGTGATTGAAACAACCATGATACCGACAACAAAATGTTAATACGGGAGCCTTTGGGATGACTCAAAGGCTCTTGCTCAAAGGAGGTTGTTTTATGGATTTACTTATCAAAGGTGGTAAAATCATTACAGCAAAAACATCTTTTGAAGCTGATGTAGCAGTAAAAGATGGAAAGATTGCAGCTATCGGAATGAACTTGCCAGAAGATGGCGCCAAAGTTGTTGACGCTAAGGGCAAGCTGGTTTTGCCGGGCGCTATTGATGGACATACGCATATGTACATGCCGTTTGGTGGCACTATTTCCACTGACGACTACTACGATGGAACAATCGCAGCAGCTTGTGGTGGTACAACCATGATCTTCAACTTCGAAACACAGGCTATTGGTCAGCCTATGGAAGAATTGGTTGAAGGGAAATTAAAGACAGCAGAAGAACAGGGTCCTGTAGTTGACTACTCCCTCCACGTTGGTGTTGGTGATGTAACAACAAAGGAAATGCTGAAGGGTATGGATAAGGTACAGGAAATGGGTATCTCCTCCTTCAAAGTATTCATGGTATACGACTTCGGCGTAGACGATGGACAGTTCTACAGCACATTGACACATGCAGCTGAAATCGGTGCATTGGTTGGTGTACACGCAGAAAACAACGATGTTAACAAGTTCCTGGTTAACAAGTTCTTGGAAGAAGGTCATGTAGAACCATGGTATCACTACATGTCCAAAGACGAAGCAGTTGCAGGTGAAGCTGACGTAAGAGCAATCAACTTGGCTAAGATGGCAGGAACCTCTTTGTACATCGTTCACCTGGATAATGCACAGGGTGTTAAGGCAGTTGCTGATGCAAGAGCAGAAGGTTACCCAATCTTCGCAGAAACTTGCCCACAGTACCTGCACTTCACAAAGGAAGTATACAAGAACGGTATGCCGGAAATGGGTCTGAGAGCACAAGACTTCGTTTGCTCCCCTCCAATGAAGGGACAGGACTCTCAGGATGCTCTGTGGAATGGTATCAAGAACGGTACAATTTCCACATTGGCTACAGACCACTGCCCGTTCCTGCAGTCCGAAAAAGACTGGGGAATCACCAAGAAAGACGGAACACCAGGAAACTTCACCACTATTCCTAACGGATGCGCCGGTGTTGAAAATATGTATCCTTACATTCTGTCTGAAGCTAACAAAGGTCGCATCACATTTAACAAGGCTGTTGAAATTTCTGCAACTAACCCTGCTAAACTGTTTGGTGTTGACTATTGTAAGGGATCCATCGAAGTTGGCAAGGATGCTGACATCGTAGTTTACGATCCAAACAAGAATGTTACCATTAAAAACGCTGAAAACCAGCATGGTTCTGTTGACCATACTGTTTGGGAAGGCGTTGAAGTTAAGGGATATCCTTGCGCTGTATTCAGCCACGGTAACCTGGTATTTGATGGTAAAGACTTCGTTGGTAAGAAGGGTGCAGGTAAGTTCGTTAAACAGAAGGAAATTCGTTTCGACGCTCCTGAAATCTAAATTTGATTTACCGAGAATCAACGTAAACAAAGAGGCAATGGATTTATTCATTGCCTCTTTTGAATCATATTTTTTATCTTTTGTCTGTTTTTTATGTCCTTTGTTTTTCTATGCGTTGCGACCGCAGCAGTGTTTGTATTTCTTTCCGCTGCCACAAGGACATGGCTGATTACGTCCAATCTTTTCGCCTTTTACCAATGTCTTGGATTTCTTGTACTCTTTGGTAATGGCAGCACGCTCTTCTTCCGACAAAACATTTTCCCAAGATTTCAGATTGTACAGATGTGTGGCCTCCGCTTTGTACATATTGTAATATAGCTTTTCAAAATCGATGTTAAAATCAAAATCGGTGGATTCATCTACACCTTCCATATCCAACTGACCGGATGCCAGGCTGTCTTGGATGCCGTCTAAGAATCCGCAGAAAATAACGGGACGAACATCATATTTATCGGCACATTCTTTAAAGTTGCCTTTGTAATGCTGTTGTTTGTTAGATAGAATATCTTCGTAAATCTTCATTTCAGCAGTACTGTATTCTTTCCAAAAATCTTCAAAGGAATCCTCTGTCTGTGTTGTCAACAGAGTCGTCCATTCTTTGACTAAACTCATGTAGTTTCTCCTTCTTTACGTTGCAATATATGGCTATTTTCCAATGGTTTCTGCAATTTGAATAACGTCTCCCATAACGGCACTGCCGGTTGGCAATGGACCTGCACCTTTGCCGTAAAACATTACATCGTCTACAGCGTTGCCGCGAACGAAAATGGCGTTAAACTCATCGTTGACGGTGGCAAGGGGATGGCTAACAGGCAATTCCATTGGTTTAACACTGTAGGAAATGGTGTCGCCGTCTCGTTTGGCTTGGGCAATTAACTTGATTTTGCAGCCTTTGGCTGTTGCCTTATCAATATCTTCTTTTGTAATCTGCGAGATCCCGGTAGTTGGAATATCATCAGGATGTACATAATTTCCAAAGGTGAGAGCCATTAAAATCGATAACTTGTTGGCGCAATCAATGCCTTCTACATCGGCTGTCGGATCGGCTTCGGCAAAACCTTTTGCTTGGGCATCCTTTAGGACATCATCATAGCTGAAACCGTTTTCTGTCATTTGAGTCATGATGTAGTTGGTGGTTCCATTGAGAATGCCTAGAACCTCTTCGTAGCGATTGGCACGAAGGACAGTGGTTAAGGCATTTAAAATAGGGATTCCTCCACCGACAGAAGCTTCGTATCGGAACATAACGTTGTTTTCTTTTGCTGTCTGCAGCAGTTTATCGTAACTGTTGGCAACGGCTGCCTTGTTGGCGGTAACTACGCTCTTGCCATGCTTCATAGCCTCCAGCATAAAAGTGGTGGCCGGTTCAATGCCTCCTAGCAGTTCAATGACGATTTGTATATTGGAATCGTTAAAAATATCTTCCGGGTTTTGGGTGAACTGATCCGTCGTTACGGTAATATCCCGCTCTCTTTCAAGATCTTTTTTGAGAATTTTCGTAATATGCAAATCAAGACCGGTGTTTTTTTCGATCTCATCCCGGTTCATCTCCAGTGTCTTGTAGGTACCGGTACCAATGTTTCCAAGACCCAGCAATCCGATATTGATGGTTTTCATAACTCTTCCTCCTTATGGTTTTAATGGTTAAAATTATATAACAAAATCCGGTGTTTGTCTTTATAAAGGGGGCAATTTTCGATATGATTAAACCGACTGGCAAAAGAGAGATAGAAATTTTAAAAAGAGAAACAGGAGGAGTGTAGAATGTCCCTTCATATTGTGCTGGTGGAACCGGAAATACCGCCAAATACCGGAAACATTGCGAGAACATGCGCAGCGACCGATACGGTACTGCATTTAGTAAAGCCGTTAGGGTTTCGTATAGATGACAAACAGGTAAAACGTGCCGGTCTTGATTACTGGCCTTTTGTAAAACTGGAAATTCATGAAGATTTAGATAGCTTTCTGACGGAATACAAAAATCACCGGATGTATCTTGCCACTACCAAAGGAGGACAAATCTATACAGATGTTGCCTTTCAGGATGAAGATATGCTTCTTTTTGGAAGAGAAACCAAAGGGCTGCCGCGAGATTTTATAGCAAAAAGACAGGAATGGGCCATTCGAATCCCGATGAACGAGGATACACGGCTGCGATCCTTTAACTTGGCTAACTCAGCAAATATCATTCTTTTTGAGGCATTGCGTCAATTGGATTTCCCCGGGTTAAAATAGATGGCTGCACGGTGAAAATGCCGATTGCCCATGTATACATCTTATGGATAGGGGACTATACCTTGTAAAACCTACTATCCAACGGTATAATTAAACTATGGAGAGTGTGGGATGAAGCTAGGATATGACCTGACAACTGAACAAACGCAAAAGCTGGTCATGACAACAGAGCTGGTCCAAGCCATTAAAATTCTACAGTTTAATGCACAGGAACTAGATACGTATGTAAATGAACAGTTACTGGCAAATCCCGTATTGGAGCATGCAGAGCAAGATGATTCCGTAAAGGATGCGGAGCTGGAGGATCATTCCAGCCAGGAGGATACAGGGCAGCAGACAGAGGCATTAGAGGAGTATCTATGGGAGCGAGGGTTGGATGATATCAGTTACCGGCAGGGAAACTATCAGCAGCCTGAGCAACCTCAAAATAACTACGAACAGTTTACATCAGCGGAAGTAACATTGCCGGAGCATTTGATGTTCCAGTTGCAGTTTGCTTGTGAAGATGAAAAGGATCGTCATATTGGACGATATATTATTGAGTCCTTAGATGAAAATGGATATTTGACCAGCATGCCGGAAGAAATGGCACAGCTGATTGGAGTTGAAACAGAAGAGATAGAGCGAGTACTGGCCGTTATAAATACATTTGAGCCGGCCGGACTCGGTGCAAAAAATCTATGTCATTGTTTGCTGATTCAGCTGGGACTGCTGGATATGAAGACACCGGCAATGGAGAAAATGCTGCTGGAACACATGGATGATTTGGCAGCCAACCGATTGCAGGTCATCGCCAAAAGCTTGCACATAAAGGTAAAACGGGTGCAGGAGATGGTCGATGTGGTAAAGGCGTTAAACCCTCGTCCGGGTCGTATGTTTGCCCGGGACAGAGAGGAGTCGGGATATATTGTTCCGGACATTCACGTGGAGAAAATCGATGGCTCCTTTGTGGTGTCTCTCAATGAGCGAACTGTGCCTCACCTGCAAGTCAGTGCCTATTATCGCCGGGTGCTGGCACAGTCAAAGGATGACCAAAAGGTTTCCGAGTATTTGACGGAGCGAGTAAATGCAGCGGTATGGTTGATTCGCAGTATCCAGCAACGGAAAGACACCATATTGAATGTGGCGCGAACAATTGTGGAATTCCAAGAGGGGTTCTTCGAAAAGGGCAGTAAATATTTGAAGACATTGAGCTTGCATCACGTTGCAGAGAAGTTGGGGATTCATGAGTCCACGGTGAGTCGATCTGTTAACGGCAAGTATTTGCAGTGTCAGCAAGGTATGTATGAATTGAAGCATTTCTTTTCTGCCGGTGTGCAGAACGGCAGTGGAGAAGGGGTGTCTTCGGTTAGCATAAAAACCATGATTAAGGAACTAATCGATCAGGAAAACCCGGCGTCACCCTATAGCGATCAAAAGCTGGTAACCATTCTGCAAGACAAAGGCATTGGTCTGTCCAGGCGGACAGTAGCAAAATATAGAGATGAGATGGGTATCCTCTCATCATCAAAGCGTAAACGTTTCTGATTCACTCAAAGGAGGAAAAGTAAATGGCAGCAAAAATTGGTATTAGTGGATTTGGACGGATTAGCCGTGTTGCAATTCGTGCAGCAATTGGCGACCCGGACATCGAAATTTGCGGTATCAACAAGAGAAATGCAGATTTGGATTACATGCTGTATCTGCTCAAGTACGATACCACATTCGGTCGGTTCCCGGCACCACTTGACCGGTGTGAAGATGGCCTAATCATTGATGGTAAAAAGGTTCCTGTATTCTCAGAAACCGATGCAAGTAAAATCCCTTGGGCAAGTTGTGGTGCCGAGTATATCGTGGAAGGCACCGGCGCTTACACAACAGCAGAAAAAGCAGGTGTGCATTTCAACGGCGGTGCAAAGAAAGTAATTATTACAGCGCCGGCAAAAGACAAGGATACACCGACCTTCGTTATGGGTGTAAATCACCAAGACTACAAACCGGAATACAATGTTGTTTCCAACGCTTCTTGTACCACCAACTGCCTGGCACCTATGGTAAAGGTTGTCAACGACAAATGGGGAATCAAGGAAGGTATGATGTCCACTATCCACGCTGCTACAGCAAAGCAGAAGGTGGTTGACTCCAGCAGTCCTAAAGACTGGAGAAGAGGACGTTCTGTATTTGGAAACATCATTCCTACCACTACCGGAGCTGCCAAGGCTGTCGGTCTTGTTATTCCGGAATTGATGGGTAAAATGACAGGTATTGCATACCGTGTTCCTACAGCTGATGTTTCTATCGTTGATGTAAACGTATCTTTGGAAAAACCGGCCACATACGAAGAGGTATGCGCTGAAATCAAACGTGCTTCTGAAAACGAAATGAAAGGTATCTTGGAATACGTAGATGATGAAGTTGTAACCGGCGACTTTGTCGGAGATCCATGCACTTGTATCTTTGATGCAAGAGAAGGAATTGCTCTAAACGACAGATTCTTTAAATTGATTGCCTACTACGACAATGAGTATGGCTACTCCGCAAAGACACTGGAATTAATCAAGCACATGTACAAAGTGGACAAAGCTTGATAAAAGTTGCTATAAGGAGCAGTTAACATGAAAAAAACAGTAAGAGATATTCAGGTAGAAGGGAAGAAAGTTTTAGTCAGATGTGATTTTAACGTTCCCATGAGAGACGGGAAGATTACCGATGATGTTCGTATCACCAGTGCCCTTCCTACCATTACCTACTTGATGGAACAGAGGGCCAAAGTAATTCTGATGTCTCACATGGGTCGTCCCAAGGGAGAACCGAAGAAAGAATTCACCCTTGCTCCTGTAGCAGAGAGATTGACGGCATTACTGGGCAAGGAGGTTCTCTTTGCCCAGTCCGATGTAGTGGTTGATGACAGCGTCCAAAAAGCGGTGGATGCCATGAACAATGGCGATGTTGTTCTTTTGGAAAACACCAGATATAGAAAAGAAGAAACCAAAAACCAGGAACCTTTCACAGGAGAACTGGCCTCTTTAGGAGAAATCTTTGTCAACGATGCTTTCGGAACAGCCCATAGAGCCCATTGCTCCACGGCAGGAGTGGCCTCATACATGCCGGCAGTTTCCGGATTCCTTATTGAAAAGGAATTGCAATTCTTAGGAGATGCGGTCAATGATCCCCGGCGTCCTTTCCTTGCCATTATGGGAGGAGCCAAGGTAGGCGATAAGGTACCGGTCATTGAAAACCTAATGAAGAAAGTTGATTCTCTCATCATAGGAGGCGGTATGGCATATACCTTCTTCAAAGCGATGGGAAGAGAAATCGGCACATCGATCTTAGACGAAGAAAGCGTAGATATTGCAGCCGATGTACTGAAAAAGGCAAAGGAACAGGGAGTGGAATTGTTGCTTCCCGTAGATGTTGTTTGTGCATCGGAATTTTCCAATGATGCTGCCGTAAAGACAGCCGATGCAGATCACATGCCTGAAGATATGATGGGACTGGATATTGGCCCCGAAACTCGCAAGCTCTATGCAGAAGTTATTAACAAAGCAGGAACCATTGTCTGGAACGGACCTATGGGTGTTTTCGAGATGGAAAACTTTGCCCAAGGAACCAAAGCCGTTGCAACAGCTATGGCACAGTGCAAAGCCACAACCGTTATTGGCGGCGGAGACTCGGCTGCAGCCGTAGCCCAGTTTGGTTTAGGAGAAAAAATGAGCCACATTTCAACCGGTGGCGGAGCCAGCCTTGAATTTTTAGAAGGCAAAGAACTGCCGGGAGTTGCGGCGTTGGGGGACAAATAAGATGTCGAATATGAGAATTCCCTTCATTGCGGGAAACTGGAAGATGAATAAAACCGGTAGCGAAGCGGAAAGCTTTGCCAAGGAATTCAAAGAACTTTACAAGGATACCGATGTAAGAACAGCCATCTGTGCACCTTTTGTACATCTGTCTTTATTGAAAAAAATCTTTGAAGGAACCGACATTAAAGTAGGAGCACAAAATGCCCACTTTGAAGATGCCGGAGCGTATACAGGAGAAATATCTGTACCAATGTTGGAAGATATCGGCGTAGATTACTGTATTATCGGCCACTCGGAAAGAAGAGAGTATTTTGGCGAAACCGATGAAACCGTCAACAAAAAGCTCCATCGTCTCTTTGCCGGAACTATTACACCGATTCTCTGTGTGGGAGAAAATCTGCAGCAAAGAGAAGCCGGTGAAGAAAAGGTGGTTGTAGAAGATCAAATTATCGCAGATTTGGCAGGCCTTTCTAAGGAAATGGTGCAGAAACTGGTCATTGCTTATGAACCTATCTGGGCAATCGGCACAGGAAGAACGGCTACACCTGAGCAAGCCAACGAGATGTGCGGTTACATTCGCAGCGTTGTTGGCAATATTTTCGGCGAAGAGGTTGCCGATGAAGTTATCATTCAGTACGGCGGCAGCATGAAGCCGGCCAATGCAACAGAATTGATGAACATGGATGAAATCGATGGCGGTCTCATAGGCGGCGCCAGCTTGAAGGCAAAAGACTTTATGGGAGTTATTGATTTCTAGAAAGCGATACAGATTTTATCGTAAGTGCCCGGAGGAGCTTTCTCTTCCGGGTCTTTTTAAGGGAAGGTTGGTTTGCTGTTGCTAACATAGGTAAAAGAGCATATAATAAAATCCAATTATCAACAGGAGAGTGTAGGTCGGGACCATATGGCAAGAATAAACACGGAAAAAATTACAATATGGGGAAACTTGCTGGGCAAGGGCTTTGGTGACTCTGTAGCCGCATTGGCAGATCATATGGAACTGGCCGGTTCCATGGTTTTTCGCGGTATGACGGCAGAGATTATAGTGATGGCACCGGAAAAGCGCATCACTGAATTTATCAAGCGTATTGTATTGGAAAAACCCAAGACTTTGGAAATTGTAACCATTGACAGAAAACCACTAGATGAGGAAGAAAAAATTCAAGGTTCTTTTTCTGTTACAGGAGTTCATTACGCTCAGGCGCCTCATTTGATTCCACCGGAAAAGGCGATTTGTCCTACCTGTCTTCGAGAAATGAAAGATCCTCGCAATAGACGGTACAAAGATCCTTTTATCAGTTGTAATGAATGCGGTCCCGGATACACCATTATTCGGGAAATGCCTTTTATTCGGGAAAATACCACCT
Organism: uncultured Eubacteriales bacterium; assembly: GCA_963542695.1. GTDB lineage: Bacteria > Bacillota > Clostridia > Peptostreptococcales > Anaerovoracaceae > RUG100. The sequence continues at coordinate 64,824 of CAUTYX010000005.1, forward strand.
TGGCCTCTTTTGAAATGTGCCCTACGTGCAGGCAAGAATATGAAAATACCGTAGGTCGCCGGTACTGTCATGCTCCTATTAGCTGTTTGGATTGCGGTCCGGAGATGGATTATAGAATGAACGGGGATCATCTATCGGAAAAGCAAGAGCTGGAGAAGGCGGCGGCTCTCTTAAAAGAAGGTAGTGTCATTGCCTTTAAAAGCGTAGGTGGATATGACTTTGTGGCAAATCCCTTTGATCAATATGCTTTGTCGGCGCTGTGCCAGATAAAAGGTCGCTCGGAAGGTGCATTTGCCATAATGTTCCGGGATTTAAAGGAACTTCGTCGCTATGCACGCATCAACGATAAAGAAGCGGCATTGTTACAGTCTGCTCCGCGTCCAATCGTTCAGGTACCGCACAAATCCATGGAGGAATTACAGGCAGAGCATCCGGCTAACTACGATGTACTGGTAAAGAGTCCGTATCTTGGTGCCATGCTTCCCGACAGTGGGGCGCAGATTCAGTTAATGGAACTCTTTGGTGGTCCTCTGATTTTTACCAGTGCCAATCGTGTGGGAATGCCAATGATTAGCAGCGACCAAGCCATGGCAGAATTCCTGGAAGAGGAACCCTTAATTGCGGAGATGTTCTATCACCATCGTAACATTGTTACCTCTCTGGATACTTCTGTGGTAAGAATCATCGGTTCCAAACCACAAATTGTTAAGAGAAGCAAGGGATATGTGCCGCTTCCTGTATATATTGAAAAAAATAAAGGAAAGATATTAGCCTTTGGCGGTGACCATAATAGTGCATTTTCCTTGTCATCAGATGCCTATGTGTATTTAAGCCAAATTTTTGGAGATCTGAGCAACGAGGCAAAGAGAGAACTCTATCGGTGGACCATAGATCACTTTATTGAACTGTTCCAACTGCAGCCGGAAAAAGTTGTTTGCGATATGGATGAAGAACGGTATTCCACCAAGGCGGCGATTGCTTTTGCCAAGACGTATCACTTGCCTATTGAGTACGTACAGCACCATCATGCCCATGTGGCATCGGTTATTGCAGAACACGATTTGACGGGAAAAGTTATTGGTATTTCTTTTGCCGAGGCAGGACTGGGACTCGATGGAACACTGTGGGGTGGAGAGGCTTTTCTTTATGAGGATGGGAATTTTGAAAGAGTTGATCATATTCCGGCGTATCCTTTGTCGGAAAAAAGAGATCGTCATTCCATTGGAAAGGCACTATTGGAAGAATATCTGGAGAAGGGAAGGATTCAGCCAACAGAAGAAAATCCGTTGGTTATTGATTTGACGGATATATTTGAGTTTGCGCAGTTGTACCGAACGCTGGAAGAAGATGAACCGGGAATGCCCGGAAAAGAAATGAAGCTTCCTGATCCGGCTTCCTCTACAGTGGAAATGACCTCCAGCGTATTGCAATTGGTAGACGGTGTGGTGGCACTGCTGGGCTTGGATAAAGGGGATATCCTATTACGCAACAGCATAGAAATATTAGAAGAAGCGGCAGCTTGCTATATGGCAGGGGATACTTTCTCTGAAGCATACCGGCTGGCATATCATTTTGTTCATAATGTTGCCGAGACCATTTCAAAGACTTGTGGTATAATTAGACAACAAACGGGAGCCAATCAGGTTGTTCTATCCGGAGAGGTGTTCCGGAACCGCATTATAATGGAACAGACATTGCATCTGCTTTCTACCGATGGTTTCCAAGTGAACTACAATATCTGCGTAGGATCGGATGATGGTTCACTGGCCTTAGGGCAGAGTTTTCTTGCTTCATTGCAAGAGTAAAGTTGACGATACAGCAAAAAGCATTAAAAATCATAGGAGAATAACATGATCAGAGTCATTATTTGCGACGACGAAGAAATGTTTATTGACAAGTACAAAGAAGAATTGCAGCAAATCGCCCAACAGAATGAAGTTTATGCAGAAATAGAGGGATTTACCAGTTGCGAAAAGCTTTTATTTGAAATATCCGATAACCCGGATAAAGTGGATCTTATCTATATGGATATTGATTTTGGAAACCGTATGGATGGTATGAATGCGTCTCAGCAACTACGACGCATTGGCTATACCAATGAATTGGTGTTCCTAACTAAAAACACAGAGCAAGTTTTCAATTCCTTTGAAGTGGAACCTATGTACTACATGGTGAAGTCCAATACCAATTTAGAAAAGATGGAATCCGTCTTTATAAGAGCTGTAAAAAAACAAGATAAGCGCAAGCAAGAATATATTGCTCTGTCTTGTGCCGGAGATAACCGAAATATTCCTTTGGATAGTATCTACTACTTTGAAATCGTTCGCCGGATTATTGAAGTCCACTATGACGACCAAGTCTTTGAATTCTACTCTACCATCGGAAAGCTGGAAAATATGCTGATGAACAAAGGCTTCTTGCGGGTTCACAGGGTTTTCCTTGTGTCCATGAAACACATTGCCGGTATCAAAGGCTCCGAGATCACCATGGATAACGGAGATACCATTCCTGTTGGCAGAACATATATGAAATCCCTGAAAGAAGCATTGGGCATATCCACTGAAAAGAAAAAGAAGGGCACAGTGGACATGGAAGGTGCTGAAGATGATATAGAAGCAACACAAGACAGCGTGGATTCCTTCCAAGAAGAACCACAAGATGTAGTGACTTTTGAACAAGACGGTCAGGGCAAAGTGACAGATGATACTGTGGAGATGTAGTTTCATGAAGAATCCAAGAATCAAAAACAAATTCATAGTCATGTTGGTCGCAGCGATATTGATTCTCTCTTCAGCTTCTGTGGGACTGGCAGCCATTAATGAGGATAACATAGACAGTAAAGATCTAGAACCGCAAACACCAGACCTTGTGGGAATGCTGCAGGATAACTATGTGTTTTCCCAATACAGTTGTTATACTATACCGATAAAAATAAATACGGTAGAACGAAAGACTTGGCAAAAAAAAGGTGTTTTTTATGAAAAGCTCCTTGAAAGAATCAATAAGTTTACTCGCTTTTATTACAGTGGTGACAAAAATCTGAAGCACACTATTGAGATTGCTAAAATTGAAGAAAAAGGTGAAAATGGATATAAGCAGATTTTGAAAGAACAGTTTGCTAATGGATATATCGTATTTCCTACAAAGTTAACGGTGGAAGCTTCTGTTTGGAAACCTGGAGAGCCGGGAGGATTAGATTCTGAAAGCGAAGGAAGTAAAGAGGGCTATTTGGAAAAAGATTATGCAGAGGTTCACTTTAACATAATTTTGGTCTATGCTACTGACACTTCCAAAAAACCACCTGACGGTCAGCAGAAAAATCCTGATAATGGAATGATTGGACCGGAGTTTGATGGAGGCGGCGGTGGGATTACACCTTCCCCCAAAAAGAAAACCAAGAAGGATAAGAAAAAAACCACGGCTTCTATATCGGAAAAGCACAAGGACGCTGACGATGACAGAGCGCCTGAAGATATTGGTAATCGTACAGAGAAAGTAGAACCGAAAGATGTGGCGGCCATTGCACTGACAGCAGCAGACGGATTGGCACTTTTGTTGCTTGCGATTCTTGTCGTTCCTGACTTGATGGTAATGAGATGGTTCCATCGTAAAAAGCTTGCCCACAAGAATGATAAAGGAGACATACTATGAGTGCTTGGGCTGTAATTGCATTGATTGTTTTGGTAATTATCATTGTGGCGGGATTTTTCATTAAACGATACACCAGAGCTACCCTGAAGGATATGGATGGTGTGCTGGATGATATCCAGATTATGCATGAATACGAAAAAGGAAAGATTATCGGCATGGCTGATGAAAACATGGATAATGACCCTATTGCTATCGAAGTTGAAAGTGATTCGGGAGACCATATAGAGTAGGGCAAGGTAAGTAATTTCAGAAAATATGTGAATCAAAAAACTGCATCCGTTGCCGGATGCAGTTTTTTGTAATCATACCTCAAATTCTTGGTGAATCCTTGCGGATTAATCCAATACGGCGTGGATATGTTTTTTCAAAGCGTCAAAGCTTTCTTCGCTGATGTCGTGCTCCATTTTACAAGCATCCTTCATGGCAGTTACTTTGTTGACACCAAGGTGCATCAGCCACTCCGACAAAAGAATGTGCTTTTCGTAAACGGAAGAAGCTACTTCCTGGCCTTTTTCTGTCAGAGTAATGAATCCTTCATCTGATACTTCAATCAATTCATTGGCACGGAGGTTTTTCATAGCCACACTAACGCTGGGCTTAGAAAAATCCATTTCCCGAGCAATATCAATAGACCGGACGTGCTCCATACGACTGTTTAGGATCAGTATGGTTTCCAAGTAATCTTCTGAGGATTCTTCGGATTTGTGCTTGATATAACTCATCTTTCCCCCTTGTCTGGTAATGGTTACCGTTTGTCCAGCGGAATGTATTCTCTGTGCTCTTGTACATTCACATACGCCGGGCGCATTAGCTTTTTGCCGGCAATGAGCTCTTCGATTCTATGAGCCGACCATCCGGATAGCCGGGCGGTGGCAAAGAGCGGTGTTGCCAGGTCAATTGGAATATTCAGCGTATGATACACGAAACCGGAATACAAGTCAACATTTGCACACATTGGTTTTTCCACGCCAGTTACCTGTGCGTACAACTGTGGACCCCGCTTTTCAATATAGCTATACAACGCAAAGTTGTCCATGGCATCTTTTGCTTCGGCCAGGTCTCGAGCCATTTCCTTTAGAAGCTGTGCTCGAGGATCCGATAAAGTGTAGATAGCATGTCCCAATCCATATATCAGACCGGAACCGTCATTGGCTTTTTTGTGCAATATTTTCAACAAATATTCATCCACCTGTTTTGGATTGTGCCAGTCGGAAACATTGCGCTTTAAATCGGTAATCATATTGATTACCGCAATGTTGGCACCACCGTGCTTTGGTCCCTTTAGGGAACCGACAGCCGCTGCAATGGCAGAATAGGTATCGGTACCGGAAGAAGATACCAGGTGGGTGGTAAAGCTGGAATTGTTACCGCCACCGTGTTCGGCATGGAGAATCAAAGCCAAGTCTAAAATCTTTGCTTCGATATCCAAATATTCTCCGGTAGGACGAACCATCCGCAGAATATTTTCAGAAGTGGATAATTCCGGCAACGGATAGTGCATATGCATACTGGCTTTCTCGAAGAATGACTGTTTGGCCTGGTAACCGTAGGCGATAAGCGCCGGAAAAGACCCAATGAGTCCCAGACACTGGCGTAACACATTGCCAATGGATGTGTCGTCAGGGTTTTCATCATAGGAGTACAGTGCCAGCACGCTACGAGCCAGTTTGTTCATAATGCTGCGAGACGGTGCTACCAGAATCATATCTCTGGCAAACCCATAGGGCAATTCTCTGTTTTCCCCAATTAAATCCTTGAAATTCTGCAATTCTTTGCTGTTAGGAAGCTTACCAAAGAGCAACAGGTAGGTGATTTCTTCAAACCCAAACCGATCCTCTTGGGTACAGTTCTTTACCAAGTCGCGAATTTCATACCCTCTGTAAAACAGGTTGCCTTCTACAGGCAGCTTGTTTTTGTTTTCATCTGTTGTGTACCCTTGTACTTCCCCAATTTTCGTCAATCCAACAATAACGCCGGTTCCGTTGGCATTTCGCAGGCCACGCTTTACCCGGTATTTTGGATACAGCGCACTATCTATTTGGTCTGTCTGCTCCAGACTGGATGCCATGTCGTTATAAAACGAAGCAGGCTCTTTTGGATTAAACAATGTCTTTTTACGAGACCCCTGATTGTTTTTCTTCACTTTGAAGTTGAACATATCGGCAATCCCCCCTTTACTTGAATATTAAGTTATTATATCACGGTTTAATACAGTAAAGCAAACATTTCAAAGGGGAATTAACGGAGTCGGAAAGGTATTAACAGGGCACTAACTGTATTGCGAACGTCTGTTCTTGAAAAGAATAAGAGGCTGTGATAAAATCCACCTGTAAATCTATTGAAGTTACACCAACTTCCGTGTAAATCACAGCCGTAAGGGTATACATCTTCAATAGAACGAAAGGAATTCACATGGGAGAATTTACGTTAAAAGCAGAATATCGTCCCACAGGGGATCAACCCCAGGCCATTGCCAAGTTGGCGGAAGGGGTTAAGGCCGGGGTAAAAAGCCAAACCTTAATGGGGGTTACCGGATCAGGCAAGACCTTTACCATGGCCAATTTGATTCAAGAAGTCCAAAAACCAACCCTGGTTATTTCTCATAACAAAACCTTAGCGGCACAGCTTCATGGAGAATTCAAAGAATACTTTCCGGATAATGCAGTGGAATTCTTTGTTTCTTACTATGATTATTACCAACCGGAAGCCTACGTGGCATCCACCGATACATATATTGAAAAAGACTCACAGATTAACGATGAAATCGACAAGCTGCGTCACTCGGCAACGGCTGCTTTGGCGGAGCGAAATGATGTGATTGTTGTGGCCAGTGTGTCTTGCATCTATGGGCTGGGGTCTCCGATGGATTACGACAATCAAGTATTGTCCCTGCGGCCGGGAATGGAAAAAGATCGAGATGCTATTCTTCGCAGACTGGTAGACATTCAATATGAAAGAAACGATATTGCCTTTGAAAGAGGGACTTTCCGCGTCCGAGGAGATACCATTGATATTTATCCTGCAGGATCGGAGCAGGCGGTGCGGGTAGAACTCTTTGGAGATGAAGTGGAATCCATTCGAGAAATGAACCCGGTAACGGGAGAACTGGAAGGGGAGAGAGAACATATTTCTGTTTTTCCGGCATCCCATTACGTTACCTCTCCGGAGAAAATGCAGCACGCTCTTGTGACTATTGAAGAGGAATTGGAAGAGCAAATTCGCTTTTTTAAGGATCGGGGAAAGCTGCTGGAGGCCCAGCGGATTGAGCAGCGAACCAGGTATGATTTGGAAATGCTGCGGGAAATCGGTCGTTGTAAGGGTATTGAAAACTATTCCCGTCACCTAAATGGATTGGCACCGGGAACAAGACCCTATACACTGCTTGACTATTTTCCGGAAGGCTTTTTAACCATAATGGATGAATCCCATGCAATGTTGCCGCAACTGCGTGCCATGTATGCCGGCGACAAATCGAGAAAGCAGGCGCTGGTCGATTACGGTTTTCGGCTGCCATCTGCACTGGACAATCGACCGCTGCAGTTTGGCGAATGGACTGATTTGACGGGACAAATTGTCTACTTCAGTGCGACGCCGGCAGAATATGAAAAAGCCCAGAGCGGAGGTATTACGGCAGAACAGGTAATTCGCCCTACAGGGTTACTGGATCCGCCGATTACCGTAGTTCCAACAGAAGGACAAATTGACCATCTCATTGGTGAGATACGAAAAACCACAGACAGAGGGGATCGAACCCTGGTAACTACGTTGACCAAGAAAATGGCCGAAAGCTTGACGGACTACTTAAAGCAGACAGGCATTAAAGTGACGTATCTTCATTCAGAGGTGGATACGTTAGAGAGAATGGAAATAATCCGAGATGTGCGGATGGGCGTATACGATGTTTTGGTGGGTATTAACTTGCTGCGAGAAGGATTGGATCTCCCGGAAGTTTCCTTAGTGGCAATTTTAGATGCGGATAAAGAAGGCTTCCTTCGTACGGAAACATCTTTGATTCAGACGGTAGGGCGAGCAGCCAGAAACGCAGACAGCCGTGTCATTATGTATGCCGATTCTATTAGTCCGGCAATGGATAAGACCATTACAGAAACACAGCGGCGGCGTAAAATCCAGCAAGACTACAATAAAGCTAACGGCATCACGCCAAAGACGGTTCGCAAATCTGTACGAGAAGTCATTGAGGCGACAAAGCCAATAAAGGACAGTGGCGAAGAACGCTCTCCGCTGGAAATGACTCGCAAGGAACTGAAGAAATATGTGGCTTCTCTGGAAAAAGAAATGAAAGAAGCGGCTTCTCAGTTGCAGTTTGAGAAAGCGGCTATGCTGCGAGACAAGGTGTTTGAATACAAAGCACGACTATAAAATACAGAAGTGTGAAGGAAAGATAACAGACAAAAGGGGTATCTATGGCAGACAGTATAAAGGTCAGAAGAGCATCTGAAAATAATTTGAAAGATATAAGTGTAACCATTCCCAGAGATAAGATGGTGGTGTTGACAGGCTTGTCCGGCAGCGGCAAGTCTTCCCTTGCATTTGATACCATTTATGCCGAGGGACAGCGGCGATATATGGAGAGTTTGTCTTCCTATGCCAGACAGTTTTTGGGACAGATGGAAAAACCGGATGTGGAGGAGATAGAAGGGTTATCTCCTGCCATTTCCATTGATCAAAAAACCACCAGTAAAAATCCTCGTTCTACTGTAGGAACAGTTACGGAAATTTACGACTATTTACGTTTGTTATATGCCCGCATTGGAATTCCCCATTGCCCTATTTGTGGCAGAGAAATTAGCAGCCAGTCCATTGACCAAATTGTAGACCAGCTAATGGAACTGGAAGAAGGGACTCGAATTACTGTTTTGGCACCGACAGTACGTGCCATGAAGGGCACTCATGTTAAGGTATTGGAACGAATTCGCAAAGAAGGTTTTTCCAGAGTTCGCATTGATCAGCAGTTGTACAACCTGCACAATGATGAGATTTCATTGGAAAAAAACATACGCCATACCATTGAAATTGTAGTGGATCGTGTCAAGGTTCGTGACGGCGTTGATCGGCGGTTGGCAGAAGCCTGTGAACTGGCAATGGGGGAAAGCAAAGGGTTGGTCATAGCACAGATTCGTCGTCCTGATGAGGAGAGGGAAGAGGATTTGACCTTTAGTACGGTATTGGCTTGTCCGGAACACGGTGTCAGTATTGAGGAGCTGGAGCCGCGGATGTTCTCCTTTAACAGTCCTTTTGGTGCATGTCCGGATTGTAACGGCCTCGGCTTTAAAGAATCCATTGATCCCAAACTGCTAATCGAAGAACCGGAAAAAAGCATTAACGACGGCTGCCTTCATCATGTTTTTGGAAGCATGGAGACCAACGGTACCTATTTTCGAAAAATGATAGAAGCGCTGGCCGATGTCCATGGCGTGGATCTGGGGACTCCCTACAAAGATTTACCCAAGGCTTTTGTAAAAGAGCTGCTATATGGAACGGGGCAGAAGGATATTGAATTCGATTATGTCAGTCGTAGAACCGGCATCCAGTCTCATCGCCGCCATCCTTTTGAAGGTGTTATCGTTAATTTGGAACGACGATACAGAGAAACGGCATCGGACTTTTTCAAAAGTAAGATGCAAAAGTATATGAACACAAAAACCTGCCCTACCTGCAAAGGACAACGTTTAAAACCGGAAATTCTGGCAGTAACTGTCGGAGAGTTGAATATTGATGAATTTTGCCGTATGTCCATTGGGGAGTCTTTGGATTTTGTGGATAATTTGAATACTTTATCAGAAAAGCATCAGATGATTGCCCAGCAGATTTTGCATGAAATCAAGGCGCGGTTGCAATTTTTAGCCAATGTAGGACTCGACTATTTGACCTTGTCCCGTTCAGCGGGAACGTTGTCCGGCGGCGAATCCCAGCGTATTCGGTTGGCAACGCAGATTGGATCCGGATTAGTGGGTGTGCTGTATATTTTAGACGAACCAAGTATCGGCTTGCATCAAAAGGACAATGCAAAACTGCTGGAAGCTCTCCGTAGATTGACGGATATGGGGAATACTCTGCTGGTGGTCGAACATGATGAGGATACTATGTATGCGGCCGATCATATTGTGGATATCGGTCCCGGTGCCGGTGTTCATGGAGGCGAATTGGTGGTCCAAGGGACAGTAGAAGATATTAAAGCCTGTGAGAAATCCATTACAGGTCAGTATTTAAGCGGGAAGCGTACCATTGCAGTGCCGGAAACACGGAGAGAAGGCAGTGGGCAGAGAATCCTTGTGAAAGGAGCCAAAGAACATAATCTGAAGAACGTCAATGTCGCCTTTCCTTTGGGAAAACTGGTTTGTGTAACCGGTGTGTCCGGTTCGGGAAAGAGCAGCCTTGTTAACGAAATTTTATATAAAGGACTGGCAAAGAAAGTTAACCGCAGCAACGTAATTCCCGGCGCGCATGGAAGAATTGAAGGCCTTGAAAATATTGACAAAGTAATTAATATTGATCAGTCCCCTATTGGCAGAACTCCTCGTTCCAATCCGGCAACGTATACAGGCGTCTTTGATCATATTCGGACACTGTTTGCCGAAATGCCGGAAGCCAAATTGCGTGGCTATAAAAAAGGTCGCTTTAGTTTTAACGTAAAAGGCGGTCGCTGTGAAGCCTGTGGTGGCGATGGCATTATTAAAATCGAAATGCATTTTTTACCGGATGTGTACGTGCCTTGTGAAGTGTGTCACGGCAAGAGATACAACCGAGAGACCCTAGATGTACAGTTTCGAGGGAAAAATATTCATGAAGTGTTGGATATGACTATTTCGGATGCCCTTGAATTTTTCCGCAATGTGCCGCAGATTTACCGGAAGATAAAGACGTTGGATGATGTTGGCCTAGGATATATTAAACTGGGGCAACCGTCGACGGAATTGTCCGGAGGCGAAGCCCAAAGAATCAAACTGGCGACGGAGCTTTCACGTCGCAGTACCGGGAAAACCATGTATATTTTAGATGAACCGACTACCGGACTTCATTTTGCGGACGTTGACCGATTGCTTATGGTGTTGGATCGATTAGTGGATGTAGGAAATACGGTGGTGGTGATTGAACACAATTTGGATGTGATTAAACGTGCTGACCACATTATTGATTTGGGACCAAGCGGTGGATTTCGAGGTGGCCGGATTGTTGCGCAAGGGACACCGGAAGAAGTGGCCAAGGTGCGGGAGTCCTTTACCGGCGAATATCTAAAGAAGCTATTGGTACCATAGAAAAGAATCTACAAAAACCGGAAAGGGAATGGTTTACGGGCTACAATGCCGCAGGAATTTCTGTTATAATTAAATGTATTGTATTCTCAAAATAAAAGGAGATTAAAAAATGGATAATAAAAACCTGTCCATGCTGACAGATTTCTATGAAATGACAATGGCCAATGGATATTTGGAAGCGGGCATGGGAGACGAAATCGCCTATTTTGACATGTTTTTCAGAAGAATTCCTGACAATGGCGGGTTTGTCTTGTTGGCCGGACTAGAACAGGTTGTAGAATATTTAAATAATCTAAACTTTACAGAAGAAGACATAGCCTATTTGGAATCAAAAAAATGCTTTAGCCAAAGGTTTTTAGAGTATCTTCGTGATTTCTCTTTCAGCTGTGATGTGTGGGCAATCTCCGAAGGCACACCGGTTTTTCCCGGAGAACCATTGGTAACGGTTAGAGGTCCATTGATGCAGGCGCAGTTTGTGGAAACGATGATTTTGCTTATTGTCAACCATCAAAGCCTGGTGGCTACAAAGGCCAACAGAATTGTTCGTGCTGCCCAGGAGTGTCCCGTTATGGAATTTGGAACTCGGCGAGCCCACGGCGCATCGGCGGCTGTTATGGGAGCCAGAGCTGCTTACATTGGAGGCTGTGCAGGGACGGCATGTACTATTTCAGATAGAGATTACGGTATCCCGGCTCTTGGAACCATGGCACACAGCTGGGTACAGATGTTCGATAGTGAATACGAAGCTTTCAAAGAATACACACGGCTATATCCTGACAATGCCACTTTGCTGGTAGACACATACAACGTTTTGAAATCCGGTGTTCCTAATGCCATTAAGGTCTTTAAGGAGCTGAAACCGAAATCCATGGGTATCCGTATTGACAGCGGAGATATGACATATCTGACCAAACAGGCAAGAAAGATGCTGGATGATGCAGGTTTGGAAGATTGTTCTATTGTAGTCAGCAATGCTTTGGATGAATATTTGATTCAAGATATTATCCATGAAGGCGCATGTATTGATTCGCTGGGCGTGGGAGAACGGCTGATTACGGCAAAAAGTGAACCGGTCTTCGGTGGCGTGTACAAGCTTTCTGCTGTGGAGAAAAACGGCCAATTGATTCCGAAAATAAAAATCAGCGAAAACGTAGAAAAGATTACCAACCCCGGTTTTAAGACGCTGTATCGACTTTACGATAAAGATACTCACAGAGCCATTGCCGATGTTATTACCATTGATGGGGAAATCATCGATGAGGACTCTGCTTATGAAATCTTTGACCCTCAGGCCGTTTGGAAGAAAAAGGTGGTTACCAACTTCTATGCGGAAAATTTGCGCAAACAGATTTTCAAAGAAGGAAAACTGGTGTACGATCTGCCTACTATACATGAAATCAGAGAAAGAGGTCGCCAGCAAGTAAGCCAGCTGTGGGACGAAATGCTGCGTTTTGAAAACCCGCAGACCTACTATGTGGATTTGTCCAAAAAGCTGTGGACCTTAAAGCACGAAATGATTCGGGAATTAAACAAATAGATGGTAACGATAAAAATCGGAAAAAATGAAGGGAATCAACGTCTGGATCGATTTCTTCGGAAGTACTATAACAAAGCCCCTCTAGCTATGATTTACCGGATGATTCGTAAGGATATTAAGGTAAACGGAAAGAGGCTCCACAGACAGGATATGGTGGAGGAAGGCGATGTAATTACTGTCTATATAGAGGAAGAGAAAGCATCCTCCCTTCGCCGGGAAATGGTGGTAAAGAAGGTGCGGCGGCAATTTTCCGTCGCGTATGAAGATGCGGATCTTTTAGCCGTTTCAAAGCCGGTGGGACTCCTTACCCATGGAGATAGCCACCAGCGAAAGAACACCTTGGCCAGTCAAGTGGTAGCCTACTTGGTGGCTAAAGGCGACTACCATCCAAGAGGTAATCGGACCTTCACGCCGTCGCCGGCAAATCGGCTGGATCGAAACACCAGCGGATTGGTGATTTTTGGAAAAAATGCAGAAGCTCTGCGGCAATTAAATACCATGATTAGGCAGCGAGACGGCATTGAAAAATACTACTGCGCCATTGTGGGAGGAACCCTTACAGAACCTTTATTTTTGAAGGATTATATGGAAAAAGACAGCCGCAAAAATCAGGTGCATGTAACCGAGGATCCGGAGGGACGCCTGATGGAAACTAAGGTATATCCATTGGCTCACGGGCAAGGGTATACATTGGTAAAAATTCATCTTTTAACGGGACGAACCCATCAAATTCGCGTACAAATGGCGGCTTGTGGTCATCCGGTTATTGGGGATGCCAAGTATGGAGCCGGAAACATTAACAAGCAAGTGACACGGCGGTTTCATCTGACTACCCAGCTGCTGCACGCCTGGCAATTGAAATTTCGTAAAGGGGAAAAAGCCGGCTTGACGATTACAGCACCGCCGCCGTCAACCTTTGAAAAAATTGCTAAGGAACTGTTTGGTACGACCATAAACTTTACTGCACTCATAGACAAGGACAGCGAATCATGACAGCAAAGGGAAAAAACAACTGGAGAGAGTGGATTATCGATGCAGCCATTGCATTGGTAATTGTGGTGATCATTGCTTCCTTCTTTCGGGTAACTACGGTGCAGCAAACGTCTATGACACCGTCCATACAACCGGGAGATTGTCTGTTGATAAGCCGGCAGGCGTATCATTTTAGTCAATTCAAACGGGGCGATATAGTGGTTTTTTCCTCCCGAGGAAAGGGATGCGACACAAAATCTCGCTTGCTGGTAAAGCGTGTTATCGGAGTTCCGGGAGACATTATCACCGTTTCAAAAGGGCGTGTGTGGCTCAACGGTTCTAAAGTAAAAGAAAGCTATATCGCTTCCGGAGAGACCCAAGGCGCAGTACATAATGTCATTGTCCCAAGAAATCAACTCTTTGTCATGGGAGATCATAGAAGTGTCAGCATGGATAGTCGAACTTTTGGATGTATCCGGCAGGACTGTGTAAAGGGCAAAGCCGTTGCTAGGTTGTTTCCTTTTACGACAGCAGGAGTATTATAGAATATGAAAATCAAAGATATTATTATCGATATCGTCATTGTGGCAGTCATTGTAGCCGTATTTTCCGTCTTTATCAAGCCGATTATTGTAGATGGAGAATCCATGGAACCTACACTTCGGAATCGAGATTACTTGTTTTTATCTCGTCAAGCCTATCACGTAGGAGAGCCAAAGCGAGGTCAAATTGTTGTTTTCCCTGTGGGAGAAGATCAGTTATATATCAAGAGGGTTGTAGCACTGCCCGGAGAGACGGTAGCCGTTCATGATGGAAGAGTCTTTGTCAATGGCAAGGAACAAGACCAGAGTTTCACAAAAGAAGGAACAACGATTGACGGCATCAATGGAAAGAACTCTATTACGGTTCCCAAAGGACAGTTATTTGTCATGGGAGATAACCGAAATCACAGCGAAGACAGTCGATTCATTGGATGTATCAACATTAAGGATGTGACGGGAGTTGTCATAGTGCGACTGTGGCCGCTAAAACACATTGGAACACTGGAAAAGCAACTGCAATAACGAAAAAAGGAATTGTAATGGCACAAAAAAAGATAATTGCAAACAACAGAAAAGCCAGACATGATTTCTTTATTGAAGAAACTTACGAAGCGGGGATCGTGCTGACAGGTACGGAAATCAAGTCCATTAGACAGGGACGTGTCAATATAAAAGAAAGCTATGCACAGATTGAAAAGGGAGAAGTTATCCTTCACGGCATGAACATTAGTCCCTACGACCATGGAAATATTTTTAACGTAGAGTCTGTGAGACCGCGCAAATTGCTGCTTCATAAGAAAGAAATCAGGAAACTAATTGGCTACACGGCACAACAAGGGTTGACCTTGGTACCGCTGCAGCTATATATCAATAGTGATGGGCGTGCCAAACTGGAGTTGGCAGTGGCTCGTGGTAAAAAACTATACGATAAGAGACATGATATTGCAAAACGAGATGCAGAAAGAAAAATGCAACAGGCAAGGAGGAAATAACCATGGGAGATTTTTTAGAAAAAGCAAAGAAGTTGGGGAATTTGACAGTAGACAAAACAACTGACATAGCCGAAATCGGAAAGTATAAAGCCCAGATTACATCTCAAAAGGCTGAAATTAAAAGTCTGGAGAAGAAACTGGGGGTTTCCGTATATGAAGGATACAAAGACGATTTGGAAGCTGTTGCATTGACGGAAGAAATGAGATCCATCTGTCAGAGTATTGACGCCGCCTATGATGCCATTGCCGTGCTGGAAGAAAAAATCGAGAAAGTAAAGGACGAGGACTAAAGCAAAAGGCACCAATAACTGTTACAAAAAAGAAATGTATAAAAGAGAATCGGTTCAACGAAAAAGACGATACCGATTCTTTTTTTTGTTATGAATAGTGCCATGAATACTATTGGGAATAAGACGACAAAAAATATGCATAAATTATGCATATAGAACACAAACAAAGAGAAAATAATTGATAAATTAGCGTAATCTAACTATTCTATAAACTGCAAGTTAGTCATAGCGAATCTTATTACTGTAGCATTACTGAATGTAGCATCATTGAAATTACAGAAAGAGGAGAACCATGAAAAATACAATTCTAGGCAGCAAGCTTGGTCTGTGGCTGTTGGTACTATGCGTATTGGCGGCATATATTATGCCGGTGCAGGCATCGGCAGAAACACAGGATTTACAATTGGGCAGCAAGGGGACTGCCTTTAAAGCGGGAGAAAGCTACTTTGTTCCTTTGGCATTGAAAAATTCAGGGGATGTAGAGCAGGACTCTGTGGCAGCGGCAGCTCCTGGAAAGTTTGGGAAATTGACTATATCCCCTGACGGCACCACAGCAGAAATGGAAGTGGAATTGCGTGGGGTGACTGTGGGTAGTATTACCGACTATGCAGAAAACTTCTATATCTACTAGGGAACAGTGGCTTCCGGTGAAAAAGAGGCAGCAACGGTAGTGAAAAATCAAAATGTTGTTGCAAAGATTAACGAAGGAAAAAAGAAAAAGACCGTTCCGCAAATCATTAAATTTGCCATTCCGACAGAGACAATGGCTAGACCTACCGTATTTCCGAAAAATATGCGCAGCTTCCGTGGAAAGGTATGTTGCTTTAATAAGGAAGAAGAGGCGGCAATTGCCATTATGCGGGACGAAATTTTGCCCGGAGACGTGGTAGTTATTCGATATGAAGGTTGCAAAGGTTCACCTGGCATGAACGAATTGATGAAGGCCACCGATCGATTATTGGCAAAGAATTTACAGGACAAAGTAGCACTTATTGCCGATGGTCGTTTTTCCGGCTTTAACCACGGTTCTATCATTGGCCATGTGTCCCCCGAAGCCTACCGGGGTGGTTTGATTGCTTTTGTTGAAGATGGAGACAGTATTTCCTATGATCTGGAGAAGGGAACCTTGACCTTGGAAGTGGAAGAATCCATTATTGCAAAACGAAAGAAGAATTGGAGTCGACCACCGCAAAAAATTACCAAGGGTGTTTTGGCTATCTACGGTGCCACTTGTTGCCCGCCGGAAGAGGGGGGTGCCATGCAGCCGTGGTAAAACGTGTATAAAGAAAACCGGGAAATCCTCGTAAAGGGGATTTCCCGGTTTTGAAGGTTTAGCAGTTTAATCTTTTGGAGTTCTTGGCACAAAATGTTATAAAAATAACATAGTTTCTCCTTACAAAAAGCATATTAGTATAAAAATGCTACTGCAACGCCGCCGCTCAACATACAAACTGTATCCGTTTTAGTAGTATGCCAGGTTATAGTTGTGTGTCATTAATCCGTATCTGTGCATGTTTTTAGATGGTCGGTATAAATACGGCGAATGGCTTCGTATTCCCCTAGGCATCTTGGATCTACACGAACCTGGAATCCGGCAGCTTCCAGGCGGCTCTTCATAGAGGTTTCCGAATCTCCGCAAACTCCTTCCATAGCAGCGTCCCCTGCCACAAACATAAAAGGAGAAACGGTTACTTTCTTAATATCGGTTTCCTTTAAATGTTTGATGACCGTGTCGATTTGCGGATAGGCATTAAAGGTTCCAACGTGAACATTTTTGTAGCCCAAATCTTTAAAGGTGTAGTCCAGGGCACAGTAGACGGTGTTGCTGTAGTGCCGGCTTCCGTGACCGATGAGGCAGAGAGCCTCGTCTGCATCCATTCCTCTGTTATTCATGAGAGCATGACAGGTTCTGACCGTGTCTTCGTGGGATGTTAGAAGCGGTGTTCCGCACTGGACGGAAATAAAGTCTGCCTTGTGGGAAAAGACCATTTGGCGAACGGCATCGTTTTCGGTACCGTTGAGAATATATGCCGGTTGTGCATATAAATGCGTTACCTCGTCCAATACCATTCGAGCCATTACTTCACGAACGGCATAGACAGAATCATCGCCTTGCTGGCGCATTTCCTCTACCACAGTTTCGTTAGTCAAGGCACGATATACAATAAAGCCGGGATATAAGGCTTTGTAGTCATCTTCCAGCGGAATCAAATTCCGTCGCATCATGTCGGGATTGTTAACACCAAAGCTAATAGACAATATTGCTCTTTTCTTCATGATTTCTCCCTTCGCTTCCCGCAGAAAATTTGAATTACTATCCACCTTTATAATACAACAAAGTAATATGAAAAGGCAATAAATTTGCTATTTTATTATCAAACTTTATTGACAGTGTTTTTTGGGTTCTATATACTATTTAATACAATAGTGAATAATTTTACCCAGTCAGGAGGGATAACTATGCCATATGTAGATGATGTAATGGAACTGGTCTTGCGGAGGAATCCGGGAGAGGCAGAATTTCACCAAGCCGTACGAGAATTTTTGGATTCCATTGCCCCTGTCATCAAGGTACATGAGGCGGAGTATAGAGAAACCAAGGTATTGGAACGAATTGTTGAGCCGGAGCGCAGCATCTCTTTCCGTGTTCCTTGGACAGATGACCATGGAAAACTCCATGTAAATCGAGGATATCGTGTGCAATTTAACAGTGCCATGGGTCCCTACAAAGGCGGTCTCCGTTTTCATCCGACCGTAAACAGAAGTATTTTGAACTTCTTGGCCTTCGAGCAGATTTTCAAAAACTCTCTTACAGGACTCTCCATTGGCGGCGGTAAAGGAGGCGCTGATTTCAATCCGAGAGGAAAATCCGATACAGAGGTAATGGCTTTTTGCCAAAGCTTTATGTCGGAGCTGTTCCATTATATAGGGCCGCGGGAAGATGTACCGGCCGGTGATATTGGCGTTGGTGCCAGAGAAGTCGGGTATTTGTATGGACAGTATAAACGGTTAACCCGTCAGTATGAGGGAGTTCTTACAGGAAAAGGTCTTATGTGGGGTGGATCCCTTGCAAGAACCGAGGCAACCGGTTATGGATTGGTTTATATTACAGAAGAAATGCTGCAGCATTTTGGTGATACCCTAAAGGGCAAGTGCGTATCTATTTCCGGATCCGGAAATGTAGCTACCTATGCGGCAGAGAAGGCTATTGCCTTTGGTGCGACGGTTGTAACGGTTAGTGATTCTGATGGATATGTATATGATCCTGCCGGTATTGATGTAGAATTAGTAAAAGAAATCAAGCAGGTGCGTCGTGGCAGAATCAAAGAATACGCAATAGAAAAGCCGGATGCGGAATATTTTGAAGACGACAACGTGTGGGAAGTGCCGGTAGATATGGCATTGCCGTGCGCTACTCAAAATGAATTGTCTTTGGAATCAGCTAAAAAGCTGGTGGCCGGTGGTGTCAAGGTGGTGGCAGAAGGTGCCAACATGCCTACCACCAGAGAAGCTACTGACTATTTGCTGGAGCAGGGAATCAGACTGTTGCCCGGGAAAGCATCCAATGCCGGTGGAGTAGCTGTATCAGCTCTGGAAATGTCTCAAAATGCCATGCAAACGTATCGTAGCTTTGAAGATGTGGACAAACAGCTGCAACAGATTATGAAGAATATCTTCAAGCAGCTGGTCAGTGCATCGGAAGATTATCAAGTAGACGATAACTTTGTCATTGGAGCCAACATTGCCGGATTCCGTCGTGTTGTACAGGTGATGCAGGCACAAGGATATGTATAAACTATGAAAAATGCATTGTGGATTCCGAAAAAGGTGGAAAAAATACTCTCGGTGTTGGAAGGAAACGGGTTTGAATCCTATGTTGTTGGGGGCTGTGTTCGAGATTCTCTCTTAGGACGCAGCCCTAATGATTGGGATATTACTACAAAAGGAACACCGGAACAGGTAAAAGCTTGCTTTTCTAACAATCGTGTCATCAACACCGGATTAAAGCACGGTACGGTTACCCTTCTTTTAGATGGTGAACCTTTTGAAATTACCACATTTCGTCAAGACGGAGAATACCTTGACTACCGTCGCCCTAAAGAGGTTTCTTTTGTTACCTCCATAAGGGAAGATTTGCAGCGGCGAGATTTTACGGTAAATGCTATGGCTTTCAGCCCCAAAAGGGGGCTTGTGGATCCGTTTAGCGGGCAAAAAGACCTAGAAAATAAAGTTATTCGCTGTGTTGGTCGGCCGGAAAAACGATTTCGTGAAGATGCGTTGCGGATTATGCGGTGTCTTCGTTTTGCATCCCAACTGGGTTTTTCTATAGATAATGCTACTTTTGCAAAGGTTGAAGCTATGGCGGATTTGCTGCAACATATTGCGGCAGAACGCATTCAGGTAGAATTTGTAAAATTATTGTGCGGCACCGGTGCAAAGGATATTCTTGACCAAGGTCGCAATATTATTGCCGCATTTATTCCGGAAATCCGGGCTTCCTTTGATTGTTTGCAGGAAAATCCGTATCACATTTATGATGTATACCGGCATAGTATCCATGCGGTGGGGTATGTGGCACCAACACCGGTATTGCGATTGGCGGCTTTTTTTCACGATATTGGAAAGTCGGTCTGCAAATTCTTTGATGAAGATGGCATCGGCCATTTCTATTACCATGAACACAAAAGTGAGGACATTTGCCGAGCAGTAATGAACCGACTTCGCTTTGATAACAAAACAAAGAGCCGTGTTTGTCTGTTGGTAAAAAAACATGGCATTGTGTTTCAGCCTAATTGCCGCCAAGGTCGGCGGTTGCTGTCCCAGATGGGAGAAGAAGCTGTTTTTCAGTTAATTCAACTGGAACAGGCAGATGTAAAAAGTCAAAATCCTAAATACAGTAAGGAACGTCTGGAGAGGATAGAAGTATTCAAGAAGGAAATCCGGCAGTTGCTGTTGGAACAGCAGTGTTTTTCGTTGCAAGATTTGGAAATCTCGGGAAGAGATTTACTGGAGGCAGGAATTCCGCAAGGTCCGCAGGTCGGAAGAATCTTGAAAAAATTGCTGGATATGGTGTTGGAGGAGCAGCTTCCAAACCAAAGAGATGTGCTCCTTGAATATGGAATGAAATTGCAGAATAAAGGGGAATTTTAGGGACATTACCGCTGTTATGGCCACCTCCTTTGAAGTAAAATTTTTATTTTACCACTTATCAAACGGATTGAAAAGTGGTAAAATGAAAACGGATGGAGGTGTTTTTTAATGTTCAAGGCGGGAGACATGGTCGTATATGGAGGAACCGGTGTATGCCGTGTTCTAGGGGTTCTAATTCCTGAATTTGCGAAAAAACGGGGCACAGAATACTACGAGCTGGAACCAGTCTATGAAAGTGGTACAATCTATGCGCCGGTGGACAATCGAAGCATATTCATGAGGTATGTTATGGATAAAGACAAGGCCAACGAGATGATTGACGGCATTCCAAACATCAAAGCAGAGGAATTTAAAGAACGCAGCACACAAAAGTTGTCAGAGCATTACAAGGAAAAGCTGAAAAACCAGGATTGCGAAGAGCTGTTTCGGGTGATTATTTCAGCACATGCAAAGAAGGCTCGTGCAGAAGCGGCCAATCGTAAGTTCGGTCAAATTGATAAGAAGTTTATGAAAAAAGCGGAGAATCTTCTGTACGGGGAGTTGGCTGTAGCCTTGGATATAGACAGAACCGAGGTACGAGGATATATTCAGCAGCGAATTGATGAGGCATAAAGAGCGGCCGGTAAAGGTACAACGGCAAAAAATATTAGCGATGAAATATAATGAAAGACGCGCCAATTGGTGCGTCTTTTGGTATACTTGGTGTAGTGCCCATTTGAATAATGGAGAGGTAAGATATGAAGAAGAAAGTGATTATTTCGGTGCTGGTGATCTTGGTGGTAGCACTGGCAGGTACCGGTGGGTTGATGTGGCATTACGTCAGCAAAGAAACCGGAAAAAACCCATCTGAGATCTTGGATAACATTTCAGTAGGACCCATCAGTGTCGGTGGTATGACCAAAGACCAAGCTGCCGAAGCGGTGGAACAGTACATTGAAAAAACTACCAATAACAAGCTGGTACTGGTGGCCGGAAAAAAGAATGTTTCGATTCCCTTTGCAAAAATGGAGATTGCATTTAAGGTGGATGACTCGGTACAGGAAGCGTACGACTTTGGTCGTACGGGAAATATCATTTCTCACTTTTTCGATGTTCGAAAACTAAAGAAAGAAAAGAAAGTTTTGCCGTTGAAAAAATCCATAGACAAAGAGCGCATTACAAAACTTTTAAAAGCACGGGAAAAGCATTTGGTGGCTCGGGCCGAAAATGCGTATATTGTCCAGGAAAAAGGCAAGCCGGTGATTAAGAAAGAAGAAAAGGGTCACCGGCTGGAGTTTGAAAAATCCGTTGATACTATCAAAACAGCTGTGGAAGGAAAGTGGAATGGCAAGAACCAAAAGGTGAAATTGGCTGTGAAAACGGAATCACCGAAATATACAGCGAAGGATTTAGAAGGGAAAACCGATATTTTAGGAACCTATGAGACTTCTTACCGGGATAGTCCTCTGGGCCGTTGTCGTAATATCGAAAACGGAACCAAGTTAATTAACGGTACCTTTGTTGAACCGGGTAAAAGCTTCTCGGTGTACAAACATGTGGCACCTTTTACACCGGAAAACGGGTACTTTCCGGCACCCACTATTCAAGGGGAAAAACACATCGATGATTACGGCGGCGGTATCTGTCAGGTGTCCACTACATTATACAATGCAGTCATTCGTTCTGAGCTAAAGGTTAAAGAGCGGCACCATCATTCCCAGGCCATTTACTACGTGCCGCTGTCTGCTGATGCGGCTATTTCCGGCAATGAGTTGGACTTTAAGTTTATCAATAACAGCAAGGAACTGATTTACATTTCCGGCCAAGCCGGTGTTAAGGGGCGGACGTTGCGGTTTACCATTTATGGACATGATTCACGCCCTAAAAACCGCACCATTGCTTTTGAAACAAGAAATGTGGCCACCTATGCTCCGGGACAAAAAATTGTTGGAAAAGATCCCAATCTGCCGGTGGGCAGAACACGGATTAAAGAATACGGTGTCACCGGGTACCATGCGGAACTTTGGAAAATTATTAAGGTGGACGGGAAGATTAAAAAACAATACCGATTTAACAGCAGCTCGTATCAGGCCGTGGCTGCAAAAGTTGTAAAAGGCACCAAGAAAAAAGAGAAAAAGGACAAAAAGACAAGGGTAAGAAAAACAACCGAAAAAAGCCCTGATGGAGTCATTGGAATAAAATCCGTGGAAACGTTGTAGGAGGATCTAGTGGAAGAATTTAAAATTGTATACTATGGTGTGTATTTTGACGAAAAGGGAGAGGAAAACGGTCGGACCGGTGACATCACCGAAATCCATAAGGCGGCTGATGCCAAAAAGGCGGCTAGACTCTTTATTCAATCCATCATTGACAGTGTTGCTGAAAAAGACAAAATCGACAACATTGAGCTGGTAATGGACGGAACCGGCAAATCCGATTGTGACATTAATTTGTGGCGTGAAGAAAAACTTGTCAAAGGATACCGTGTTGTTTCCATTGGTGAAAACCGGTAGCGTCAGCACATCCGGTGATGATAGATGTAGACTATGAAGTACACGCAAATAATAAAGGCTGAATTTTTGCAGCGTCCCAATCGTTTCGTTGCGCTTTGTCGTGTCAACGGAGAAGACGTAAAAGTACACGTGAAGAATACCGGTCGATGCCGGGAACTTTTAATTCCCGGTTGCACTGTATATTTGGAAAACTTTGCCGGCCGCATGGGCACGCGAAAACTGCAATACTCTTTAATCGCAGTAGAGAAAGTGGTTGTAGAGAAGAACGTTGCCAACGATGTTGATGTCATGGGAAAGACTGATGTTACAAAAGAGGCAGACTTTCAGTTACCGGCAGGGGATAGCCGGTCTATTTTGATTAATATGGATTCCCAGGCTCCCAACCAAGTGGTAGAGGAAGCTCTAAAAAAAGAGACTATTGTTTTGCCTGAAATAGGGTCGTTGGCTACTGTTAAAAGAGAGCAGATTTTTGCCAATTCCCGCTTTGATTTTTATATTGCTGACAAAGACGGCCGAGAAGGATATGTAGAGGTAAAGGGTGTCACGTTGGAAGAAGATGGCGTCGTTCGTTTTCCCGACGCACCCACAGAACGAGGTCGCCGTCACTTGGAAGAATTGATTACCGCCAAGAAACAGGGCTATATGGTCTATGCAGTGTTTGTTGTGCAGATGGAAAAGGCTTTGTGGTTGGAACCCAATGACAGTACCCATAAAGCTTTTGGGGATACCCTCCGGCAAGCGAAAAAAGCCGGCGTCTACGTGCTGGCCTATACATGCTTCGTAAAGCCGGATGTATTGGAAATTGCAGCGCCACTGGAAGTACGATTGTAGTGATTTTGTAAGGAACAGAAAAACGCAGAGAATAGAAAAAAGCAACGGGTAATCTGTTGCTTTTCTCGTATTCGTATGGTACCCCGTACGGGAATCGAACCCATGATTCCGCCGTGAGAGGGCGGCGTCTTGACCGCTTGACTAACGGGGCGTATCAAAACAATTAGTATTATACCGTTAGTGGTGATATTTGTCTACTTTTAATTGTAAACACAGGGCTTCTTTGTTAAAATACAGGGGTAGTAAATATGGGGACAAAAATAAAGGAAGTATGGGAGGCGTTACATGATACAGTATCAGAGTACCAGGGGAAGCAAAGAGACAAAAACCAGTGCCCAGGCGATTATTCAGGGGATTGGAGAAGATAAGGGGTTGTATATGCCAAGTGAGATTCCGGCGCTGCCTTTTACCTTTGAAGAAATGGTAGGAAAACCATATAAAGATGTGGCTTTCCGTGTTATGAAGGCTTTCTTTGAAGATTATACAGAGGAAGAACTGCAAGCTTGTATTGATAGTGCTTATGACAGCAAGTTTGAAGAAGAGGAAATTGTGCCGGTAAAGAAAGCCGGTGATGCCTATTTCCTGGAGCTGTACCATGGACCGACGGCCGCTTTCAAGGATATGGCATTATCCATTTTGCCATACCTTTTGACTACCGCTATGAAGAAAGAAAATGAAACGCGCAAGGTTTGCATCTTGACAGCTACTTCCGGAGATACGGGAAAGGCGGCACTGGAAGGCTTTGCCGATGTGCCAGGAACAGAAATTGTCGTATTCTATCCAAACCAGGGAGTCAGCTTGGTGCAAGAGCGGCAGATGAGCACTCAGACCGGTGAAAATACCCATGTCTTTGCCATTAACGGCAACTTTGACGATGCTCAAACCGGTGTTAAAAACATCTTTAGCAATGCAAAGCTGGAAGAGCAGCTGACAGAGATTGGCATTACCTTGTCATCGGCCAATTCCATCAATATTGGCCGGTTGGTTCCCCAGGTAGCCTACTACGTGTTCGGTTATCTACGTCTTATAGAAAAAGGGGTTATTCAGGAGGGCGAATCCATTAATGTTGTGGTCCCAACAGGGAACTTCGGAAATATTTTGGCTGCGTACTACGCCGGAAAAATGGGTATTCCGGTGAAGAAGTTTATCTGTGCCAGCAACGAAAACAAAGTTTTGACCGATTTCCTTAACACAGGCACCTATGACCTTCGTAGAGAGTTTTACCTGACCAATTCTCCTTCTATGGACATTTTGATCTCCAGTAATTTGGAGCGGTTGCTGTATCATTTAGCGGAAGAAAAAGGGGAAGAAGTCAGCCGACTGATGAAGGAGCTGGCGGAAGAAAAGCAGTATACTGTCAGCGATGCAATCAAGGCGGGTCTGAAAGATTTCTACGGTGGCTATGCCGATATGGAAAAAACCGGCGAGACAATCGGTAAGCTATATAAGGAAGAAGGATATTTGGTAGACACCCATACAGCCGTTGCCTATCAAGTGTATGAAGATTATCGAAGGGAAACCGGGGATGAAACTCCGGCGTTACTGGCCAGCACGGCTTCGGCTTACAAATTTGCCGATAGTGTTTGCCAGGCGATTGGAATTGGAAAGGGACAAGATGGATTTGCCTCTGTTGCCAAACTGGCGGAGGAAACCAATGTGCGCATTCCGGCAGGTCTAAAGGAACTGGATAAAAAAGAAATTCGCCATAAAGGTGTTGTGGATATAGATGCAATGCAGCAAGCTGTATTGGATTCATTGCAGTAACCACGAAAGGATGAGAGGATATGAGTATCGTATCAATTATTTCACTGTTAAGTGGATTGGCGTTTTTCCTCTTTGGGATGTCCCTAATGGGAGATGCCTTAAAGAGAGTCGCCGGAGGAAAGTTGGAAACATTGCTGGGACGGCTTACCTCCAATGCCTATAAAGGGGTTGCTCTTGGGACCGGCGTAACGGCGATTATTCAGTCGTCGTCGGCAACATCGGTTATGGTAGTGGGGTTTGTTAACTCCGGCATTATGACCCTGGCCCAAGGGATTCCCATTATCATGGGAGCACAAATCGGAACTACTGCAACCAGCTGGCTATTGAGTTTATCCAGTATCGGAAACTCTGAGGCAGCCAGTCTATTCTCTACGGCAGCTATTTTCGGAGTTATCGCCGTTATCGGTATCTTGCTGTACATGGTAGGAAAGAGTTCGGCCAAGAAAAACAGCGGTATGATTCTCCTTTCCCTGAGCATTCTAATGAGTGGGATGCGTGCCATGTCTGATGCCATGGAACCGTTGCAGCACAACGCAACCTTTCTTCACGCCATGTCGGTAGTCTCTAATCCGCTGCTGTGCATCCTGATTGGGATCGTTGTTACAGCCGTTGTACAGAGCTGCTCTGCCTCCATCGGTATTTTGCAGGCACTGGCAGTAACCGGTGTGATTGAATTCCGTATTGCCGTATACATGGTGGTGGGAATGAGTGTAGGTGCTTGTGTTCCTGTTCTCATAAGCTCCATTGGTGCCAGTCTGGAAGCAAAGAGAACCGCCTTTACGTATTTATACTTCGATGCCATTGCCGGCGTTGTATTTTGTGTCTTATTTGCCATTTTAGATGCCTTTACCGGTATCTTCTCTGTACTAAACGGACCGGCATCCAGCGTAATGATTGCCCTTATTAACACTTCTTTCAAAGTCTTTGGAGTAGTTCTTTTGTTCCCATTCCGCAGCGTTCTTGAGATGCTGGCCATGAAGATGTTCCCGGATATTCCATCTGACGACGACGAGGAGGAATTCGAAAAGAATTTGCTGGACGAGCGATTCCTTGATTATCCGTCGGTTGCCATTGAACAAGCCGGTCGCACCATTGATCTGATGGCTACGGCTTCTCGTAAAAATTTACTGAAATCCATTGAATTGCTAGATGATTTCAGCCAAGAAAAATATGATAAAATCATGCGTCGAGAAGATCGTGTAGATAAATATGAAGATAGTTTGGGGAGCTATTTGGTAAAGCTATCAGGTCATGAACTAAGTCCGCTGGAAGTAACCAGATCTTCCACTATGTTACAGAGCTTGACTAATTTAGAACGTATTTCCGATCACGCTGTCAACATTGCAGAGCTGGCAGAAGAGCTGCACAATAAAGGAATTCGTTTCTCGGATAATGCCAAGAAAGAGATCAAAATTTGTATTGGTGCCATGGAAGAAATCTTAGATTTGGTTGTGAAAGCGTTGCAAAACCGTGATGTAGATGCCGCTTCCAGGGTAGAGCCGCTGGAAGACATCATTGACATTATGACAGAAAAAATGAAGGCAAATCATGTTCGCCGTCTTCAAACCGGACGCTGTACGCTGGACATTGGATTCGTCTTTAATGATTGCATCAACAACTTTGAGAGGGTGGCAGATCACTGTTCCAATGTAGCGTTGATTATTTTGGAAAACCAGACGGATATTGATTTGGCTACCCATTCCTACGCTGCCAATATGAAAATTGATAAGGCGGAGGAATACCAGTTGCTGGCAGACGGATACCGAGCAAGATATCTGATTCCCTTGGAAAAAACGCAAAATGCGGCAAATGCGGCATATAAAGAGGGAAAGCAAATCAGTCTCCCGGCTGCTGATCTGAAACCGGAGACTACGGCTGATGCATAGCCGCCTATAACGGAAAAAAGGAGAGAGGGCTACTGCCCCTTTGCCATGTTTGTGGCCAAGGGAGAGTAGCCCTTTTGTGATGGAGAGGGGCCAAAAGCTGCCCCTATGTGAGGTGTTATAGTGTATGGTGTTGGAGTAGTGATTTGGCGATTAGAATATCTGCTTATTATTGTAAGTTGAGACGCTTGTGTAATAATATCCAGGACACAAACCAGTACACTGCCAGTAAGATGGCTCCGTTTACCATCAGTATGGTGAAGAGAGTTGTATCCCATTGTGGCTGGGTTCCCATAGCATGGTAGGTGGCACTGCTAAAGAGATTACCGGTTAATCCGATAATTGGTACACCTACAATGCCTTCTACAGCAGAGAAAACAGCATATGCAATTACGGCGCCTAGTTTTCTATGATTGCTCCACTGGTGTCCCACAGCGATAGAGGCGTATATCTTTGCTACCATTTCGGCACTGCAGACAACGAATACCAGAATTACTTGGAGCATCACAATTGCGTGAGAGGTATTGGAAAAGTGGTGGAATATTTGCTGCAATCCGTGTGTAAATTCATTCCAATTCACTTTCTGGGAAATGAGACCCAGGGTTAAAATGGAGCCCAATCCAACGATGACTCCAAGAATGGTCCAAATGGTACCGGAAATCATTTTGTTGGTAATATGCCGGCCTGTTGTAACCGGGGTTGCAAACATCAAATATCCTTCGTTTCCTAGCAGATTACGATAAAATTGAAGAATGATGATGCCGACAGTGATGGCTATCAAAGCAAATCCTGCCATAGTGTAAAATCCGCCTAGGAGATTCCGTATTGTTTGGACAGCCGGGATGGCTGAGTTTTGCCGCAAAATAAATCCGAAAATCACGGACAATACCAACAGTAAGGCATATATAGGCAGTAGAATCCGGCCAATGGATTTGCATTCATATTTTAATAATTTGCCTAACATCTGAATACCTCCCTAAATAGCTTGTCGATGCTCTTTCCTTCTTCTTCCCGAAGGGTATCGGCATCTTTGTGAATGATGATCTTTCCTTCCTGTAGGAAGATGATGTCGTCCAAAATGGATTCCACATCAGTAATAAGATGTGTGGAAATCAGTACTACCGAATCCGGATCGTAGTTGGAAATAATGGTTTTGAGAATGTACTCTCTAGTGGCAGGATCTACACCTGCAATAGGCTCATCCAGAAGATAAAGCTTTGCCTTGCGGCTCATGGTGAGAATCAGCTGTACTTTTTCTTTTGTACCCTTGGACATTTTTTTCAAGGGAAGGGTGGTATCCAGCCCCAAATCCTTCAGCATAGCTTCGGCACGAAGAGTGTCAAAGTCTGCGAAGAAATCTTCGTAAAAATCCAATAGCTGTTCGGTATTCATGTACGATGGGAGAAAATCCCTGTCCGGCAGATACGCTACTTTTGCTTTTGTATTCTTTCCGGGAAGATCACCGTCGATATAAAGGGTACCGGAGCTGCGTGTCAAAAGGCCGGCAATCATTTTGATTAAGGTTGTCTTTCCGCTGCCATTGGGACCTAGTAAGCCTACAATTTGTCCCGACTGCAATTCCAAATCTACAGAATCAACTGCCGTCAGGGAACCGTAAATCTTGCTTAACTGCTGTGTTTCTAAAATCGTCATGGGCTAGTCCTCCTTTCTAAAGGTGGTTACAGCATCGATAATTTCTTGTCTGGTTAATCCCAGGCGTTCCAGGTTTCGGAAAAGTTCCTCGATGTACCGGATGCTTAATGTGTGTTTCAAATTTTTCAGTGTAGAGGCTTTTTCGGTGATGAATCTTCCGCTGGTTCGATGGGCATAAACGAGGTTTTCTCTCTCCAATTCCGCCAATGCTTTTTGCATGGTGTTGGGATTTACGCCGGCATCAATAGCCAAATCTCTAACGGAGGGAAGCTTTTGCCCCGGGTCAAAGGCGCCACTGGCGATGCGGATTTTCATCTGGTCTACAATTTGGGAGTAGATGGGAAAGCCTTCCTTGAATTGCCATTCCATGGTTCCTCCTTTTTTGTTTTGCGTTCTGTTGCAAAGCTATATTCCGTATTATTGTATTACGTTGCTAATACAATAATACGGAATTGGAAAGGTGTCAAGTGGTTTTGGAAATTTTTTTGGTATAGGAGAGAGAGGTGGTAAACAAAGGGATAATAAAGACAAATAAAAGGGAAGCGATGGCAAGTCCGCTTCCCGAAAGTTGTAGATATTCAATGCTAGTATGGAGGCTAGCTATTTGTACATTATTCCAAATCCGCCGGAAGATTTTCCGCTGCGGTAAATCTTTACAATGCATTTCATGTTATGGGTTTTTCCGCTGATATTGTAGAGCCGGATAGTCCCCAATCCCTTGTTTCTCGTCAGAGTATAGGTCCTTCTGAATTTTTTCATGCCAGGAACCGTAACGGTAACGGTAGCTTTTATGGCGCCATCCGTTTTTACCGGCAGCGTTATGTCGATTTTCTTTCCTCTCTTATTGATGCGATAGTATTTTGCTTTGCTGGTTGTCTGGAGGAAGCCATATCTGTATTTTTCACGTGTTAGTTTTGCTGCTTTTCTGGCGGTTTTACCGTATTTCCCGGTGCACTTGTAATTCTCTGCAAGGACAACCGTGGCATATTCATTTAATGCACTGCTATACATCAAGATTGGCAGTTTGGAACGACGAATTGGTAATCGGTTTTACAGAATCTTTCATGGAGTCAGCTGCCAAACCTAAATCTGCTCCCACTAGAGAGAAAGACAAGGCAATGGCAAGAGACAGCAGCATCGGAATGATTTTTTTCTTCATAACGTTAGGTTCTCCTTTCGGTATTCACAAGATATCAAGGTGTGCAAGCAAAGACTGCTGCAAACTATGTTGTTGTGAACATTGAGTGAAAAATAGGACGCAATAGTTTGAAAATATAGCACACACTGCAAAATTTTCTGTATATTCAGTGTACTTTATATGCACTGGAATTTCAAGGAATATTGAGAAATATATATAAATGAGGAGATAGACTGTACATCGATTACTAAAAATGCTATTGAGCGTACTAAAAAAAGGAGAAGGAATCCTGTGAACCCTTCTCCAATCTTACTATCTGTATCTAGTTCATGTGTATTTTTAATCCTACTTAATCCTAGTGATGTCAAATCTATAATGCCATAGATAACGGTTTTCCGGTGCTGCCTATTTATATTTTACAGCAAAGGCACCGGAGGATTTTCCGCTGCGGGAAATTTTAACAGTTACTTTCATATTTCTCTTTCTTTTGCTAAGAGTATAGATAGTTACTTTTTGTCCGTTGTTGTGACGAGTTAAAAAATACGTTCTCTTAAATTTATACATGCCGGGAGCAGTGGCTGTAACCGTTGCCAGGAGAGTGTCGTCAGTTGCGGCCGGAAGGTACAGGTTCACTCTGGCAGCTCTCTTTCTAAAGGTATAGTACTTAGGTTTGCTGTTACTTAGAAGGAAACCTCTACGGTATGTGTTGCGTTTGATTTTAGCGGCTCTTCTTGCAGTTTTGCCGTATTTTCCGGTGCTTTTGCTGTTGTAGTACCCAAGGGAATCAAAATATTGATTCAGCTGTTCGGATCTCAAACCGGAGCCGTTTAATTTCAGATAATAGGTGGTTTTTCCTTTTACACCAAAGTATACATCCTTCAGAGTTCTCATAGTGTACTGATCGCCAACGATACGAGTCGGTGACAGCGGACGCTTCTTAGCGTTACAAAGCTGTACCGTGTTGCTTGCGGCAGAAAGAAAAACGATGGATCCAGAGCTGGATGGTTTAATCTTTAACCAAGTGGTTTTGTAGGTGTAGCTGGGACCATACATGAGGATGCCTTGTGTTCTTGACGGAAGGTATGTTGTGCTTCCGGCTTTGATAAACTTTCTTGGACCTTTGCCTGCGGATGGATTAACCAGATTGCTGTTGGTGCTGTTCCTCTGCAGTTCAGAACCGGAAACCGGTGCTGCAGAATCCTTACAGGAATCAGCACCGGCTGCCATGGTGGCTTCAGCACCAATTAACGAAAAGGACAATGCCACCGATAAGGATAGCAATAAAGGGATAATTTTCTTGGTCATTCTTTTCATGATCATTCTTCCTTTCTTTTGTGAAATATGCATTATATGTCTAGGATTGGGAATTTTGAAAGAATAGTTGGACGGAATCATCCGCTGGATTGTTAGATTAATGATAGATAATCATAATAGTCATATTCCTCAGCTAGTCATAGTAATCATAAACAGTTGTACTGGTAAGAAGCACTTCCTCACTTCAGTTTAATTTAAGTTATGACCAATAGCAAGATTTTTTTAGAGAGTCATGGCAGGAAGTAAGAGAGTATGAATTGTAAAAAAAGGGGATTAAGCTGAAAAAGAAGCAACCGTATCCGGTGACTCTTTCGCATCCCGCTATCCTGTCATAACCCCGCTATGCTAATGTGGACACAAATGTTTTGCTATAAATAACATATACCATAACTGCCGGAAGAATATTTATA
The DNA here is from genome assembly GCA_963542695.1 of uncultured Eubacteriales bacterium. Classification (GTDB taxonomy): domain Bacteria; phylum Bacillota; class Clostridia; order Peptostreptococcales; family Anaerovoracaceae; genus RUG100. The sequence continues at coordinate 96,721 of CAUTYX010000005.1, forward strand.
ATGATCCATTTTGATGACAATCTTCATGTTCTTGTTTTTATGTTTGGGGACACGATAGCAGAAGTACTTACCTTCGCTATTTCCGTATTGATTCATTCTATTCATAGGAACGACCTTTCGGTATTTTTTCATACCGGGAGCGGTAATCGTAATGGTTGCTTTTAAACAGTAGTCGGTAGTGTGGACGATGAAAAATTCGACTTTGGAGGATTTTTTATTAAAAGTATAGTACTTTGCTCTGCTGCTGCTTTGTAAAAATCCTGTATGATAGTGCATTTTTCGCTTAATCTTTTTAGCTGTTTTTGCGGTTTTACCAAAGGCTCCGCAGCTTTTTGTGTTGGTATAGCGAATGGTATCCATTTTCGTGTATTCACCCTCCGGTTTTTTCCCCGATAGATATAGATAGTACACTTGGCCGCCTTTTACACCAAAGTTAACATCGTTTAAATAGTCGATCGCATAATTTGTACCTACCGCTCTCCAGGTGGACATAGGTTTTTTCTTAGCATTTAAGAGCTTGACTTTGCTCTTAAAGTTTGTGATAAACATAATGTTCCCGGAATATTTCGGTTTGATTTTTAAATAAGTTTTCACAGTTGGTTTTGTGGCCGTCGAATAGTCAAGCCGGTATTCTCGGGAGTCCTTTAAGAAGGTGGTTTTGCCGGCTTTAATAACCGGATTACCGGCAGATGCTGTCGTGAATCCGCCAAAAGAAAAGGTTAGTGCTATAATTATGGAAAGCAATAACGGAAGAAGTTTTGATTTCTGTTTCATGATGATATCCTCTCTTAATTGTTCTGTAGATAGATGCAATACTTTTGTCGGAAATAGCGGATATTCTTAAATAAGCTACGGAAAACGTCGCTTAACAGCAGATAATTTTCTGTAAATTCAGTTTACTTTACAACTCTTGAGTTTGCAATGCTTATTTAACTTTTATTGGCATACTATCGGTTGTGTCCTTTCGGATTGAATCCCATGTCAATGACTTTGTCAAAAAACAAATAGAGACCCTAACGGGTCTCTGTCTTATACTGGCGGAGGGCATGGGACTCGAACCCACGGGGCTTTCACACCTTACTCCCTTTCCAGGGGAGCTCCTTAGCCACTCGGTCAACCCTCCAGACTATGTATTGCTGTGTACTCACAACAAATACTAATTTACCATATGAAAGAGGGTATTTCAAGAAGTTTTTACGGAATACGTCAACAAAGTTTCCGTGATTACGACTAGAAAGTTGCTAGGCGTATAACTATAAAGTTTTGCCGATGGTTTTCGCTCTATTTTGGGTAACCAAGGTAAAGTCTTTGAGTTCATGGGTGTAGGTATCGTTAAGGTAACTGCTTTTCATTATGAAGTCAGCTGTAGCCCGGTTGTTTGCAAAGGGAATGTCGTAAACGGCAGCAATTCGCATTAGTGCCTTAATATCCGGATCATGAGGCTGCGCTTCTAACGGGTCGCTGAAAAATATAACCAGGTCAATGGCGCCATCGGCAATAAGTGCGCCAATTTGTTGATCGCCGCCCAGAGGACCGCTTTTATAAGCTTTTACAGGAAGACCGGTTGCTTCTGCAATGAGGCGGGCTGTAGTGCCGGTACCACAAAGGAAGTGACTTTTGAGAGTGGCTTCGTTCTTTATACACCAATCTACCAGATCTTTTTTTAAATTATCGTGGGCAATTAACGCAATACGTTTTTGGGCTGCCATGGTAGCAGTTTTGGTTGACATAAAATGCACCTTCTTTCTAAATTTGTTTACTGTTTTTTTAGTATAGCACATCTTGTATAGGACAGATATAGGACGGGTGTTAGAGTTGTGTTAATTTTGGGAAATCCGGGGATGAGAATTTATAAATCAGGGCAAATGTGATATAATTATCTTCATATCTTGGATATGATAAATCGCGTTGCGATTGACGAGGAGATTGTACTACAATTGAAGAGAAGATTGTGTTGCAATCGGTGAAGAGCAGCTAAAAGCGAAAAGCTAAAGAAGAGAAATCCAAGAAGAGAAACCAAAGAAGAAAAATTGACGAAACGGAAAAGTGCAAACTACACAAAGTAGCTTGCACCAACTATAGAACTTATAGAATTCAAACAGTGTGCGACGTATGCGAGGAAGGATCTTATGAAAAAGACAGCATTGATAATTACTGTGATTATGATTTTGTCTCTGTTTGCCCCTATGACGGCTATGGACGAAGCGGCTGCTGCAGGGAAAACGGTATCCATTGCCTTCACCAGTGATATTCATTCCCATTTAGATGAGTCTCATGGCAGTGGTGGATTGGCCAGAGTGGGGACATTGATCAATGAGATTGAAGATGCACACAAGGACACTTTCTTGTTGGATGCCGGAAACTTTTCCATGGGAACGGTGTTTCAGACCGTATATAGGAGAAGAGCTGCGGAACTGAAAATGCTGGGTACCATGAAATATGACGCAGTGGCATTGGGCGCCAGTGAATTTGAATATGGTGCGTCCGGGCTGGCAGATATGCTGGATTCGGCAGCTGCAGATAAGAAAACTACCAAAACAACTACTCAAAAGTGGAACAAGCTGACATACAAATACGAAACCAATACTACTTTTTCCAGAACTATGCCGGAAGTGGTATGCAGCAATGTTAATTGGAAGAAATCCTACGGCAATAAGGAAAAAGCGGCGCAAGTAAGAACCTTGCAGCAAGCCTGGAATGCCTACGATGTAGTAGATTACACCATTGTGAAAAAAGGCGGCGTAAAAATGGCTGTTGTTAGTGCTCTGGGGGATTCCGCTAAAGCATCTGCCGGTGCAACGGGGCTGTACTTTAAAGAACAACAGAGCCGAATCAAAAACTTGGTGAAGGAAATCAAAACCAATAAAGAAGCCGATATGATAGTCTGCTTGGCGCCGGACAGTGGCAGCAATAGCCAAGCAGCTTTGGAAGAAAGTCAGCATCTGGCAAAGGCAGTACCGGATTTGGATGTGATTATTTGCGGCCAGGGACTCAAAGGTATGAAAGAGCCGGTAAAAGAAGGCAATACTGCTATTGTCGGTGTAGCCGGAAATACTACCGAAGTCGGCCATTTGTTGATGAAAAAGCAAGGGGATTCCTATGCTGTAAAAGACTTTGAAAACATTGCCGTAAAAGACAATGTAAAGCGTAATGCTCCTATCTATTCTGAAGTAAAGAAAGTGGCTTCTCAGATGACTTCCGATTACTTGCGAAGTCAAGGGTATTCCTACAGCCAAACTCTTGCAAGAAACAACATATCCTTTACGGAAATCAACAAGTTGCCATCTACCACCGGGGAGGATACCTTGGGTAATCTTGTCAGCGATTCCTATATTCGCGCTGTCAAGAGTGCCGAAGGAAGAAATTCCAAAGGCGTTGATGTGGCTGTAGTTTCCATGGATAATATCCGTGCCGGCCTGCCAAAGGGCAATGTTACGGCAACAGATGCTTATGATATTAACGGTGCCGGCATTGGTAGAGATAGAACTGCCGGGTATCCGCTGGTGACAGCTTATGTAACAGGAAAAGAGCTAAAGCGTATTGCCGAAGCCAACGCTTCCTTGGCAGAGGAAGATGGTCGAGCCAGAATCTTCATTAGCGGTATGAAGTTTTCCTTTAATAGCCACCGACTGTATCTAAATAAAGCCTTTGATATGGAAATCGATAAAGGCAATGGTAAGACCGAAAAGATTCAAAACGGGAAGCTGTACCGTGTAGTTACCGGTTGGAGTGAGCTGCGCAGTTTAGAAGATTTAGATAAGGTTGCTTTTGGATTAATGAAAATAGAGCCAAAGAACAGTGCCGGCAAAGTAGTCACAAACTACGATCGCCTAGTTCTGAAAAATGGCTCTAAAGAAGTGAAAACATGGAAAGCAGTGGCTGACTACATCAACTCCATGAGAGGCGGAAAGATCAGTGCTGCCTATGGGAAACCCCAAGGGCGAATTCAGGATTTAACAGGCTTTAATCCTATCAATTTGCTAAAAGATCCCAACTACATGGGAATCATCCTGCTGGCAGGAATTCTGATTGTAGTTGTGATTATCTTGGCCATATTGCTGGTATTGCGCCGTCGTGTCTACAACAGACGCGGCTTTGGAAAGCGAGTGTTCAAGCCTAAAAAAAGACGTGGCAGCAGAGCGTTCAAAAAGCGCCCAATGGGCTTTAGTCGCGGCAGGAAGCGCCGTCGCTTCTAAGAGGCCGGACAAATCGCTTTTAAGAGATTAGACAATACGATTTAGCCGGCCGCCTTCCATAAAGCTGGCCAGATTGTCTGCGGCAATGTCACAAATTCGCTGTCGAATTTCCGGTGGGCACCAGCTATTGTGAGGTGTCACAATAGCCTTTGGGTGGTTGACTAGTGGATCCCCTTCTAAGGGCGGTTCCGTTGCCAGCACATCTGCAGCAAACCCGGACAACTTGCCCTGATTAAGGGCGGCTATGAGAGCCGATTCATCAATGAGAGCACCGCGAGCAGTGTTTATCAAGAAGGCACCATCTTTCATTTTGGAGATGGTGTCTTTGTTTATAAAGTGAACGGTGTCCTTGTTTGCCGGCATATGTAACGATACCAAATCGGCAGCAAGGGCGGCTTCTCCATGTTGACTGTAGATGAGAATCTCCATCCCCAGTGCCGCTGCCATAGAAGCGACTTTTTTCCCGATATTACCGTAGCCGACAATACCTAAGGTTTTTCCTTCCAGTAAAATTAACGGCCGGTGGTACAAACATACATCTCTTGACGCCGTTCAAAGGTTCTCTTTTACCATGGAACTATGAAATCCGATACGGTTGCAAAGCTCCAGAATTAGGCCGATGGTATGCTGTGCAACGGCTTGGGTAGAGTAGGCGGGTATATTGGAGAGAGCAATACCGCGCTCTTTCACAGTTTCCACGTCAACGTGGTCAAATCCGGTGGCCAGAGCTCCTACAAACTGCAGATGAGGAGCGGCCTTTAAAAGGTCTCGGGTGATGGGCACCTTGCTGGAAAAGACGGCTTCTGCCCGGGACACCCGGTGAAGGGCTTCTTCCATGGTGGAGGTTGGCCAAGGGGTAACGGTTCCGAGGGCAGAGAGTTTGTCCCAATGAAGATTATTTCCAACGGTGGTTTTATCATCTAAAATAACTATGTTCATAGTGCGCCTTTCTTAGACTGTAATCAGTAGTTAGAGCCAATTGCTTTTTTATGCTATAATATTATCACTGTCAAAGCAAGAAAAATTAGAAGGGTAGGAACCGGATGAAATCCATAGTGGTAGCCAGCAATAATGAACATAAAATCCGTGAGTTTAAAGAAATTCTGGGAGGCTTTGGTTTTCAGTTTATCTCCAAAGAGCAAGCCGGTGTTGGCCATGTAGAAGTGGTAGAAGACGGGGAGACCTTTGAAGAAAACTCCTATAAAAAAGCTTATGAAATTATGAAGGCCAGCGGCGAAATTTCCATTGCGGATGATTCCGGATTGGTGGTGGATTGTCTGGATGGCGCTCCGGGAGTATATTCGGCACGGTTTTCCGGCAGGGAAGGCGATGACAAAGCCAATAATGAAAAGCTGATTTCGTTACTGAAAGATGTACCTTTTGAAGAGCGCAGCGCACGCTTTGTAGCCGTGGTAACTGTTGTGTGGCCCGATGGCAGCTTTCTTGCGGCACGAGGCGAAGTAGAAGGTCATATGGTAACAGAAGAGAAAGGACCGGGTGGATTCGGATATGATCCTCTCTTTGTGCCGGTAGGATATGACAAAACCTTTGGGGAATTTTCGCCGGAAGAAAAAAACAGCATTAGTCATAGAGGTAAAGCTCTTCGTCAGTTGCGGCAGATGATGTTAGAAAAGGGTAATGCATGACGAAAAAACGTTTTCTTAGAATGGTATTCTTAGGAATCCGACAAATACGGGACCCTTATTACCAGGGCTTTGCAGCGCAATTGTCCTTTTATTTTATTTGTTCCATTGTTCCCATTGTCATTATGATGTCGCAGTTGCTGGTGCAGTTGTTTCACTTGACGCCAATGGATGTGGTAGGCTGGTTGCTGCAGGTGAACAATGAAACCATTTCTCAAAATCCGTTGTTTAGCCAGATTAAGGAAATTCTCCAGAGTAGCTTGACGGCCAGCAGCTTTACCAATGTTGTCTACATCTTTGTGGCGTTATGGGCGGCTAGCGGAGCACAATTTTCTCTCATGCGCATTTCCAACTTTATGTATACAGAAGGAAGAACCACCGGAAAAGGCTATTTTCGGGAACGCTTCCGTGCCATTATTACCATGGTGATTTTTATTGTGATTATCGTACTTGCATTGTTGGCGTTACTATATGGCGGTCAACTGCTGCAAACTCGCTTTCACATGGATGGAACGGTGTGGACAGTAATTCGGTGGCCAATCTCCTTTATTCTGTATGTGTTGATGATTAGTTTTCAGTATTATATGATGCCAAGTGATCGGCTTAGCGTAAAGAATATCATTCCCGGAAGTATCTTTGCCTCGGTGGGTATGGTCATTGTAAGTATGATTTATGCTTTGCTCTTTGGTTATCGTAATGGCAGTGGCTTTAGTGTCTATGGCATGTTGACCAACATTATTGCCGTTATGATTTGGTTCTATATCCTAGCATGGGTGTTGACTTTAGGGATGCTCTTTAATAAAGTATGGATGGATACTGAAAATGGCGCCGATGAGGCATATTACATCTTTGACTGAGCATCAAAAGTTTGTGTATAAAAAACATATTCAGGACTGTCGAACAGATAAAAAAACATTGGGGTGGCATTTGCCGTCCCAATGTTTTTTATTTCTTACATATGCACCGTCTTAACCTTTAGATAATGCGAACCCGGATAACCATTTCCAAATCGCAAAGTTTTTCCACGGCAGCACGTAGTTCGTCATCATCGTCCATCTCAGCGTCAATCATAGTGCAGGCGTATTCGTTGCGACTCTGGTTGGTCATGTTGCTGATGTTGATATTTCTGTCTGCAAAGAAGCCGGTGAGCAGTCCCAGTACACGGGGTACGTTTTTATGAAGAATCACAATACGGGAAGACCCTTCTTTCTTTGCGCCTAGTGAACAAGCCGGATAGTTAACGGAGTTGGTAATGTTTCCGTTTTCAATGTAATCCATCAGCTGCTGCACCGCCATAGTGGCACAGTTGTCTTCAGCTTCTGTGGTGCTGGCTCCAAGATGCGGAGTGGCAATAACACCGGGCTTTCCTATAACTTTGTCGTTAGGGAAATCGGTAACGTAGTGTTTTAGCTTGCCGCTTTCCAGTGCTTCCAGTACAGCTTCATTGTTCACAAGAGGGCCTCTTGCAAAATTTAGCAAAACGGCACCGTCTTTCATTTCACCAATGCGGCGTTTATCAATCATACCTCTGGTATCATTGGTAACAGGAACGTGAACCGTAACATAATCACAATCCGGCAGCATTTCATTCAGCTCCTCTACCACAGGGATGTCCTTGCTAAGTAAATGGGCAGATTTAATGGAAAGGTAGGGGTCGTAGCCGATAACGTCCATTCCCAGGTTCATAGCAGCGTTGGCAACATGAGCACCAACCGCACCCAGTCCCACAACACCAAGAACTTTTCCCTTTAGTTCCTGACCGGCGAAGTGGCTCTTGCCCTTTTCCACAGTTTTATTAATGTCGATGGAAGAGTCATCCAGCAAATCGTTAACCCACTTTTGGGCGGCGGAAATATTTCTGGCAGACATCAAAAGTCCGGCTAGAACCAGCTCCTTTACAGCATTGGCATTGGCTCCGGGGGCATTAAAGACAACAATTCCCTCATCGGCACATTTGTCCAGGGGGATATTGTTAACACCGGCTCCGGCACGAGCAATGGCCAGCAGATTGTCAGAAAACTCCATGTCATGCAAATCGGCACTACGGACAATAATACCGTTGGCAACTTCCAAGTCGTCGGTAACGGTGTAATTGTTTTTTAACTGACTCAATCCTACAGTAGAAATTTTGTTTAAAGTTGCAATTTTATACATGATTTACCACCTCGTTAAGAAAAATACTAACACGATTGTATCACTTTACCCATTTTCCGTAAAGTGATATAATATTTAACCATAACAACTGGGGAGAAAACATTTGAATTACAGGGAGGAAAGTAATAGTGAGCAAGGAAAGAGCGTATAATTTTTCGGCCGGCCCGTCCATGTTGCCGTTGCCGGTTATCAGAAAGGTAGCTGCCGGATTGGAAAACTACCGGGAGAGCGGTGAATCCGTAATGGAAATGAGCCATCGGTCCGAGACTTTTGATAAAATTATCACAGCTGCCACAGCCGATTTAAGAGATCTGATGAATATTCCGGATAATTATAAAATTCTGTTTTTGCAGGGCGGTGGTACCTTGCAGTTCTCCATGATTCCTATGAATTTGATGACGGGAAGCGGCAAGGCGGACTATATCGTAACCGGTTCCTGGGCCAAAAAAGCGGCCAAAGAAGCAGAAAAATTCGGGGATGTGAAGGTGGTTGCTTCTTCGGAAGAGGATACTTTCTCCTACATTCCAAAACCCGGGAAAGAGGCTTTTCGTAAAGACGCAGATTATGTTTACATATGCTACAACAATACTATTTACGGTTCCCACTATAACGACTACCTGCCTGATACAGGAGATATTCCCTTGGTGGCTGATATGTCCTCCTGTATTTTGTCGGAAGAAATTGATGTAAGCAAGTTTGGGCTTATCTTTGCAGGTGCACAAAAAAACGTAGCCCCTGCCGGTGTGACCATTGTCATTATCCGGGAAGATTTAATTGGAAAGGTAGCGGCAGATTGTCCGGTGTACCTGGATTATGAAACCCATTCCAAGAAGGATTCTATGTACAATACACCACCTTGTTTCTCTATTTATGTTGCAGGAGAAGTGTTCAAATATTTGAAAGAACTGGGCGGTCTCAAGGCTATGCACCAAATCGATGTGCGCAAAGCCGGCAAGCTGTACGAGTATTTAGACAGTACTGATTTTTACAAAACACCGGTTGCCAAGGAAGACCGTTCGCTGATGAATGTGGTCTTTGTGACAGGGGATCCGCAGCTGGATAAGGCCTTTGTAGAAGAGGCAAAAACAGAAAACATGCACAATCTCAATGGACACCGTTCCATTGGCGGTATGCGTGCCAGCATTTACAATGCTATGCCGGAAGAAGGTGTAGATACGTTAATTGCATTCATGAAGAAGTTTGAGAAAGAACACCAATAGTCCTTTTAGGCTATCGGGCTGGTTAGGAAAAGGCGTTTTCGCATCTCAAAAAGATTCGGAAACGCCTTTTGGAGTCAATATGAGAAAGAAAGTTTTAGCAATAGTAGGAATTTTGATGATAATGATGGTTGTCCCTTTGGGATTAGGGAATCCTTCGGCTATGGCCGCCGACAGTGATGTTCCCAATCCCGATTGTACAGCAGCCGTTTTGATGGATGCCCAATCGGGGAAGATTCTCTATGACAAAAATGGAGATGCCAAAACCCAGCCGGCTTCCGTGACCAAAATGATGACAGCTCTCTTGGTAGTGGAAAATCTGGATCTTGATAAAGAAGTTACCGTTCCTCCACAAGCTGTTGGTATCTTAGGATGTACAGCCAATTTAAAGCAGGGAGAAAAGTTGACAGTGCGTCAGTTGCTCAATGTAATGATGATCGAATCGGCCAATGATACAGCCATTGCTTTGGCCCTGGAAGTTTCCGATTCGCTAAATGATTTTTATAAAAAAATGAACCGGCGTGCCAAAGAGCTGGGGATGTTACACACGCACTACAAGAGTCCCAACGGGCTTATTGAAGATAACAATCACTACATGTCTCCAAAGGATACGGCCATATTGGCACGAGAGCTGCTTCGCCATAAAGAATTGGCGGCTATTGTACGGAAAACAAAATATGAAGTTCCTAAAACCAACAAAAGCAAAGTACGGAAAATTGAAAACACCAACAAGATGCTTTTTGATGATAAAACCCATGTAAAGGTGAAAGGAAAGTCAGTTCCGCTAAAATACGACGGTACTATCGGTGTAAAAACCGGTACTATGAATGCCAGTGGCTACTGTTTTGCCGGTGCGGCAAAGCGCGATGATTTGACACTAATCAGTGTCGTGATGCATGCTAACGGACCGGATAAAGGTGATAGCCGGTTTACTGCTTCGATTGAAATGCTGGACTATGGATTTGCCAACTTTCGCAACCAGCAAGTGATGGAAGTGGGAGAAGGGTGTGGTCACGTCTGGGTAAAAGGCGGTCACCATACCCTGGTAAACACCGTTGCCAAGGATGGCGCCTTTGCAACTCTTCCCAAAGAAGCCAATGAAGACATTGTGGATTACAAAGTGGTTTTTCAAAAGAACCTGAAGGCTCCACTAAAGGCCGGAACCAAAGTCGGGGTTATTAACGTTTACGAAAGTGGGAAAAAAGCCGAAGTTTTTGATGTAGTATTAAAAAAAGATGTTACAAAAGGCGGGCCCTGGAGTAATGTATATATATCTGATTTAGGTGCAGTTGTTATATTTGGTGTTCTGGTTGTCATCATTGTGATGATGCTGTTATATCGCAAAGGCAGAAAAAAACGGAGACAGGCAGAAGAAGAGCGAATGCGCCGTATTCGAGGAGCCCAGGCACGGAGCATAGCGGCACGTCGAGCGGAAAAACGAAAAAGAGGTTGGCCATACTAATATGTTTGACATTAAAGAGAACTTGAAAAAGCTGCCGGCTGTTCCGGGAGTGTATATGCACAAGGACAAGCTGGGTCACGTTATCTACGTTGGCAAGGCTATCTCTTTGCGAAATCGAGTTCGTCAATATTTCCAGTCTTCAAAAAACATGGATGCAAAGGTTCATGCCATGGTGGGACACATTGCCGAGTTTGAATACATTACCTGCGGCAGTGAAATGGAAGCCTTTATCTTAGAGTGCAACTTAATAAAAAAATATCAGCCGAAATATAATATTCTTTTACGAGATGACAAAACCTACCCCTATATTAAAGTTACAACAGCCACAGAGCGGTTCCCAAGAGTCATAAAAACCAGGAGAATCAAACAGGATGGGGATAAATATTTTGGTCCGTATTCAGATGTTGGTGCTGTCAATCAAATGATTGAGCTGTTAAATGATATATATCATCTAAAACGGTGTAGCCGGCAGGTGTTCCCTAAAGGATGGCGTCCGTGTCTTCATTATCACATCGGCCAGTGCCAAGGGGTCTGTATAGGGAAGATTCGAGAAGACGCTTATAGGGAGGCCATTGCCTCTGTATTGGAATTTCTCAAAGGTCGAAACAAGAAAATCAATGTGTATTTGAAGGAAAAGATGGAAGCGGCCAGTGAAGCCATGGAGTATGAAAAAGCTGCTCTTTACCGTGACTACCTGACGGCGGCCAAGGCCATCTCTGAAAAGCAGCGGGTCGTCATGAAAACATCCAAGGATATGGACGTGATTTTATCGGCAGGTCCGGAGCATGTAGTGGTATTTTTTGTTCGAGAAGGCAAGCTGGTAGGTCGAGAAAGCTACGGGATTCACAGCGGAGCTTCAGAAGATTCCCGGGAAAAAATCAGCGGCTTTCTAAAGCTGCATTACGGTAGTCAAGCCAGCGGTCCGTCGGAGTTGTTACTAGGAAGGGATGTGCCTGAACAAGCTATGGTGGCAGACTACTTAACATCCCTTTGGGGACGCAAAGTGGATATTACCGTCCCGAAAAAAGGAGAGAAAAAAGCTCTCTTGGATTTGGCATTGCGTGATGTGACGGAAATGCTGGCAACTATGGAAGACAGAGAGCGAAATAAAAAAGAGCGGGAAGAAAATCTGGGAAAGCAAATTCACGATATTTTGGAAATCTGGGGAAACAAAGAGCCTTATGATGGAAAGCAATATAGAGTCGAAGCCTATGATATTTCCAATACCAATGGCGTTGATACCGTCGGCGGTCTGGTTGTTTTCCAGGGTATGCAGCCGGATAAAAAATCGTACCGGCGATTTCGTATTCGAACGGTAGATGGCCCGGATGATTATGCCAGTATGCAGGAAATGCTCTATCGTCGTTTCCGCCGTGGAAAGAAAAGAGATCCTGCTTTTCGTAAAATGCCGGATGCCCTGCTGATTGATGGTGGTAGAGGACACGTGGCGGCAGCCAAGCAGGTAACCGATGCGCTGCATATCAATATTCCGGTGCTGGGAATGGCTAAAGACGACAGCCATCGAACCCGTGCCCTAGTTTGGGAAAAAGATGGTGTGTTTTTCGAGGAAGAATTAAAAGGTCATCCTCTTGTGTTTACTTTTCTTGGGAATATTCAGGAAGAAGTGCATCGCTTTGCCATTTCCTATCATCGTAGTATCAGAGACAGTAAATCTTTACACTCCGTGTTGGATGAAATCGAAGGCATCGGGCCTGTAAAACGTAACCGTTTATTGGCGGCTCTAGGCAGTGTTGCAGAAATAAAGGAAGCCGATGAAGAGACCTTGCTGGCAGTGGAGGGTATCACTAAAGGCAATGCCCGGGCTATTATGAACTTTTTCCAAAAGTGATACAGGATTACGGTTGCTATATCAATAGGGAAATGGTATATTTAATCGTAATTGATACAAGGAGGAGCTATGGCGGAGAACAAAAAGAAGAAGCAAGAACAGGAAATGCTGACGACGCTGGAGTTTGATGATGGAAAAACCCGGAAATGTATTATGGAAGGGGTTTTCGATAGCGACGGTCAAGATTACATTGCCTTGCTTCCTAAAGACGATTCCGGTGATGTCTATATTTACAAATACATAGAAGACAAAGACGGCGATTATCGATTTGAAGATGAAACTGACCAAGAGCGGTTTAAAAAAGCTGTGGCCGAATATGAGTCCTTTAAAGGATACAAAGCAATGGAGGAAAATAATGACTGAAAAAAACAACCAGCCTATGGATATGGATATGGAAGTAACGGCACCGGAGGAGGAAGAATACCTTACTTTGGAATTTGATGATGGTGAAACCGTTGAATATATTGAAAGAGATATTATTGACGTAAACAACAAACCGTACATTATTCTTGAACGAGTAGACAACGAAGAATACCTGGACTTTTTTAGACTGGAACCAATTGATGAAGATGAATTTGACATTCAGCCTATTGAAAGTGAGGAAGAGTACAAAGCGGTAGTAGCTGAGCTAAATAAGAACGGCTACGAAATCATCGTTGAAGACTAAGTTAATACCGAAAGTAGTATATAATGTAAACAAGGGAAATGACTCCTTACCGGGAGATTTCCCTTTTTCTATACAGATGTTTTGCATGTCTTGCTGAAAAACAAAAAACCGTTGATATATCAACTTGCATAAGTGATTTCAACGGTTTAATGATTATATGGTGCGGATAAAGAGAAATTTACAAAATGGAATTATCTTTGAAATTTCAACAATATAGAATATTGCATGGTGTGAAATTGGCACAAATTTATTTCAGATAATCTAAAAAACGGTTTAGAGCATCTTCTTTATCTTGCTGGAAAAGGTGATTGTAGATATCAAGAGTGGTCTTTACATCCTCATGTCCAAGGCGATCTTGCACTTCTGGAATACTGACTCCAGCGGAAAAAAGCATGCTGCAATGAGTGTGTCTGAAACCATGAGGACTGACATATTTTAAATCTGTATTGTCTACCACTCTGTGAAGTTGTCTGACTGGCTGTGAAGGAGTTATAAAGCTTCCTTTGCTGTTAGGGAAAACATATGTACTGCTTTTATCTAACTTATCAATAAAAGAAGCGGTTTCTTTGTCAATTAAAACAATGCGATTGCTTTTATATGTTTTAGGGGTATCGGAAATAATATGTCCTTTTTCCCCTCGACTGACAGTTTTATTAATACTAATTATGTTTTTGTCTAAAGTCACATCATCCCATGTAAGAGCCAAAGCTTCTCCTTTACGTAATCCAGTGTAAGCTAAAAGCCGAAAAAATACGAACCATAAAAATGGCAGCTTTTCTTTAGCTAAATCTAAAAACTGAAGCAATTCCTCTTTTGTATAGAAGTTTTCTTCATTAGAGGTTTTTTTCTTTTTCTTCAATTTTCGTGGAACATCCACTAATTCTGCAGGATTTTCATGGATATATCCTTGTTTCTTAGCAAATTTAAAAACCTTCTTTAAATACATGAATCGCTTGTTAGCGGTGATGACGGTTTTAAATTGATGATTAACAAACTGCTGCACTACAGGAGGTGAGATTTCTCCGATTTTTATATGACCGAACACAGGAAGTATATGAGAACTGAATATTTGTTCTACATGTTTTAGAGTGCTTTCTTTTATTCCAAGGCGATAGGTTTCAAGCCAGAGTTCGTAAACTTGACGAAATGTTGCCTTTGATTTTTCGGTTGGTCTATGCAGTGTGGACAACTCGAGATAAGCCATCTCCGCTTCTTTGCGAGTATCAAAACCACTTTTAAAAACTCTATGCTGTTTTCCGGTAACAATATCTTTCCCTAAAAAAGCTCTGAATCTGTATTTAGTTTTACCATGAGATTTATAAGATTCAATTTTCATAGTAAGATCCCTTTCTAAGAAAATGT
>CAUTYX010000006.1:0-99279 GCA_963542695.1 uncultured Eubacteriales bacterium
TGCAGCGTAGTCTCGTGGGCTCGGAGATGTGTATAAGAGACAGATTTAAAGATACCCCATTACAGGTACCTGTTAAACATCTTTTCTTAATTTTTGTTTTTATTCTTTTCCTTGCACTCTCTACAGGTGCCGTAAAACCAAATGGTATGGCCTTCAATATCCCCGTCAAAGTCATTGGCTGCCAATACATCCACGTGATCCAGCCATGGCATCGTAAGATCCGTAACGCAACCGCATTCCTTGCAAACAAAGTGGTAATGAGGCTGTGTATTTCCGTCAAATCGCTCTACATCACCGTCTCGAGACAGTTTCACGATTTCTCCCCGGTCTGCCAACAAAGATAAGTTCCTGTATATGGTTCCTCTGCTTACAGAAGGATATTCTTTTTTCACCGCTTCATATACCTGTTCTGCAGTTGGATGATCGTGACGGGACATCACATAGTTTTTAATACTTTCCCGTTGGCGACTGTAATTCAATCTTGCCATCTTTTCATCTCCTTTCTGCCAAAATGAGTAATTATTACTGATAATATAGTTTATCGCTATTAATCTGTCAATACTTTTACTAAAAATAGTATTCATCAACAATATAAAAAGTGCTATGAAATATTCTGCAGAAATCTAATATCCATAGCACTTTCTATATATAGTCCCAATATCTCGTGATAAGAATCAAAAATAGCTTATGCCGCTCTCGAGGAGACCACAGCTTTTCCGGTCAAATCCGTTACTGCCTCCTTGCCAACAACAAATTGTCTAATTAGGAAAGCTACTAAATACAGACCGCCTAACACGGCAAAGAGAACTTCATAGGATCCGGAAAGCCGCATTATCAAGGCTGTCAGCTGGTTTCCGGAAAGTCCTGCAAAAGCCCATGCCGATAACGCCACTCCGTGAATGGTGCTGATATTTTCCATACCAAAGCGGCTGGAAAGCAACGCCGGCAACGTACTGAAACCGCCGCCATAGCCGGTGTTCACCAGTAGCATGAGAATACAAACTACCGCCAATCCTCCTGTCGTTACGGCAGAGGAGGAGAAGGCAACTACGGCAGCTACAACACACATCACGAAAATCACCTTGTAAACCGTATTTCGATCTTTCAGATAGTCGCTAAGAGCAGAAAATCCTATTCTTCCCAAGGCATTGGATGCTGCTGTCAGTGATTGAACAACGCTAATGGCAGCAAGACCGAATCCCGCAAGTTGCAGAATTGGTTTTTCATAGGAAATCAGCGCCAGGCCGCAGGCTATATTGATATAAAACATAAACCAAATACCGGTAAACGTTTTGTTTTTAAAGATAGCTAGACGATTGATACGATGCTTTTCCTGTGGTTCCTGCCAGTGAGCCGGCTTTTTTAGCAAAAAGTGTCCGGCCATCATCATGAGAAAGTACAGTCCCGAAAGAACAAGGAACATCTTGGACAGCCCAATGCTCTCCTGCAATGTGTTCATCAGAGGGCTGGCAATAGCTTTGGCCAAGCCAAACCCCATAATGGAAATCCCGGTTCCCAGTCCCGGGTTATCCTTAAACCACAACATCAAAGTTTTTACCGGTGTCAAGTACCCTATGCCAAGACCAACACCCATGATACAACCATAAAACAGAAAGATTCCGGCAACGGTCAACCCGGTTCCCAAGGATTTGGAAAACTCAATACAAAGACCTGTACCGACCATTCCCGCCGTAAAGCACATACAGGCAATGAGACTGGCTTTGTGAATGTTTCTTTCAATAAAGGGGCCTCCGAAAGCCGCCGACATTCCCAGGAAGAATATTGCCAAGCTAAACGCAACACCCATTAGAGCCGGTGATGTTCCTATGGTATCTGCCAGAGTGGTACTAAAAGATGACCAACAATAGACGGTTCCGATACTGCAATGGATTAGCAACGCCGGAACCGCCGCGCGCATCCATTTGTTTTCAATAGCTTTCACGTTTTTGACCTCCTATTTTTTCTGCAGACACATACGGATAAGATCTGCTGCCAATAGGGGTGCTTTTCCTGTTTCTTCGTTTGAAGAAAATAAAAAAACAACCCGAAAATGAGTTGCCCAGGCGGTCGGCATATGTTCCTCTGCAGTGCACCGTGTAAACTCACGTAATCCGCCAGCACTACAGATATTTTTTCAAACCAACTGATAGTCACAGTGTAGCCTGAAAAAAAGGGCAGGTCAATAGCTAAAAAAAGCCTCGTCATTATGTTTTAGACTACTATAAATGCACTTCATTTATATAGTCTCTCTTATAACTATTCAGGATATATCCATCAATGTCCGGGTGATGTAAATATTTTTTGCATTTTTATCACTCACCACTTGACAGTGCTAACAGCCTGAGTATAATGAAAATTGAAAGAAGGGAACAAGCTTAGAAGGCGACCCCTTCCAATGACTTAGCACACAACACCATGTAATAAAGGAGGAATGAACCATGTTGATGCCAAGATTATGGAATGATAGTTTCTTTGATAACTGGATGGATGAATTCCCAAAGACCAGATTTTACACCAAAACCGATAGCGGCTTGATGAAAACTGACGTCAAGGAAACAGCCGATGGATACCAGGTTGAAATTGACCTGCCGGGTTTTGAAAAAGAAAATGTAAAGGCACAGTTGGAAGACGGCTACCTAACCGTTACGGCTGTACGCCAGTCCAGTCACGATGAAAAAGATGAGAATGAAAAATATATCCGTAGAGAACGCTATCAGGGAAGCGTTTCTCGCAGCTATTACGTCGGCGATAACGTTACTGAAGACGATATCAAAGCCAAATTTGACAATGGAATTCTCACTTTAGAAATCCCGAAAATTGATCAGCCAAAGGTGGAAGAAAAGAAATTTATCGAAATCGAAGGCTAATCCTGCTAACAACATATCACGTACATTACAAGACGGTAGTGACCCCTGGCTACCGTCTTGCTCATTTTCTTATAGTCTTTTACATATCATCGATTACGTTGTTGACCCATCGCTTGAATAAAAATCGCCATGTTAAAATGCAGCATTTTACTGCTTCTTCGAATTTAACAGCCAGTACACATAAGAATACCGGCCAGTGAAACACCAGTGCTGTAACAAAGGCCACAGACACGCCAATAATCCAAACCGTAGAAACTTCTGTAAACATGGCAAATTTAGTATCCCCGCCACAGCGAAGGACACCGGTAATATTCACTCCGTTATACACTGCCAGTACCATCGTAAGTCCGTACACCAGCAGAATCATAAAGGTATAGTGATTGCCCAGAGGGGTAAAATTAAACAACGAGATAATCGGTTTTGCCAGTAAAATAAGCAACAATCCAAAGCTAATTCCAATCACTACGGTTATTTTTAAAAGCTTTCGCGCCAGCTTGTAAGCTTCTTGCAGCTTTCCCTGACCCAGCTTTTGTCCTACCAGAATCAAAATTGCATCTCCCATGCTAAACGCTGCCATTTGAAATAAATTCTGAATGATATTGGCAGCCTGTATCGATGCATACTGGGTAATTCCAATGCGAGCAAAGGCTGCTGTGTACATGGCCATCCCCAACCCCCACAAGGATTCATTAAGCGTAGTGGGGACAGAGTTTTTTACAATTTTCTTTGCAAAGTCCTTGGATCAGCAGAAAAATTCTTTTATGGATCCGGCAAGCACATTCTTTTTTACAAAAATAACAACAAGCAATACCGCCAGCTGTAACAACCTGGAGGAGCTGGTGGCAATGCCGGCACCGGTTACCCCTAACGCCGGTGCCCCAAAGTGACCAAATATCAAAATATAGTTCAGCAGCGTATTGGTTCCAAATGCAACAATACTGACAACTAGGGGAATATGGGTTTGCTGCGTAGCTCGAAGAGAAATCTCAAAAGGCAAAATAGCTGCATACAACAGAAAACACGGCGCAATAGCTCGTACATATTTCCATCCAATATCAATGGTCTCCGGAATATTTGTAAAAATCCGAAGCACATATTCGGGGAAAAACATGCCTCCAATAAAAAACAACAAGCCAATACCAAGGCAAATCGTAATGGCAAATCCAACAGTTTTACGAATATTGGTCAAATTTTTCGCACCCCAAAACTGTGCCATAAACGTCGCGCAGCCGCTGGAAAATCCAAAACATATCATATAAAACACAAAATATATCTGTACAGATACACCAACTGCGGCAAGAGGACTCTCCCCGAGACTTC
This sequence comes from uncultured Eubacteriales bacterium, assembly GCA_963542695.1. Classification (GTDB taxonomy): domain Bacteria; phylum Bacillota; class Clostridia; order Peptostreptococcales; family Anaerovoracaceae; genus RUG100. The sequence goes on from CAUTYX010000006.1 coordinate 4,188, forward strand.
CCACCATCAAGTTGTCCACTAAATTTAATGACACCCGATTAGGCTCTGCAGTGCAATAGGTACCGCCACCTTTCCCAAGGTTCTATATAACTCTTTGTTTTGTTCACTCAATACCCTCATACGATTTTCCCGGACGCATGCCCTACTTTCCCCGTTCTGTAAAATTTATTATTTTAATTGACCCATTTGCAAATAGTTGATCTTTTCACCATAAAATTCGCTATAAAAGCTATAAAAAAGGATACGTTTTATTGTACTCGCGGTTGTCGGTATTTTCAATTCTTCAACGGACTTTCACACGCTTTTTCTTCTTTTTAGAATTTTTCAGCTTTCTTTCAACTAACCGGGTTATAGTGTCATTGTAGCAAAGAGCTACATTCTCAAATAAGAGAATATCTCATCCTCTCTCGAGGCTTTCATAGCCTCCACACATTCAATAACACACACACTCGAAAAAAGAACCTTTGCAGGTTCTTTTTTCGTTGACCGGGGGCTCTTTGCCGCTTTTATCATGGTGACCCTGAGACGATTCGAACGTCCGACACCCGCTTTAGGAGAGCGGTGCTCTGTCCCCTGAGCTACAGGGCCAAAATTCGGTTAATATGATACCATGAAGAACCGCTTTGGTGCAAGTAAGAAGCCCTGTTTTTCTTGTATTCCGCCGTTATCAGTGATATAATTTTTTGATGATTTACAGAAGGAGAAAATCATGGCAGAATATACTGATTATACCAGTCCGTTATCGGAAAGATATCCTAGTAAGGAAATGAAATATCTGTTTTCGCCGGAAAAAAAGTTCCAAACATGGCGTCAGCTATGGATTGCATTGGCCGAGACAGAAAAGGAACTAGGGCTTGCTATTACCCAGGAACAAATCGATGAACTAAAAGCCCACGCCAAGGACATTAATTACGAAGATGCCAAAGAGCGAGAAAAAATTGTGCGTCATGATGTTATGAGCCACGTATATGCTTATGGCCTGCAGTGTCCTTCTGCGAAAGGAATTATCCATCTGGGTGCAACTTCCTGCTATGTAGGAGACAACACCGATTTGATTATTATGAAAGAAGCGCTGCTGCTACTTCGTCGTAAAGTCATCAATGTGATTGCCCAACTGGCAGACTTTGCCATGGATCATAAAGGCCAGCCAACCCTTGGATTTACGCATTTTCAGGCTGCACAGCCTACTACGGTCGGAAAGAGAGCCACACTGTGGATTAACGAATTGATGATGGATCTATCCGATTTGGACTATCTCATCAGCGATATTAAAATGCTGGGTTCTAAGGGAACTACCGGCACACAGGCAACCTTCTTGGAGCTTTTCGAAGGTGACTACAAAAAAGTCAAACGGCTGGATGAAAAGATTACTAAAAAAATGGGGTTTGACTCCTACTATGCTGTTTCCGGACAAACGTATTCCAGAAAAGTAGATAGCCGTGTTCTTCACGTTTTGTCGGGGATCGCCCAGAGTGCTCATAAATTCAGTAATGATATTCGTCTGCTACAGCATTTGAAAGAAGTGGAAGAACCTTTTGAAAAGACACAAATCGGTTCCTCTGCCATGGCCTACAAGAGGAATCCAATGCGTAGCGAACGCATGGCTTCCCTTGCAAACTACGTTATTGCCGACGCCATCAACCCGGCAATAACCGCGGCAACGCAATGGTTTGAACGAACCTTGGATGACTCTGCCAACAAGAGAATCAGCGTTTCCGAAGCCTTCCTGACAGTAGACAGCATCCTGGAGCTATATCTAAATATTACAGGTGGTCTGGTGGTATATCCAAAAGTGATAGAAGCCCGCCTGCAAAGCGAACTTCCTTTTATGGCCACAGAGATTATTTTGATGGATGCAGTCAAAGCCGGTGGCGATAGGCAGGAACTCCACGAGAAAATCCGGAGTCACTCTATGGCAGCCGGTCGCCGTGTGAAAGAGGACGGGGCAGAAAACGACTTGCTGTCTCGCATTGCCAACGACCCGGCCTTCGGCATGTCCATGGATCAGCTAAAAGGATTGATGGATGCAAAGAACTTCATAGGCTGCGCAGAAATGCAAACCGAAGACTATATTACAGAGCAGGTTCGCCCTGTTTTGGAAGAAAATAAAGATGTCATCGGCATCACCGCTACAATCAACGTATAACTACTGTATTACCACCTATGAACAACCTTTGGCTATACGCCGCGTTGTTCATAACCATTTTTTAAGGGGGACATACCAATGGTAAAAGCAATCGTCGGCGCAAACTGGGGAGACGAAGGCAAAGGTAAAATCACCGATATGCTGGCCAAAGAGTCAGATATTATTATTCGTTTTCAAGGAGGCAGCAATGCAGGTCATACCATTATTAATAATTATGGAAAGTTTGCCTTGCATATGCTTCCATCGGGAATCTTTTACGACCACACCACCTGCATCATTGGCAACGGCGTGGCATTAAACATTCCCTATCTCTTTAACGAACTACAGTCTGTCATCGATCGAGGCGTCCCGGAACCGAAAATACTCGTTTCCGATAGAGCCCAGCTGTTGATGCCATACCACATTAAATTCGATGAATACGAAGAAGAGCGCCTAGGGGGAAAATCCTTTGGATCCACCAAATCCGGCATTGCACCCTGCTACTCTGATAAAAACTCTAAGATCGGATTTCAGGTTAACGAATTGTTTATGCCCGAAGACGAATTGCGGGATAAGATTAAGTTAGTTTGTGACCGCAAGAATCCACTGTTGGAGCATTTGTACCACAAACCATTACTGAACCCGGATCAGCTATATGAAACCCTTTGCTCCTACAAAGAGATGGTGGAGCCATACGTATGCCACGTTTCCACTTATTTAAACCAGGCCATTAAAGATGGCAAGAAGATTTTGCTGGAAGGACAACTGGGCTCCTTAAAGGATACGGATCACGGCATTTATCCTATGGTAACATCCTCTTCCACATTGGCAGGGTACGGTTCTATCGGAGCCGGCATCCCCCCATACACCATTACCGATGTTGTCACCGTTGCAAAAGCCTATTCCAGTGCTGTTGGTGGCGGTGCCTTTGTCAGTGAAATCTTTGGAGACGAAGCCGAAGAGCTTCGCAAAAGAGGTGGTGACAAGGGAGAATACGGTGCCACTACCGGACGGCCTCGTCGTGTTGGTTGGTTCGATGCTGTGGCAACCCGCTATGGTTGCATGATGCAAGGTGCTACTGAAGTAGTTCTGACAGTTTTGGATCCATTGGGTTATTTAGATGAAATCCCCGTTTGCGTGGGGTATCAATTAGACGATGAAGTAACTAAGGATTTCCCGGCTTCCACCTACCTGTATAAGGCTAAACCGGTTCTCAAAAAGCTGAAAGGGTGGAAATCTGATATTACCGGCATCCGGCAGTTTGATCAGCTCCCTATAGAATGCCAGGAATACGTAAACTTCATTGAGAAGGAAATTGGCTTCCCCATCACTATGGTTTCCAATGGTCCGGGTCGCGATGACATCATTATGAGAAAGCCACAGCTATAAAATAGAAGGTAGCGCCATATGAGCACAACACTTACCAGGGCGGCTTGGGTCGAGGTCGACCTAGCCGCCCTGCGGCACAATGTAAAAGAAATTATCAATCGAGTGGGTCCTGATTGCCAGTTAATGGGTGTTATCAAAGCGAATGGTTACGGCCACGGGGCTACGGCAACCGCAACAGCTCTTGGAAGCTGCGGTGTTTCCCGCTTTGCTGTGGCAACTATCCAGGAAGCCTTGCACCTGCGAAATGCGGGATGTCAAAAGCCCATCACAATTCTGAGTCCTTGCCCGCCGGAAGCGGCATACTTGCTGGTTGAACAGCATTTTCAGCCGCTAATTAGTTCACTGGAAGATGCAAAGGCTCTTTCTAAGGCAGCCAGCAAGGCAGACAGACAGGTAGAAATCTTCATACCTATTGATACCGGTATGTGTCGACTAGGTCTTGATCCGGCTGAGAAATCATCGGTTGATTTAGTAAAAAAAATGGCAGCTGTACCTAATATTACCGTATTAGGACTCTTTTCCCATTTTTCTTCTGCCGATGAAGCAAGCCCGGACTTTACACAGCAACAGCATCGGAGGCTCCTCTACTTTAGGGATTCTCTAAAAGCCCAGGGCGTTACCGTAGGTTCTTTGTGTATTGCCAATAGCGGCGCCATTATGAACTATCCGGAAACCTGGCATGAAATCGTTCGCCCCGGGATCATTTTATATGGACTGTATCCTTCCAATGATATTCCTCATGATAATCTTGATTTGTGGCCGGCAATGCAGGTAAAGGCCAAAATTACGCGTCTTCGTTGGGTGAAAGAAAATACAGCTGTAGGATATGGAAGAAAATGGCATAGTCCCGGCAGAAGTCTTATTGCTACGGCTCCCGTAGGCTATGCAGACGGATTTCCTCATATTTTATCCTCCAAAACTCGTGTCCTGGTTCATGGAACTTCTGTGCCACAGGTAGGCAATATCTGTATGGATCAGTTTATGTTTGATGTTACCAATGTTCCCGATGTAAAGGAAGGCGATGTTGTTACTTTGCTAGGAACAGACGGAGACGAAAAAATTCCTGCCGAGGAGCTGGCGCAACTGGCAGGAACCATCAACTATGAAATTGTTTGCAACTTTGGCCAGCGGCTTCCTGTTGTTTATAAATGACAACCAGTAGTAAGCTTTAATTAGTACGCCTTTAAATAGTACGCTATGGTAGGAAGCTATATCGCCAGTCGTTGCAATACTCTTGCTTTTAACTATATTCAACAAAATCCCTTTATTTTCTAAAATCGATATAATGGGATTTTTCTTTTACTAAATATTCCTTACAGCCCTTTGGAACAATAAAGATAAACTTTCCTTTGTAGGTTTTGCCAGGGTAGAAGTCATACCCTGTAGGAAGTGTTCCAATCTCATGGGTCTCCGATATACCGGTATACTCTGTCCCCTTATAGTGAATAACGTCCTTTCCGGAAGGGTCTGTGACAGAAAATTTTAATTGTGGATTTCTGATGCCGTATTCCTTTACCGGAAAGTCACTTGGATATGACACATGATAGCCTACAACCACGTACATCATATCTTTTCCGGGAGACTCTTCCAAAGTACTGTCTGCAGCGGAAAGATTGTATTTTTTTACATAGTCGGCTGCCGCTTTTGTATCATCAACCACTTTTGTAATTTTATAGGATATTTTATGGTTCTTTTTATCTACATCCGATTTTGCTGTAGTTTCAATGGTATCTCCAACTGCAAAAGAGTTTTTCGCAATCTTTTCCGCTGTTTTATCAAGCTTTTGATCGATGGAACATCCTGTAAGAACAGCAGCACACACTATAACAACGGCCAGTAACACCGGAGTCATACGGCAATGTTTCACGTGAAACCTCCTATATTGTTCGCAGCAGATCAATAAGTCTTTCCATCTCATCTCTGCTGTAATACTCTATTTCTATTTTCCCTTTTTTTCCGGATTGTTTTAGAGAAACCTTTGTCCCCAGTAAGGTTTTAAGCTCATCTTCTACCTGCTCTACATCGGGTGACTTTCTCTTTTTCCGAGGTTTTGGTGTTCGTCTGGCTCCCCCATTTCGCACCAGTTCTTCTGTTTGGCGAACAGACAGACCTTCTGCAATGACCTTTTTTGCAACAGAAATTTGCAATTGGGGAGTATCTAATCCTAACAAAGCTCTTCCGTGACCATTGCTTAGATCACCACTGGAAATGAAGTCTTGGATTTCTGTGGGCAACTTCAAAAGACGAAGCATATTGGTAATATAAGGTCTACTCTTACCAATGCTCTTTGAAATCTCTCCCTGTGTCATACCATATGTATCCGCCATGCTGGCAACCCCGTTGGCTTCTTCAATAGGATTCAAGTCTTCTCGCTGCATATTTTCTATAATAGCAAAGAGAGCCAGTTCCTGTTCGTCCAGTTCTCTAACGATGGCAGGAATTTCTTTAAGACCCGCAAGACGAGCAGCACGCCAACGACGCTCCCCTGCAACAATTTCATATCCCTTATCTACACCACGAAGTATAACCGGTTGAATCAAGCCATTCTCTTCTATGGAATTAGTCAGTTCTTGTAGTTTTTCTTTATCAAAGGTTTTCCGAGGTTGATTTGCATTTGGCTTAATATCGTTTAACTTTATATTCTTAATCTCACCGTTGCCGGAGTCATCGGAAAATAAAGGTCTCTGGACATTAACTTCCCCAAATAACGCATCAAGACCCTTTCCCAGTCCTTTATTGCGATTTTTAGCCACTATTCTTCCTCCAAACTTAGAAATTCTTCCGCAAATTCACCGTAGGCAACAGCTCCTTTTGACCGCGGATCGTATTGGAAAATTGGCATTCCATAGCTCGGTGCCTCTGCCAGCCGAACATTTCGAGGAATAACTGTAGTATATACCTTATCTCTAAAGTATTTTTTCACTTCCTCGACTACCTGAATGGAAAGATTGGTTCTTCCATCAAACATGCTAAGAACAACACCCTGGATTTCCAGCGTAGGGTTCAAGTTTTTACGAACAATGTCGATGGTATGCATCAGTTGACTAACCCCTTCCAACGCATAGAACTCACATTGAATAGGAATCAACACAGAGTCTACTGCTGTTAAGGAGTTGATTGTCAACAACCCCAAGGATGGGGGGCAATCGATAAAAATATAATCGTATTGTTCTTTTACTATGTCCAGTGCTTTTTTCAGACGTTTTTCACGTCTGTCCATTTTAACCAGCTCTACTTCTGCCCCGGCAAGTTGAACGCTGGCAGGAATGAGATATAGGCCTTCAGTAGAAGTTTTCATAATAGTATCCTTTACATCTACCCCATCTTCTACTAATAGTTCATAGGTAGTGTAACGAAGACCTTTCTTTGCTACGCCCAGTCCACTGGTTGTATTACCTTGGGGATCGATGTCTAAAACAAGTATCTTTTTCCCCATCATAGCAAGGCTTGCTGCCAAGTTGATATTCGTTGTTGTTTTTCCAACGCCGCCTTTTTGGTTGAAAATTGCTATTGCTTTCCCCAAAATATAACCTCCCATTTGCATATTATCTTCATAATATATTTATTATACAAACAACCGACGATAAAAACAATAAAAAGAAACAGGAAATGTTTCACGTGAAACATTTCCTGAAGCAAATCCCTTTATCATGTTACATGCAAGCCCCTATAGTCAGGGAAAATTGCAGCAACAAATATCCATTTTTTCAAACATAAAAAACTAAAGTGGATTTTTAGCAATTTTTCCACCGCTGCGAGGATATTTAGGTGGTGTCTTTTTTATTTTATGGATAACTATAAGCATCCGCCGGCCATATCCGGTAGATTCTTCTAATACTCTGTCTACTTTTCCCCCCAGCAGCTCTATGGCTCTCTTGGATTTAGACAGTTCCTCGTTTCCGGTCTTTCCTTTATAGGCTATAAAGGTTCCTCCTGTTTTAACAAGGGGCAAGCAGTATTCACATAATACAGGCAAAGCAGCAACAGCGCGACTAACACAAAGATCAAAACAATCTCGATAATCCCTGTTTTGTGCCAGGACCTCCGCCCGCCCGTGAATGGTTTCTACATTGGATATTCCAACATTCATACAAAGCTCATCGATAACAGCAATACGTTTGTTTAATGAATCAACCAAAAGATAGTCTTTTTCGGGGTAGGCTACTGCCAGCGGAATTCCGGGAAATCCTCCTCCTGTCCCAACATCTACAATGGATTCTGCCTTTGTAAATTCGGGAAAATCACAAATGGAAAGAGAATCAATATAATGGTCTTTCTCAAAGGCTTCCGGTTCTTTAATAGCCGTCATATTTATTTTTTCATTCCAGGCAAGTAATTCTCTCCGGTATTCTGTAAGGATATTGACCTTTTCCTTTACGTGGCTAACCCCCAGTTGTTCCAATCGAGAGAGAACCAGAGGAAGAACACCAAAATCTGATGTATTAGCAGGGATGCTATTCATTGTCACGATACTTCTCCTTTTCCAAATGAACCAACAATACATTGATATCTGCCGGAGACACTCCGGAGATACGGCTGGCCTGTCCTACCGACATGGGACGAATGGCCTCCAGCTTTTGCTTTGCTTCTCCACGAAGTCCCTTTAACTCCATGTAATTGATGCCATGTGGCAACTTTTTCTTTTCCAGCTTTTTAAACCGCTCTATTTGTGCCAGCTGCTTTGCAATATACCCTTCGTATTTAATCTCCACTGAAACTTGCAAGGCTCCGTGAGAGGAGATAGCGGGTCTGTTGGGATCAATAGCCTGCATATTTTCATACGTAACCTCCGGACGCTTCAGTAATTCAGCAAGAGATGCACGATTCTTTAATGGAGCACTTCCAATGGATCTCATGTATTCATCAACCTCCGCGGGAGTAACATAAGTAGAAGAGAGACGTTTTCTTTCCTGTTCTACTTCCTTTTGCTTTTCTAAATATCGCCGGTATCTCTCCTGGGAAACAAGTCCAATATCATAGGCTTTCTTTGTTAATCGTGTATCTGCGTTGTCCTGCCGTAACAGTAAGCGATATTCTGCGCGGCTGGTCATAATACGGTATGGCTCATCGGTACCTTTTAATACTAAATCATCAATTAAAACGCCGATATAGGCTTCACTTCGGTTTAATACCAACGGCTCTTTTCCCTGTAATTTCAAAGCGGCATTGATACCTGCAAGGAGTCCCTGAGCCGCTGCTTCTTCATAGCCGGAACTGCCGTTAAATTGTCCCGCAGAAAAGAGACCATCAATAGCCTTTACCTCCAGGGATGCTTTCAATGCCTGTGGGTCAATACAGTCATATTCAATAGCATAGCCACAGCGAACCATTCGCATATTTTCAAGACCGGGGATACTGCGATAGAATTTCATCTGAATATCTTGGGGCATAGAGGTGGACATGCCCTGTAAATACACTTCGTCTGTAGTAATTCCTTCCGGTTCTACAAACAACTGGTGGCGTTTCTTATCTTGAAAACGATTGATTTTATCCTCAATAGACGGGCAATATCTAGGACCTATTCCTTCGATAAATCCACCGTAAAGAGCAGAACGGTGCAGGTTATCCCGAATAATTTGATGGGTTTTCTCGTTGGTATAGGTAAGCCAACAATCTATTTGCTCCTTTTCAATATGGTCATTCATAAACGAAAAGGGGACTATGTTTTCATCTCCGTGCTGCACTTCCATCTTACTGTAGTCAAGTCTGGAACCAAGGGCTCTGGCAGGTGTCCCTGTCTTAAAACGACGAAGGGGAAGACCTAATTTTCTTAAATTATCCGCAAGAAAATTAGCCGGTGCCAAGCCGTTTGGACCACTACTGTAATTGCTGTCCCCTACAAATACTCTGCCGGCAAGATACGTACCGGTACACAGGATGACGGTCTTGGCAAGGTAGTAACCATGGGTAGCTAAGCGGACACCGATAACTTTTCCATTTTTTACCATTATTTCCGTTACTTCCTCCTGGAACAGATCCAAATTCTCTGTATGTTCCAAGGTTTTCTTCATTTCCAGATGATATAGATGCTTGTCAGCTTGTGCCCGAAGCGAATGGACAGCCGGTCCCTTGGCTCTATTAAGCATACGCATCTGTATCATGGTTTTATCGATATTGAGCCCCATTTGACCACCGAGAGCATCGATTTCTCGTACTAAATGACCCTTTCCGGTTCCTCCGATGGAAGGGTTGCAAGGCATCATAGCAACAGAATCAAGATTAATGGCCAACAGCAAGGTACTATGGCCCATACGAGCTGCTGCAAGAGCTGCTTCGCAGCCGGCATGACCGGCACCTACCACCACTACATCATATTGCCCCATGTTATATTCTTCAATCATAGTTTCTATCCTTATTTCCCAAGGCAAAACCGGGAAAAGACTTCTTCAATAATATCGTCTGTAACGCTTTCTCCTACAATTTCTCCCAGTTTGTCATAGGCCGTATGAACATCTATTTCAATAATTTCAAGGGCTTCCCCTTGGCGGGTCATAGAAAGACCGTCTGAAATGGCTTTCTTTGCATCCTCCAGCAACTTTCTATGGCGAACATTGGTTAATATTACACTATCTCTTTGTACAGCTTCGCCTTGGTATACCAAATCTTTAATATAAGCTTCCACCTGCTCAATGGAAGCCTCCTCCCTCATAGAAGTATGAAGAATATCCTTAACTTCAATGATAGAACGAATTTCTTCGTCTGTAACCACTCTGCCGGCATCGATTTTGTTGGCAAGAAGTATCATCGGTCGACCGGAAGCCAAATCCATCAGATTTTTATCTTCTTGGGTCAATTTCTCAGAAACATCCACCATTAAAATGACCAAATCAGCTTTATTAAAACTTTCTTTACTACGCTCAATACCAATTCGTTCTATTTGATTTTCCGTCTGATGAATACCGGCAGTATCTGTTAAAATCACCGGAATGCCGCCAATATTAACGGTTTCTTCAATGGTATCTCTGGTGGTACCGGGAATATTGGTTACAATGGCCCGGCTTTCTCTCAAAAGACCATTCATCAAGGATGATTTTCCGACATTTGGTCTTCCGATAATGGAAACACGCAAGCCTTCTCGCAGTATCTTACCAGCGTTACCGGAAGCCAATAGTCCATCTATCCGCTTTACAACAGAAGAAAGAGTATTGGCCATGTCTCCATAGACAATTTCTTCAATATCTTCATCAGGATAATCGATGTTTACGGTCATGCTAACCAGCAATTCCATAATATCTTTACGCAAATGAAAGATTTTTTCCGATAGTCTGCCTCGTAATTGATCCATTGCCACATCAAAAGTAGAATCTGTTTTCGCTTCAATTAAATCAATCACCGATTCAGCTTGTGACAAATCAAGACGTCCATTTAAAAATGCACGTTTTGTAAATTCACCCGGTTCAGCTTCTCTGGCTCCCATGTCATAACACAGGCTGAGAATGCGGCGGAGAGAAACAACACTGCCGTGACAATCGATTTCCACCACATCCTCTCTTGTATAGGTATGAGGGGCTGCCATGTACACAACCATAACCTCATCCACAACTTGGTGAGAAGAAGGATCTATAATATTTCCATAAGTAAGCATTTTATCCTGCAGCTCTCGGCTTTCTCGGCTTTTTAAGGCAGCGGGAACGAAGAGGGATTGAACAATAGATAGGGATTTTGGTCCGCTAAGGCGAATTATGCCAATACCTCCTTCTCCTAGGGCTGTACTAATTGCTGCAATGGTATCCACCATAAAATTACATCTCCTTTAAAGAGTTCGGTAACTGAAAAAGAGCCCGCAGCGTATGCTGCGGGCTTGTACGCTATTTTAATTCGATGATAACACGGCGATAGGGTTCTTCTCCTTCACTCCTAGTCACTACTCGCTCATCGCCTTGTAGTGCAGCATGGATGATCATTCGCTCATAAGGATTCATCGGTTCCAGCTTGACTACTCTGCCTGTTCTGGCTACTTTGCCTGCCAGTCTGTCAGCCAAGTTTTCCAAGGTTCTCTTTCTCTTACTACGGTAATTTTCCGCATCCAAGACAACACGAATGTACTTTTCATTTTCCTTGTTTACAACCAAGCTGGTTAGATACTGCATAGCATCCAGTGTCTGTCCTCTTTTGCCGATAATAGTACCTGAGTCCTTACCAAAGATATCCACAAAGATTGTATCTTCATTTCCTTCCGCTTTAAAAGTCAACTCCAGTCCCATTTTCTTTGTGGTGTCTTCCAGGAAAGTAATGGCTTTATGCTCTTTTAGCGGCTGCAAATCATCAGGTCTTACCATGGCTTTTACAGCCGGATTTTCCCTCTTTTGACGATTTCCCTTCCGCTTTCTATTCCTCTTTACAGACTTATCATTTCCGAAAGCCTTTTCAAATGATTTATTATCATCATCTATGTCAGAAGCTTCTTTTGTCTCTTCCTTCACAGTTTCTGCAGTCTCTACTTTTTGTTCGGTGGCCGGATCCAATACCGGTTCCTCTTCTTTTAACTGAACACGAACCTTTGCCAGTTTGGAACCAAGACCTAAAAACCCTTTGGAAGGTTCCTCTAACACTGTAACGGTAACAGCATCTTTGTCTACTTTTAAATCCTTAAGAGCTAAACCAACGGCTTCGTCGATGCTATTCCCGTATTTCTCTGAATAATTCATTTCTTTTTCTTTCCTCCCTTTTTCCCGGTTCCAAGAATCTCATTTCGAATCTTGTTGATTCGGAAGTTATACACAATCTGAATAACCTGGCTCAAACTCCAGTAAATGGTTAATCCACCCGGGAAAGCTCGGCCCATGAGTACAATCATAATGGGAAATACATATTTCATCATCTTCATCATGCCACCGGTACCGGCTGCTCCTGCAGTCATACCTTCAGAAAACTTCTGTGACATAGAGTAGGAAATATAGGTAGCAATACCTGCCAAAATAGGGAGAATCCATTTGTCAGGCTGGCTCAAATCATCCATCCAAAGAAAAGATTGGTGAATGGCAAAGAGCATATCATCATTGTTGGTGTCAATATATTGTAAAGGGTTTCTCAACAGTGCAAATAAACCGAACAAAATAGGCATTTGAATAATCAACGGCAAACAACCTGCTGCCGGATTAATTTTTTCCTCTTTATAAAGTTCGGACATTTTTACATTGAGAGTTTCCTTATCATTGGCATACTTTTGCTGCAGTGCTTTGATTTTCGGCTGCACCTTGCTCATACCGGCTGTGGATTTCATTTGCTTTACATACAGTGGATACAAGCAAACCTTAACAATAACCGTAAATATGATAATAGCAATACCATAAATACCGGTCCAACTATACAAAAGGTTTAGCAGCATACCAAGCGGTTTAGCAATAATTCCTATAACGCTATTCATATGAGTATACGATTCCTCCGCTTATTTTAAAGGATCATAGCCACCCGGATTAAAGGGGTGACAACGAAGAATCCTTTTAATTCCAAGAAAACTACCCTTGAAAAATCCATATTTTTCAAGAGCCTGGATAAAATATGTTGAACAAGTAGGATAAAAACGGCAAGTAGCAGGAAACAGTGGTGAGATACACTTTTGATAAAATCGAATCAACAATATCATTACTTTTTTCATGACCGATTTTCCTCCACTTTAAAATGGGCTCTTTGCAGATTCTGCAAGATGGATTTTTTCACATCTTTGCACTTTACCCCATGAATAGTATTTCTTGCTATGAAAATAAGGTCATATCCTTCCTTTTTTTCTAAATCGAGGGATCTGACACTTTCCTTCATCAACCTCCGTGCTCTGTTGCGAGCAACGGCATTTCCTACTTTCTTACTGGCTAGAAATGCAATCCTGTTGTAGTCCAACTGGTTTTTTTTATAAAACAGAACCACATATCTACTGCCTGTGGATTTTCCGCGATTATAAACAGCACTAAATTGCCTATCGCCACGTAAAACTTCTTTTTTCAACATGTTTCATCGCCAGAAAATAATGAAAGGCCTGTTGCCAGACCTTTACGCTGATAAACTCTTTCTGCCTCTGGATCTTCTCTTGTTGATGATTTTTCTTCCGCTCTTGGTCTTCATTCTCTGTCTGAAGCCATGAACCTTTTTCCGCTGCCGTTTCTTTGGCTGGAATGTCATTTTCATTGTATAGTACCTCCTACATAATATTGATTTTACGCATGTTCCAAAATATCTTGTACACTGACATATATCAGATGACAAGGATGGATTCTAAATTTCAATCCATACACACATGCTATAATATTATACTTGCAAGGATTATTATTGTCAACGAAATATCTTGCCTCTAAAATGCTTTTATTCCTACATAAGATCAAAATATTGTGGTGGTGTGAATTTTGTTAACTACTTTATCCACAACCTGTGGATAAATAGCGATTTTTTAGAAAAAATTAAGGTATTTTTTGCAGTTGCCTGTGGATAACATTTTGAGTATTATATTTTTATACTATTGGTGAGAGAGGAAGAAAAACAGCTTATGAATTTGCAGCAGAAATGGGAAAATGTATTGGAAACACTTCGTGAAGATTTCAGTACTACGGTTTACGAAGCGTGGTTTGAACCATTACAGGCTCTTTCTATTGATGAAACACAACATATACTATATTTAGGGTGCCATCGAGATTATATTTTAAAATCCATTCAGGATCGCTATCTGTCTTCTCTGACAGGCGCCGTTAAATATGTATTTCAGGAAGAATACAAAATAATACTAAAACTAATAGAAGAAGAACCTGTTGCTCCTGTAAAAAACGGACTGCAGAGAACTCCTACAGAAGATGATCCGGGAGAAGAGTATTATCTAAATCCTCGCTTTAGCTTTGATTCTTTTGTAGTGGGAAAGAACAACGAATTTGCTTATTCGGCAGCTTTGGCTGTGGCAGAGTCACCGACCAATGTCTATAATCCCTTATTTTTATATGGAAGCAGCGGTCTTGGAAAGACTCATTTAATGCATGCTATCGGTCATTATATCCTAAAGAACTACGACAACAAAAAAGTACTGTACGTCTCTTCAGAAATGTTTACCAATGAACTGATCAATGCCCTACGAAACAAAGAAGTAGGTCCTTTCAAGCGTAAATATAGGGATATAGACGTATTGTTAATAGACGATATACAATTTATTGAAGGGAAAGAAAGTACACAAGAGGAATTTTTCCATACTTTTAACTCCCTATATGATCGTAATCGCCAAATTGTTATTTCCAGTGATAGACCGCCACAAAAGTTGACCAGTTTGGACAATCGTTTGACTTCTCGCTTTCTATGGAGTGTTACAGCCGATATTCAACCGCCGGATTACGAAACAAGAGTGGCCATCTTAATGAATAAAGCCTCTAGGGAAAACATCGAAATTACCGGGGACATTATGGATGTAATTTCCTTAATTGCATCAAAAATAAAGTTAAATGTTCGTGTGCTGGAAGGTGCTTTTACAAGAGTAATCAGTTTTTCCACAATTATGAAAAAACCTATTACAAAAAAACTGGCAAAGGAAGTTCTCTCTGATATGCTTTCCCAAAGTGATATGAAGATTACCGTGGAAACCATTAAGAAATGCGTTGCAAAATACTATGATATTACCATTAAAGACATGGATTCTTCCAAGAGAAGCAGAAGCTATTCCCATCCAAGACAGGTTGCCATGTATCTTTCTAAGGAATTAACCGATAATTCTTTGCCAAAGATTGGGAAAGCTTTTGGGGGAAAGGATCATACCACCGTTCTTCACGCTTATAAAAAAGTTCAAAAGGATATTTTATCCAACGAAGAATTGGCTGATACCATTGAAGAACTGGTAAAGATTATCAATGAAAATTAAGAAAAAGTTATCCATAGGTTGTTCACAAACCTGTGGATAAAAAACACCAAGTTATACACAGGTTATACACAGGTAAAAACGTTGTAATTCCAGTGTGTATATATAGTTTTCCACAGTTTCCACAATGCCTACTACAATTACTACTATAAAAACTATAAAAATAAAGCATAATTTCGAGCAAAAAGAAAGGATAAACATATGAAATTCACGTGTCATCAGCAGCAACTTGCAAAGGGATTAAATACAGTCTCAAAGGCTATCAGTAATAGGACTACCATTCCGGCCTTAAAGGGAATATTGTTAACAGCAGATGAAAATAATCAGTTAACATTAACATCATCGGATATGGACTTTAGTATTGAACGAACCATCGATGCCGATGTGCAGGAACCGGGTTCTGTTATTGTTATGGCGAAGTTATTTTCTGAAATCATTCGCAAATTGCCATACCAGGTGATTTCTGTTTCTGTAGACGAAGATGAAAAAGTAACGATTATAACAGACACCTCCGAATTTACTATTGTGGGAATGGCAGCCGATGAATTTCCCAATATCGGTACTATGGAAGAAACTTCATCCACATTGCTCTTTGATAGAAATTTACTCCGCAGCATGATAAATAAAACACAGTTTTGTGTCAGCAACGATGAATCAAGAGGCATTATTACCGGTCTATTGATGGAATTGGAAGAAAATTCCTTTAATATGGCAGCTTTAGATGGTTTTCGGATGGCGGTAGCCAGGGAAACCATGAAGAATGCCCAGGAAAATTCTCTGGTTATTCATGGAAAAATAATGAATGAAATTAATAAAATTCTCGGTGAAAGTGATGAGGAAGAGCAGGATATTACCTTCCTTTTGGGAAATAAAAAAGCGACTATTATCATGGGTAGAACGCGCATCATTATGCGATTGTTAGACGGAGAGTTTATTAAATACAAGGATATTTTAAAGACAGAAAAAAACACACAAATTATTATTGACAAAAAAGCATTATCGGATGCTATTGAAAGAGCCTCTCTCCTTGCAAAAGACGGCAAGAATAATTTAGTTATTCTGAAGATAGAAGAAGATGTTCTTACCATTCGTTCTACATCGGAAGAAGGTAGAGTAAAAGAACAACTGACTATGGATAAAAGAGGAAATGATTTGGAAATTGGATTTAACTCCAAATATCTGCTGGATGCCTTAAAGGTTATTGATGATGAGCAAGTTGTATTGGATATGAATACAGCTGTTACACCTTGCATTCTTCATCCTATAGAAGACAATGCTTATGAATATTTAATTCTTCCGGTTCGTATTCCGGCTAATTGATCATGTACATATCCAGTATCAAATTTAAGGATTTTCGGAATTTTAAAGAGGAAACCATTACATTTTCACCTAAGGTAAATGTAATAATTGGAGAAAATGCCCAAGGAAAGACAAATCTCATCGAAGGTATTTATATGACTTCTATGGGAAAGTCTTTTCGTACCGTAAAAGATAAAGACATGATTGCTTTTGGTAAGGAGTATTGCCGCATTCATGGAGAATTTTCTGATCACGATACGGAAACGGTCGATATTATTCTTGGAAAGGATGGAAAAAAAGCTGCCAAAATAGACGGACACAAAGTGGAAAAAACCTCAGAACTTTTGTCCAATGTGGTTTGTGTTGTTTTTAGTCCGGAAGATTTAAAGATTATCAAAGAAGATCCGGCAAAGCGCAGAAGCTTTATTGATAGAGAATTGTCCCGCATTAGTGTTGCGTATCTGGAAAATATAAAAAAATATAAAAAAGCTTTGCAGCAACGAAATTCTTTGTTAAAAAATTTTATAGGAAATAGCGATGATTCTTCCTTTCTGGCAGCTATTGGTATTTGGGATGACATTCTGGCAGAATCCGGTGCTGCTGTTATGAAAACAAGGAATTCTTTTATACATCGCTTATCGACGATTAGTGGATCGATACACCAATCTATAACCCGGGATAGGGAAACATTAGATCTTGTTTATAGCAGCAACATCCCCTTTGAAAAGGATGCTGCAGTGCTTTCTATTAAAGAAAAAATAATAGAAATATTAAATAAAAATAGAAAAGCGGATATAGAAAGGGGGACAACTACCCATGGCCCCCATCGAGATGATATGGATGTATATATTAACGGTGTCAATACGCGACATTTTGGTTCTCAAGGACAGCAGAGAACGGCTGCATTATCTTTAAAATTGGCAGAAATTGACATTATCCGGACAGAAAGAGGATATAATCCCATATTGTTATTAGACGATGTATTGTCTGAACTGGATCCCTACAGGCAAAAGTATATAGTGGAACCGTTGAAAGACGTGCAATTAATGATAACTACCACAGAATTAACTCAAGAGGTGAAAAACTTCCTCTCTTATGCAAAAATGGTTCATATCGAAAATGGTGCCGTTACAGAGGGGTAAAAAACACATGATATAAGAGAGATACCTTTCATTGAAAAAGGGTGTCTTTTATAGTATACTAAATCCGTATGTTATAACGTATAAAAGAGGTAGTTGGTAGATGACAGAAGAAAAAAAGGCACAACAGTATAATGCCGAACAAATTCAAGTACTGGAAGGTTTGGAGCCGGTTCGAAAACGACCGGGGATGTATATTGGATCCACCGGAGAAAAGGGTCTCCATCATTTGGTATACGAAATTGTCGATAACTCTGTTGATGAGGCCTTGGCAGGATACTGTTCAACCATAAAAGTAACAATACAAAAGGATAACTCCATTCGGGTAGAGGATGATGGTCGTGGTATGCCGGTGGATATGCATCCAAAACTAAAAATCCCTGCTGTGGAGGTTATCCATACAGTACTCCACGCCGGTGGTAAATTCGGTGGTGGAGGATATAAGGTATCCGGCGGTCTTCATGGTGTAGGCGCATCCGTTGTAAATGCTCTTTCTACAAGGATGGAAGTAGAGGTGCGTCGTGACGGCAAGCTATATGAAATGGCCTTTGAGAAGGGAAAGACCGTTGAAAAGCTGAAAGAAGTTGGGAATGCAAGAAAAACCGGTTCCATTACCAGATTTTGGCCGGATCTGGAAATTTTCGAAGAAACCACAGAATTCGATTACATTACATTGCAATCTCGTCTGCGGGAAATGGCTTTCTTAAACAAAGGCATTAAAATTGTTCTAACAGATGAACGCAATGGAGAAAAGAGACAGGACGAATTTCACTTTGAGGGGGGAATTCGGGAGTTTGTGCATTTTCTCAATGAAAATAAAGATCCTATCCATAAGGATATTTTCTATTTCGATATGGAAGGAAAGGAAAAAAGCGGTCAGGGAGATATGGCTGTAGAGGTTGCATTGCAGTATACCAACCGATATAGCGAGACAATCTTATCTTATGCCAATAACATCAATACTACCGATGGTGGGTATCATTTGGTTGGATTTAAAACAGGACTAACAAGAGCCATTAACGACTACGCAAAAAAGGCCAATATCCTAAAAGAAAAGGATGGAAGCTTGTCAGGGGATGACATTCGAGAAGGTATTACTGCTATTGTTTCTGTAAAATTAACCAACCCTGAATTTGAAGGACAAACAAAGACAAAACTGGGAAATAGTGAAATGCGCGGATTTGTTGAAACCAATGTCAACGAATATTTGACGTATTTCTTCCAAGAAAATCCGGATCAGGCAAAGGTTATTATAAATAAGTGTTTACAGGCTGCCCGTGCCAGGGAAGCGGCACGAAAGGCTCGTGAAATTACAAGAAAAAATACTGTGTTAGAAGGTCTTTCCCTTCCCGGAAAGCTGGCCGATTGTTCGGAAAAAGATCCGGTTTTATCAGAAATTTTTCTGGTAGAGGGTGATTCCGCCGGAGGTTCTGCAAAACAGGGAAGAGATAGAAAACGGCAGGCTGTACTGCCTTTGCGAGGAAAGATTTTAAACGTTGAAAAAGCAAGACTCGATCGTATTTTGAATTCCGATGAAATCAAAAATATGATTACAGCTTTCGGCTGCGGAATTGGCGATGATTTTGATATTGAAAAGTTACGCTATCATAAGATCATTATTATGACCGATGCCGACGTTGACGGTGCACATATTAGAACTTTGCTGTTGACCTTCTTCTATCGGTATATGACACCTCTTATTGAAGGGGGTTATATATACGCTGCTCAGCCGCCACTTTTTAGAACGAGAAAAGGAAAACAAGAATACTATACTTATTCTGACAGAGAGCAGGAAAAGCTTATGAATTCCTTGGAAGGAAAGGCCGGAAAGGCTGAAATTCAGCGGTACAAAGGTCTTGGAGAAATGAGTTTCCAGCAGCTATGGGAAACAACCATGGACTACGATCATCGGACATTGATTCAAATTACCGTAGAAGATACAGCGGTAGCCGATGCGATCTTTACCACATTGATGGGAGATAAGGTACCGCCTCGTAAAAAGTTTATTGAAGAAAATGCAAAATATGTTAAGAATCTGGACATCTAGGGTGACCGAGGAAGGAAATTGATACATGACAAATCTTATTGAAGATAAGAATATGATTCAACATGAGATTCATAGTGAAATGAAAAACTCATACATTGATTATGCTATGAGTGTCATTGTCGGCCGTGCTCTTCCGGATGTTCGGGATGGTCTAAAGCCGGTACATAGAAGAATTCTTTATGGTATGGGAAACATCGGTATTACACCGGATAAACCTTTTAAGAAATCAGCCCGTATCGTAGGGGATGTAATGGCTAAATATCACCCACACGGGGATAGCTCTATCTATGATGCTATGGTTCGTTTGGCACAAGATTTTTCCACCAGATATTTGTTGGTAGACGGTCACGGAAACTTTGGTTCTGTCGATGGAGACAGCGCTGCTGCTATGCGTTATACAGAAGCTCGTATGACACCGCTGGCTGTGGAAATGCTGCGGGATATTGACAAAGAAACTGTTGATTTTATGCCAAACTTTGACGAAGAAGAGGAAGAACCAACGGTATTGCCTAGCCGCATTCCGAATATTTTGGTAAACGGATCAGCCGGGATTGCTGTTGGTATGGCGACTTCCATACCACCTCACAATCTCGGGGAAGCCATTGATGCCTGCGTTAAACTAATCGAAGATGAAGATGCAGATATTGAAGACCTGATTAAAATTGTGAAGGGTCCGGATTTTCCAACCGGTGCCATTATCATGGGGAAAAAATCCATTCAGGATGCCTATCGCACGGGGCAAGGAAAAGTGCTGGTACGGGCCAAAACCCAGTTTGAAGAGACCAAGAAGGGTAGAACCCAGATTATCGTTACGGAAATTCCGTTCCAGGTAAACAAAGCGCGATTGATTGAAAAAATTGCCCACCTGGTAAAGGATAAAAAAATCGATGGGATTTCCACTATTCGTGATGAGTCCAACAGAGAAGGTATGCGTATTGTTATTGAATTAAAGAGAGATGCCAATCCGCAGGTTACCTTGAATCGCTTGTTTAAGCATTCGCAGTTGCAAGAAAGCTTCTCCATTATCATGCTTGCCTTAGTAAATGGGCAGCCACGCATTTTAAACTTGCACCAGATGCTGACAGAATACCTAAAACACCAGCAGGATGTTGTCACAAGGCGAACGCAGTATGATTTAAAGAAAGCAGAAGCAAGAGCCCACATTTTAGAAGGTTTGCGCATCGCTCTTGATAATATTGATGAAATTATCAAGACTATTCGTCAGAGCTACAATAATGCCAAAGAGCAGTTAATGGAAAAATTCGGATTATCGGATATTCAGGCCCAGGCTATTTTGGATATGCGTCTGGCTAGACTGCAAGGTTTAGAGCGAGAAAAAATAGAGAGCGAATACCAGGATTTATTGGAAAAAATAGCTTACTACAAGTCTCTTTTGGCCGATGAAAAGAAATTGATGAATGTTGTCAAAGAAGAGATGCTGGAAATCAGAGAAAAACTGGCGGACAAACGACGGACCAAGATTACGGCATCGGTAGATGAATTTGACGAAGAGGACTTTATTGAAGAAAAGCAGGTTGCCGTCACTTTGACACATTTAGGATATCTAAAACGCATTCCTGCCGATACATATAAGACCCAGAAGAGAGGTGGCAAAGGCGTTACCGGTCTGACTACCAGAGATAATGACTTTGTTACGGACTTGATTATGACATCTACCCATGAATATCTGGTCTTCTTTACAAACTTTGGAAAATCGTATCGCTGCAAAGCATACGAAATTCCCGAAGCGACCAGAACTGCCAAGGGTACACCGGCTGTAAACTTCCTGTCTCTGCTACAAAGAGAACGAATTACTGCTATGATGACCATTAACGGGGATAGTGACAATGACAGCAAATACTTGATTGCCGTTACAAAACACGGCACCATCAAGAAAACACTGCTGTCTGAGTTTACAAACAATCGCAAATCCGGACTCATTGCCATCAAGCTAAAAGACGGTGATGAGCTGGTTGGAATCAAGGAAACCACCGGCGATGACAACGTAATCATCGTAACAAAGCAAGGTAAATGCATCACCTTCTCTGAAAACGACGTACGTCCGATGGGTCGTGCCGCCGCCGGAGTAAGAGCCATCAAGCTGGAAGAAGGCGATGAAGTTGTTTCCATGACCTTGACCAATTCCAACGAGGAACTCCTTGTTGTCACACAAAATGGTTACGGAAAGAGAACCCCCGTAGAAGAATACAAGCTGCAGACAAGAGGCGGCAAAGGTTTGTTAACCTATGACAAGAGTAAATTCAAGAAAACAGGGCAGTTAATCGGTGCCATGATTGTTGATGATGACGATGAAGTCATGCTAATTAACTCCAACGGTGTTATTATACGTATAAAGGCCAGTGATGTATCACGACTGGGGAGAGCCACCCAAGGCGTACGCATTATGAAGGTCGATGAAGACACCAAGATTATCTCCATGGCCAAGGTAATTCAGGAAGAAGACGATGATAAAAATAAGAAAAAAGAAGCTGACCATAATGGCCAGATGGAAATGAATACAGGGGATAAGGAGAAATAAAGAATGACAGAAATACTCAATATGGAAGTTATAGGCGATCCGGATTACATTGGCGTTGTTAAAATGGCAGCCGGATCAGCCGCCAGTATTGAAGGATTTGATATTGAAAAAGTAGAGGATATACGCGTTGCTGTAGGAGAAGCTTGTAAGACAATTACATGTCATAATTTTGCAGGTTGGAGTGCGGCTTACAAAGTATCGATGGCTATTGAGGAAGAACAAATGGTCATCAAGGTAGAAGATTCCAAAGAAGGCCACCAAAGGGAAAAATCCAAACGACTATGTCTTGATTGCCCGAAGGAAGGGGATTTGGGAATTCATATTATTCGCTCTGTAACAGATGATATGGAAGTCATTCGCAGTGGCGATGGACTTCGTTGTATCAGAATGGTGATCAATAAATGATGAATAAAGAAATGTTCCGCAAATATGCAGAAACAAAGGATATTACCATCCGCAACAAGATTGTTGAGGAAAATCTGTATATGGTAGACATTTTAATAAGACGATACCTAGGAAAAGGTGTTGAAAAAGATGACTTATATCAGGTAGGAGCCCTGGCACTGATTAATGCTGTCGAGCGATTTGATCCTGATAAAGGCTTTGAATTTAGCAGTTTTGCAACACCTACTATTTTAGGGGAGATAAAAAAATATTTCCGTGATAAGGGCTGGAGCTTGAAAGTGCCCCGTCGTTTGAAGGAAATATCTGTTGCCTTGCCAAAAGTAAAAGAAACGCTGACGGCAAAACTAGGCCGTGCGCCTACCGTCGCAGAGGTAGCCCAGCATATGGACAAAAAAGAATCCGATATCTTAATGGCAATGGAATCTTCCATGGCCTACGGTGCGTATTCGTTAGATGAAACCTTTAGCGATAGCGGTGATGAAGGGGAAACCAGCAAATACGAGAAATTTACCTCTACAGAAGAAGCCGGTTATCGTGGCCTTGAAAATAGAGAAATTATTGATACGGTTTTAAATGAACTGAGTGATACCAATAAGTACATTTTCCGGGAACGGTTTATTAAAGAAAAATCCCAGTCGGATATTGCCAGTCACCTAGGGGTGTCCCAGATGACGGTTTCCCGTGCAGAGAGAAACATTAAAGAGCGGTTTGCAAAAGAACTGCAGCGATAAAAAAGAAAACGTTAGGAAGATAGGATAAAAAATATGGCAAAAAGAGTTTTTTCAGGTGTACAGCCGACAGGAAATATTCATCTTGGAAATTATTTGGGGGCATTGAAACAATTTGTTGAATTGCAAGAAGACAATGATTGTCTTTATTGCATCGTGGATATGCATTCCATTACCGTTCCCCAAGACCCAAAGATGCTGCGACAGCATATATTAGATGTAGCAGCGTTGTATTTGGCCATTGGTGTAGATTCGAAAAAATCCATCGTCTTTGTACAATCAGATGTGCCGGGACATGCTGAACTTTCCTGGATTTTAACGTGCAATTCCTACACCGGTGAATTGTCTCGTATGACACAATTTAAGGCAAAGAACCAAGGGAGAGAATCGGCACCTACAGGGCTCTTTACCTACCCTGTACTGATGGCTGCGGACATTCTTTTATACGATACCGATATTGTACCGGTAGGAAACGATCAAAAGCAGCACATTGAGCTGTGTCGCGATATTGCTATACGCGTAAATAACAAGTATAAGAAAACCTTTGTGATTCCGGAAGGTCGTTTTATGAAAGAAGGAGCTCGTATTATGGCTCTTGACAATCCGGAAAACAAAATGAGTAAAAGTGCCGAGAATATTCACAGCCGTATTTCTTTGCTGGACGATGAAAAGAAAGTAAAGAAATCCATTATGAAAGCTACTACCGACTCGGAAGGTATTATACGTTTTGATCCTGTAGAAAAACCGGGCGTTTCAAACTTGCTGAATATCTACAGCGCCTTGTCAGAAAAAGCCATAGAAGACATTGTAAAAGATTTTCAAGGAGCCGGATACGGAGACTTTAAAAAAGCATTGGTGGAGGTTACCAATGAAGCTTTGGCACCAATTCAAAAGCAGTTTAAGGAAATTAGAGAGTCCAAAGAACTGCTGGATATTTTAGATGATGGAGCAGAGCGTGCCGGCGCCATTGCAGAAAGAGTTTTACAAAGAGTGAAAGACACCTTTGGTCTTGGCTATGTAAAATAAAAAGTAAAGATAGCCACATTGCAAGAAAAAAGCCATGAGAATTATTTTCTCATGGCTTTTAATTCCAATAGACCGCTTTGAACAATGTCAAATACCTGCTGATGCAGCTCTTTTTCTTCCTGTCTTGAAAGTCCCTTTGTTTCAATAGCAGGATGAATCATTATATCAATGGGGGCACTGCGTAGATAGCCTTGTTTTTCAAGGACTTCGTAGGTTCCGTTGATGCTAATTGGTACAATGGGAACGCCCGGTTTGGTTGCCAACTTTAAGGCTCCTTTTTTAAAGGGATTCATATCGCCTCCTCTGGCTCTGGTTCCCTCGGGGAATACCAGCATGGAAAAACCATCTTCAATGTATTGAATTCCGGTAGAGATGGCCTTTAGAGAGGCACGGGAGTCTTCTCTTTGAATCATGACGCTGCGAATACGCTGCATCCACGTGCCGTAAAGAGGGATTTTCTTTAATCCGTCTTTGGCGATAAAGCCAAACTGTACATTGGTAAGGACAGCACACATAGTGGGAATATCGGCAAAACCTTGATGATTGCTAACATATACTAAGGGTCCGTCTCCTTCTTTTGGGATGTTCTCCTTCCCGTATACAGATAAATCAATGTGAAAGCTTTTCATCAAACGGTTTCCCCAGGTGGAAGTGGCTTCTAAAATGGCAGCCCGTTCTCTCTCATTGTCACCGACAGCTCGTGCACTGTCGATTTCTCTCTTTAACCTCCCCAGCTCCGGAAGAGAACTAAGAACTTTTGTGATACCGGGGATGTTTTGGAATACTTTCATCAAAATACCTTCTTACTTTACTATATGCGCTATTATACGTTGCTTTTTTGTTATCTGTGGGTTTCTGCTATCTTTGCATACTCCCGGATTTTACTTTATCTCGTATCATTGGAGTGATCATAAAGACGGTCAAAGCAAAGGCAATACCTGCCAACCAACCTGCCAGTACATCGGAGGGATAGTGCACCCCTAGATACAGCCGGGTAAAACCAACAAAAATGGATAAAAAACCACACCCTATAACCAAGGCGGTTCGCTTACTGCTTTTGTCCATTTTTTTCAGGAGCAGAAGCAATAGAACCAGGTAGATAGCCATACTGGCAATGGAATGACCGCTGGGATAGGAATAACCGGTTTCTTTTACGACATTTTGGAGATCATCCCAAAAGACAAAGGGGCGCGGCCGTGCCACCAAGACCTTGACGGCAGTTCGAAACAAGGTGGTAGTAGCGGCGGTTCCAATAACAATGACAGGATCGGTAAAGTCACCTCTATCATAGGCAACATATAGAAGACAGATAATAACAATGGCTTCCCAGTTGCCAAAATAGGTTAGCGTTTCCATCAACGTATTGAGACCGGGAGTGCGAATAGATTCCAGTGCAACGAGAATTTCTTTATCGATGGCATTGGTATGTCCTTGTATCACCTGCCAGGTCAGCAAGGCGAAAGCAACGGCACAAATACCGACAATAATCCAACCGGTAGTATGTTTTTTCGTCATATAAATCCTTATTTATGTATTGTTCCAACGGTTTACATCTGTGACAGTATACCATTAAAAAGAAATCATCTCAATGAGACCGCGGGACTATGATATAATACAAGAGAATCGATACCAATCCTAGGAGGAAAAAACATGACAAAGCCAGTATTGCTGGTAATGGCAGCCGGAATGGGCAGTCGTTACGGTGGATTAAAACAGATGGATCCTATTACAGACAAGGGAGAGATTATTATTGATTTTTCTCTGTATGATGCTATGATGGCCGGTTTTGAAAAGGCTGTGTTTATTATACGGGAAGAGCTGGAAGAAGACTTTCGGCAGTTGATTATGCTAAAAGCAGGCAAATATATGGATGTGGAATTTGTATACCAAAAGATTGAGGATATGCCGGGGATAACACAAGAAGTTCCCCCTGATAGAAAAAAACCATGGGGAACAGCCCATGCTATTATGAGTGCGCGTGATGTTATTACCGGTCCTTTTGCCGTTATTAATGCCGACGACTACTATGGTCCATGGGCTTTTTCTGCCATTTATGAATATCTTTCCAAGGCGGAAAACAAAGATGGCGTGTATGATTTCTGCATGGTTAGCTATATGGTGAAAAACACGCTGACAGAACATGGCACCGTTGCAAGAGGTGTTTGCCAGGTAAACCAAAAGGGACAGCTGGTCGATATTGTAGAGCGACTGCAGATAAAGAGGCAAGATGAGAAAATCGTCTACTTGGAAGAAGATGAAAAGACATGGACTGCCATTACAGAGGATACACCTGTGTCTATGAATCTGTGGGGATTTACCGGTGATATGATGGGAGAATTAGAAAAGGGTTTTGCCGACTTTTTTGAAAATGTAAAGAACATCAATATGGAAAAAGCGGAATATCAAATACCGGGAGAAACCGACAAGTTGATTAAGGAAGGAAAAGCTTCGGTACAGGTTTTGGCTTCTCCGGACCGCTGGTTTGGAGTTACTTATAAAGACGACAAGCCGGTTGTCATGGACGCGTTGCAGGCCATGAAGGACAAAGGATTGTATCCGGAAAAGCTCTTTGGATAGTACCGATATGTACTTTTTAGAAATTTTCCGTAGTTTTGCAAGGATTTCCTTGCAAAGATAAGAAAAGATAGTATACTAATAGCGTGCATGTATTGGCACAGGTATACTATAATACCCCTTGCGCCGGCAATACTGCCGTCGCCATCTAGTCCATAGGGAGGTGAAAAGAATGACTAATTATGAGGTAATGTTCATTATCGATCCTGTTCTCGACGACGAAAAAATCAAGGCTACTATTGATACTGTAAAAGGCATCATTGAAAAGGGCAATGGAGTTTTAGGAGAAGAGGACATTTGGGGACTGAGAAAGTTGGCTTATCCAATTCAGAAGAAGAACGAAGGATACTACGTAGTTCTGAATTTCCAGGCGGAACCAACATTCCCAAAAGAATTAGATCGTAGACTGAAAATTTCCGATGCTGTCATGAGACACATCATTGTCAACCAA
This sequence comes from uncultured Eubacteriales bacterium, assembly GCA_963542695.1. Lineage (GTDB taxonomy): Bacteria > Bacillota > Clostridia > Peptostreptococcales > Anaerovoracaceae > RUG100. Next base: position 31,731 of record CAUTYX010000006.1, read on the forward strand.
GACGAAAAATAAAAGGGGGAGCGTTCTATGAACAACGTAAGCTTAATCGGAAGACTGACAAGAGACCCTGAAGTTAGATATTCAGGAAACAATATGGCAATTGCCCGGTTTTCCATTGCCATTGACAGACCCCCCCGTCAAGATGGCACAAAGGAAACAGATTTTCCTAACATCGTCGTATTTGGAAGACAGGCTGAAAACTGTGAAAAGTATTTGGCAAAAGGTAAAATGGTAGGCGTTAGTGGACGCATTCAAACCGGAAGCTATACAAACAAAGATGGCAACAAAGTGTATACCACAGAAGTGGTTGCCAATAGAGTGGAATTCCTCAGCTGGGGAGATAACAACGGCCAAGGCCAGCGTAGCTCCTTCCAGCAGCAGGCTTCTCCATCGGGATTTGATGCTCCCGGCCAGGAACAAACACAGCCACAGCAGGCTTCCAGCAGCATTCCACAAGGATTCGAAGCCATTGACGATGATGATATTCCATTTTAGATAGAAAGGAGTGGCGCCCATGATGAGCGGAAGACGCGGCGGATTCAGAAAGAGAAAAGTCTGCCAGTTCTGCACTGAAAAAGATGCAGTAATTGATTATAAAGATGTAGAAACTCTGAAAAAATATGTTACAGAGAGAGGTAAGATTCTGCCAAAGAGAATTACCGGAACCTGTGCGAAACACCAGAGAGCCGTAACAGCAGCTGTAAAGAGAGCAAGAGTGGTTGCTTTGCTGCCTTACGTATCTGACTAATCCAAATAGAATTAAAGGCCATTAGATAGAGGAAGTTCTGTCTAATGGTTTTTTTCATTTTCATTGTGTGCGGCAATCAGCTTGCGGTACTGCGTAATGCTCATGCCCTCAATTTCCTTAAACAAGGTGGATAGCGAGCTGGCAGAGGCAAAGCCGATTTTTTCGGCAATTTGCTCCAGGGAGTAGTCGGTATCTTGTAAATAGTTCTTGGCATAGTTAATACGATAAATGGTCAACGTCTTTGCCAAACTGGTTCCAAAATAGTCTTTGAAAACTCGAGTTACGTGGCGCGATGTAATGTGAAAATGGTCGGCCACTTCTTGAATGGAAATAGGGTGACTATAATTGGCATGGAGATATTTTGTTATGGCAATAGGCAGATTATTCCAATGAAGGCTATTGTTGGGCTCCGGCTTGTCAATAAAGTTTCGCATGGCAAGAATGACAAAATTGGTATAGTGGGAGCGTACAATAAACTTCCAACCTACATCTTTGTTAATAGCCTCTATTTCCAGCTTGTTAATACAACCACCGGTATCAAAGGCATCTTTGGTTAGGGCAAAGGGTCTGTCTTGCATATATTCTTTAAAGGCGTGTATTTGCTTTACTTCGGCGTCGATGGCAGGATCATCTCCGTGAGAATCCTCCATTTCCTTCAAATCAAACACCATAACAAAGTACCGCTTTGGAACTTGTGGTGTGTAGAGGGTGCAGTGTTTGGTTCCCTTATTTAGAATTAAAATATCCCCTGTTTCAAGAACGGTTTCTTTGCCGTTTAGATGAAATAGTAATGGTCCTTTTTCAATAAAATAAATCTCGTAGAACTTGTCGTGACGGTGGGGAAACTCCACGCAGTGTTGATCCAAACGATCCACATAGTTGATTATCAGTGAATGTTTTCCCAGGTAAATATGTTCTGTGTACGGATAGCACAACACATCGATTGGTTGATGGTAATCCATGAACTAGTCCTTTCCATACTCGTTTCATCAAGAGTAACATTGGTACTATTAATTATACTACTCTACTTTTGGAAATCAAAACAATACTGAAAGATTCAATGAGCAGGACATATTTTTATAAAAAAATGTCCTCCTAGACTCAAAAAACATGAATGTGTCCTTTTGATGTATCGCAATGCAGCATGTGTTCCCTTAATATTCTAAATACAAACAGCGATTATTCTCATACCTTATGTTATTTTCTTGTCAATGTTGAATGATTTTCGGAGGTGTACAAATGAGTAAAGATCCAAAAAGTCCAACTACATGGGTCAAGACGTCTAACCAGTATGGCTATTATAAAATTCAGCCAAAAGAGCAATGGGGTTATTCGTCTATCGACTTTGCTATGAACTTAGTATTTCAGTGTATTGCTCTGTACATTAGTTTTTTCTACACAGATATTTTCGGACTAAAGCCGGGACACGTTGCTATTTTATTCCTGGTATCCAGGTTCTGGGATGCTGTAAACGACCCGATGATGGGAACCATCGTTGAACGTCTGTCTCCAAAGAAAGGTAAGTACTGGCCATATATTATGTGGGGTTCCATTCCCTTTGGCGTAGTTGCGGTGTTGACCTACTCTACACCACATGTTTCCTATGGCTGGAAGCTGGCATGGGCTGCTATTACATACAACTTGTTAAACATGGTATACACATTTATTATCCAGCCATACATTTCTGCAGCTACGTTGATGACCAATGACCAGAATGAAAGAACCAAGGTGCAAACCACAAGAATGACCTTGGCGCAGGCCGGTGGCGTTGTGTGTGCTATTATGCTTCCTAATCTGTCCGGTGTAATTGCAAAGGTAACTTCCATCCAGACAGGATATATGCTGACAACTCTTATTATGGCAGTTGTTATGGTAGGTATTCTAATGTGGGGATCTCATCAAATCATTGAAAAGGTTCCGCCACAGCCGGTTGATCCGGAAGATAAACCAAATGCAAAAGACGTATTCAAAGTATGGTTTGGTATTGGACCTGTATTTGTCACCTTTATCCTGTTTCTCGGTGTATATTCCTTGAGCCAGGTACAGTCCACCATGGGAGCGTATTATATCGTTTACTATGCAGATCATCCACAGCTATTATCTTGGTTTTCCATGATGATGCTGCCATCTGTGTTCGGTGTTCCTTGTGTGCCGTTCTTAATGAAGCGTCTTAAGAAAAAGGGAACCGTTATGTTTGTACCATTGATAACGACATGGGATATACCGACTATACCATTGGATTTGATACTTCGGTAAATACGGTGCTGGATGCTGTCGGCAAAATTAGGGACACGGCCAGTTCCCATGATAGAACTACAATCATTGAGGTAATGGGGAGAGATTGTGGCGATATTGCAGCCTTTGCCGGTGTAGCAGGTGGTGCGGAATCGGTGTTGGTGCCGGAAATAAAAAGCGATGTGGATGCTGTATGCCGTAAAATTGTAGCGGCTAGAGACAAGGGAAAACGCCATAGCATCATTATTAGAGCTGAAGGGGCGGATATAGGAACTGATCAGCTGGCAGATACCATCTACAAAGAAACCGGATCAGAAGCACGGAAAGTTGTTTTGGCGTATGTACAGCGTGGCGGCAGTCCTACCATGATGGATCGACTGCGTGCGGCAATGATGGGGCACGAGGCAGTCAAGCTAATTGCCCAAGATAACAGTAACATGGCAGTAGGAGTCAAAGACGACAAAGTGTTCACAATGGATTTGGAGAAAGCCATCAATGCAAAGAGCAAGTCCAATGTTGACTTGATTCAGCTTTCGGATTTGTTATCTAACTAATGAAAACCGGGGAGGTAGGAGATGCCACTGATTACAACAAAAGAAATGTTCCAAAAGGCCATACAGGATGACTACGCAGTAGGTGCCTTTAACGTTAATGATATGGAAATTATCCAGGGGATCGTCGAAGGTGCCAAGGCGGAAAATGCACCTGTGATTTTGCAGGTTTCAGCCGGTGCCAGAAAATATGCCAACCCAACGTATTTAGTAAAGTTGGTAGAAGCGGCCATGGAGGTTTCCGGAATGGATTTGGTTTTACACCTGGATCACGGTGCTGATTTTGAAATTTGCAAAGACTGTATCGACAGCGGATTCAGTTCGGTGATGATTGATGGCTCTAAATATACACTGGAAGAAAACATTGCTTTGACTAAAAAGGTAGTAGACTATGCTCACGACCACGGTGTTGTGGTAGAGGCAGAGCTAGGGAAACTGGCCGGCATTGAGGATGCTGTTAGTGTAGAGGTTCGAGATGCTACCTATACCGATCCGGAACAAGCACGTAGTTTCGTTGCAGAAACCGGTGTGGACTCTCTGGCGGTAGCCATTGGAACCAGTCATGGAGCTTATAAATTCAAGGGGACACCCAAATTGGACTTTGAAAGACTGGAAAAGATTCATCAGTTGATTCCTACAACGCCATTGGTACTCCATGGTGCATCCACTGTCATGCCGGAATTTGTGGAGCTGTGCAATCAGTACGGCGGGGACATTCCGGGAGCACAAGGCGTTCCTGAGGAAATGCTGACAGAAGCTGCCAAACATGGGGTTTGCAAAATCAATGTAGATACAGACTTGCGTCTTGCAATGACAGCAAAAATCAGACAGTGTTTTGCAGAAAACCCGGAAGAATTTGACCCTCGTCAGTACCTGGGACCCGGTCGTGAGGCCATTAAAGAAATGGTGGCACATAAAATCAGGGATGTTTTTAGGGCATCCAACAAGCGATAATTACATAAAGGAAAGCAAGGAGAAAGGAATGGATGCAGATTCGGATTCTTTCTCCCTTTTATCGATTGCCAATGTTTTCTTTTCGGTTGACTCTTGGGGCACTCGATAATCTTTGTCATCCGTGATAAGATAGAAGAAATAGAAAATGCAGCATCATTAAAAGCAAAGGTGGATAAAATGCGGAAAATCGGCATATTGACCAGTGGTGGCGATGCTCCCGGTATGAATGCGGCGATACGAGCGGTGGTTCGTTCCGGTCTCGCCATGGGAATGGATGTCATGGGCATTGAGCGAGGTTATGAAGGATTGCTGGACGATGAAATGAAGTTACTGGATCGCTCTTCTGTTGGGGACATTATGCAACGGGGCGGCACTGTTTTAAAGACGGCTCGCAGCCATCGTTTTATGACAGAAGAGGGACAAAAGGAAGCCTTTCGAATACTACGGCTTCATGGAATCGAAGCCTTGATTGTCTGCGGTGGCGACGGATCCTTTCGTGGAGCTGCAGACCTTGTGAAATTAGGAATGCCGGTTTTCGGAATTCCTTGCACCATTGACAATGATATGGGGTATACTGACTATACTATTGGCTTTGACACGGCAGTGAATACGGTACTGGATGCGGTTAGCAATATTCGAGACACCGGCAGTTCGCACGATCGTACCACCATTATAGAGGTAATGGGGCGAGACTGTGGTGATATTGCCGCTTTTGCCGGCGTTACCGGCGGAGCCGAATCGGTACTGGTGCCGGAGGTAAAAAGTGATGTGGATGCTGTATGCCGTAAAATTGTTGCAGCTAAGGACAAAGGCAAGCGCCACAGTATCATTATTCGAGCCGAAGGGGCTGATGTAACAACCGATGAGCTGGTAAATACCATTTATGAGGAAACCGGTTCGGAGGCACGGAAAGTAGTACTGGCTTATGTACAGCGAGGTGGCAGTCCTACCATGATGGATCGACTACGTGCCGCCATGATGGGCTACGAAGCTGTGAAGCTTATTAATGAAGATGCTGAAAGTATGGCCATTGGAGTCAAGGATGACAAAATCTTTACCATGGATTTTATCAAGGCCATTAAAGTAAAAAGAAAGCCAAACCTGGAACTGATCCAGCTGGCAGACCTGCTTTCGAATTAGCAGAGAATGGAGGAAACGCATGGCTATCGTTACAACAAAGGATATGTTTTCTAAGGCATTACACGAAGATTATGCAGTAGGTGCCTTTAACGTCAACAACATGGAAATTATTCAGGGTATCGTCGAAGGTGCCAAAGCTGAGGATGCCCCTGTTATCTTGCAGGTTTCGGCAGGTGCCAGAAAGTATGCCAACCCGACATATTTGGTAAAATTAGTAGAAGCGGCTATGGAAGTATCCGGCCTCGATTTGGTTCTTCACCTGGACCACGGCGCAGATTTTGATATCTGTAAAGACTGTGTCGACAACGGATTTAGTTCTGTTATGATTGATGGTTCTAAATACACATTGGAAGAAAATATTGCCGTGACAAAGAAAGTAGTAGACTATGCTCACGACCACGGCGTTGTTGTCGAAGCAGAGCTGGGAAAGCTGGCGGGGATTGAAGATGCTGTCAGTGTAGATGCAAGAGATGCCACCTTTACCGATCCGGAAGAAGCCCGTATCTTCGTAGAAGAAACCGGCGTAGATTCTCTGGCTGTTGCTATTGGAACCAGCCACGGCGCCTATAAATTCAAGGGAACTCCAAAACTGGATTTTGAACGACTAAAGAAAATTCACGCCATTATTCCGGATACACCATTGGTACTCCATGGCTCCTCCACAGTCATGCCGGAATTCGTTGCTCTTTGTAACAAATATGGTGGGGATATTCCGGGAGCACAAGGCGTACCGGAAGACATGCTGACAGAAGCTGCCAAATACGGTGTCTGCAAAATCAACGTAGACACAGACCTTCGTCTGGCTATGACTGCCAAAATCAGACAATGCTTTGCAGAAAACCCGGCAGAATTCGACCCGAGAAAGTATTTGGGACCCGGCCGTGAAGCTATTAAAGATATGGTTGCCCACAAAATCAGAGACGTCTTTAAGAGCTCCGGTAAAAGATAGACCTGACAGCAACGAGAGAAAAGAGTATCAGTCTTTCGCATCTCCAATCCTGCAAAAAACAGCGCAGCGTAATCAATATCTTGCTGTAAGGAATATCAGTTAATAGCGAATATATGTAGATATGTAGAAAGGAACCGACCCGGTTCCTTTCTTTCGTTAATTAATAAAAGTGGTTGACATTCTCAAATGGAATGAGATAGAGTGGAAGAGGTGACTGTATTGTTACCGGGAGGAAAATCCTCTGTAGTGTGTAGAGATCATTTATTTATATACAATACCAACCACCAGGACAGCACCACCAGCATTGTAGATGAAAAAGGCATGGCGGCTGCCACCTATGAATACGATGCCTATGGAAATATCGTCGGCGGCAAAGACCACAGTTTTGATAATGAAGTCTGTTACACCGGACAGACTTATGATAAGACAAGCGGGCTATATTACTATCGGGCGCAGTTTTATGATGGGTCAACCGGTGGATTTACCAGTCAAGATACCAGCCGAGGGGAAGGTCTTGATCCCCGTACCCAAAATTTGTATGGCTATTGCGCAGGGGATCCTGTTAACTACACCGACCCTACCGGTCATAGTTTCTTTTCCAAACTACGAAAACGGGTACGCCATGCGGTGAAGCGGGTACACCACCGGGTACGCCGGGTGGTACGCAGTATCCCGCGCAGGGTGACCCGGTGCGTGCGAAGAGTTTACCGCAGAGCAAGGCATGTTGTGCGAAGTGCAGCAAGATATGTGCGAAAACGGTATCGGCAGGCAAAATGTATCGCGATTAAAGCAAGACGGAAACTGCAAAGATGGCGAAAGAGTGTCAGGAAACAGGTTCGACAGACGGCAGGTGCCGTGGGGCAGGGTATCCGAAGAAAAGCTCGCGGTGCTTGGAGTGGAATTAAAAAGGGCGCCAGCATTGCAAAGAGCAAATATAAAAAATTGCAGGCAGGGGCAGATAATAATCTGATGGCTTCCAAGGCATACTTTGGTCTCAGTAGCGCCATTGGTGTGACGCAAACCTTGTGTATAAATTTAGCAGAAGGAGAGGAAAAGCATCAATCGGCAAAAACGATTGGCATCAATATAGCAACGGATTTAGCGGTTAGTGCAGCAATTGATCTTAGTGTAGTAAAACTTTGCACACTCGGTGGAACTGTATTGTTCGATCCGGGACTCGGAACCATAATTGGAGGCGTAGCTGGATGTGTTGTGCAGATGATCATAGCGAACAAGCGATTAAGTAGCGGAAGAACTGTTTCAGATACACTGAAAATGCATGCAAATAAGGGAATTCGTCGTTCAGATGCACACTGGAGACGAGCTGGTTGTGTGCCGGGTACATGCTAGGGGGAGTCTATGAAAAATATAAATAAGGAAGACAGCCTAAGAGCATATATTAGACATCTACCCCTTCGCCCCATGAAAATGTATGTCCCTCCTGGAACTATGGTTTGGATTATAATTATGATAGCTATAGTTTTTTACGCGATATCTCTTGAAGAGCAAGGCATGCAGTATACGGTCTTAAGAATTGGGGGGGTGTTTGCAATAGCCCTTTCCCTGCTTGCCAGTGTAATATACTCCCCAAAGGGAGAATGGCATTTTTAAAGAGGTGGAATACTGGGTTGGGCGTTAGCTCTTTCTTTTGGTTGCTGGAATCTTTGGCTAGTGTTAACGGATGCACGAGACACAAACCTTGGTATGTCATATATGGGGATGTTTATGCTGGGGTTAGTATTGCTGACCGGTATTATGATTAAAGGGACAAAGCGAAGAATTAATACCAGATGGTACATGAAAGATAAAGAACTACAGGAGGACGATACTGCCGGTATTTGGATACTTGCTATAGTAGGAATGATAGTGTACGTGGTTGTCATGTGGATTGTGTTTAAAAAGTATATGGATATTGAAATATTTATATGCGTTATAGCACTTGGTATAATTAGCTATGTATATGCAGGAGGAGGTGTTCGTACCATACTGCGAGGTTACTACATTAAAAAGTATCATTTGCAGGACGCAGTGGTGGTGGAAATACCGGAAAAAGAAAATGATAAGCAAGAAGAGAGTCAAGAGGAATCACCGAATGGCGAGACTGAACATAAAAAATAGTAAAGTTCTTTTGGCTTTTGAAAAAGATAAAAATCATGAACATTTTTGCAGCCGCTGTATATCGATTGAAAAGAAGAGAAAAGCAGTGCGTGTTAGTGTAGCGGAATCTAGGCGGCGATGTGCACAAGGTGGTAGAGTTCCTGGGATGTGCCATTAGGAGAATTATATGAATAGTATAGATAATCTTAAAGCATATATTGCGGCATTACCTCTTCGTCCATTGAAAAAAGGAGACTTAATTGGTACATTGATTGGTATTTTGATTTTTGCAGGTATTGATACGTATCATTTATATTATGATGGATTTGCCATTTTTCGTGAAAGTTTAATTACTGTTCATTGTTTGTGTGTTATTGTTGCTGTTATGTGTTGTGTAATATACCAAATAGAAAGAAAGGAAGTACATTTCTTTACAACAGGAACAATATTAGGAGCATTAGGGGTGACCTGTGGTTGTGTGAGTATTGCTCAAATTGTTATGGATTGTGTATCTTATGCAGGATTGTATATAGTAGGATATGTGGTATGTATTGGTTTTATGGTGTATGAAATCCTAAAGAATGCTAAAAGACGGATTAATACAGAATGGTACAAAAAAAGGTATGAAGACACAGATGGAATAATAATTTCAAGTGTAGTTTTTGTCTTGGCTGAAATTATAGTATTAGTGCTTAAATTTAAGCGTTTTATGGATGGTAGGAATTTGATTATATTAATTCTGTGCCTTATTTTAAGCTATATACTGATTGGGGTATCGATCCCTTCCATACTGCGTGGTTACTACATTAAAAAATACCATTTGCAGGAGGCAGTAGTGGTGGAAATACCGAAAAAAGAAAATGACAAGCAAGAAGAGAGTCAAGAGGAATCACCGAATAGCGGGAGTGAACATAAAAAATAGTAAGGTTCTTTTGGCTTTTGAAAAAGATAAAAATCATGAACATTTTTGCAGCCGCTGTATATCGATTGAAAAGAAGAGAAAAGCGGTGCGTATTAGTGTAGTGGAATCTAGACGGCGATATGCACAAGGTGGTTGTGTACCGGGGATGTGTCATTAGAGAGGAAGAGATATGATAGGGAATACAGAGAGACTACAAGAATATATTAAATCGATTCCCATTAGACCGCTAGGGATGAAGGAGGTAGTTCTTTGCTCTCTAGCAATTGATACAGTATCTATTGCTTGTATTTGTGGAATTTGTTTAGAAAGAAAAGATGCTTTTAGTTGGATATTAGTGTTTTTCTTCAGTTGTACATTTGTATTAACTACGGTTGCCGCTGCGTTATATCCGTTGCGAAAGAAGGAAATTTACTTTTTTTCATGGGGATTAATCTGTTTTTCGTTGGGTGCAGTGTTTGGAAATGGAGCTGTTCTATTAGAGTTCCAAGATAACAATAAATATTCTCACTTGTATATGATTATATATATAAGTATATGTGTGGTGTTAATGGTATGTACTATATTGCTAATACGTAAAAGAATTCTTTCTGGAAAATATGGAAAAAAGAAAGTCAAGTTTGGTGTTGCAAACACATCTCTTATTATAGCTTATAGCGGTTTTATTTGGAACTATGTATTTCAGAAGGCAACTCTCTGATAAATTGAGCAATTTTTCCACGAGTATATTATTTTGTGCATTATGCTTTTTTCTTATCTGTTGGGGGTGTTAATTTTTTGATGCGAGGATATTATATAAAAAAGTATAATTTACAAGATGCAATAATCGTGGAAAAACCGAAGAAAAAATCAGAATGGTACCGAGAATGGAAATAGAGCAGAGTCAATATTAAAGGGAACAGGAATATAACGGCTATGGATTGGACGAAGGAAAAAACTAACAAAATGGTACGAAGCGGGATAGCAGAATCAAAAAGACGATATGCACAAGGTTGTGTACCAGGGATGTGTCATTAAAACAAGAGATGAATATGATTTTTTTGATAACAACATAGAAAATATTAAGGAGTATATCAACACCTTATCTATTAAACCATTGGGTATAAAAGATATAATTTGGTGTCCGATTGCCATGAGTATTCTTGTCTGTGGTGGAATCGGACAATTTTCCAATGAACCCTTTTTTGATAGTCTACTTTGCAGAATTTGCATAATATTTTATGTGTTCTGTATTGTGATTTCTGTCATAGGCTGTGCATTATATCCGCTCAGAAAAAAAGTGATTTACTTTTTTTCTGGAGGATTAGAGTGTATTTCGTTTGGAGCATTTATTGGAAGTTTCACAGTGCTAGTTGTTATCTTAGAACACTCTAAGTTATCTTGGATTTATTTTATGTGTTACGTAATTAGTGTTTTTATAATGATAATTATTACTTTATGTCATATACAAAAAAATTAGCAATGGAAAGTATCATAAAGAAAAGCCACGTCTAGGGTTAACTAATTCATCTGTCATTATGGCAGCGCTATTTTGTATTGCTGTGTTTCGAAATAGAATATTGGATCAGGTGAACAATGTAATTCTATGTGTTGTTCTGCTTGGTATTGGCTACTTTCTACTAAGTAGTGGTGCAACATTTTTTATGAGAGCGTACTACATTAAAAAGTATAATTTACAAGACACAGTAATCGTGGAAAAACCGAAGAAAAAATCAGAATAGTACCGAGAATGGATATAGAGTAGAGTCAATATTAAAGGGAACAGGAATATAACGATTATGGATCGGACGAAAGATAAAGTTAACAAAATGGTACGAAGCGAGAAGGCAGAATCGAAAAGACGATACATGCAAGGTTGTATACCGGGAATGTGTCATTAAATAGGAGGCTTGTGATGGTAAACACTAGAGACGCTTTGCAGGCATATGCCAAATCACTGCCTCTTCGTCCAATAAAGAAAACAGACTTAATAATAACGCCTATACTTGTAGGGATATCGGGGTGGACAGCTTTATTTCAACTGTTTCAAACAGAATATAAATACACTTTTGGAATATTTTTAGGAACGCTTATTTTTGTAATGGGAATTGCTATCGCCAGCTGCATAATGTACTCATCGAAAAAAAAGAGTGGCATTTTCTATCGACAGGAATGAGCGTTTTTATGATAGGGATAGGTTTTGAATATTGGTCTATACTTTCTGTTGTGATGGATGTGAAACAATTAGCACTTATTTATACAATTGGGCAAACGAGCTGTATAGGTGTGATGATTTTTCGCATTGTAAAAATACAAAAAACGCATTTACACTGGGTGGTATATAAAAAAATATAAAGATGAAGATATGGATGTCGAAATATTTTTTGAAGTCATTGGCATTGGAGTGGGTGTGATTGTTATGGCAATTATCTTTATTCCATATATGGAGCTTAAAGGTTTTTTTGCATGGTTACTATTTACGAGTTTGTCCTTTTTATTGATTGGGGTATCGATCCCTTCCATACTGCGTGGCTACTACATTAAAAAGTATCATTTGCAGGAGGCAGTGGTGGTAGAAATACCAAAAAAAGAAATGGAAGTGTCAAAAGAAGAGGAAATGCCGAAAGAAGAGGAGATACCAAAAGAAGAAGTGAAAATATCGAAAGAAGAAAAAGAAGAGAAGAAAGAAGCGTCGGACGAAAGTGGAGAAAAATCGCAAAAGGAGAAAGAGACACCAAAAGAAAATAGAAAAAACCACAAGAGAAGGAGGATGAGCAAGATGGAAAACATAAAAGCTTTCGTGCGGGCAAGGCCGATAAAGCCACAGAAGAAAAGTGTTGTGTTTACATATCTTTTGGCAATCATTTTGCTTATGATGATTGTTATGGTTATTTACGGGAACGTCAACGGACACTTTAATAAAATTGGAGTAATACTGACTATTGCAGCAGGGATTCTCTCTGTAATGGGGAGTGCTGTTCTAAAGGGGAAAACAAAAGAATACTATTTTTCTTTTACGCCTTGCAATATGGAGCCATTGGAACCGCCCTAGGCGCGCTGACTTTTTTGCTAATGAAGAATAACACGGATAGATCTTTTCTTTTTGGGATATTCTTTTTAATTACGATTGTAGCTTGCTTTATCTATACGTTTATATGGGTGAGAAGAGAACTTGCCAGCGAGAAATATAACCGGAAAACAGGAATCGGGGCTTCTTCTTTATTTGAATTTCTGTTAGGAGGTATTGGCTTTAGCTATGCGCTGCGGGTATACCGATATTCCAATATGATGATACCGGTCTTTATCTTAGGAGGACTGATTTTTATGTTGGAAGTCAAGGCCATTACCTATATAATGCGAGGGTACTATATTCATAAATACGGTCTGCAAGACAAGGTGCATGTGGTACGTCCAAGGCATCATAGGGAAAAATATCGGTCGTGGTAGTTACTTTTCAAAAGAAGAAATTAACTAGCAAGGGAAGTGCCTATGCAGGTGCTTCTCTTTTTTGCTTGTTGGAGATCCAATGGGGTGGAGCTTTATTATCGTTTATAGGCGTAGGATAGGGGAATATATGGTATAATAACGTATTAGCGGATTAGAGAGGAACATGTATGTATTCATTATTGGCCTTACTATTGATGATAGTACTACCGTTGCCAATGCTCATTAGCGGAAATACACGAGGAGAGTCACCTTATCGGGCAATTCTCAAGGGTGCCATTGTGACTTGTGGCGGAATTGCACTGTTGTTTGTGGTCTCCATGTTGCTAGGGAATAGTATTATTACAGAACTGAGAACGGCTGTTGATAGTATTTGTCACCAATTGGCTACTAATGATCAGTTGGCACAAACTTTTAAACTAGGCGATGCCGGTGTAACGGAACGATTTGAAAAATACCGGGAAATATATAATCGGATATTACAGTTGACTCCATCCAGCATGATGATTTCGGCTTTGGTTATTTCCTGGATCGAAGGGCTCATTGTAGGAAAAAGAAAGACGTCGGAAGGGGAGCCTCACAATCCGGTTCCCCCTATGCGAACGTTGCAGCTTCCTCGAGGCGCTGTGTGGGGATGGTTGTTTATCCTGCTGGCTTCTTGGATATGCAAATGGGCAGGCGCCTCCTTTGCACCGACACTGACGGCCAACGTAGACATTCTCTTTGAGTTAACCTTTGCACTGCAAGGAATTTCATTGGTTTTGTTTTTCTTTTATGAAAAGAAGATACCCAAGGTGGTTCCCATCCTTATTGTTATTGTTTGTTGGCTAATGCCTATGGGATTGCCCCTACTCTTTATTGTCGGCCTACTGGACATGATGTTCCCGTTGCGACAGCGTATTGTCGGCCGAGGAAACCGGGAGGAAAAATAGTTGTATGAATACTAATGTCATTGCCAAATTGCCACTGCCAATGTGCATCATAGACAGCCACGGCAAGATATCTGCAGCCAGCCACCGGATTGGAGATGTCTTCCTTTATGATGGGATTTTAGGGGCGGATGTGTTTGCCTTAACGGGGATAAAGCATGACCAGCTATTGGAAGCTGCCGATAGCAATGAGGAAATGCTGATTCATCGAAGTGAAAAAAGCTTTCGGGTGATTTCTTCCAAAACCGAAGAAAACGATGATCAGTTGACGGTGTATTTTGTGGATGTTACAGAATCGGAGCAGCTGCGGCAGCGATATATTGATAATCAGGCATGTTATGCAGAGGTTAGCATCGATAATTATGATGAGCTGATGAGTTCCACCGAAGAAGAACACGAAGCAGAACTGGCATCAGATATTGACCGCCTCATTCGAAATTGGGCATCGGCCATGGAAGCCAGTTTGACCAAGCTCAATGACCATGAATTTTTCATTGTTATGAGCTGTGCTCAGTATGAACAACAAGCTCGCAGCAAGTTTGAAATTCTTGATAAAGCAAAGAAAATAGAGACGGATGCAGATTTTCCGATAACCTTGTCTATCGGCATCGGAATGGGGGGAGCAACGCCGGAAAAAAACGATGATTATGCGCAGGATGCGTTGGAAATTGCCTATGGTCGTGGTGGCGACCAGGTAGTGGTAAAAGACGGAAATACGCTGATGTATTTTGGAGGAAAGACGGCCACGGTAGAGAAAAGCAATAAGGGCAAATCCAGAATCATCGGCCATGCCCTAGTGCAGCTCATTGAAACTTCCAGTCGTATTTTCATTATGGGTCACCGTAACCCGGATATGGATGCCTTTGGAGCGGCTATTGGTATTTACCGATTGGCAAAACCGATTAACAAGGAAACATATATTGTTCTTAATGAATACAGCGATGCTCTGGAGGTTCCCTTTGAAATGGCCAAAGAAAGCGGGGAATACGAAATTATCAGTAGTAAAAAAGCCGACAGCCTTTTGAAGGAACGTTCCTTGGTAATCGTTGTGGATACCCATCGCCCCAGCATTACCGAGTACCCGGATTTGTTGAAAAAAGTAGAGCGCACAGTGGTCATCGACCATCATCGAAAAGCGGAGGAAACTATCGAAAAACCAACGTTGGCCTATACAGAACCATATGCTTCCTCTACGGCAGAATTGGTAACGGAGATTTTGCAGTATACCATTGATAAAAAAACCATTACCAAGTTTGAGGCAGAGGTGCTCATGGGGGGCATGTGGGTCGATACCAATCGGTTCTCTGTGAAAACAGGAGTGCGGACCTTTGAGGCAGCGGCTTGGCTACGAAGAGCCGGAGCCGACATTGCCGATGTGAAGAAATTCTTCCAGACAGATATGGATGTTTTTAAAAAGCGAGCTAACGCAGTAGCAGCAGCCCGGTACGATGATCATGGAATGGCGTTTTCTGTTTGCCAAGGACAAGATCCCAACGCACAGATTATTAACTCTATGGTATCCGATGAACTGTTGGTAGTAAAAGGCATTCGCGCCAGCTTTGTAGCAGGTAGAGATTGTCATGGCAAGACGTGCATTAGCGCCCGATCCGTCGGAAACCTTAATGTGCAAGTAATCATGGAAAAACTCGGCGGTGGCGGGCACATGAATACAGCCGGAACGCAAATAGAAGAAAGTCCGGAAGAGGCTATTGAAAAAATAAAAGAAATATTGGAGAGCATGAACGATGAAAGTAATACTGAAGAAGAATGTTAAAGGCAGCGGCAAAGCAGGAGATATTGTAAACGTAAATGACGGCTATGCACGGAATATGTTGATTCCAAAAGGGCTGGCTGTAGAAGCTACCAAGGCCAATATCGGTGCGTTAAATAGAAAAAATGCAGCTGACGAAGCGGCACGTCAGGAAGCGTTGGCAGAAGCTAGAGAAAACAAAGAAAAGCTGGAAAAAGCCACTATTACTATCGAAAGCAAAGGGGGAGAAGGCGGTCGTCTCTTTGGCTCCATTACCAATAAGGACATTGCCCAAGCCTGCAAAGACCAGCTGGGAATTACAGTGGATAAGAAAAAAATCAAGCTGGAAACACCCATTAAAAACGAAGGGCGGACATCGGTAACCATTAAATTGTTTGAGGATGTTTCTGCCCAGGTAGCCGTTGCAGTTACCATCAAATAGCAGTGATTAGAGTAAAAAAACAAAAAGGGAATTCACCATGGAAAGACAACATGATGATATGCCGCAAGAAAGCATGGGGCGTATTCCTCCACATAGCAAAGATGCGGAGGTTTCTGCGCTGGGAGCATCTATGCTCAGCAAGGATGCTCTCTATGATGTAGCGGAAAAGGTGCGACCGACGGATTTTTACGATCGAAACCACCAGGAAATCTTTGAAGGAATTTTGGAGCTTCATCGCCGCAACACCCCGGTAGATGTGTTGACGGTATGTGAAGAATTAAAACGGAGAAATACCTTGGATATGGTAGGGGGGCGCGGCTACATTGCTTCCCTTTCTTCTGCCGTTCCAACTACATCCAATGCCGGGGAATATGCCAAAATTGTGGCGGAAAAAGCAGAACTTCGTAGTTTGATTGAAACCGCCGGGGATATCGTAGAAAAAGGGTACTCGGATCAGGTGGAATCCGGAAGGATGTTGGATTTTGCCGAACGGCGTATTTTTGAGATTGCGCAGGGTCGGCAGAATAAGAATGTGGTGCATCTAAAGGATGTATTACTGGACAATATGAACTCCATCAGCGAACGGGCGAAAAATAAAGGGGCTTTGACCGGTGTTACTTCCGGATTTATTGATTTGGATCGAATGACCTCCGGTTTGCAGCGTTCTGACTTGGTTATTTTGGCAGCTCGTCCTTCTATGGGGAAGACCGCCTTTGCACTATGTGTCGCTAGAAATGCGGCCATCAAAGGCAACAAAGTACTGATTTTCAGTTTGGAAATGAGTAGCGAACAATTATCCCAACGTCTCATTGCCATGGAAGCAGGTGTCGATGCCCAGAAACTTCGTAGCGGTGATTTGGATAATAACGATTGGAAAAAAATAACCACTACCATTGACAGGTTAGGGGATGCGGATATTTCCATTGACGATACACCGGGACTTTCCTTAATGGAAATCAAAAACAAGTGTCGTCGCCTCAAGGCAGAGCGAGGCTTGGACTTGGTTGTCGTGGACTACTTGCAACTGATGAGTGCAGAGGGACGTGCCGAATCCAGACAGCAGGAAATATCGGCGCTGTCTCGTGGAATGAAACAGCTGGCAAGAGAAATGGATTGTCCTGTCCTAGTTTTGTCACAGCTTTCTCGTGCAACGGAGACAAGAACCGATCATAGGCCGATTCTCTCCGACTTGCGGGAATCCGGCGCCATTGAGCAGGATGCCGATGTGGTACTCTTTCTTTATCGAGACGAGGTATACAACGAAGATACCGAATATCCGGGAGAATGTGAAGTCCATATTGCCAAGCAGAGAAATGGTCCTATTGGTACCGTCAACGTTTTGTGGCAGAACAGCTACACCAAGTTTGTAAATAAAAACTTTAGAGAATAAAACGACAAGAAGCAACAGATGAAAATAAAAAGTGAAGACATTAAAACAGAATATCTTTACGACACTTCGGTAGAAAATATATTTCTTAATGAATACATGCCTATGGCGCCGGAAAACTATGTGAAGGTGTACTTGCTGGCTAAAATGTATATGAACTCCGGTCATGAAATCGGAGAAGAGACCCTCGCCAAGACACTGCATATCAAGGTAGAGGAAGTGAAAAAGGCTTTGTTTTACTGGAGCAAGCAGGGGGCGTTGCGTCTCGGAGAAGACAGCATTGAATTTATTTCTATGAAGGAAAAGTTATATGGTCGTCCCCAGAAAAAAAAGCAACCAATTGCTGCAGAAAAAGGGGCGGATATACTGGAAAACGACAGAATCCGTCAATTAATAAAGACATTGTCACCTGTATTGGGGGAAGGGTTGACCGGTACCGGTGTTCAGCATTTGTTTTGGTGGGCTGAAGAGCTGAAAGCGACCGATGCGGTTATTGAAGAAGCTGTAAAATATTGTGTCAGCCGTGGCAAGACAAACATGAAATACATCGGCAAATTAGTACAATCCTGGACAGAGTATGGTCTGCAATCCAGAGATGATGTGGATCAATACTTGGAGGAGGCAGATCAGCGACACTATCAATACCGGCGCATTATGAAAGCGCTAGGGTTTCACCGCAGTGCAACGGAAAAAGAATGCCAGATTATTGACTCCTGGTTTGATGATTTAGACTGTTCCATGAGGGAAGTATTGGAAGCTTGTGGGAAAACCAGCGGTATTTCCAATCCTAACATCAACTATGTCAATTCCGTTCTGCGCGGCAGCCGCGGGAAGAAAGCCGGAGAGGACTCCTCTGGGGAAGTCGCAGCAGGTGTCGTTCGCCGATACTATCAGTATCTACAGCACGAGGCCGAAGAAGCGGCAAAGAATCGCCGCCGAATCATGCTGAAGAGAGCCCCGAAATTGCAGCGCATCGAAGAGGCTATGCTGGAGGCAAATCAGGAACTTACGCAAGTTATGATTTCCGGCGGAGCCAACAAGCAACAGCGGATGCAGCAAATCAAAGAACAGATGGAGCAGCTGGAAAAAGATCGAAACCGTATAATGGTAGAACATGATATACCGACCGGCTACGATAATATACAGTACAAATGCAGCATTTGCGGTGATACTGGTGTGCAGGACAATGGTGCTCGCTGCCAGTGCTGGCAAAAGCGAAGCCAAGAAGCTTCTCTTTGGTATCAACAGCAGAAAGTCCGGCAAAAAGACTAGAAACACCTTCTAATATGCAAAGAAACCAAAGAAGTTACCGCTGTAAGGTAGCTTCTTTTTTTGCAATAGAAAACCCCGCATTTGATGCGAAGTTGCTTTTTCAAGATGGACTTGACATAATATTCAGAATAAAGTAAATTATAGCTAACTAAATATATTGCATAAAATAGCTACTTATCAAAAATGACATCTGCGTAAAATAAAACCGAGAGGATTTACCGCAAAGGCGGTGTGCTTTAGAACACTTACGGGAAATAAAGTTTTTTGGAATGTATATTAGTCTGAGTTAGATTAGTGTTATTTTCTTTAGCAAAACATTCTTTGTATTGGCATGAAAATTTTATCAAAAATAACATTGAGTATATTTGTGATAGCCGTCGTTGCTCTTTTCAGTTATATGTCTGCGGTATCCGTTATTCAAAATATGGAGAGAGGACGGGAACATTATTTTTTAGCTTTTCTGAAAAAGTGGATATAGATTGCTTTAAAGAATGGCAAGAGTACCTTAAAAACAGACCGGTGAATATCGGTCTGTTAACGTACCCTGATGTCAATACGATACATGTTTATCAGGCAAAATTTACCGATAAAGATAAGCTTTTTCTACGGAAGGGAAGATTACCGAAAAACAGTAATGAATCCATAGGAAACTATAATGATAGAGAAAAGTACACTCAAGTAGGGACGATTGCTGTTCCGGATACTGTGTTGAAATGGGGAATGTACAATCTGTCGGAAGTTACCGATATTTACTTTACAAACCATCTGTTTATACAAGGCTCAAAAAGAGAACGGAAAAAAACGGAATTGTTTTTGAAAAAATATGGAGTAATAAAACAAGACAAAGACGAATATTCGTTATACGCACAAAATAGTAACCTTATGAAAAACATAATGGGATTTAGTATACTATTAGGAATTGTTTTTGCTATATTAAAATGTCTTACTCTTGTGATGAAACAAAAGAAAGTTGCTATATTAGTTGCTCTGGGGAAAAGGAATCGAGAAATATACATTCTTTATTTCAAGGAACAATTGATAGTAGACTTTTTTTATGTATGTGGGTTTGCCTTTGCAAGCAGTGCTGTACTGCAGGCTCTTGGATACCCTTCCATAGGGTTTCCTTTGTTGCGGAGTGTATGTATTATATGTGGGTTTTGCATCATGGTATTAGTCGTGCAATGTCTGATTTTAAAACGACAAATACGAAGTGCTGTTATCAGCCAAGGCATTAAGGGGCGGCGGCAAACAAGAAAATGGATAATCGCCAGCAGTAGCATTGTAATTATATTTGCTGTGGTGATACTTCTACTATTTATCCGTTTCGGAGATGCATTTTTGCAAATACAAAAGCTTAACGTAACAGCAAAAACATGGGAAGAAAAAACGCGAGGGATATATAGCCTAGGAATCAATTCTCAAATAGTAGATGGTACAAAAGAAGAAGTAATGGATATTGTTGATAGACTGGCAAAGTTATATGACAGGTTGCAATACAATCATCATACCTTCTTCGTTGATGCCGATAATTTTCTTCGGGAGAAAGGGAAAATAAAATTTGGCTATGAAGAAAATATACATAAGGAAGAAGATGTGTACTCTATGGATGGAGCCTGTTTGGTAGTAAATAATAATTATTTTGCAATGAACTCAATTGAATTGAAAGCAAATGTACAGCATTCCCTGGTTGATGATAAGAACACCTTGAATGTAGTGGTCCCCAGAAAACTGAAAACAAAAGAAGCAATGATAAAGAGGGCCATGGCAGCAAGTTTTTATGCATACAAAATAGAAATGACTAATGAAAGAAGAGAAGAAGAGGGTAAGCCTTTTTTGAATATAAAAAAGAAGATTTGAAAATAAATGTAATATATGTGAATAATAATCAGCGGTATTTTACCTATAATCAAAATGACGGATTGCCGGAAAACAATTATTTTGTCATTGATCCGGTGATTGCAATAGTGAATAGCAGCATGGACTCCGATTACTTGGGATCTGAGATGACCTTTACACAATTTGTAATAGGGAAATCCAAAAAACAAGCAATGGAACATATAGAAAAAGATGTGCGAAAAACGAAAACGGAAGATTGTATTCATAGCTTGGTAAGTGTTTACGGAAAGTTAGGGCAGGAAATACATTCGATTAAGTTTTATGTACAATTATACGGCCTATCCATGGCCGGTGTATTACTGCTATTGATACTGCTTGTCCTTTTTCGTGTATCTTCATACTATCGTATTTATTACCAAAAAGTTACGGTATACATTCTTCATGGCCAAAGTAAGATTCGTATTTTACGACTGTCCATTTTACTGCAAACGGTAGTCGTTATGATTGCATCCCTTGTTATTGCAGTGATTACGAATTTTTTATGGGTGGTGGCAGCCGGAGGAGTTCTAGCAGTCTTTATGGCACTTGTGATGATACTCTATGGAAGTTATCTCGCAAGAAAAAATATTAGCGGGTTAAAGCGGGGGGAGAAATAATACATTCTTGACATAATATTCAGAATAAAGTAAATTATAACTAACTTCTATTTTTAATACAGGTATTGCTTATACATTGGTGATAAAATACCCCACTGAGGGAGGCTATAAAAAATGATTCATTTGCAAGATGTTACCAAATCCTACGGTGAAAACCTTGTGTTATCAGACGTTAATATGGAAATCGAGAAACAGGATTTTGTGGTTATCCATGGGAAAAGCGGCTCCGGGAAATCAACTTTGCTAAATATATTGGGAGGGCTTGAGAAACCTAGTACCGGCTCCCTATCGGTGGCCGGTGAAACCATTGATTCTGCCAAAGAGCGGACTAGGCTGCGTCGTGAAAAAATAGGCTTTATTTTTCAAAATTATGGACTCATTGATGATGAAACAGTCAAAGATAACTTTAAAATTCTATCCAGCTCCCGGAATAAAATTACAGAAGATGATATGGTTGCCGCCTTGGATCGTGTGGATCTTGGCAGAGAATTTCTCAACAGAAAGGTCTATGAGATAAGTGGTGGCGAGCAGCAACGGGTTTCTATTGCCCGGGTAATTTTGAAAAAAGCCGATATTGTTTTGGCGGATGAGCCGACAGGCAATCTGAACACCGATAATGAACAACGAGTCTTTACCCTTTTGAAGGAGCTTAATGAAGAGGGCGTAACGGTGATTTGCGTTTCTCACAGTGAAGAAGCCAGAAAAACATTTTACCGGGAGTTTACTATTGACCACGGTGAAATTGTTGAAAACAAGCAAAATGCATAGTGTCTAACAATCATTTATGCCATGGGGTTCCATTGCATAATAATGTGACCATAGATACACGAGGGCTCATCCGAGTTCCGAAACCGGGAGAAGGTAGTGCCTCCTTCTTGCCATGTTTCGATGGTTACCTTATCCCCCAGGCGACATTCTTTCTCGTAAGAGACCATAATATCGGTTAGCGTCATGGTTTCATATAGAGCTTCATCTAAGGTGTCGCAGGCCCAGTCAATGTACACAGCATTGTTAGTGTGGTTGTTGGTGTCCGTGTCTCGCCGGGTTACGGTGGTTTCCATAATGACATCCGGTTCCCGATTCGGGTATTTTTTCATGGAGTATCTTTCCTTGGCCAATGGACGACAATTGGAGAATTTGTAGGGATCCATAAAGCCGTTGGCCGGCCGAATGGGACGGCGCAGATTTGTATCTACCAACACCCATCGGCTGGACGCATAGACAATTTCGTTGCCTTGGTCATCTTCAATGGCAAAATCTCTATCTGCTTGAATTCTTCTATATTGATCACTCCAGGTAGAAAGCAGCAACTCTTCGCCTTCTTTTGGCCACCGGTGAATTTGAATATGCCAATGAGACAATAGCCATCCCAGGTTTTCTCTCTTAAAAAAATCCAAATCGTAGCCAACCACATCAGAATGTTTAACGGAGATGCTCTGGAGAAAATCCACCAACTTGGATGGCCTTAGTGTACGCTTATTATCAACGGTGAAGTAGTCCACACGGTAGTTTTGAAAAAAGGCGGAGGTTGTCAGTTCCATAAAAATCCTTTCTTAGAGTTGTTGTTTTGCTTACTGCATCAATAAGCAAATTACAATTGATTGATGTAATTTCTCATTTCCTTTTTATAGGCTTCGACTCCCGGTTGGTTAAAGGGGTCGACTCCCGATAATAGCGCCGAAACGGCACACTGCATTTCAAACCAGTATAGCAGCTGACCGACAGTTTCGGTATCCAGTTTTTCCAGAACAATGGAAATAATCGGCGTTCCGGCAGCAACGTGAGCATCTAGTACGCCTTTTTCAGCACACGTATTCAGCTGGCGGATGGTTTTCCCTGCAAAGGGTTCCATGGCATCCTTTGGAATGGCCACGTCTTCTGTCGGATTGGCAACAGTAATAAAAGTTTCGTAAAAGATAGCCGTTCCTTGTTGGAGAAATTGTCCCATAGAATGAAGATCTCTACTAAAGAGCAAGCTGGCAGGGTAAATTCCTTTGCCGTCTTTTCCTTCGCTTTCGCCAAAAAGCTGCTTCAACCATTCGCCAAAGTATGCCAGATAAGGATCGAAGAATGCGAAGATTTCTATCGGCTTGTTCTCTTGAAAGAGCAGTTGGCGAGAAATGGCGTAATCTAAGGCTTTTCCTGTAAAAGCATCAAAAGATGCCAGTTCTTTTGCACCTGCCAGTAGCTTGTGAATATCGATCCCTGCCACGGCAATAGGAAGCAGCCCTACCGGCGTCAGGACAGAATATCGTCCGCCGATACTCTCGGGAAGATACAACAAGGTGCACCCTTCCTTGATAGCTTGGTCATACAAATAGTTGGACTTGTTTTCCGTAACTACGTATGTGCGTGCGGCCGTCTCTTTTTGTCCGTACTTTTGTATCATAATATTTTTGAAGATACCATAGGCAGAGAGGGTTTCTGTGGTGGAACCGGACTTGGAAATAACGCAAAGACATAGATCCTTATCCCCGATTTCTGCCAACAGTTCCTTAATATAGCGACCGCTAAAGTTGTAACCTGCAAACAGAACCTTGGTTTTACCGGCTGTTGGCAGCATATCGATGACTGCCTTGGCGCCCATAAAGGAACCGCCAACACCTAAAACTAAAAAGTAATCGCATTGTTGTCTGATTTTCTTGGCTGTTTCGGTAATGGAAGCGATTTGTTCCTTGCCATAGGTCAGGGGATTCTTGACCCAGCCGGTGAAAGAAAGAGTGTCGGAAAAAAGAGTTTGTAAAGCTTCGCAGGCTTTGTCTCGCCATGGCTGTACCTGTGATTCTAACAGCTGGCTATGTTGTAAATCCATTGCAAATTTCATAATACACCCCCTACGGTTGTTGAAATTGCCTATATTAAATATTATATTCCTCCAATGAAAAAGTGTCCATTGGAAAAGAAGTGGCTATGTGCTACCATGGGTACGCAATCAATATAGTATAGATACCACAGGGAGCGCGTAATGGAACAAGAAAAACGGAGCAGCGGCATTTTGTTGCCGGTGTTTTCACTTCCATCAAGATACGGCATAGGCTGTTTTTCGGCAGAAGCCTATAGCTGGATTGATATATTGAACCGAGCCGGACAACGATACTGGCAGCTTTTGCCCATGGGACCGGCTGACGAGACCGGATCCCCCTATTTGCCATTATCCAGTTTTGCAGGAAATCCTTTCTTTATCGATTTGTCGCGGCTGGTGGCAGAAGGACGATTAAAAGAAGATGATGTAGACAGAGTTGCAACGGCAAAAGAACAGAACATTGTAGATTATCCCCATCTTGCACAATATCGCTGGAGGCTGCTGCGACAGGCTTTTTCTTGCATAAAAACAGACCGATGGATGGAACAGTTCCAAGAAGAAAATCGACACTGGTTAGAAGACTATGCTCTATTTATGGCGCTGAAGCACTATTTCGGGGAATCTGTTTCCTGGAGTTGCTGGGAACCGGCGTTACGGGATAGAGAGCCGGAAACCATGGAAGAGTATAAAGAGAAATTATCAGAAGAAGTGTCTTTTCACAAGTGGACCCAGTATGAATTTTTCAGAGAATGGGAGGGAATTCACGGTTACGCTAAAGAGAAAAATATATCGGTAATAGGCGACATGCCTATGTATGTGTCCTATGAAAGTGCAGACTGTTGGGCTCACAGTCGGTTGTTTCAGCTTGATACAAGAAAGCGACCAAGGAGAATTGCAGGGGTGCCACCGGATGGTTTCTCTGCTACGGGACAAATTTGGGGAAACCCGGTATACCGTTGGGAAGCAAATGAAGAGGAACAGCATCAGTGGTGGGTACAGCGAGTAAAGCGGAATTTTGCCTTGTATGATGTATTGCGGCTGGACCATTTTCGTGGCTTAGATGCCTTCTATTCTTTGGATGGTGATGCAGTCGATGGGAAAGATGGACAATGGAACCCGGGCCCCGGAAGCCGGTTGTTCTCTGTTTTGCAAAAAGAGATACCGAAAGCCTCTTTTATTGCAGAGAATCTGGGGTTTCTTACAGATTCTGTAGAAACGTTGCGGCAGCATTTGGCTATCCCCGGCACCAAGGTGCTCCAATTTGCCTTTGACGGAGACAGTGGCAACGAATATTTGCCTCATAATTACAGCAAAGACATGGTGGCCTACACCGGAACCCATGACAACGATACCCTGAAAGGCTGGTATACATCATTATCATGGGAACAACGGCAATACATTTGTCGCTATCTGGGTTTGGAAACAGAAGAAGCATCGGTAGATCGGGTAGTGGATTGCCTCATTGCCATTGTACAGAGCAGCGTTGCCGGTCTTGTGATTATTCCGGCACAAGACGTTTTACATCTAGGTAGTCGGGCACGATGTAATACGCCGGGGACTGTAGGTAATAACTGATCCTGGCGTATGTCACCGCGGCAGTTTACATCGGAATTGGCAGATTCCATTAAAGAGCGCTGCCGCATATATGGTCGCTGTTAATTACTGTAAATACTTTTTTCCGGCATTCTTGATAGCCTTGGCTCGTCGCTCCGCTTCTTCTTTGGTATTTCCTTGAGTCATAATGTAAAATTTTAGCTTTGGTTCTGTTCCCGATGGGCGGAAAACGGCTCTGCATTGATGTTCCAGCTGGAAAAACAGCATGTTGCTATAGGGAAGGTCGCTGCCAATCTCTTTTCCATCGGCATCAGTAATCGTCCCTTTGGTGTAATCCCGCAGTGCAACTACCGGCAGTCCCAATTCTACTGGCGGGTTAGTCTGGAGATTGTCCATAATAGCGGTAATTTTTGACGGTCCGTCAAACCCTTCTACGGTGTAGGATACCACTTCTTCTTTATAGTAGCCGTACTTTTGGTATAGATCTTCTAAGGCTTGGTACAAATTTTTCCCTTGGGTATAGTAACGGCAAGCCATTTCGGCAATCAGCATGGACGCCAAAACAGCATCTTTATCTCTGGTGTAGGTGCCGGTCAGATACCCACAGCTTTCTTCAAAACCGAATAAATACGTATATTCCTTACTGGCTTCAAATTCTTTGATTTTCTCACCGATATATTTAAAACCGGTCAAAGTTTCAAAGAGTGTGATATTGTGGTATTGGCAAATACGGTTAGCCATAGGAGAAGACACAATGCTTTTTACAACGGCGCAATTTGCCGCTAGTGTTCCTTTTTCCTGACCCATGGAAATCAAGTGATCCAAAAGCAATATTCCAATTTGGTTTCCTGTAAGACTTTCAAAATCATTGCCGTTGCGTACGACGATACCACACCTGTCACCGTCCGGGTCAGTACCGATCATCAAATCAATATTGTGCTTCTGCGCCATTTCCATGGCGATGGCAAAGCCTTCCTTGTTTTCCGGATTCGGCGAATCTACAGTCGGAAAATCGCCATCGATAACCATTTGCTCTTCTACCGTAAGAACATGCTTCATCCCAAGACGGCGTAATACTTCGGGAACTAATTTGTACCCGCTGCCGTGGAAAGGAGTGTAGATAATGGCCAGATCATCGGCTGCTTTTTCAACATAATCTCCGGCAACAGATTGTTCCAATACCTTTTCCATGTATTTTTCATCCATTTCCTGTCCCAAATCTGTAATAAGACCTTGGTTGCGAGCTTCTATTAGGGAGATGGTACGCACATCATCGAAGATATCCAGCTGGGATATTTGCCGAGAAATTTTGGCAGCGTGTTCCGGCGGTAACTGGGCACCATCGGACCAATAAACTTTGTAACCGTTGTATTCTTTTGGATTGTGGCTGGCCGTGATATTGATTCCGGCAATGGAGTTGGTTTCTCGCAAGGCAAAGGAAAGTTCCGGTGTAGGGCGCAGTTGATCAAAAATATTTACATGGATTCCGTTGGCTGTCAGGACCGAGGCGGCTTCCCAGGCAAATATATCGCTTTGGTGGCGAGAGTCGTAGGCGATGGTAACTCCACCGCCAATGTCTTCCCCGCATTGGTTGATTACATTGGCCAGACCTTGGGTGGCATATCGTATGGTGTAGACGTTGATGCCATTTAGTCCGGCACGCATAATCCCCCTAAGGCCGGCCGTTCCAAAGTCTAACATGGCGGAAAAACGCCCTTCTATTTCTTTTGGGTCATTTTCTATAGCGGCAAGCTCTTCCTTAGTGGCACGGTCTACTAGTAGAGACTGACGCCATTTTTCGTAATTTTCACGGTGACTCATAGGTACTACTCCTTTACTATATATAGGGTTACTGGTTTCTTTGCAAAAGTAAATTTTCATAGGGGTATACGGTGATGGTGTTTTTTTCTATGCGGCCGGACAGTAAATCCGTAAAACAGCCATGGTAGGGAAGGTGACGCATAGTGGGGCTTTGATTGCAAACAGTAATGAACTCTTGGTCGGAAGCACTACGGCTAAAGGCGAAGAGGCTGTTTTTTGCAATCAGCAATCGGTACGATCCCCGAGCGAATACCGTTGAACTATGGCGAATTGCAATAAGTTTTTTGTACCATTGTTGCAACTGTTTGTTTTCCTTGCCCCAGGGAAAGCAGGTTCTGTTAAAGGGATCGTTGTAGCCTTCCGTTTCGGCTTCGTCTCCGTAATAGATGCAAGGGATACCCGGCAAGGTCATCTGCAAAACTACGGCTGTTTGTAGCCGCCGCAAGGCGATGGCTTTTTCTTCCGCTGTCATGTGCGTGTGAGCTTTTTCTTCTCGGCTGGCTTCCGGCGGTAATTCTTTGCCGCCTAAAGCCGTTAAGATTCGATTGGTATCATGATTACCCAGATGGTTCATGAGGCAATGCAGGACTTCCGGCGGATAGTTGTTTACAAGAAGCTCCATTGTTTGCCGTAATCCATCGGCGTCGCCATATCGGGAAAAACGGATAATGGCATCCCGGAGAGGGTAGTTGGTAACAGCGTCCAATTTGTTTCCTTCAAAATAGTTTTTCCGTTCATCATAAGCGAATTTTGTGGACGCTTCTTCCCAGGCCTCTCCTAATATCAAAGCGTCTTTTCGTTGCTTTTTGGCAGATTCCACCAGCTTTTCAAGAAAGCTTTGTGGCAACTCGTCTACCACATCCAGCCGCCAGCCGGCAGCACCTGCCTTGATCCACTTGGCAATAACTCCTTGCGGTCCGGTGATATAGTCAATGTAGGAAGGTTCTTCTTTATTTAATCGGGGCAAGGTTTTGATGCCCCACCAAGTTTTGTAAGGAATATTTTCGGTCTCTTTGTCCGTAAAATAGTACCAATGGCGGTAAGGGGAGTTTGGATTTTCCCAGGCACCGTTGCCGCCGTAGTTTCCGTATTTGTCAAAGTAGATGGAATCAGCACCGGTGTGGGAAAACACACCGTCACAGATGATTTCCATACCTAGTTTTTTCGCTTCCTTGCAGAGGGTTTCAAAAGCATCATTGCTTCCAAACATAGGATCCACGTGCATGTAATCGGCAGTGTCGTATTTGTGATTGGAATAGGCGGTAAAAATCGGACTTAGATACAGGCAAGTGATACCTAAATCCGCCAGATAGGGCAGCTTTTCCTTAATGCCGGCAAGATTCCCGCCAAAGAAATCGTTGTTTTTGACTTCTCCGTTTTCGTCAGGTCTATATTCCGGCATTCCGCCCCAGTCTTGGCGCAAAACCTTATCTTTTATGGCAAGAGAAGGTTCGTTTAAACCGGAGGATTTCCGGCCACGGTAAAACCGGTCTACAAAGATATGGTACATAACTCCCCCGTATAGCCATGTGGGAGCATGATATTTTCGTAAGTAAACGGTTTGCTGCCAGGCTGCCGGGGAATCATCTTGTTGACTTGGCTCTCCAGTAGCAGCGTCTTTTCCGAAATACATTTCCCGGCCATCTTTTGTTAGGCGGAAACGAAACCAGTATAATCCGGTATCTCCATAGGGAACCGTAGCGACAAAAACTACATAGTCCTTTGAGAAATTATCCTTTGGTAAAGAGGGCAGAGGCTCCATAGGGTAGTCCACATACTCTGTGTCTTTGTCAAAGAGAACCTGCAGGGTAACTTGCCAAGAGGATAGCTGCCGGGATACCGGTAAACGGTAAGTAACCCGGGTGCCGGCAGTTACCGGCCCCGGGGGATCTTTGAAACGAGAGTCCTGTGTAGTAAAAAGTAGTGGTTGGCCTGCTGGCATCATGTAAATAGCTCCTAAACGATTTCGTTGCGTTTGCAGTAGAATGGGTGTGTCAGATACCCGGAAAGGTTTCGGCCATCGTTAACGATGACTTTTTTATCCAGCACTGCATAGGACAAGGTGGCGTTTTCTCCTACGGTAGAATCCTGCATTATGACGCTGTTTTCTATAACTGCCCCTTTTTTGATTCGAGCGCCACGGAAAATAACGCAGTTACGCACCTGACCTTCAATGGTGACACCATCAGCAATAAGGGAGTTTTCTACCTGGGCATATTGGCCGTAATAGGTGGCGGGACTATCCTTTGTTTTGGTGATAATAGGACCGGTAGGAGAGTGAAATAGGCTTTCTTGCGCCTTTCTATCGAGCAATGCCAAACTACCGGTTAGATACGACGGCAAATCTTCCATGTAGATTACCATTTCATCTGTGGTATAAGCCAAAATCTTTTGGGTATGAATCAAATGGCTAATTAAAAATGGATATACACCGGCATCGGTTTGGAGGGATAGTTCTTCAATTAGTTCCAGCAAATAATTCCGCTCCATGACACAGGTGGCCATAGTCAAATCGGCGTTAAGAGCTTCTGTGTTGTTGGTGGAAATACGGGTTATTTGATGGTTGGCATCGGTTTTTACGCCGAGCCGATTCTGTAAGGGCTCTTTGTTTAGTACGTTGGAGGAAAAGAAATAGGTAATGTCTCCTTGGTGGTACTGATGAAATTCCACCATTTTTCTAAAATCTACGTTACCGGCGTACCCGGTGCCACACAGCACAATGTGCTTTTCCTTTAGATTGCGAAGATAAGAGCGATTATTTAAAAGCGCTTCCAGTCGATTGTGACTTCGGTCGGAGCAGTGGGCGGAAGAGTAGGGTGGCAAGAAAGTGAGGCCGCCATGCTTTCTGTCTAGATCCCATTCACTGCCGGACTGTACATGGTCCATTAGGGAGTTGTATTTGTGCCCTTCAATAAGCCCAACGTTACGAATACCGGAATTTACCATATTGGATAAGGCAAAGTCAATTAGCCGATACTTAGAGGCAAAGGGAAGGGCTGCTAAGGTCCTTTTTTCTGTCAGTTTTTCAGACAGCTTGTTGTAGGATTCGGAAATAATGATTCCAGCAGCATCCATCTTACTCATCTCCTTCCATTGTTTC
The DNA here is from genome assembly GCA_963542695.1 of uncultured Eubacteriales bacterium. Taxonomy (GTDB): domain Bacteria; phylum Bacillota; class Clostridia; order Peptostreptococcales; family Anaerovoracaceae; genus RUG100. The sequence goes on from CAUTYX010000006.1 coordinate 62,297, forward strand.
TTTATCAACGATTTCACCGGCAGAAATATGGCCATTGGCAGGGATTTGCAGGTGATCTGCCAGTACCGTTAATGCGCCTTTTCCGACAGGAGCACCAATAGTAGAACCGCTGTCTATGGTGGTATATTCGCCAATGACAGCTTGGGAAATATGGGCACCGGCGCCGATGACACAGCCTGTCATAATGACACTGTCTTCGATGACGGATCCTTCCTCTACGATAACATCGCTAAAGACAACAGAGTTTTTACAAGTGCCGCCCATATCACCGCCATCTCCTATGATGGAGTTTTCAAGAAGGGCTGCTTTGCTGATGTACTCCGGATGGGTAAAGCCATGGCGGTAATAGATTCTCCAGGAAGGGTCGTTGAGACGAAGCAAAGGATTTTCTCCCAGAACATCCATATGGGCGGCCCAAAAGGAGGATAAGGTTCCTACATCTCTCCAATATCCGTTAAACGTATAAGCAAACATTCGCTGGTCATCGTGCAACATACGAGGGATAACGTTTTTTCCAAAGTCGTTGACAGAATGGGGATCGTTTTCATCTTCTGTCAAATATTGCAATAATTTTTTTGCAGTGAAAATATAGACTCCCATAGACGCCAAGGTGCTTTTTGGGTGAGTCGGTTTTTCTTCAAATTCCACAATTCGACCGGTTTCGTCGGTATTCATAATACCGAAACGGGAAGCTTCTTCGGGGGCGACATCAATAACGGCAATGGTACAATCTGCCTGGTTCTCAATGTGCTGATCCAGCATCTTCCGGTAATTCATCTTGTAGATGTGATCTCCGGATAGAATCAAAACATACTTTGGACTGTACTGGCGAAGGAAGCGGATATTTTGGTAGATAGCGTTGGCAGTACCTTTGAACCAATCCCCGCCGGCCTCGGCTTGGTAGGGCGGCAGCACATGAAGGCCGCCATACTTTAGATTCATATCCCACGGGTCGCCACGACCCAGATAATCATTTAGCTCTAACGGTTGGTACTGTGTCAATACGCCAACGGTATCAATGCCGGAATTGACGCAGTTAGACAGAGAAAAGTCGATGATACGATACTTTCCTCCAAAGGGGACAGCCGGCTTGGCTGTATTTTTTGTTAGAGGCGCCAGCCGGCTCCCTTGCCCCCCGGCTAGCAACATAGCTACACATTCTTTCCTTTCACTCATAACGACCCTTTCCTTTCTAGCATCACTGCGGATAAAGCCGGCAGCGCGATACGAATATAGTTATCTCGGCCATGTTGATGGCCGCTATACACAGCATAATTTTCTTTGGTTCGTACACCTCTGCCGCCATATTTTTCGGCGTCAGAGTCCAGCAATACTCGGTAAGAGGTTGCGGCCGGTACACCTATATGGAAATCTTTATAGTCGTTACCGGACAAATTAAGAATACACAAAAGCAGCTGCTCTTCCTTGTCCTTTCGACAGTATATATAGACGTTGTCGTCTTGGTTGTCGGCATCGATCCACTGAAACCCGTCGTAATCGGTATCCAGTTGCCACAGTGCCGGCAGTGATTGGTAAAGGTGATTTATATCTCGTACATAATGTTGCGTTTTCTTGTGTTGGGGGTAGTCCAGCAACAGCCAGTCCAGCCCCTGTTTTTCGTTCCACTCAATAAACTGCCCCCACTCGGACCCCATGAATACCAACTTTTTGCCGGGGTGAGTCATCATATATAGGTAAAAAACACGTAAATTGGAAAACTTTTCCTGGTATGTTCCCGGCATTTTATCTAGCAGGGAATGTTTTCCGTGTACCACTTCGTCGTGGGAGATAGGCAAAATAAAGTTTTCACTGTAGGCATAGGAAATGGAAAATGTTAGTTTGTGGTGTATGCTTTTGCGAAACAGCGGGTCTGTTGAAAAATATTCCAACACATCGTTCATCCACCCCATATTCCACTTAAAATTAAAGCCCAGTCCACCATCGGTTGGAGGCATAGTTACCATAGGCCAAGTGGTGGATTCTTCGGCAATCATCATTAGTCCGGGAAAGGTAGACAGTAAGAATTGATTTAACTTTTTCAAAAAAGCCACCGCTTCCAAGTTTTCCCGACCGCCATTTTCGTTGGGACTCCAGGCGCCGTCTTTTCGGTTGTAGTCCAGGTACAGCATGGCGGCAACGGCATCTACCCGAATGCCGTCGACATGGTATTCCTGGCAGAAGAAGGTGGCACTGGAGGTTAGAAAACTGATGACTTCCGAACGTCCGAAATCAAAGGAGTAGGTACCCCATAAAAGGTGTTCCCGCTTTGTCACGTCGGTATATTCATACAGTGGTTGCCCGTCAAAATTGGCAAGGCCGTGTTGGTCTTTTGGAAAATGCGCCGGCACCCAGTCAACAATAACACCAAGACCGGCTTTGTGGAAAGCATTAACAAAGTCCTTGAAATCTGCCGGACTGCCATAGCGCCACGTAATGGAAAAATATCCGGTGGTCTGGTACCCCCAAGATCCGTCGTAAGGATACTCGGTAACCGGCAGTAATTCTATATGAGTGTACCCCATGTCTTTCATATAGGGAATCAGTTCTTTAGCCAAACGCTGATAACTATAGTATTTCCCATCTTCATCTCGCTTCCAGGATCCTAGGTGGACTTCGTAGATGTTTAGCGGTGCGGCAAGAATGTCTGTTTCTTTGCGACGCTGCAGCCACGAGGCATCGTCCCAAGGGTAGGGAACGTCAATGTCTACAACCACGGAAGCCTGTAAATGACCGTCTTCCAGGGTGCCCGGTTCACCGGCAAAGGCATAAGGATCTGCTTTGTAGACGATATTTCCATAGATATCGGTAATGGCAAACTTGTAGAGGGTTCCGTTGGGGACTTTCGGACAGGTGACTTCCCAGATTTCCGGGTCATCCCAAAGAGGAACCATGGGTGTCTTTGATGGATCCCAGTGGTTGAAATCGCCTACCAAAGCTACAGAAATAGCTCGCGGTGCCCATAGGCGAAAGACGGTTTTTTCGGCAGGCGCTCCCGGGAGGTGGTGGACACCTAAAAACTCATAACTCCGCATATTGGTTCCTTTGTGGAATAAATACTTAGGATATGAGATGTCCGTTTTTTTAAATCCCATGGCGAACCTCCCTCTCTCGTCTTTCGATTGCCTACCTATTTATATATAGAGTATATCCTAATGTAGACGAATTATCAATCGTATGGTACAATTTAATATTAAGGTAAAACCATGAAAAACTTTGAAATTACAGGCTTTTAGGCAATTCGGAAAGGGGCTGAAGAAAGATGACGAAGAAAGTTGCATCTGAAAGAAGAGGTCATCCGGCCGAGAAAAGCCGGAGCGTGAAGAAAATTTTATTTGTTACAGGAGAAGCAGTACCCTTTGCCCATACGGGTGGACTGGGGGAAGTGGCTTCCTCCCTCCCCAAAGCTCTGAATCAACTGGATGGTGGCAAACATATAGAATGCCGCGTCGTTATGCCTCTATATAAATCCATTTCTCAAGAATATCGATCGGCTATGAAATTTTTAGGATCAGCATATGTGACTGTGTCTTGGCGACGCCAATATATGGGTGTTTTTTCTTTGGAAAAAGACAACGTCATGTACTACTTTATTGACAACGAATATTATTTTGGTCGATCCCGGATGTATGGCCATTACGATGACTGCGAACGATACACTTTCTTTTCCAAGGCAGTGTTTGAATCCATTGCTCTTACCGGGTTTGAACCGGATGTGATCCATGCTAATGATTGGCAGACGGCGTTGGTACCGGTGTACCAGCATCTGGTGTACCGGCGGGCTTTTGTGAAAACGGTTTTTACGGTGCATAATATAGAGTATCAAGGAAGCTACACTCCCATGGTTTTGGGAGATATTATTGATATTCCGACAGAAGATGCCAAGATTATAAAATGGGGCGATTCTGTTAATTTATTAAAAGGCGGAATAGAGGCTTGTAATCGCTTTACCACTGTCAGCCCCAGCTACGCAGAGGAATTAAAACATCCGGCCAATGCCTTCGGGTTAGATGAAATTGTCCGACGCAATAGCCACAAAATGCAAGGGATTTTAAATGGCATCGATACGGATTCCTATAATCCCATGACCGATGATGCTTTGGAGAAAAATTTTTCGGCGAATAGTCTCAAAAACAAAGAAAGCTGTAAAGAAGCCTTGCAAAAAGAGTTGGGGTTGGCTCAAAGCAGCGGTCCGTTACTGGCTATGATTACCCGTCTGGTTCCGGCAAAAGGAATGGATTTGGTCACGGCAACCATAGACTCTATTTTAGACACTATGGATTGCCAGTTGGTGCTTTTGGGGACCGGCGATGCTGTGTATGAAGATTTTTTCAAAGGGGTGGAACAAAGGCATAGTGGTAAAGCTGTCTGTATTATTGACTTTGACAGTAGACTGTCTCGAAAAATCTATAGTGCAGCGGACATTTTCCTGATGCCTTCTCGCAGCGAGGCTTGTGGATTGGCGCAAATGATTTCCTGCCGTTACGGAACGGTTCCGTTGGTTCGGGAAGTAGGCGGTCTGAAAGATTCCATTGAAGACTGTACGCTAGGCCAAGGCAGTGGCTTCCTTTTCAGGGATTTTTCAGCAGATGCCTTTTATAATACAGTTTCCGGAGCGGTGGAACGATTTGCCAACAAAGAGGATTGGGAAAAGCTGGTACGCCATGATATGGCCATTGATTTCGGCTGGTCAAAGGCTGCCGGAGTATATGCCTCCATGTATGAAAGCCTATAAGGTAAAGAAAACAAGGGAAGAACAAGAATAAAGAAAGAAGATGAAGCGAAGATGAAATATAGTCACAGTACCAAAGAAGATTTTCAGCGAGACTTGGAGAATATGCTGGATAATAGAGGGAATACAGACTTGCAACACGCCAGCAGCAAAGAGCTGTACAAGGCGGTAGCCAGAATCATCAATCAACAATTATTGGAAAAACGGTGGGCCTTTCATAAGAAAATCAGAAAAGCGCAGACAGATAGCGATGATACCAAGAAAATTTACTATATCAGTATGGAATTTCTCATGGGGCAATCTCTGAAAAACAATTTATATAATTTGGAGATGATGCACATTGTAGAAGAGGTCTTGAAAGAATCCTCCTACTCGCTGGAGGATTTGTACCGAGAAGAGCCTGATGCAGGCCTTGGAAATGGGGGATTAGGGCGTCTTGCGGCATGCTACTTGGATGCTCTTGCCAGTGGAGGGTATGATGCCACCGGATTTTCCATTCGCTATGAATATGGATTGTTTCGTCAAAAACTGGTGGATGGTTGGCAGGTGGAAATGCCGGACAACTGGCTTCCCGGTGGCCATGTGTGGTTAAATCCCCATGAAGACGAAACAGTAAAAGTCCGCTTTTTCGGAAATTATCATGAATACTGGGAAGAGGACGGCATGCATTTTCAGGTTACCGATGAGGAAGTCATCGACGCAGTGCCTTATGATATGTACGTTTCCGGCGCCAACAGTGAGGCGGTGACAAAATTGCGTCTGTGGAAAAGCGAAGCGCCGGAAAGCTTTGATATGGTTTCTTTTAATAACGGTGACTTTACCAAGGCGGCTCAGAGAAACAATCGTGCAGAACTGATTTCCAAAGTATTGTACCCGGCAGATAACGTGGAAGACGGAAAAGAGCTGCGGCTAAAACAGCAATATTTTATGGTATCGGCTTCGTGCCAAACCATTGTGAAAGAACACCTGCGTGTGCACCATACCTTGGATAACTTTCACCAAAAAAATGTTATTCATATTAACGATACCCACCCTGCCCTTTGTGTGCCGGAATTGATGCGTATCCTGATGGATGAGTATGGGTGCAGCTGGGAGTATGCTTGGCATCGGGTAAAGAACACTGTTTCCTACACCAACCACACAATTTTGGCAGAAGCACTGGAAAAATGGAGTGATCAAACGGTAAAGAATTTGATGCCGAGAATCTTTATCATTATTGAAGAAATCAATCGTCGCTTTCGCAAAGATATGGAGCAATTGTTCCCGGGAGACGAAGGAAAAATCAATTATATGGCGCCTCTTGGTGACTGGCAAGTGCGGATGGCAAACCTGGCTATGGTGGGAGCAAACAGCGTCAATGGAGTATCGGGGCTTCACTCCGATATTTTGCGAGAAAAGGTGTTTCACGATTTTGCACTGGCAAATCCGGCCATGTTTCACAATGTTACCAATGGAATTGCCTATCGCCGGTGGCTGTGCCAATCCAACCCGGAGCTGACGGCTTTAATCGATGAGTGCATCGGAGATGAATACTTGACCAAACCGGAAAAGCTGGCGGAGTTTGCTGCATTTAAAGAGGACAAGGGAGTCCTGGAACAACTATGTGCCATTAAACGGAATAATAAAGTACGTTTTAGCGAAAAATTGCAGCGGGAAACAGGGGTCGTAGTAAACCCGGACGCTATCTTTATCGTCCAGGCAAAACGTCTCCATGAATATAAACGACAGTTGTTAAACGCCCTGCGGATTATTAGTCGCTATAATCAACTGAAGCAAAACCCGCAGATGGAGATGATACCGGAGACCTATCTCTTTGCTGCCAAAACAGCTCCTAATTATTATGCGGCTAAAAAAGTTATTCAGATGATTTGGGCTTTGGGGCAAGAGATTCAAAAGGATCCGGTTATTGCAGAAAAACTGCAGGTCGTATTTTTGGAAAACTATAGCGTTTCCATGGCTGAAGCATTGATGCCGGCAACAGAAATTTCCCAGCAGATTTCCCTGGCAGGAAAAGAAGCCAGCGGTACCGGCAATATGAAAATGATGATAAACGGTGCCTTGACCATTGGAACCATGGATGGAGCCAATGTGGAAATGTTTCAGTCGGTGGGAGCGGAAAACATCTACATTTTCGGACAATCCACCGAAGAAGTCGCAGAAACCTTGGCCGGCGGTTATGATAGCAGTCGCTACGTAGAGGGCAATTGTCAACTGAAAGACGTGCTTGCTGCGATTATGAAAGGCTTTAACGGTGAAAGCTTCCAAGATATATATGAGTACCTGCTGAATCCTACTTATAGCATTGCAGATCCATATATGTGCCTTAAGGATTTTGAAGATTATTGCCGTGTACAGGAAATCATGCTGGAAGACTACAAGGACGCTGCCAAGTGGAACTCCAAATCTGTGGTAAATATTGCCATGGCCGGTGGTTTTGCAGCCGATAGAGCCATTGGAGAATACGCCAAAGATATATGGAAGACATCCCCTGTAGTACGAAACGAGAAATAAAAAAGGAGACCATCATGGCGAAAATATTGCTGGTAGAAGACGATGTTAGCATCATTGAAAACTTGTCGGCGTTGCTGTCCTCTGAAGGATTTCAAGTGACCAGTGCCACCTCCCAAAGTGAAGCGGTAGAAAAGCTTTCAAAAGAAACCTTTGATTTGGCGTTGCTGGATATTTCCTTGCCGGATGGCAGTGGATACGCTGTCTGCTCTGTAATCAAAGCCGACGAAGAAGGCAATTTAAACAAGGAAATTCCGGTTGTATTCATTACGGCATACGATGACGAAGCCAGTGCCGTTGCCAGCTTGGATATGGGCGCTGATGACTATATCTCAAAGCCGTTCCGACCGCGCGAGTTGGTGGTACGTCTAAAGAATATTTTGCGGAGAAGAGGCAACACCAGATCGGTATATAAAGTGGGGGACTTGCAGGTGGATTCGGCCAAAGGTCTCGTCCACAAAGGTGGCCAGGAATTGTTTTTATCGGTTTTGGAATATCGTTTGTTATTGGTATTTCTCAACAATCAGGGAACAGTGTTGTCAAGAGAAAAGTTAATTGAAGAAATCTGGGATATTGCCGGAGAATATGTTAATGACAATACACTGACGGTGTATATTAAACGCCTTCGCGGAAAAATCGAAGACGACCCCCAGCACCCGCAAATTATTCAGACAGTGCGAGGTAAAGGGTACAAAGTCGGAGAATAGAGACGATGTTTAAAAGTCCGGAGGTAAGAGAAGCCGTCATAACCGGTGGTATCGTGACGGTGTTTATTGCGATTATTGGATATTTGGTAACTCCGGCGGCCGGAGCCATAGGACTATGCACAGGAATTGCTCTGTGCCTGGTTTTTGTTGGTGTAATCAGAAAACGTCAACGCAAGGTACGGGAGCTTTCGGAAAAAATCGATAAAATTCTTCATCAGGAAGTGGTAATGGTCTTGGATGATAGCCGAGAAGGGGATTTGGCTGTGTTGGAAAGCGAAATCCATAAAATGACCATTCGCCTGCGGGAACAAACCTTTCGACTTCAACAAGATAAGGTGTTTCTAAATGACGCCGTAGCGGACATTTCTCATCAAATTCGAACCCCTATGACGGCGGTGAATTTGCTGATAACGCGATTGTATAATAAAGACCTGGAACCTATGGAACGGCGCCGACTCCTTCATGGTGTAGAAGAAAACATGAACCGTATCGAATGGCTGATCACTTCGCTTTTAAAAATGGCCAAGATTGATTCGGGGACCGCCGGTTTTCAGAGTAGTCCGGTGGATGTGGATCAGTTGATTTGCCAGGCGGTAGATCCGCTGTTGATTTCCATGGAATTGCGGGATCAACTAATGGAGTTTCAAAGCAAAGGGCGCGAATCGTTTATTGGCGATATGAACTGGTCCAAAGAAGCCATTAGTAATATATTGAAAAACTGCATGGAACATACCCCTATGGGAGGTTCCATTGAAGTGACGGCTTCTGAAAATGCGCTGTATACACAAATAGAAATTAAGGACAACGGATCCGGTTTTAAGGAAGCGGACTTGCCCCATTTATTTGAACGGTTCTACAAGGGTATGAATGGCGGAGGCAATGGATACGGCATCGGTCTTGCCTTGTCCAGACAAATTATCACAAGACAAAACGGCACCATCAAAGCGGAAAATCGAAAAAACGGTGGCGCAAGATTTGTCATTCGATTTTACAAGGGGCCAAAGAATTACCGGGAAAGGGTTGGTCAGTAGCCATGGACATATTGAAAGTAGAAAATCTGACAAAAATATATGGCGTAGGGGAAAGTGCCGTAAGGGCTCTTAATCGGGTTTCCTTTTCCATTGAAAAAGGCCAATTCGTTGCTATTATGGGGCCTTCCGGGTCCGGAAAATCCACCTTGATGCATGTTATGGGAGGTGTGGAAAAACCTACCGGTGGCCGTATTGTTATTGATGGAGTCGATATTGCGACTATGAAAGAAGATGTCCTGGCTGTTTTTCGTCGCAGGCAAATTGGGTTGGTATACCAATTTAACAATTTGCTGCCCATGTTGACAGTAGAAGAGAATATTGGACTATCTCAATCTATGGATGGAAGAAGGCCGCCACTAGACCGAATTCAACAGTTAATGAAGGAGCTTGGGCTAGGGGATAGAGCCGGACTCTTTCCCAGTCAGCTTTCCGGGGGACAACAACAGCGAGTAGCCATTGCAAGGGCGTTGCTGTCGGCGCCGGCCATTATTCTTGCCGATGAGCCTACGGGGAATTTAGATAGTCACTCTAGTCAGGAAGTATTGGAAATCCTAAAAGCATCCAATCGCAAATATAGACAGACTATGGTCATTATTACCCACGATGAGGATATTGCGTTGCAGACCGATAGAATCATTATGATTGATGATGGTCGCTTGATACGAGACCAGGTGGTGCGCTAATGAAAAATGTAAACTGGATTATGGCAAAGCGAATGATGCGTCGCCGGCTTTCCAAAACAGTCTTTGTTACCATCGGTATATTTTTAGCCATGTCTTTAATCGTTACTGTCGGGACCGTCATTATCAGTTTTCTTCGCTACAAAGAAACCTATCACGTTGCCCTTCATGACTTGACATTTCGTGGCATAGGAAAATATAGCGGTATCATCCACAGTGGAACCATTGGACACATTGCTGTTATTCTTTGCATCTTGGTGATTTTCTTTGTAGTGGTTGGAATTGGGGCCTTGGTATACAACGCTTTTGCCATTTCGGTTCGGGCAAGAGCCAATCACTATCGCATATTGTCCGGTGCCGGAGCCAGTAAAAATCAAATGCGTACCGGCGTTTTATATGAAGCGGCCTTTATGGGTCTTTGCGGTATTTTGCCGGGGATTCCGGTAGGCCTTGTAACCGGTTGGATGTTGGTTTCGGCAGGACAATCTTTTGTAAAGAATCTCTTTGGAGCAGAAATTTCGGGAGAATGGGTCTTTATGGTGTCTCCTTTATTTCTAATTCTTGCAGCCGTGGTGCTGTTTTTATTGATATTGATTTTTGCGGTGCTGCCGATGGCCTCTATGGACAAGCTGCTGCAGCTGCACGTAGAAGAAAATCATCGCCCTAAAAAACAAACGCCAAAAACCAGTCTGGTATTGGACTGTTCACATCGCTCTTTTTCCAAGGTAATGGCCGGAAAGTATTATCGCCATAGTTTTCGCATGTATATGTCATCAATACTATCTATGATTTTCATTGTGCTATTGGTAATTTCGCTTAGCGGTGTTTTTGATAGACTTAGTGGTTCTGTGGAAGTGTTCGGTCTGGGGGCGGAAGGAACTCTTGTATTTCGGCAAATGGTAACGGCTTCTCACGTGTTGTTTTTGGGGTTTGCTTCCATGATTTTGGCAGTAAATATATTTAACGTGGTAGCGGCGAATTTGGTGTCTCGGCGGAAGGAATTGTCTTTGCTGCGGGCTCTTGGCCTTACAGATAAGGAAATGCAGCACATGATTTTGCAAGAATGCCTGCAGTTCGGCTTGCAAAGTCTTTTGCTGGCGCTGCCTATGGCCACGATAGCCGGTGCCATAGTCACTTACCGGCTGCTGGGAAGCGTTCAGTGGATCGCATTGGTAAAAGGAACCGGAATTTCGGTACTATGTGTTTTTATGGTGATGGTCGGCGTTATCGTCTATGGTATTAACAAGCTGAAAAGCCTTGATATATAACAGATAAGCCACAAAGGCTCCGGATCACGCCCCTTTGTGGTAAATGAAAACTTGATGTGGTACAATACACTATAACTATATTGATGTATTAGCTTGACGGATGTGAATATGGCCAAAAAGGGCAAGGGAAGAGTTGAAAAATTTAATAGAAATAACCAGCTCTTGGACTTTAAAAAGGCTAAGAAGGAGCGAGAAAAAGCGGCCAAAGCTGCGAAAAAGGCTCGTAAGGCAGAGTTACGCCGGCAGCGTAAGGAACCTCCTGCAACAGAGGCGGAACGAAAGCACCGGGAGCGAATTCGTAAGAAAAACAACCGGAAAAGACTGCTGGTAGCAGTGGTGACTTTGGTGGTTGTTTTGGTGGTTGGATTTTCTACCTACGGAATTGTAGAGATGAAGATGCAGCAAAAAAAACTGATTACCAAGCAGGAGCAGTTAAAGAAAAAGAAAAAATCGTTGCAAAAGGAACTGGACACAGTGAATGCGCGAGAATATATTGAACAGCAGGCAAGAAAACAGTTAAAGTTGATTTTGCCGGGGGAAACCTTATATATGCTGGAGAAGAAAAACAAGGAATAAGTAAGGAAAAATTGTGACAAAGGAAGACACAAGACCTGAAATAAAGGCAATCATTGTGGTAGAAGGCCGTGATGATACGGCTGCTGTGAAACGAGCTGTGCGCTGTGAAACCATTGAAACTCATGGGTTTGGAATCAGCGATGAAACGTGGCAACGGCTGTATGAGGCAGAAAAAAGAGCCGGGCTCATTATTTTTACGGATCCCGACTTTGCCGGAGAGGTCATTCGCAAACGCCTGAAGGAACGTTTTCCAAAGGCTGCCCATGCGTATCTTACCAAGGAAGACGCCTTGTCAGGACGGGATATTGGAATTGAAAATGCGCAGCCAAAGGCCATTGTAGAGGCATTGTCCAAAGTGCATTCCCATGGAAATTTTGCCGGTGGCGGATTTACACGGGATGACCTTTTCAAAGCCGGCTTGGACGGTGTTGAAGGGGCGGCTGCAAGGAGAGCTGCAGTAGGAAAACTCCTTGGAATAGGATATGGGAATGGGGAGGCTTTTCTTCGCAGACTCAACGGGTATGGAATAGAAAAGGACGCTTTTTATGAAGCTGTATCAAAGAGCCGTCATCCGTGAACTGGATAAAAAATATAATTTTCATAGAAACAAAAGTTTGGGGCAAAATTTTATTGCTGATGAAAGTATTCTTGCCGCTATTGTGGAAGGTGCTCAGTTAACAGAAGATGACTTGGTCATTGAAATTGGCCCCGGTTTTGGTGTGTTGACAGCAGAAATCTGTCAGTATGCCGGTCGTGTTGTTGCTGTGGAATTGGATAAAAACTTGATTCCCATATTATCGTCCACTCTTGCAGAGGAAGATAATGTGGAAATCGTTCACGATGATATTTTAAAAGTGGATTTACCGGCGTTAATTCGGGAACAAAAGCAGCGATTCCCGAAGGTTAAAAATGTGAAGATTATTGGTAACCTTCCCTATTACATTACGACGCCGATTATTATGACATTGCTAAAGAACTCCCTTCCGGTGGAAACCATCACGGTGATGATACAAAAGGAAGTGGCAGAACGTGTGCGAGCCAAAGCAGGCAGCAAGACGTATGGAGTGTTGTCGTTGTCGGTACAGTATTACTGCAATGTGCATTCGGTAGTACAAGTTCCAAAGGCAGCCTTTGTACCGCCACCAAAGGTGGCTTCGGAAGTGTTACGCCTGGAACTGCGACAAGAGAAACCGGTAGACGTAATAAACGAAGACCGTTTCTTTGCTTGTATCAAAGCAGGCTTTCACTCTCGCAGAAAAACACTGGCCAATTGTCTTAGCGGCTTTTGTGGTGTTTCTAAGGAAGACGCTTCTGCCATTATGGAATCTGTTGGAATTGTACCGGGGAGACGTGCAGAGACGTTAGACATGGAGGAATTTGCCGCTTTGGCTAATGGCTTTGAAAAAAGGATAGACATATGTCAAAAGTAAGGGATATATATAGAAAATATTTACATAACTACATTGGCCTCAGCATAGTTGCGGCTATTATCATTACCTTGGTTATAGAAACAGCGGCACGGCAAACGGTATACGGCGGAGTGGTGTTTATGGTGCAGCACCCGCTGGTATTTTTGTTTAATGCCACTATTGTATTCATGTGTTTGTCCATTGGACTGTTGTTCCGTCATAGAGTCTTTGTATCAGGATGTGTGGCAGTAACGTGGTTGGCACTGGGAATCGTAAACGGTATTATTTTATCCAACAGAATGACGCCTTTTACCACCGGAGATCTGGCAGAACTGCGGGATGGATTGACGCTGGTGGGAAATTATATGTCAAAGGGTCAAGTGGCTTTAATTATTATTGCCATTGTGGTTATTGTAGCCCTTATTATCATTTCTTTTCACAAAGCACCGGTGCTTCCTGAAAAGATACACTACAAACGTGCCATTCCCAGTGTGATTGCAATTATTGCAGTATGTATGGGTATTTGGTTTGGTGGCGTTAAGACCGGACTTGTGGATTCCTACTTCCCTAACTTGGCTTATGGATACCGAGATAACGGGTTCTCCTATTGTTTTCTGTCTACCTGGATGGACAAGGGCGTAAAGAAACCTTTTACGTATTCCGATAAAGAAATTCGTAATATTTTTACGGGGAGTGAATTGAAAGATACAGTGGGAAACCGTCATACTGACGGCAAGGAAAAGCATCCGAACATTATTTTTCTCCAGCTGGAGTCCTTTATTGATCCGGGTATCTGCGGCAACATAAAGCTGGATAAAGATGCCATTCCAAACTACAGAAAGCTTTCCAAAGAGTTTTCCAGCGGACGGATACAGGTTCCGGCTATGGGGGCAGGAACCGCCAACACAGAGTTTGAGAACATAACCGGCATGAGTGTTAAGTTCTTTGGCCCGGGAGAATATCCCTACAAGACTGTCTTGAAGAAAGAGAACGTGGAAAGCATCCCCTATGACTTGAAAAACATTGGGTATTCTACTCATGCCATTCACAACCATCGTGCTGCATTTTATGGAAGAAACGACGTCTTTGGAAATTTGGGATTTCAGACCTTTACTTCCCTGGAATACATGAGTGATGTTAGCAAGACACCGAAGAATTGGGCTAGAGATAATGTGCTGACATCGCAGATTTTAGATGCTATGCAATCAACTAAATCTGCCGACTATATTTATACGATTTCGGTGCAGGGTCATGGAAAATATCCGACAGAGGAAATCATCAACAATCCGGCCGTTCGAGTTACCAAGGCGCCGACAGAGGAATTACGTTGCCAGTGGGAATACTTTGTCAACCAGATTCATGAAATGGACATGTTCGTCAAGGATTTGACCGATACCTTAAAGAAATTTGATGAAGACGTAGTGTTGGTAATGTATGGGGACCACCTGCCGGCCATGGATAATTTGACAGAAGGGAACTTGACCGGAGGACGAAACATCTACCAGACAGACTATATTATCTGGGACAATTTCGGCATGAAGAAAAAAGATGAAAATCTATATGCTTATCAGATGGGCGCCGAAGTCCTGGATCGACTGGGTATTCACAACGGTACGCTGGTCACCTATCAACAAAAGCATCGCCACGACAAGAAATATCGCAACAATCTGAAGGCGCTGCAATACGATATGCTCTACGGGAAAAAGTATATCTACCTGGACTCTCATACCAATCCTTTCAAGCCGGTTCATTTAAAAATGGGCGTAAAGAAAATTCGTATTGATAAGGTAGTAAAAATCGGCAGCAAATACTACATCAAAGGGCAGAATTTTACAGAATACAGCAAGGTAACGCTAGATGGCGACTTGTTGAAAACAGAATATCTGGGGCCTACTTTGCTGGGGTTGAAAGAAAAGGTTGACCCCGGTGATGTAAAGAAAATGAAAATAAGCCAGGTGGACAAGAATAATTCGGAAATTCTCAGTACATCGGAATAGTGTGCAAGATAATGTATAGGAAAGGGAAACAGGAAGCGCTGTGAAAATCATTGAGACAAAGCGGTTGCTTTTAAAAGAATGGCAACGAAGAGATGCGGCTAGGCTCTACGAGTATGCCAAGAACCCTGCCGTTGGATGGGATGCCGGCTGGCAGCCTCATGAAAGTCCTGCTATGTCTCGCCGTATTATCACTAAGGTATTCATTCCCAGAGGCACCCGGAAAATCGTTCGAAAAAAAGATGGTCTTGCCATTGGCAGCATCGGCCTTTTGCCTGATGACAGGCGCCCCGGCATCAACAGTCGAGAGTTGGGATACTCTTTGGCACAAGATTGTTGGGGAAACGGCTATATGACCGAAGCGGCTTTTGCTATGTTGGAGTATGGTTTTCGCGTTGCCAAGGCGGATATTATTTCCATTACCACCGGTACTGAAAATCTTCGCTGCCAGCACGTTATTGATAAACTGCACTTCGTCAAAGAGGGGCTCCAGCGAAAAGCGTATTTAATGTACGATGGGAGTTTTAGAGATTTGTTATGTTACTCCTTAACCAAAGAGGAATGGGAGTCCCACCGGTGGAGGCAGGAAACCGGTGGCTATATCAAAGAGTATAGAGCCATTTGGTAGTCTATGTCAGGCGCTGAAGAATCAATTTAAAAGCACGAGAAAAATGGGCATCGTTTTTTACGGAGAAATCGCTGCAAACCGTATAAAGAGGATGTCTTTTTTTATATAATTCCTGTAAATCAGAGGAAAGAGGTCGATTGTAGGTAGACAGTTTGTCTACAGAGCGACGAATATAGACCACCGGTCCGTTTTGCCGCAGAGCATCTCTGTTTTCTTCTCGTAATATGGCACCGCCACCAACGGCGATGACTTGGCCATGGCGTTTCCCTATTTTTTTTATAACAGTACTTTCCAAATCCCGGAAAGCCTTTTCTCCTTTTTGTGTGATGATCTCTGAAGGAGTCATGGCAGCTTTTCTTTCAATAAGAGCATCGGTGTCAACGAACTTCATGTGAAGAGACTTTGCCAAACGACGACCAATGGTGCTTTTTCCACAGCCGGGCATACCAATTAAGGTAATGTTTCGTGTTTTTTTCTCTACTGCATTTAAAATTGTTTCGTTGTCCAGCATCAGATGACTGTTGCCAAGAAATAACTTGGCCGAAGCAGTCGCCTGGGCTATCAGCATAGGCAAACCGCCGGAGAAAGAAATCCCTTGTTTTTCTGCTTGTAACAGCAATGCGGTTTTACCGGGATTGTAGACCAAGTCCAAAACCCCTTCCAATTTTGGGAATTTTGCAAGGGAAACGTTGCATTGGCCGTTGTGGGGGAAAGTTCCGACCGGCGTAGCGTTGATGTAAATTTCAATATCTTGCGGAATTTTGTCGTAGGTGATAGGACCCTTTCGGCTCACTGTTAAGATTTCGTCTGCTCCTAAATGTGCGGCCGCTCTTTGGACTGTTAGACTGGCGCCTCCGGTGCCGGCAACCAATACTTTCTTGCCGGAGAAAGAAATCCCTGACTTTTGCACCATCCAAAGAAATCCTATGTAATCAGTGTTGGCGCCATGGAGCCGGTTATCCTTAAAATAAAGGGTGTTAACAGAACCAATGGCGGCGGCACTCTTGTCCAGTACGTCTACGAAGGGGATGACTGACTTTTTGTAAGGAATTGTTACATTAAGTCCCTTAAAACAACGAGACTCCAGTAAAATCTTTAGCTCCTTGGGCGTCATTTCACAAAGGTGATAATCGTACAGGGCCATCATCTGATGAATCTCCTTGGAAAAGCTATACGGCAACGATTTCCCCACCAGACCGTAATCTATGGGTTCACGGCCGGTGATTTGCCGGTATTGTAAGCGACGGCTGGCAGTCATAAGACGTTCAAAAAAAGCCTTTCCCTCATGGGGCAGATGCGTCAGCTGATTCTTTTCATTCTGCTGCAGTTGATTGGCAACGTTTGCGATAATGGCATCTTCTCGTTCCTTGTTATAGATGGGAGCGTTGCTCTCCGTTTTGTATTCTGCCATGTCCTTTGCCAGCGTCATTCTTTTTTGAAAAAGCTGCAATAACTGATTATCAACTGCATCAATAGCTTCTCGAATTTGATCCGGATTGATGTTACTCTTTTTTGCCATTACAATTCTCCTTGATTTTCCATCAGTAAATCCAGCAATCCGATAGCCATGGCTGCCTCACATACGGGAACGGCTCGCAGTGCGACACAGGGGTCGTGGCGTCCGCTAAGGGTAATGGTTGCCGGTGTTCCGGTTTCTATATTTACCGAATGCTGCTCCCTGCCAATGGAAGGCGTGGGTTTAAAGCCGATACGGCAAATTATCGGCATCCCGCTGGTAATCCCACCTAATAGACCACCATGGTTGTTGGTGACGGTGACGATGTTTCTGGAAGCATCTATCATGAAAGGATCATTGTTTTGGGAACCTTTCATAGTACAGGAACCAAAGCCGGCACCGAACTCCACGCCTTTGACAGCGGGAATCCCAAAAAAGATAGGGGAAAGAACGCTTTCTACACCTTGGTACATAGGACCTCCCAGTCCGGTAGGGACATGGATCGCGGCCACCTCCACAATGCCACCGACAGAGTCTTTTGATGAGATAGCTTCCTGTATGGTGTTTTTCATGGCATCGGCGGACTGCTTTGCAATGGCCGGGAAAGGATCTTCCGCAATTTCCGGAAAGGCGGTCATGGTGGGGGAAAACGAGGTATCCTTTACTGCTCCTACTTGGTATAAATGTGCTTTGACGATAACGCCTTTCTTCTCCAGCAGCTGCAAAGCGATGCCGCCGGCAATACAAAGAGGTGCCGTCATACGACCGGAAAAGGGTCCGCCACCGGCCATGGGGAAATCCATGCCGTATTTTTTATAGGCTGTAAAATCTGCGTGACCCGGTCGAGGAATTGTCTCGGTAACATGGTATGGCCGGGAATGATAATCCTCGTTGTAAATACAATAGCGCAGAGGGCGAGTGGATAAAAGGTGTAAGATATCCGGTTCTTTTCGCCGTGTAGTATAGGGGGAGTTTCCCGGTGCACGTCTATTTAGAAAGCGCTGCAATTTGTCATGATCAATGGAAATGTCTTTGGGCAAGCCTTCTATGGTAACGCCGACAGATTCCCGGTGGGAACCGCCGTCGATGGAGACGATGATGTTTTTTCCAAAGCTGGATTTCATACATACTGCCTTTCGTTAATAAGGGTCTAAATGTTACTGTATAACAATTTGTCCCCCTAGTTTTTTGTAGTGGTGGAAGAATAGGGGGTAGGATTTGGAAATGGCACGGGCACCGGTAATCGTAACCGGATTTTTGCATCCAATGGCAGCTATGGCCATAGACATGATGATTCGATGGTCACGGGCACCATCTACGATACCGCCATCTAGTTGCTCCTTTCCTACAATTACAAGACCATCGTTTATTTCTGTTACGGTGGCTCCTAGAGCGGTGAGGCCTTTTGCCGTTTCATGGAGACGATCACTTTCTTTAAACCGCAATCGGTCGGCATGGATAATTTCACGTTTTCCCGGTGTCAGTGCCAACAACACGGCTATAATAGGGACTAAATCCGGTATATTAGAAGCATCGATGGTTTTCGTGGTGGAAACACGTTTAATAATATCTACAATGGCCTTGTCACCTTGTAACGAAGAAGCATCTGATTTCACAGAATTTATAGTGGGTTTCTCCTTGGCAAGTCGGCTTTTTCTTTCTAGGATGATGTGGCATCCCAGTCGGTTTGCCACATGCCAAAAGGCGGCGGCCGACCAATCGGATTCCGGTTGCAACAACCCTGCCGTAGAGGGGAGTTGATAGTGTTGGTTTCCTGCCACATGGTATGTTATAAGTTCTGTGCCGGCAGCGCTCTTGTGGGTACTTTTGGTGATGGCAATTCCAAAGTCACTAAGAACCTGTATGGTTAAATCAACGTAACTGCTGGACTCCAAAGCCGTCGTTAGGTGGATGTGACCGCCGGAAGCTGTTAGAGGCAGTGCAAAGAGCAGCCCTGTAATGAACTGCGAGCTAATGTTCCCCGGTAAGAAAAATTCACCTCCTTGCAGTTTTCCTTGGAGTTTGCAAATTAAGAACGATGTCGAATCGTTGGAAATTTTGCAGCCATGGTTTTTCATTTGTTGCAACAGCGGAGAAAGAGGTCGCTTTGGCAGACGTCCTTGACCATAAAAGCTGGATGAAGAGTGAAGAACGGCTGCTACCGGTAATAAAAATCGCAAAGTAGAGCCACTTTCCTTGCAATAAATTTTCGGTTCCTCCGTTGACTGTAATTGTTCCAAGGCCTCTATAGTAGCCACAATGTCATCTCCCGGCCGGTTCACTATGGGCAAATCGTTTTCGATACCAATGGCTTCTTTCCCGGATGCTAAAGAGCCGGCTAAATAAGAGGCAATTAGCAGGCGATGACAGTGAGATTTGCTGGCAGGAAGGGTTACGTGACCGGCCAGTTTTACCGGGGTAATCTGTACATCCATGGAGAAAATTCTACTTGTTTTGTGGCGTTACGCCGGCTTTAAAGAAGTCGTGAAGCACAGAAAGGGGTACATCCATTAAGGCACATTCTCCGATTTTTAATGGAATTACAAGGCTGATATTGTCGCCTTTTCTCTTTTTATCATGGAGGGCTGCTTGGGTTAATTGCTCTGCTGTAAAGTCGCAGTCTTTGGTAAATCCGTATTTATCCAGTACGTTTCCAATGGCAAGGGAGCAATCGTAACGAGACCAACCGAGAGCGTGAGCGGCCTTGGCGCTGATCATCATCCCCATGGCTACAGCAGCACCGTGGGAAATGGTGTAATTGCTGCATTTTTCAATGGCATGACCGCCGGTGTGACCAAAGTTCAGCAATTGGCGAACACCGGTATCTTTTTCGTCCTGTTCCACCAAATCTTTTTTTATACGCATAGCCTGGTGGGCGCAGTGGGTAACGAATTTGGTAAAATCCTGTTCTTCTCCCCGAGCAACGTAGGTAAATAAATCGTTGCCGGAAATGGCACCACATTTGATGACTTCGGCTAATCCATCTAAAAATACAGATTCGGATAAGGTTCCGGCAGTTTGGGGATCGTATAGTACCAAAGAGGGTTGCCAAAAAGCACCGGCCAGGTTTTTCCCGGCATCCAAATTGACACCGGTTTTTCCGCCTATACTTCCATCTACTGCCGCCAGCAATGTCGTAGGAATTTGAATATAGGGAATTCCCCGTAGGTAACAAGCAGCAGTAAACCCTGCAATATCTCCAATGGCACCGCCACCTAAAGCCACCAATATGTCTTTCCTTGTAAATTCTTCTTGTGCCAGGTAATCCAGCAGATTCCGGAAGGTATTTAGGGATTTGGAAGCTTCCCCTTCCGGAACCACGGCCTTTCGAACATCATAGCCGGCTTGGGAAAAAGAGGCCGCAATCATCGGCATGTACTGATCGTGGACGGTTTTGTCACTGATGATGCACACCTTGCAGGTACCGGTAACTTTTCGGCTGATAATCCCGCTGTTTTGTAGTAATCCTTCTTCCACAACCACATCGTATGGCCGGGAAGTTCTAATGGTAATGGTACTCATAACTGAACTCCTTGCTAGCTGAGGCATGTTCTAGTGTTATATATAGGCTTATTATAATATTTTTTTAGAGTATGTGGTTGGAATATTTTTGGAAAGGGGAGACATCCTGCAATAAATTTGAAAAAGACGACAGAAGTAAAACTTCCTACTATAATATAGGGCTATTTATTGTGTATTGAAAAACTTCACATACTAAGTATTGTAGGTGGATGTTGTATAGGTTAGCTTCCTATGATACTATAATGAAATAAAGCGAAAGATAAAAGTCGTCAAATACGAGAAAATGGAGGGATTGGAACATGTTTGACTTGAAAGAGGTTACCGTTCAGGATGTGGATGTGGCACAGGCTATTGAAGATGAACTGAAACGACAGAAGGAACACATTGAGCTCATTGCTTCGGAAAATATTGTCAGCAAAGGGGTTATGGCTGCTATGGGCAGTGTGTTGACCAACAAATATGCAGAAGGATACCCCGGCCATCGTTACTACGGAGGATGTGAATACGTTGACGTAGTAGAAGAATTGGCAAGAGAACGCGCCAAAGAGCTTTTTGGGTGTGAATACGTAAATGTGCAGTCTCACTCCGGTGCCCAGGCAAACATGGTTGCTTTCTTTGCTGTTTTGGAACCGGGAGATACTATTATAGGAATGGGTCTTGACAGTGGCGGTCACCTGTCTCACGGTCACCCGATCAACATGAGCGGTCGCTATTTTAAGGTGGTTCCTTACGAAGTGAACGATGCCGGATATATTGACTACGACCAGGTTGAAAAGCTGGCCATGGAATCCAAACCGAAACTGATTGTTTGTGGTGCTTCTGCATACTCCAGAGCCATTGATTTTAAAAGATTCCGTGAAATCGCTGACAAATGTGGTGCTGTGCTGATGGCGGATATTGCGCATATTGCCGGTTTAGTGGCAGCAGGTTTACACCAGAGCCCCATTCCTTATGCCGACATTACCACCAGCACCACCCACAAAACCCTCCGTGGCCCTCGTGGCGGTATTATTATGGCCTCAAAGGAAGTTGCCGACAAATATAAGTTGAATCGTTCTGTATTTCCGGGTATCCAAGGAGGTCCCTTGATGCACGTTATCGCTGCCAAGGCCGTGTGCTTTAAGGAAGACTTACAACCGGAATACAAAGCTTACATGGAGCAGGTTGTAAAAAATGCCGATACCTTGGCCAAAGCGTTAAGGGAAAGAGGTTTTGATATTATCTCCGGTGGAACAGACAACCATCTGATGCTGGTTGATCTTCGTCCGAAGGGTATTACCGGAAAGGAAGCGGAAAATCTGTTGTGGGAAGCACATATTACTTGCAATAAAAATGCCATTCCTCAAGATCCGGAAAAACCGACCATTACCAGTGGTATTCGCATCGGTACGCCGGCCATTACCACTAGAGGAATGGTGGAAGAAGATATGGTGGAAATTGCCGATATTATGAATCTGGTTCTGGAAAATCCTGATGGTGACAAGGAAGAAGCCAAGAGAAGAGTCAAAGTGCTGACAGATAAATATCCAATTTATTAGAGTCTTTCATGAGTTTTTCGTGGCTTTGGAGAGGTTTGCTACGATTCTTTTCCGGAGTTTTCCTGAATGAAACGAAAAAGTACTGATTTGCTGCCTGTTTTCACAGGCAGCATTATTTATATGTGGTTTGTGAAGATTATGTGAAGTCGTGTGAAGTTACGTTGACGGAAATGTGACTCCGATAATACTATTTATGCATAGTGATTTTTAATGTTGTTATTGGAGTAGGTTTTTTATGAAAAGAAAATTAATTTCCATGGTTCTTCCATGCCTGTTGATTATGGCACTGATGATGTCGCCACTTTTCGTTGACAACCAGCGGGCGATGGCGAAAGCCAAATCATATGTAACCACAGCTGAAAATGTGGAAGCTCTTTCCGGTGGATATAATTCCGTCAAATTACGGTGGGATAATCTGGAAGGAACGAGAGAATATGCCGTTTACCGTTCAAAGCAGGTGGATGGCATCTATGAACGTATTGGTAAGCTTCCGTCTACTGCATGTAGTTATACCGACAAAGGCCTTGCAACAGGAATCACCTATTTCTATAAGGTGGCTCGTAGAGTAGGCAGTGCCAAAGTTTCTAAAAATCTTCATCTCGTAGATATTATACAAGCAACACCTGAGCTGGCTTCTCCCAAAGTTGTGGGGAAAGCGACTTCTCGAGCAAAGGTTCGCCTATGCTGGAAGAAAATTTCCGGGGCGAAAAAGTATGTTGTGTACAAATACAGTAAAAAAGAAAAAAAGTACTGGGTTGCCAAAACGGTAACTGACAAAAACCGGTATTTTGAGGATACAAAGAGAAAGCCGGGAACCAGCTACAAATACAAGGTTCATGCTGTTCGCAATGCACATAAGAGTAAGGATCGTAGTCTTTGGGTACGTACTCCCAATAGACTGACCCAGAGCACGCCGGGTTTTAGATACACCTCGGCCGGTAAGGTGATTGCTAAGGCAGAAAGTAAGCTGGGTGCGCCGTATGTATGGGGTGCAAATGGACCATTTGCCTTTGACTGTAGCGGATTTACTTGCTGGACTATGCAGAAGGCGAAAATGGATGATAAATCCCTGGCAGCGGGAATCAAGATTCCTAGATATTCTTCCAGAGATCTCTACAAAAACTACAGTAAAAAGTATGGGTTGGGAAGAGACTTAAAAATTGCTCAGCCGGGAGATATCATTATTATCAGTAAAAATGGATCTCCAAAGAATATTTTCCATGTAGGAATTTACTATGATAAAGGGAACTATATCCATGCCAATGGAGAGGAAGTAGCGATTGGTAAAATTACCCCCAAAATGGTAGTGGAGATTATCCGTTTGCCGGGATTGGATTTCTAACGGAGCAGGAAATCGAGACAAAAACTTCAAATAAACGAAACGCACATCTTCCGGTGTGCGTTTTTTCTTGCTTATCAACGGCACTCTCAACACTTGTATTTAATTTGCGGATTCTGCACGTAATTCTTTAAGGTAAGATACAAAGCCGCCGGTACATACTTTTATGGCCGAAGAAAAATCTGTGGTAGTTAGAACTCGACCGTCTTGGAACCATTTACGGATCAGTGCCACTTGACCGGAAGTGGTGAATTCCAACATGTAATGGAATTTCTGCGGAAATTCTCGGTCTGTCAGCTGAAATGTTTCCAGTAACAGCTTTTTCAGAGCTGTTTTTGCATAGCTTAGCAATTGAATGTCCGGTTTTTCAATTAGAAAAAGACGGATCAATTCTTCGTTTTTCTCATAGAACTCTTCAATGGGTCGCAGGTGATGTTGGGAGTAGTCGGAAACTAAAAAGGCCGGCAGCAAGGGAATCAAATGCTGCGTAAAATTTGCTTTTGCATCTTCTTTTACATCTTCCAGTAACGCGTAAATGTCCGGATAATGATAATAAAATGTCCCACGGTAAACATCGGCTTCTGCAGCTAGATTACCGATGGTGATTTCATTAATTGCCTTTTCTTTATATATCTTGATGAAGGCGCTTTTTATTTTTTCTTTTGCAGTACCAGGCTGTTGAGACACCGTATCCTTCTTTTCTTTATGGCGGGATAGACAAAACCGGATGGGTTGTCCATATGATTTTATTTCCATCACGATATAATTATAGTAAAGCAATACTTTGAGAAGAACAAGGAGAATACCATGAGGGGAAATGAAAGCCCGGCAGTTTCTGCAAGACATATAAGTAAAAGTTACGGAAAGAAGCAAGTGTTGTTTGATGTGGACCTGGCCATTCCCTATGGCAAGATTGTTGGAATTATAGGCCCTTCCGGCTGTGGGAAAACAACGTTGGTAAAAATCATTGCCGGAATATTGCAAAAGGACAGCGGGAAAGTAAAGGTTCTTGATTTTGCTGTACCGTCACTGGAAGCCATGAAAGACATAGGATATATGGCGCAGAGAGCGGCGCTGTATTCTATTTTAACCGGGCGTGAAAACCTGGAGTTTTTTGGAAAGATGTATGGGCTGAAAAAAGAAGAGTTGCAAGCCCGAATTGCGTATGTTGCGGACTTGGTGGATTTGACAGAGGAGCTTGATAAAAAGGTGATTAACTATTCCGGCGGTATGCTGCAGAGACTTTCCTTGGCGGTAGCTTTGGTAGCAGAGCCGAAAGTTTTGATACTGGATGAACCTACTGTAGGGATTGATCCCGTGTTGCGGAAAGAAATTTGGAAGGAACTGTACCAACTTGCAGAGGCCGGGATTGCGATACTGGTTACGACTTACGTAATGGATAAAGCTGAAAAGTGCGATTTGCTTGCAATGATGAGAGAAGGACGCGTTATAGCAACGGGCCATGCAAAGCAACTGATGGCACATGCGGGCGCAAAAACTATTGAGGAAGCATTTATTCGATTTGGAGAAAGGTCGGTGTGACAAATGAGAAGTAGAACATTGGCAATGAGAATCCTTCATCAAATGAAAAATGACCGCCGCACCTTGGCGCTGGTTCTGGTGGCGCCTGTTATTGTGCTTACCCTGGTCTACTTTATTTTAAAAGATCCGGAATTAGAATACAAAATAGTGGTGGCTCATGAGGGAAATGTTATCTCAGAAATAAAAGGTAACAAGGACATTCATATTAAAGTAAGGAAAACCGATAAAAAGCTGACGGACAAGGAACTAAAAGCCATTGTAAAAAAGCGGGAAGCGGTAGCAGCGGTATCCATTTCTCCTGATTTGGCCAAGGTGAAACTTTATGTAGACGGTTCCAATGCAGGGGATGCGGCCAAGGTGGAAGGAGCAGTTAAAAAAGCCGTGGTTAATGCCATGACCAATAAGCAAAAGAAGCACATGAAAAAAATGTCTGTGAAGCTGCAGCAACTGCCGCCTGGGATTAGTCAAAATATTGATGTGTCATCCTTAGCTGTGAAAACGCCCAGGATGACAGTAGATTATGTGTATGGTTCGAAGGATAACACTTTTTTTGATAATTACGGAACCCCGCTTATTGGAATTATTGTGTTCTTCTTTGTATTTCTCATTGCCGGTATTAATTTTTAACAGAACGCAAAACCGGGACGTTGGAAAAAATGTTATCCATGCCCATTAAACGGCGAGAAATTGTGGCAGGGTATATGATTGGCTTTAGTGTATTGGCTTTGGTTCAGACTACAACAATCACTTTATTTGTTATCTATGTTTTGGGACTTCATGTGGAAGGAAGCATTGGGTATGTATTTTTAATTAGCTTACTGACAGCGGTTACAGCATTGTCACTGGGCATCTTGCTTTCTAATTTGGCCAATAGCGAATTTCAGATGGTGCAGTTTATTCCTTTGGTTATTATTCCGCAAATTTTTCTATGCGGGCTGTTTCAGTTGTCTTCCGGCTGGGAGATGGTAAGCAAATGCATTCCGCTGCAATACACAACCCACGCATTGATGGAAGTTGTTATTCGAGGAAGCGGAATGGAAGAAATCTGGCTGGATACGCTGGTGCTGCTAGCTTTTTCAATAGTGTTTATGGAGGGGAACGTGCTGCTGCTCAGAAAGCAACGACCGGTATAAGCTTTTTCGCACATCCAAGTAGAAACAGCAGCGTTTCCGCGAATCTAAGGCACAAGAAAGCGCCTATCCCGCACATTTAAACACAAAACATCGCCTCTCCCATAGCCTTTCCCGTAGATTTGAGGAACCTGACTTGATGGGCTCTTCTGCAGATTTAAGCATAACGAAGCACATCTTCCGTATATTTAAATGCAAAGCACCATCTCTTCCGCACTTTTTAGATTATAAGCAAAAGTACGGAAGATTTCTTTTCCCGATAAAAATAATATTTGACAATAGCGACAAATATGGGGCAATAATCCCACTTCATTGCTTGAGGTACGTTGTTTGACCACGAAAGTGGAATAAATAAGTAGCGAACAAACAAGAGAAGCAAGATTGTACAAAAAGTGAAGCTGTTTTTCTCTCAATTTTCCGCACTTTTTTGTTTTTTATCATAAATGCGGAACTCCTCCGCACTAATTTTAAAAATTGAAATTGTGCGGAGGAGAAGTTTACATAATACCCGAAATCCTTCGGGAAGTCATTTTTATCAAGCTCTTTAATCCCGCAGAAAAGGCGATTTATCAGTTTATCGCATTAGCGTAAAAAATAAATTGGGAAACCAGCTGCTTATTTTATCCGCTGAGCAATCAATTCGCCGCACTGGGTGGTGCCGACGATGGTTTTGGCGTCAGGCTGGGCTTCGTTGGCCATTAGATCCGGGGTGCGGTAGCCTTCTGCCAAAAGGCTTTTGACGGCAGCTTCTATGGCGTCGGCTTCGGCTTGCAAATTGAAGGTGTAGCGAAGCATCATGGCAGCAGATAAGATGGTGGCCATGGGATTAGCTTTATCTTCACCTGCAATATCAGGGGCACTGCCGTGAACAGGTTCGTACATGCCGAAGTTGCCGGTGGTTAGGCTGGCAGATGGAAGCATGCCGATGGAGCCGGTGACTTGGCTGGCTTCGTCACTGAGGATGTCGCCGAAGATGTTGTTGGTGACCATGACATCAAACTGTCTGGGATCACGAACCAACTGCATAGCGGCATTATCTACATAGAAGTGGTTGAGTGTTACTTCCGGATAGTTTTCGGCTACTTCCGCAACCACTTTTCTCCACAAACGAGAAGAGTCAAGGACGTTGGCTTTGTCAATACTGGTGACTTTTTTGTTTCGTTTCATGGCCATATCAAAAGCTACTTGGGCAATGCGGCGGATTTCTTTGGTAGAATATTTTTCGATGTCATAGGCATACGTTTCGTTTTCTTCGTTTACATCCGTTTCTTTTTCTCCAAAATAGATGCCGCCGGTTAGCTCACGAACCACGACTAAATCCAGTCCTCCCCGGATTAACTCCGGTTTCAAAGGACAGGCATCAGCCAGCTCCGGATACAGAATGGCGGGGCGAAGATTGGCAAAAAGGCCTAGAGCTTTTCGTAGGCCCAACAGCGCCCGTTCCGGCCGTTCATTTCCGGGAACATTGTCCCATTTAGGTCCGCCGACGGCACCAAGGAGAACGGCGTCAGCGTTTTTAGCAGTGGTAATTGTATCTTCCGGAAGACAAGTTCCACAAGCATCAATGGCACATCCACCTGCCAGGACTTCCCGGTATTCGAATTGGTGATTGTATTTTTTTGCGACAACATCCAGCACCTTCATGGCTTGGGAAACCACTTCGGGACCGATACCGTCACCTTTGATGACAGCGATGGTATACTTCATTACTTTTGGTCTCCTTTCTACTCTAATTTTGGACTTTACTCTGGTTACGACTTTGGTTAAGACTGGCCAAAAGACCGCCTTTTGCCATAATATCCTGAATAAATGGAGGGAAGGGAAGGGCGTGATATTCTTCACCTTTCGTTTCGTTGACAATAGTACCGGTTTCAAAATCCACCGACACTACATCTCCTGCTTGGATTTTTTCACTGGCTTCTTGACATTCTAATATAGGTAAACCGATGTTAATGGCGTTGCGGTAAAAGATACGGGCAAAGGTTCCGGCAATAACACAGCTGATGCCACTGGCTTTGATGGCGATAGGTGCGTGTTCACGAGAGGAACCACAACCGAAGTTTTCAGTGGCGACCATGATGTCACCTTCCTGCACATTGTTTACAAACTCTTTGTCGATATCTTCCATACAGTGGCTGGCCAGTTCCTTTTGGTCTTGCGTATTCAAATATCTAGCGGGAATAATAACATCAGTATCCACGTTGCTTCCGTATTTGTGTACGATTCCTTTGGCATTCATTACTGGTTGCCTCCTTTCACGGTATCTGGTCCGGTGATTTTACCGGTAACGGCGCTGGCTGCAGCAACGGCCGGGCTGGCTAAATATACTTCGCTTTCGGTATGCCCCATTCTACCTACAAAGTTACGGTTGGTAGTGGCGACACATCGTTCACCTTTAGCCAAAATGCCCATGTGGCCGCCAAGACATGGCCCGCAAGTGGGGGTAGAAACAATGCATCCGGCATCGATGAAAATATCGATGTAGCCTAGGCGGATGGCATCTTTGTAAACTTGCTGGGTAGCCGGAATGATAATGCCGCGAACAGTAGGGGCAATGTGTTTGCCTTTCAGAATATCGGCAGCTGCCTTCATGTCCGACAATCGGCCATTGGTACAAGAACCAATGACAACTTGGTCAATAACGATATTGTCTTTTTCCGCCACATCAATGGTTTTGGCATTTTCCGGAAGATGTGGATAGCTGACCGTCGGTTTTATTTCAGACAAGTCAATGGGGATGATCTGTTGATACTGAGCATCCGGATCCGGATCATAGGTCTTAAATGGACGATCTACTCTGTCTTTTACATACTCTCTGGTAATGTCATCTACCATAAAGATACCGTTCTTTGCACCGGCTTCGATAGCCATATTGGCAATACAAAGACGATCTTCCATGGAGAGGGAAGAGAGTCCTTCCCCGGTAAATTCCATGGATTTGTACAATGCACCATCGACACCGATCATGCCGATAATATGCAAAATTACGTCTTTTCCGCTGACATTTTCTCTGAGACTGCCGGTTAATACAAAGTTAATGGCTTCGGGGATTTTGAACCAAGCCTGACCGGTAGCGATGCCGGCAGCAAGGTCGGTGCTGCCAACACCGGTGGAAAAAGCGCCCAATGCACCGTATGTACAAGTGTGGGAATCGGCTCCGATGATAGCTTCGCCGGGGGCAACCAATCCTTTTTCCGGCAGCAAGGCATGCTCGATACCCATGTTGCCTACATCGTAAAAGTTGTCAATATCAAATCGTCTTGCAAAAGTACGGCACTGTTTGCACTGTTCTGCGGATTTAATATCTTTGTTAGGGGCAAAGTGATCCATTACAAGAGAAACTTTGCTTTTATCAAATACCTGCTGAAAACCGGCATCTTCAAAAGCATTGATGGCAACGGGGCCGGTGATGTCGTTGGCAAGAACCATGTCCAGATCGGCGCGGATTAGTTGCCCAGGGACCACTGTATCAAGGCCGGCATGTGCGGCCAATATTTTCTGTGTCATTGTAAGACCCATGGTATTTCTCCTTTTTAATCTACAAAGTGGCTGGTTTTATTCATTCGGTTGATGGCACTGACCAATGCGTTAACACTAGCGTAAATAATGTCATCGTGGAGGCCTACTCCCCAGAATACATTTCCTTTTGTGTCGGCAATGGCTACGTAAGAAGCGGCTCTGGAATCGGATTCGGACTCCAGTGCGTGTTCCGAATAGGTTACAAAATCATAGGTAAAGTTGTACGGGCTCTGACGCAGGGCGTTGCTGACTGCATCTAAACGACCGTTTCCTTCCCCGGTCAGATGGTAGCTTTCCTCGGCGATTTTTACATCGATGGATGTAATTATGTGGTTGTCTTCCTTGTATTGAGACAATCTGTGGAAGGTAGCATCGGTAATATCCACCGGCCGAAATACATTGACGTATTCGTCTTCGAAAAGCTGATGAATTTCTTCCGGCTTTAATTCCTTATGCTGGTGGTCGGAAACTCCCTTTATCATATACCCGATTTCTTCCCGCATCTTCACCGGAATATCGTATCCAAAGTTTTGTTCCAAGATATACGCAACGCCGCCCTTGCCTGACTGGCTGTTGATACGAATGACATCTGCCTCGTATTCTCTGTTCAAATCGTGAGGATCAATGCACAGGTAAGGGCAAGTCCACTGGGCATCGTCGCTATTATCTCTCCACTTCATTCCCTTGGAAATGGCGTCTTGGTGAGAGCCGGAGAAAGCGGCAAAAACCAAACTTCCGCCATATGGCTGGCGATCGCCTACTTTCATGTCGGTATATTTTTCGTAGTGTGCCACAACATCCGGCATGTTGGAAAAGTCAAGATTTGTTTCCACCCCATGAGTGTACATGTTCATGGCCAGCGTTACAATATCAACATTACCGGTACGTTCACCGTTTCCAAAAAGGGTTCCCTCTACACGGTCGGCACCGGCCAATAGTCCCAGTTCCGCATCGGCAACACCGGTTCCTCTGTCGTTGTGAGGGTGCAGGGACAACTGAACGCTGTCTCTGCGATGCATGTTGCGACTCATGTACTCTACCTGGCTGGCATATACGTGGGGCATGGCCATCTGTACCGTGCTGGGGAGGTTGATAATAACCGGATGATTCGGCGTTGGCTTCCATACATCTACAACGGCGTTGCAGACTTCTGACGCGTAATCCGGTTCCGTTCCGGTGAAGCTTTCCGGGGAATATTCGAAATACCAATCGGTCTCCGGATGTTCTGCGGCGTACTGATTCATTAATGTTGCGCCGTCAATGGCAATCTGCTTGATTTCTTCTTTGCTTTTCTTAAACACCTGTTGACGCTGCGCCACAGAAGTGGAGTTGTACAGGTGAACAATGGCGCTCTTGGCGCCTTTTAATGCCTCAAAAGTCTTCCTTATTATATGCTCTCTTGACTGAGTCAAAACCTGAATCTTTACATCGTCAGGAATGAG
Organism: uncultured Eubacteriales bacterium; assembly: GCA_963542695.1. Lineage (GTDB taxonomy): Bacteria > Bacillota > Clostridia > Peptostreptococcales > Anaerovoracaceae > RUG100. Next base: position 93,315 of record CAUTYX010000006.1, read on the forward strand.
ATTCTGCTCAATAAGCGTTCTGCACAGTTCGTATTCTGTATCGCTGGCGGCAGGGAATCCTACTTCGATTTCTTTAAACCCCAGCTTTACCAAGTACTGGAAAAAGTCCAGTTTTTCCTGCAAGCTCATAGGCACAATTAGGGCTTGGTTGCCATCTCGCAAGTCAACACTGCACCAAATGGGAGCTGTGTCTACATGATCTTTGTGAACCCACTCTGTGCTTTCTACAGGCGGCATCCAGTAATTTGGTTGATACTTTTCTTTGTTTTGCATGTCTTTACTCCTTTTGGTCCCCTGAGAAAACAAAAAAACCATCGTCTACGAAGAGACGAAGGCATAGTTTACTTCCGCGGTACCACTCTTACTTGGACCCGGCCATCACCGGTTCCCACTCATAAGGTTTTGCTCGGGGGTGAGACGCCATCTATGGGATACTGCCTTTCACCAACCGGCAACTCTCTATATTATCTCATGGGGATGGTTTATTCCCGTCATTGCAAGTATTAAATTTGAATAAATTATAGTATGATTCCGGGGATAATGTCAAGAATCTTTTTTACAGAAGGTAGATTCAGAGTATATTTTTCGGTTCATGTGAAAGACGTGGAAAGACGCGGAAAAAACGGTACAAATAGGCGCAAAGAAGAACACGACGAACATATTTGTTGATAAACAACAAAAAATATATAAATTAGTTAAGAAAAAACAACAAAAATAAGTTAAAAACAAGAGAAATTCTATTGACATCAGGTCTTAAGAGTATATAATGAACCCACAAGAACACACTTGTTGGAACATACCTGCTATGAAATGGAAAGGAGCTACAGAAATGAAGCTAACAGGATCCCAGGTAATTGCTGAGATATTGCTGGAACACAAGGTGAATACCGTGTTCGGTTATCCCGGCGGTGCAGCCTTAAATGTGTACGATGCTCTGTATGAATATAGAAAGCAAATTCGTCATATTATGACAGCCCACGAACAGGGAGCTGCCCATGCAGCAGATGGATACGCCCGTTCTACCGGTAAAACAGGGGTTGTCTTTGCCACCAGTGGCCCGGGAGCAACCAATTTGGTAACCGGGATTGCTACTGCTTTTATGGATAGCGTTCCTATGGTGGCCATTACTTCCAATGTACCCGATAGCCTCATTGGAAGAGATGCTTTCCAGGAAATTAGCATTACCGGTGTTACCATGCCGGTGACAAAGCACAATTTCTTTGTCAATAAGATTGAAAACTTGCCGGCCGCTTTGCACGATGCCTTTCGCATAGCAGAAAGTGGCAGAAAGGGTCCGGTCTTGGTTGATATAACCAAGGACGTTTCGGCGGCAACCATTGACTACAAACCGGGGAAATACCAATCAAAGAAAATAGAGAGGCCTATTGCTTCGGCCAAAGATGTTAAAAAAATTGCAGCCCTCATCAATAACTCCAAGAGACCGGTTATCTACTTTGGAGGTGGTGTAGAGGCCAGTGAGGCAGGAGAACAACTGCGGCAATTGATGAAAAAAGTCGATATTCCTGCAACATATACCATGATGGCAGCCGGAGTTGTTGGCTATGATGATCCTAGAAACATTGGGCTTTTGGGGATGCATGGAACCATCGCCGCCAATAGGACGGTAGACAAAGCGGATTTGCTCATTGCCCTTGGAACCAGATTTAGTGACAGGGTGGCATTGAATCCAAAGAAATTTGCCAAGAAAGCAAAGAAAATTCAGGTGGATATCGATAAAGCGGAAATCAACAAGAATGTTCATGTAGATTACAGTGTCATTAGTGATGTGGGAGAATTTCTTACCAGCTTGCTTCCTCTCATAAAAGAAAATTCCCATGCCAAATGGATAGAGGAAGTAACGGAGATGAAGAAGACTACCGGTGATAGCAAAGACAAAGAGTCAAAACTTCATCCCTCTGACATTATCCATGGTATCTGCGATATGACCGACAAGGAAACCATCTACGTTACTGATGTTGGACAGCACCAGATGTGGGCGGCACAATATCTGAAACATAAGAATACGCACAGCTTTCTTACCAGTGGAGGCCTTGGTACCATGGGATTTGGATACGGTGCAGCCATTGGAGCTCAGATTGGAAACCCCGGGAAGAGAGTCGTTCATATTACCGGTGATGGCAGCTTCCATATGAACTTAAACGAAGCCTGTACCGCTGTTAGCCAGCAGCTTCCCATCATTACCGTTATTATGAACAACCGCGTTCTTGGGATGGTATACCAGTGGCAAACTGCTTTTTACGGCAGTCGCTATTCCAGCACCACGCCGGAGCGGAAAACAGATTTTTCCAAGGTCATTGAAGGCTTTGGAGGTAAAGGCTTTCGGGCTGACACAATGGAAGAATTTGAAAAGGTATTCCGGTTGGCACTAAAAGAAAAAGGTCCTGTTTGGATTGATTGTGCCATTGGCAGAGAAGAGCGTGTACTGCCTATGATTCCCGGTGGCGGAACCGTAGAAGATATGATTATCGGATAAGGAGGAGGCCATGACCAATAAAAAAGAAGTCATCAGTCTGTTTGTTGATAACCAAGCCAATGTGTTGACAAGAGTTGTCAGCCTGTTTGGCCGGCGGGGATTCAACATTGATTCCTTGACGGTATCGGCCACCAATAATCCGGAGTTGTCTAGGATTACCGTGGTCTTTAGCGGTACGGAGTTATCTCTGGCACAGATTATTTCCCAAACGGAAAAGCTGGAAAATGTGCGAGTTATTTTCCCCCTTCGAAGGGAAAACAGTTTGTTTAGAGAATTGCTGCTAATGAAAATTGCCTTTAAAAAGGAAGAGTTGACAGCCATTAAAGAAATTGTGGAGATTTACCGAGGTAAAATCGTAGACTTGTCCAAAACAAGTATGATTGTCGAACTTACCGGGGAAACCTCAAAGATAGATGGGTTTATGAAAATGGCAGACGGATACGATATTGTAGAAGTCTGCAGAACAGGTATCACAGCCATGGAAAGAGGCTGGGAAGAAAAGGAGACGGTACAATGATAAAGAAGTATTACGATCAGGATTGCGATTTAAGTTTGCTAGATGGGAAAACCGTAGCTATTATCGGATTTGGCAGCCAAGGTCATGCCCATGCACAAAACCTAAATGAAAGTGGTGTCAACGTGGTCGTTGGTCTGCGGCCGGATTCTCGCAGTGCGCAGTCGGCTATTGATGCCGGCCTGGAAGTGGTAGATGTAGAAACGGCGGCTGAAAAAGGCGATATCGTTATGATGCTGGTGCCGGACGAACTGGCAGCAGATATCTACAATAATCAGGTAGCACCTCATATGAAGGAAGGAAATGTGCTGGCTTTTGCCCATGGATTTAACATTCACTTCCAGCTGATCCGGCCTGCAGAATACCTGGATGTCATCATGATTGCGCCAAAAGGTCCGGGTCATACAGTGCGGAGTCAGTATCTGGAAGGCAAAGGGGTACCTTCCTTAATCGCTGTATACCAGGACAATTCCGGAAAAGCAAAAGATTTAGCACTGGCTTATGCATCCGGTATCGGTGCCGGCAGAGCAGGTATCTTAGAGACGACTTACAGAGAAGAAACAGAAACCGACCTCTTTGGAGAACAGGCTGTTCTCTGTGGCGGTGTGACAGAGCTGATGAAGGCCGGATTTGAAACGCTGGTAGAAGCCGGATACGAACCGGAAATGGCATACTTTGAATGTATCCATGAAATGAAGTTGATTGTTGACTTGATTAACACAGGTGGATTTGAATTGATGCGTAAATCCATTTCCAACACAGCCGAATACGGTGACTACTATGCCGGTCGTCAAATTATCGGCAAGGAAACAAGAACTGCCATGAAGGAAATTTTGCGGAGAATTCAGAATGGCGAATTTGCCAGCGAGTTTGTAACAGAAATGTCTGCCGGTAGACAGGCAAGATTCCTGACTACCAGAATGAAGGAAAATGAACATCAGTTGTGCAAGACCGGCAGTGAACTGAGAAAGATGATGAGCTGGCTGAAAAAATAGCAAAGGTCGTCACATAAGGAGACGGTATGGGAAAGAGAAGCGATAACGTAACAAAGGGAATAGAACGGGCACCTATGCGGAGCCTGTTCTATGCCATGGGGTATACAAAAGAGGAACTGGAACGACCGCTGGTGGGTGTCGTAAATGCGCACAGTGAGATTGTTCCCGGTCATATGCATTTGGACAAGGTGACAGAAGCCGTAAAAGCCGGTGTGCGGATGGCCGGCGGGACACCGGTGGAAGTGCCCTCCATAGGGGTATGCGACGGTATTGCCATGGGACACGAAGGGATGAGGTATTCTCTGCCATCAAGAGAACTGATTGCCGACAGCGTGGAAACCATGGCCCAAGCCCATATGTTCGATGGTCTGGTATTGGTTCCCAATTGTGATAAAATTGTTCCCGGCATGTTGCTGGGGGCGTTGCGTCTGGATATTCCCACTGTGCTCTGTTCCGGTGGTCCTATGATGAGTGGCCTGGTACAGGGAGAAGAGACCAGCTTGTCAAAGATGTTCGAAGCCGTTGGCGCCAGAAAAGCCAACATGATTGATGACAATCAACTGCTGGAATTTGAAGAAAATGTTTGTCCCGGCTGCGGTTCCTGTTCCGGTATGTACACTGCCAATAGCATGAATTGCCTGGCAGAAGCCGTTGGTATTGCCCTTCCGGGGAACGGCACCACGCCGGCAGTTTCTTCCCAGCGGATGCGCATCGCAAAGAAAGCCGGTATGGCCATTATGACTATGATTGAGGAAAACCATAGTGCAAGAGACATCGTTAATAAGCAATCTATATTAAATGCACTGGCCTGTGATATGGCGCTAGGGTGTTCTTCCAATAGCGTATTGCACCTTCTTGCTATTGCCAACGAAGCCGGCATTCAGTTTGATTTAAATACGTTTAATGAGTATAGCGTCAGGGTTCCTAATCTATGTCACCTGGCACCGGCCGGCGGAACGCATATGCATGATTTGCACAATGCCGGCGGAGTGCAGGCTGTACTCCATGAGCTGGACAAAATCGGAGTCATTGATACAGAGCAGCTGACGGTAACGGGACAAACCGTAGGAGAAAATATCAAGGGGAAAGAAATCGGAAACCATCAGGTTATTCGTCCCGTTACAGAGCCGTACAGTGCAACAGGCGGCATTGCTATATTGTGGGGAAATATAGCCAAGGAGGGCTGCGTTGTAAAACGTAGTGCCGTGGCACCGGAAATGTTGCAGCATACAGGTCCTGCCAGAGTTTTCGATGGAGAAGAAGAGGCCATTGCTGCCATCTATGCCGGGAAAATTGTAGCAGGCGATGTGGTAGTTATTCGGTATGAAGGTCCAAAAGGGGGACCCGGGATGAGAGAAATGCTGAATCCTACCAGCGCCTTAGCCGGCATGAAGCTGGATAAAACGGTTGCATTGATTACCGACGGCCGGTTTAGCGGAGCTTCTCGTGGAGCCAGTATCGGTCATGTCTGTCCGGAAGCTGCCAGCGGTGGTGAAATCGGACTGATACAAGAAGGAGATACCATAGCCATTGACATACCGGCGGGGACTATAAATGTGAATGTTTCCAATCAGGTACTGGCAGAACGGAAAAAGACTTATGTACCACCGGAACCGCGGGTGAAAACCGGTTGGCTGGCCAGATACCGAAGAAATGTCAGCGGTGCCAATAAAGGCGCCATTATGGAATAAATTGTTGCGGTTGTAAAAGCTGTTGTTGCTTTTCTATAAAGCTGCTGCTGAGGAGTTCTTTCCCGGCAATAGTTTTCTTTTTTGTGATGATTTTTGAATGCGCTGCTCTCGCCTGGCCGTTGGAATATTCTGAATACGCGTTGTGAAAATTTGTGGGAAATGGTAAAATAACAGACAAAGTAAAGTTATGTATATCGATAAAACCCCTGTAATAAAATGTACCGACCCCCAAAAGTTAGACCAAAAATCTAATGATTGGAGGTCGGTGTTT
>CAUTYX010000007.1:0-93697 GCA_963542695.1 uncultured Eubacteriales bacterium
AAACACCGACCTCCAATCATTAGATTTTTGGTCTAACTTTTGGGGGTCGGTACACACTTTGGGCTGTGCTTTTTTACTAATGACCATAAACGTGACTGCAAAAGCTACCACAAAGGCAAGTAAAAAAATAAGCACAGTGCCTTTTTTCGACTGGATAAAAGTCTTCATTTTTTCCCTCCTACTATTTCAATAAACACTTTGCTTTCATGATAACCTACCCCCCCATTTAAATTCAAGACTTTTATTTAAGTTTTCTAATTTTGAATATTCCTGCTAAAAAATACTTCCATTTATAACAGAAAATCACTCTATTTATTTCTATTTTTTGCATACTAAACGCAACCTCGCGTCAAACGCAGGGTTTTCTCAATTAAAGAAACCTGATTGCTAATAGTCGGGTATACACGAGACAATAATCTATACTGCAAGCAAGTAAGAGAAACCATGTATGCAGTGCCGCTTCCGGTATCAGCACTCTTACAAGCTTTTCAAATAGTCGATTTCCTGACGAGTTAATTTTCGGTGATGGCCTTCCAAAAGGCGAGACAAATACAACGTGCCGATGGCCATGCGATGTAGAGTTTGTACAGGACAGCCGACGGCTTTGAACATTCGGCGTACTTGTCGGTTTTTCCCTTCGTAAATGATAATATCGGCAACAGCAGATTTGGCGGTTTGTGTAATCACCTTTACCTGGGCAGGGCCTGTTACAAAATCTCCTAAATCCACACCTTTTCGCAACTTGCGTACACGAGTATCCGACAAAATACCACTGACTTTTGCCCTATACGTTTTACCTATGTGATTACGAGGATGCGCCAGTTTGTTGGCAAGCTCCCCATCATTGGTCATAATCAACAATCCGGTAGTGTTATAGTCAAGACGCCCCACAGGAAAAATTCGCTGGGGAATGTCTTTTACCAGTTCCGCAACGGTTTCTCTGTCATGGTCGTCACTCATAGCTGTTAAGTATCCGGCCGGTTTGTTTAACATGAAATACACCTTCTTTTCTTCCGGTGTAATTTCTATACCGTTTACCTCCACCACATCTCCCGGCTGTACATCGACTCCGGGAGTAGTAATGACAATACCGTTGATTTTAACATTTCCATTTATCGTTAGCTGATCTGCTTTTCTCCGTGAAACAATACCGGCAGCAGCTATATATTTATTTAAACGCATAATCCTCTTTTACTATTCCTCTTTTACTGTCTCTTTTGGGATCCTTCTATTTTCCACCTTTTCCATTATACAATTTATGATATAATGCAGGCAAGATGAGAATACGAGACAGACAGATATTAAAGCTAGCTATCAAAGCCGGCGAACTAATGTTACATAGTGGAGCGGAAATTTATCGAGTGGAAGATACCATTCGACGTATTTGTTTTGCCTGTGGCATAGATAATGTGGAGGTATTTGCAACTCCAACAGGGATTTTTGTATCTACTGATGCCGGTGGCGAAGAAGGAAGTATCACTACTTCCATCAGCCGTATTCAAGGCTCCGTAACAGATATGAAGAAAATCTCTGATTTAAACCGATTTTCCAGAAAGTTTACTTCCACCAACCTTTCCATTGAGGCGGGAATATCAGAGCTGGAGGATATTTCGCTGCAAAAAAATTACCCCTTAGCCTTACGGCTTTTAGGGGGCTTTTTAGTAGCCACTATGTTTTGCGCCCTCTACAGTAACAGCTTTTTAGCGGCACTGGCTTCCGGCGGCATCGGTATCCTGACCTTAATACTAAATCACATATTATCGCGCAATTCCACCAACTATTTTCTAAACGGTTTTCTCTGTTGCAGTTTGGCAACCACACTGGCCATGCTCTTTATTATAGCCTTTCCCGGCTGCCAACCGGATGCTATTATCATCGGCAGTTTGATGATTTATGTACCGGGAGCTGCTATTACCAACTCCATCAGAGATTTTCTATCAGGAGATATGCTGGCCGGTCTCGCCCGTATGACAGATGCCTTAGTCATTGCCGTTTCCCTTGCTATCGGTGCCGGTGTATTCCTACGTGTCTTTCAAGCCAACCGTATCGTTTTGCTGCCGGTAGAAGGTAATAGCGGACCTGCAGTCTCCCTTTTGGTGGGTCTTATTGCCACCTTGGGATTCGCCATCTTGGTTCACGTACCGGCAAAAGATTTGGCCGCAACAGCTGTCGTTGGCGGTGTCGGTTGGGGCGTATTTATTATTGCCGTTACCTACTGGGGCATGGGAGATGTGGAAGCTTGCTTTATCGGGACTTGTTGTCTGGGAGCCCTTAGCAATATCTTTGCTCGGATTTTTAAACAGGCATCCACTGTATTTACCATTCCGGCTATTATGCCCTTGGTCCCGGGATCACGAATCTTCTATACCATGGCCTATTTAATCGCCGGTGACCTAACACATGCCGCCATTGCAGGCGCTCTGACCATATTCTTGGCCGGCTCTATTGCCATCGGCCTATTAGTCACCGACTCTATCACCAGAATTATTCTGACTCTTCGCTGGAAACTTCAGCAAGACTGATTTGATTGATAATGACGCCATCGGTTTCCAGTCGCTCTTCCATGGCCAAATCTGTATCATCCGTAAAGTCGCCAATATCCGGCAGCTCTTTTAAAGTGCTGTATCCAAAAGTCTTTAGAAAAGTATCTGTCGTTCCATATAGTATAGGTCTCCCAATGGCTTCAGAGCGACCCTTTTCCATAATCAACTCTTTGTGGACAAGCCCCTCCAGCACGCGATCGCTTTTAACGCCACGAATAGCATCGATTTCTCCCCTTGTTACCGGTTGCCGATACGCCACGATTGCCAATACTTCCAAGGCAGACTGAGATAATCTCCGTTTTTTCACCGGACGGCAGAGTCGTTCTATGTAATCTGCATTCTCAGAAGCCGTTACCAACTGGTAACTGCCATTTACTTTGCGAATGCGAATACCACGCTTTTCTTCTCGGTATTCTCGTTCCATTTCATCTAAGTATTCAGCGGCTTCTTTCTTTGGTATATTTAAGATTTCTGCTGCATCGGAAACAGACAACAACTGTCCCCAAACAAACATCATGGATTCCAATGCTGATTTTACAGCTCTATTTTGCGACATGTTTTACCTGCTCTTTCTCTTGGCTCTTGCCTTCACTTTGCCGATTTACTGTTACGTCAATTTCTCCAAAAGGCTTTGGCTGTTCTGCATTGAGACGACGATCTTTTACCATTTCCAGTAACGAGGAAAAAGATAAAGCAATATCGTATCGATCATCTTTGTCCGGTACCAACTGAGAAAAAGTCAGATGGCTTGTGGCTTGCTTTGCAAAGAGACCCATAATAAAAGATTGTCGCTCTTCGGCAGTAATTCGTTGTCGTTCTACTCTTTCGTATCGTTGATGAATTTCATGAAGCTTTTTTCGTCTTGTAAGAAAAGCGGCAAAGGCTTTGGCAAATTGCCTGTCATCAGCCAGTAATTCTTCCTTGGGATCTTCTATATACATAGAAATATCTTCTTGTGGCTTTTCCATCACCCTTCGTGCAAGAAGCTCCCGGTCTGCCAGCATCTGTGAAATTCCTTTAAATTGCTTGTATTCCAGGATTCGCTGTACCAACCCCTCCCTAGGATCTTCTGCCTCTTCCTCTTCACCGGTTCCATGAAAACGAGGCAAAAGCATCTTAGATTTCAGATCGATCAATTCCGCTGCAAGAAGAAAAAATTCTGCCGACAGCACCACGTCCGCTTCTTCTAGGGCACTGATATACTCTATGTATTGCGTAGTAATTTCTGCCACCTTGATGTCATAAATACTCATGCGAGCATTTTCAATAAGGTAGACCAGCAAATCAAAAGGTCCTTCAAAATTATCTAGCTTGACTTTGTATGCCATGAATAGTATTTCCTTTAGTCATCTATTTGGATTCTTTTAGCAACGCTGCCAAATTCACATCAAAAGGCGGTTTTACAATGCCTTTTTCTGTAATAACAGCCGTAATATATTGGTGATCCGTTACATCAAAAGCAGGGTTGAACGCCTTGATTCCTTTGGGAGCCATGTCTTCTTTGTACCACTTCTGATGAATTTCTTCAGGATCACGCTCTTCGATAACAATATCTTCACCGGTTTTCGTTGATAAATCAATAGTAGAAGTGGGCACATACATATAGAAAGGAATGCCATATTCCTTAGCCAAAATGGCCACACCGCTGGTTCCGATTTTATTGGCGCCATCTCCATTTGCAGCCATTCTATCACAACCGACTACGATGGCATCAACCCATCCTTTTTTCATAACCGAAGACGCCATATTGTCGCAAATCAAAGTAACATCTACACCGGACTTCATCAACTCCCAAGCCGTTAAGCGAGCGCCTTGCAACAAAGGTCTTGTTTCATCGGCAAAAACACGAAAATCATATCCCTTTTCCTGTCCCAGGTGAATCGGGGAAAGGCATGTTCCGTACTTTGCCGTAGCAAGGGCTCCGGCGTTGCAATGGGTCAAAATACCCATTCCCGGTTGTAATAACGACAATCCATATTCACCCATTTTTCGGCAGGCTTCTTCGTCTTCCTTTTGAATGGCCAAGGCCTCTGCCAGCATTCTGTCTTTGGCCGCCTGTTGCCAATTTCTCCAAGCAATATGACAGTCTTTATCCGGGTCAATTTTTTTCCGATTGCTTTCCACTGCTGCCATGTTCCAAATTACATCCAGCACTCGATGAATGGCCCAAGACAGATTTACTGCCGTTGGTCTGGAGAAATTTAAATACTTCCCGATATCATTGACTTGGCGGTAAAAATCCGTCGTATCGTCGGCTTCAATATCACGAGAGGCTATGTACAACCCAAAAGCCGCTGCCACGCCAATAGCCGGTGCCCCTCGCACCTTTAACTGGGCAATGGCATCCCAAACATCTTCCTTGGTTTCCATTGTAAGCCATTCTTCTTTGCCGGGAAGCTTCGTCTGATCTAAGATTTCAAATGTATCATTTTCATATCGTAATGGTGAAATGTCAAACATATGCTATACCTCCCAATGTTTCTTAACAGGTAGTATACCACATAGTTTGAACTTCTTCCTAGTTGGACTTCTCAAGAAGTATCGTGTATACTCACTGTATTCGAAACTGTTTGAATCACTGTAGTAATGTAGATAGACGAAACGGGAAAAATTATGCTGAGTTGGTTAACTACAACGTATGTTGGGAAAATGGTTGCCGTTTTTGTGGTATCCATGGTACCGATTGTAGAACTACGTGGTGCCATTCCCTATGGTGTGGGGATGAACCTTCCTCTATGGATTACCTTTATCCTCGGTGTTGCCGGCAATATGGTGCCCATTCCCTTTATTATTCTCTTCTTACGCCGGATATTTCTTTGGATGAAACAACGACCTAAATTGGCAAAAATCGTTACCAGACTGGAGCAAAAAGCCCATCTCAATGGGCAGAAAGTCCAAAAGTACAAAGAACTGGGACTCTTTATTTTAGTTGCCATCCCCTTGCCCGGGACAGGAGCCTGGACCGGTGCGCTGGTAGCCTCGGTTTTGGATATTCGACTAAAAAAAGCCTTCCCCATTATTACCGCCGGTGTAATTACTGCCGGAATCATTGTTCTCTGTGTGTCTTACGGGGTTAAAATGTTGCTGTAGGCAGTTAACACCCTTACATATGTTTTTCAACGGTAATAGGAATGCGCCCTTTCTTTGTTGGTTTTTCAGAAATGGAAATAATTTTTGCTTTTCCTTTTCCTCGTAATACTACGATCTGGTTCTGGGTTACAATCTGCTCCGCCTTAGTCACTTCTCTGCTGTCGATAAATACCCGACCGGCTCTAACGGCCTCTTGACTGGTAACTCGTGAAATACCGAATATAGCAGCAACGAGACTATCAATGCGCGGCGAAGAAACCGTAATATTCATAGTTTTTACCTGCTGTTTTGGAATACGTAATCTATCCAAAGGCAAAATCTCCCGGTCAATGGATACGGCACCGACAGAAAGAAGCTCCTGCTGTAAAAAAGGGCTAATAGAAGCCGTTACCAAAACATCCGCCCCTTCTTCATGCACTAAAAGATCTCCCACTTCTCGTCGTTCTATACCGGTTCTAACAAGGGCTCCAAGGTAATCTCGATGAGTTAATTTTTTTGCCCCTTTGCCACCGGTAACACGCAACAAGACTATATATTCCTCTATATTGCAAGGAATAAAAGAAGGGCGGCAAATAAACATCTGCCGCTATGCATCTTGGTATCCTCCATATAGTTGGAACAGGATTTCCTCCTTCGGCTCTGCTCTTAGTAAATCCTGAAGCAGATGTTGCTGGTGTAAACCAAGAAATCCTGTGTGCTCAATGGTGTATTGCTGCATGCTACTATTGATTTTGTCCTTGATTTGTGCCAAAAGCAATTGGTCTTCGTTCACGCCAATGTCGCTCCATTCATTCCATTTCGTTATTTTTCCAAGTAGTAAATTTTACTGCCGTCTTTTCCGTTAAAAAGACCCGGTACATTTTTCACTATTTCTTTATTAAAAGCTTTTACCAGAGAACAACCTCTGTTGCTGGCTCCATAGAAAACCGGACGACCGGATTTACCGGCAACCTTTTCTGTGGCCTTTTCATAGTCTGCCAGCACAAGAGAAACATCATCGCTGCGGTTTTTATAAAACTCCTTGCTGCAAACCAAAACATCCATTGGCAACTCCAGGTCTGTTGCTTTTTTCCAAGCTTGTTCCAAATCCATAACCTTAACAACAGACCGGTTCTTTAAATACTTTTTAGCAAAGGGCTGCTCTACAATGGCAAAGTTACCGTAATCGTTAATAGCTTTTTCCACTTCCTCATAAGAATCCAGTACTTTAATTTTGTATGAAGAAGAACCAATGCCGGCCTCCATCATCAAGTATTCAAAAACCTTGGCGCCGGTGGAACGTTCCCCGGTAACATAAATGGTCTTTCTAACAAAGTTGCTCATCTTCGGATTTTCCAGAACATAGTTGTTGGAAAGCAAATACAAACCTCCCATGGAAACAGGGCTGAGTATTTTCAGTTCTCTTCCTGTTTTTCCATAAAGCCAATCTGCATCCGTAGTAGGCATTACCGCCACATCGTAGGCACCCCGCTCTACGGCTTTCTCCAGGTTCAGCAAATTATCATACTCTTTAACCGTATAATCCTTACCGAGATTTTTGACCACCTGGCTGGATGTTCCCTTATAGGCTGCCACCTTTACAGAATCACTTAGTGAATCGGCTTTGTCAGAAGATGCCTGATTACCTTTGCCACAACCTGTTGCCACTATTGTCATGACAATCAGAAACAAGGCCATAATGAATAGTTTTTTCTTCATGGTACGTTCCTCTCTACCAGCATAATACTTCATGGCCATCTTCTGTCACCAGCACCTGGATTTCCCACTGTGCCGACAACTTGCCATCTTTGGTGTATACTTCCCACTCATTTTCTTTATCAATATATATTTCCGGATTCCCCATATTTACCATTGGCTCAATGGTAAATATCATGCCGGGAACCAAAACCATTTCTGTTCCTTTGCGGCTGTTAAATCCAACCCATGGATCTTCATGAAATTCCAGACCGATACCATGTCCGCCAAATTCGCGAACGACAGAATATCCATGTTCCACTATGTGATCATGAACGGCTTGCCCCATATCCCCAAGGAAGCCCCAAGGCTGAACTTTTTCTAGTCCTTTGTATACAGATTCCTTAGTTACATCTACTAATTTTTGTGCAGCCAGTTCCACTTCTCCCACGCAGTACATACGGGAAGAGTCGGAAAAATATCCATTTAAGTTTGTGGACACATCTACATTGACAATATCTCCCGACTGTAAAATCACATTTTCAGATGGAAATCCGTGGCACACCTGGTCGTTAACCGAAGTGCATACGCTGTAGGGATACCCGGAATAATGAAGCGGTGCCGGAACAGCACCCATATCTGTTGTTACATCGTAGACAATTTTATCAATGTCTGCCGTTGTCATACCTTCATGAAAAGCCTTATCAATCTCATCTAAAACCGCAATATTGATTTTGCAGCTTTCCTTTATTTTTTCTATTTCCTCTGCATTTTTGATTATATCATGGCCAGGAACCTCATGTCCCTCTTCCTTTAGCCCTTGCAATTTCTCATCAAAGGCCCAATGGCATTGCTTGTACTTGCGACCACTGCCACACCAGCAAGGATCATTCCTTCCTGTTTTTCCCTTCATTCTCTTGCCTCCCTTTTTTATGCGTTCTATTTTATTCTATGCTCTGGCTTCTACTCTGTCAACGTTTTGCCCTTTTGCAGAATCGCCACTAAAACACCCCCAGATTTTTAAATAAAAATAACCAAAGGAACATGGTAAATACAGAAAATGCAGAAGAAAATACCACACAAGCACCGGCCAGCTTGCCGTCACTGCCCATAGACTCTGCCATGGTAAAAGAGGATACGGCCGTAGGTGCTGCCAACATGGCAAGAAGAGTAACAAACTCCACATTACGAAAACCTAAGAGAGCCGCTAAGGACAATCCAATAGCCGGTACCGCCACCAAACGACCGAAAACACAAATGGCTACATCTCTTTTTTTGGCTGCCACCGCCTGAAAATCAAAGGAAGCTCCCAAAATCATAACCGCCAGAGGAGATGTAATCCCTGCCATATCGTCGATTATCCCTTCTAGGGCAGTCGGCAAATGCAATGCCGTAATGGCAGCAATTATCCCGGCAATAGCACCTAAAATCAAAGGGTTCATTAGTATTCGCAGCAAAATTCTAGACAGCTTCGGTCTCCCGCCTCGAAATATTTCCAAAGTAATAACCGCCATTATATTATACAGAGGCACAATAATGGCTACCATCATCATGGTAACCGGCGCCTTTTGGTCTCCTACGATACTCATGGCAACCGGCAACCCCATAATAATAAAATTGCTGCGGTAGATTGCCTGAATCATAGCCCCGCGACTGGCCTGGTTTTTTTCGATTTTTAATATAATGGGAATAGATAAGAAATAGATACCCAGAACAATGGAAATACCAAAAACAACCAGGTGTCCATTGACAATTTCCTCCAAATGATGACCATACAAATTATGGAACATCAATACAGGGAAAAATATGACGAAAATTAAATGATTGAATTTTCGTACTTCCCTGTCATTCAAGAGATTCACTTTTCGAATCCCCATGCCTATAGCCATATAGATAAATACCGGCAGTACAGCCTGTAGGCATAGGGTGAAATTGTCATACATGATACATAGTCTTTCGTTTTTTTAGTTGCTTTTCGTTACAGTTGTGCATTGTTTTCTTCCAGCACCTTGGTAACGTCTTTCATTCTTTCAGAAATTGCAATGTGCTGTGGACAGACTTTTTCACATTTATGGCAGGCAATACACTGACTGGCACGACCATTGCCCAGTTTCACAAAATTAGAGTAGTATTCCCGTTTCGGCGTCCAACCCTTTTCCCGTTGCAAATTTTCTGTATTGTATAGAGCAAAGTAATTGGGAATAGGAATCCCCATAGGACAACTGCTTTCTTCCACGCAATAGCGACATCCTGTGCAAGGAACAGCAATCTTTCCGGCAATGACATCACAAGCTCGCGCCAAAAGCTCCTTTTCTTCTTGGCCAAAGGTTGGCAAATCCGTTAAAAAGCTAATATTGTTTTCCATCTGCTCCATGTTACTCATTCCCGACAACACCATTTTGACATTATCAAGGCCGGCAGCAAATCCCATAGCCCAGCTGGTCACACTCCAGCCCGGGTGCATTGCCTTCATTTCTTTTTCTACTTCCTGGGGAACCTTTGCCAAAGTGCCACCCTTTACCGGTTCCATAACAATCACCGGTATCCCGTGTTCTGTGGCCACTTGATAGCATTTTTTTGATTGCACCCCTTGGCTTTCCCAATCCAAATAGTTAATCTGCAGCTGCACAAATTCCATATCCGGATTTTCCCTTAAAATCAAATCCAGCACCTGTGCATTATCGTGAAAACTGAAGCCCAAGTGACGAACCTCTCCAGCCTGTCTTTTGGCCCTGGCGTAATCAATAGCACCGTATTTCTTTGCCGTCAAATAATTGCCATGGTTCATATCGTGCATTAAATAAAAGTCAAAATAGGAAAGACCTGTTTTTTCCTTCTGTTCTTGGAAAATACGATCCACATCTTCCTTTTTCTTCAGCATTCCCAGAGGTAACTTGTCTGCCACTAAAAAACTGTCTCGATTGTGGCGTTTTACCAAAGCTTCCCGCACAAAGGTTTCACTTTTAAAATCATGGTACATATATGCCGTATCAAAATAGCGAAATCCCGCCGCCAGAAACCGATCCACCATAGCTTCCAGCTGCTTCATATCCGCCGATGTATTATCCGATGGATCCAGCAAAGGTACACGCATGCACCCAAATCCAAGTTTCTTCTCTCCCATAGTATTCTCTCCTTTATCAATGCTGTATTATAATTTCCCTATTTCCCCATAAAGGCCAGTAATGCCTCCTTATTTCTTTGAAAATCTTCAACACCCAGCTGATACAATGCTTGGTTTTTCTCCGGATTCATATCGTAGGTGCTCATTTTCAGAGACCGACTAGGGTTAAAAACAAAAACTCTTCCTTGCTTTTCCATTTTGTACATATATTCTTGTTGCTGCCAATACATTATATGACGCCGCTCTATGGTTTCCACTACTTTTGGATACTTACGAACTACTGCCTTGTACAACTTGGAAAATTTTTGCACCGGCTTGATATAATCTCGTGTTTTAGACGAAATTACCACGGCCTTACTACAACCTTCTTCCCAGGCCTTCTTTATGGGAAGGGCGTCGGACAATCCGCCGTCAAAGTATCTTCTCCCGTTGATTTTTACCGGTCGTGATACAACCGGAATGGCACAGCTGGCCATGACCTCAAGATAATTATCCTTTTGCAGCTGCTTCTTTTGGAAATATACCGGTTTGCCGGTTTTGGCATCTGTTGCTACAATGTGAAAGTCCGTATCGCTTGCCATCATGGTTTCGTAATCTAAAGGATCCTCCCCATCAGAATTAGTCAATGTGCCATAAATGTACTGTAGTCCAAAGAGATTTCCGGTTTTCAGCAAGCTGCGAAAACCAAAGTAATCCGGTTCTTTAATATGTTTGGTATAAAATCGAGCTGCCCTTGACTGCTGCTTTGCCAAATACGATACTAAATTGGCACTGCCGGCAGAAACTCCTATTGCATATGGAAATGTAATAGCATAGTCTAGAAAACCATCCAATACGCCGGCACTGTAGGCACACTTCATGCCACCGCCCTCCACCACCAAGGCGATTTTTTCATTCTTTTTCGTTTCTATTGTCGTTACATCCATGGTACTTTCCTCAGTTTATCTTTAATATTTGCTGTCTTTTTACCTTAACTTAATGGCAAATACAGGGATTGGCGGATTATTCCCTCGATTAAAGTACTCCAGCTTTAAAACCAACCATCGTTTTTGATCCAGCTGTTCCAGATATTGTAAAACAGCTTCCTTTTCCTCATGCCCTGTGTCGCCGCCGCTGTAAATACAAAGCGCCATGATGCCACCTACAGCCAATAGTTCTTGGCATTGATCCATGGCCTTAATACTGGTTTCTGCCCCGGTATGAATGGCATGATCTCCACCCGGCAAATAGCCAAAATTAAAGATAGCTGCCGCCACATGACCTGCAATCTCTCCATCAC
The DNA here is from genome assembly GCA_963542695.1 of uncultured Eubacteriales bacterium. Taxonomy (GTDB): domain Bacteria; phylum Bacillota; class Clostridia; order Peptostreptococcales; family Anaerovoracaceae; genus RUG100. The sequence goes on from CAUTYX010000007.1 coordinate 11,711, forward strand.
GTTCCAGCAACTGTTCTTTCATAGTTTCGTGGCCGGCACAAAACAGCACCACTTGCGTTTTTTGGTCGGCACTTTCCAGGCGATAATTCGTTTCTTCAATGGCTTTCTTTTGAATATCAAAGCCATATACACAGCCCTCTTTTCCGACTTTTTCTGCTAAAAACAACGTATCCAACCCGTTGCCGCAAGTGGCATCAACACAAATATCTCCCGGCTGCACATAGGAGGACAGCACATGATGAACCACCTCTGTAACTTGATATTGTCCGGGTTTCATAGTACATTCCTCCTCTCCCTTACGATTTTAGCACTTTCCTTACCAAGTATCAAAGAACACAGGACAAAACCTGTGTTCTTTGACAAATTGTTCATGTATGCTATGTGAAATTTTCTAAATTTAGCAACCGGATATACTTTTACTTATGCGCCTGTTTTTTCTTCTTTCTGCTGCTTTTCTCGCAAGTTCTTGTGAGCCGCTGCCATCATAAGCTTAATACGGTTCAGCTGATTCACATTACTGGCTCCCGGGTCGTAATCGATGGCTGCAATGTTAGCCAAAGGATTTCGTTTTCTCATGGCCTTTAACATTCCCTTTCCGACTACGTGGTTTGGCAAGCAAGCAAATGGTTGAAGACAGACAATATTCTCGACACCGTTATCAATTAGTTCTGCCATTTCACCGGTGAGAAGCCACCCCTCTCCACATTGGTTTCCTTCTGAAAGAATTTCCTCTGCTTTGGCTGCAGTTTCATAGATAAATGCCGGTGGCTTAAAGCGATTGCTGTTTTCAAGAGCCTTTCTGGCAGGTCCCCGCAGCCACTCAATGACACTAATATACAGCTTGTTCAATTCCATCTGACCGAAGCTGCCGGACAAATATCTAAAGTTGTAGGCCTTGCTATGCATACCATATAGAAAGAAATCCACCAGTTCCAGCACAACAGCTTCTCCGCCTTCTGCTTCGATAACTCCAACGATATCGTTGTTGGCATTAGGATGGTATTTTACAAGAATCTCTCCCACCACACCGACTTTTGGTTTTACAAGATCTTCCTGTAACGGTAAAGTATCAAAGGCATGTACCATCTCCTTAATATTCTTCCGGAATCCGGATAAGCTTCCCTTAGCTATATTGGCATCGGCAATTTGGGAGTATTTCTCAGCTAATGCATTGGCCGAACCCGGTTCTTTTTCATAAGGTCGTGTCGCATACAGAACCTTCATCAGTACATCCCCGTAGATGATTCCCATTAACAGACGTTTGGCCAGTCCCGGCGTAATTTTAAATCCGGGATTATGTTCAAGACCTGTAGACAGTGCCACCGATACAACCGGTATTTGCTCCATATCTAAATCACGCAACGCCTTTCGCAAAAGGGAAACGTAGTTGCTGGCTCTGCACCCACCGCCTGTCTGAGACATAAAGATGGCTGTTTTATCTAAATCAAGCTCTCCACTCTTTAGGTACGAAATAATCTGTCCCAAAGAAACGATGGTTGGATAACAAGCATCGTTATTAATATATTTCAAACCTTCATCGACTGCCTTCGTATCTGCAGTAGGAAGCAATTTTGCCGTATAGCCTTCTTTTGCCAAAGCCGTCTCGAAAAACTGAAAATGCAGCGGCGCCATCTGCGGTACCAAAATAGTGTAGTCTTTCTTCATCTCCTTGGTAAAGATCTTACGGTCAAATTGGCGTCCTTCTTTATTGACAGAGACATGATTCTTTAATCGTTCATCCATAGCGGCCTTTAAAGAACGGACACGAATTCTTGCAGCGCCAAGGTTGCTTCCCTCGTCAATCTTTAAAACCGTGTATAGCTTGTTGTGACCACGGCAGATTTCTTCTACTTGATCGGTGGTCACCGCATCAAGACCACATCCAAAGGAGTTAAGCTGAATCAGCTCCACATCTTCTGTCTGACCGGCGAAAGCTGCTGCCTTGTACATGCGAGAATGGTATACCCATTGATCCAGTACACGAATAGGACGCGGCAGTTCTGCCAAGTCCGCAACAGAGTCTTCTGATAAAACAACCATATCGAAAGATCCAATCATCTTGTTCATGCCATGATTAATCTCCGGATCCACATGGTAAGGACGACCTGTTAAAACAATACACTGCTTGTTGTTCTCTGCAGCATACCGCAATGCCCGGTCTCCTTCTTTTCGCACATCATCATGATATCGCCTATCTTCTCGTCTAGCTGCTTTTACGGCCGTCTCCACCTCTTCCTTGGTAACGCCCTTGGCTTCCAGCAGCTGGGACAATTCCCGTACCAATTTTTTATCATCATCGTATGGTAAAAACGGATGAGCAAAGGAAATACCGTATTTGTCAAAAACATCATCCATGTTATTGGCAATTACTTCCGGATAAGTCGCCACAATGGGACAATTAAAGTGATTTGGCGCTGCAGCATCTTCTTTCCTCTCAAAATTGATACTGGGATAAAAGATCCAGTCTACCTGCTGTTTTACCAACCACTTAATATGACCATGTACCAGTTTAGCCGGGTAACAAGCCGTATCTGAGGCAATGGTTTCCATTCCGTCTTCGTAGAGCTTTTTACTGGAATCCGGTGACAATACTACCCGGAATCTCAATCTTGTAAAGAAAGTATGCCAGAAGGGATAGTTTTCATACATGTTTAATACACGTGGAATTCCGACATTCCCGCGAAGAACCTTTTCCTCTGACAATGGCCGGTAATCAAAGAGTCTTCTATACTTGTATTCATATAAATCAGGCAGCTCATTAGTCGTCTTTTCTTTGCCGGCTCCTCGTTCACAACGATTCCCCGTAATAAACCGGGATCCATCGTTAAACTTGTTTATGGTAAGCATACAATGGTTTTCGCAACGCTGACAACGAGCGTGGGAGTTTTCCACGAAGAAGGTTTCCATTTCTTCCAAACCAATTAAGGATGACTGTGTACCTTCCACATAATTTTCGCGAGAAATAATAGCTGCTCCATACGCTCCCATAAGGCCGGCAATGTCCGGACGAACAACTTCTTTTCCTAAAATTCGTTCAATGGAGCGGAGCACTGCATCGTTTAGGAAGGTTCCGCCCTGCACGACGATTTTTTCACCGGCTTCTTCCGGGTTCCGCAGCTTGATAACTTTATATAGGGCGTTCTTAATCACCGACATAGACAGCCCGGCACTAATATCGCCAATGGACGCCCCTTCTTTTTGTGCTTGTTTTACTTTGGAGTTCATAAACACCGTGCAGCGTGTCCCAAGGTCAACAGGTGCTTGGCTCTTTAGCGCCTCTTTGGCAAAGTCCTTCACGTCCATCTCTACAGATTTGGCATATGTTTCCACAAAGGATCCACAGCCGGAAGAACAGGCTTCGTTAAGCATAATGTTGTAAATAGCTCCATCCTGAATCTTCATGCACTTCATGTCTTGACCGCCAATGTCTAAAATAAATTCCACACCCGGCAGAAATTCACTAGCTCCTTTATAATGAGCCATGGTTTCTATTTCCCCCAAGTCTGCCTTGAAAGCCGCTTTAATCAGTCCTTCTCCATAGCCGGTTACCGTTGTATTGGCAATGAAACAGTCCGATGGCATTTCTTTATACATCATCCGTAAGAATTTCATCACCGATTGAATTGGATTTCCTTCATTACCTTGGTAAAAGTCAAAGACAAGATTTCCCTCTTGATCAATTAACGCCGCCTTGGTAGTAGTGGAACCGGCATCGATTCCAAGGTAAAGTTTTCCATGGCAATCTTTTAATGGTTTTCTTTTGATTTTAGCCTTATTGTGGCGCTTTTTAAAAGCCTCATAGTCTTCTTCTGTCTCAAACAACGGATCAAGATGCTTAGTTTCATTCATCATGTCCGGTGTTAGAGAGTTAAATTTTCCGACCAAAGAATCAATGGTTACCGATGGCTGGTTTTCAGCCAAAAATCCTGCACCAATAGCCACAAAGAATTTAGAGTCTTCCGGGAAAATCACCTGATCATCATCAAGATCAAGGGTGGTAATAAACCGCTGTCTTAATTCCGACAAGAAAGATAGAGGCCCGCCAAGAAAGGCCACGTTTCCTTCAATGGGATGGCCACAGGCAAGTCCGGAAATAGTTTGGTTAACGACTGCCTGGAAAATACTGGCTGCCAAGTCAGAAACAGCTGCTCCTTCATTAATCAATGGCTGAATATCCGTTTTTGCAAAAACACCGCAACGAGCGGCAATAGGATAAATCATCTTATGCTGCTTTGCCGCTTCGTTAAGACCGGCCGCATCTGTATTAAGCAAAATGGCCATTTGATCAATAAAAGCCCCCGTGCCACCGGCACAGGTTCCATTCATTCGCTGTTCAATAGTTTGCCCATAAAAAGTAATCTTGGCGTCTTCTCCGCCCAGCTCAATAACACAATCCGTTTCAGGAATCAGCTTTTCCACTGCCTTACTGCAACTAATTACTTCCTGCTCAAAACGCAGCCCCAATAAATTGGAAAGAGCCAAGCCGCCGGAACCGGTAATTACCGCTTTCACCGTCTTGGGTCCCACTTTCTGCAGCATGTCTTCCAACAGTTCTGCTACTTTTTCAAACACATTAGACATGTGTCGTTCATATCTTTTATATATGATATTGTTATCTTCTTCCATTGCCACCAGTTTAACGGTGGTGGATCCAATATCAATTCCCAGTCTCAACATTCGAATACCCTTTGCTACGGTTGTCTCCTTATGTCAACCGTATCCTTGCTCGTACAAATCTTTGCGATTTACATTGAATTATACCACATGGATACCGATTTACACATATAGGAATAGATATTTACATATAATATGAAAGAAATGTTACTTTTGGACTCTAAAATCACCTAAAAAAGAAGCTATTTATCCTTTCTGGCTGCATATTTTTCCACATAAAATCGCCGCTCTATTCCGGCACTGACAGCATCAATGGGTCTGCTGCCTGTTTTCAGGCCTACATATGCCGCTTGACAGGCCTTTTCCAATACAAGAGAGAGCGCCTCCGCCTCTTCTCTGTTTTTTCCGTAACAATACCCGCCCCGGTCTTTAATGAGAACAGCATCCCTGTTTTTCATTGCATGACGAAGAAGGAATCCGTTTCCCCATGGACTTTGCATTTGTTCTTTTGTAATACAACGAATACTGGTTCCGGCAATTTGTGCCACATCATCTAAATAAGGGTACATGGTTTTCCCCAAGTGGCTCATATACATAACATACGGTGTTCTGGTATGAATCACATAGCCGCCGGTCACTTCCTTTCCTGTTGTAATACCGGCTTGTGTCAGCAACTTTTCCCCTGTTTCTTGCCGGAAAACTTTTGCCGAAAGACTCTCTAGTGCATCCGCCACTTTGTATGTTTCCTGCCAATCTTTTCCAATACATAAAACACCATGATAACGTATTAACACTGCCTTACATCTACTGTATCTTCCAACGGTTTTGGCAACAGATTTAGCCAATTTAGGCGTTGCCGAACGGCCATAAGAGCTACATGGAACACATTCTCCCAGAATAGTTCTTTCCTCTGTGGTCGCATTCTCCACCGTGGCAGGAAGAATGTGTTTTCCCATAATTCCCACTGCAGATCCGAAAGTTTGATGAGTGTGTATTAAAAAATCGGCATCGGGGCGTAACGAATAGACTCTGGCATGAAGCCCCGTCTCACTGGACGGTTTAATATCTCCTTCATAGCTGACATCTTTAATATTAACCACCACCAACTGATCCGCTGTCAGGCTCTCATAAGCCCTCCCGCTGGGGGTAATGACAAACTGGGACTCAGATATTCTTCCACTGATATTTCCCCATGTACGGGTAATGAGCCCCTTTTCAATCATATCCAAGCCGGCTTGTATTACCAGCTTCTTTGCTTCTTCCAGTTGGTACGCCATGATGCCCTCCCCAATCGAATACTGCGAACAGTATATCTTTATTCTTACCGGTTGTTGTTCTTACTACTATGATACTATGCTTTGAAAAAATTCATGTCAAGAGAGAGAAATATGCTATACTTTTCTCATGAAGAGTACTATAAAAAAATCTACATACAAGGCCATTTACCGGCTGCTGGATCACGTTTCTCCTCTGCATTCGGACTGCGGAGAACTTTGTGGTGCGGCTTGTTGCACCCCTGTTGAAGAACTCTCAACAGAAAATGAAGAAGATTTTCAGTTGGGAATCTATTTATTACCGGGGGAAGATAAGATTTTTACAAAAAAAGAAGACTGGCTCATTTGGACAAAAGAAGATGCCGGGGATTATGAATTTCCCGACTCCTGGCATGGAAGCGTCTATTTTATCCGCTGCACTACACCGCCTGTCTGTCCCCGGAAACAACGACCGCTGCAGTGTCGTTTTTATCCTTTAGCACCACATATAACACAGGATAATCAACTGCAGCTTATTTATTTTCCGGAAGAAACACCGTATGTCTGTCCCTTAATTCATCAAAAGAAGGCTCTTAATAAAGATTTTATCAAGGCCTCCTTTACTGTCTGGACACGCCTTATCCGGGATCCGCTAATTTTCGATCTTGTCCGGGATGATTCCCGCCGGCACGAGGAAGAGAATGCTGCCATTCTCCCTGTCTATCCATAACCGGCTTTCTATTGTTCTTTGGAAATGCCGTCTAATTTAGAAATTTCCTTGGTGTATAGCCGCCGCACTGTAACAAGGAAGTACACTGTCCCAATGATTTCAGCTATGGGATACGCCCACCATACCAAGTCTAATTCTCCCAATCTGGAAAAGAAAAAAGCCAAGGGGAGAATCCCCACCATTTGACGCAACAAGGATCCAAAAAGGGAAATAAAACCGTGACCGGTGGCGCCAAAAAGGCAACCGCAGGTAATACCAAAAGCTGCCGGTAAAAAGCAAACACTGATGGCTTTAAATGCCGGCACACCCATTTTTATCATGGTGTCTGATGCACTGAAAATCGAAAGCAGTTTGTCCGGGATTGCCTGAAATACAACAAGACCCAGTCCCATTACAACGGCAGCCATAACCAGCGCCACCCAAAAGCCCTTCATCAAACGAGCTTTATCTCTGGCGCCATAGTTATATCCCAGCACCGGTGTAGCCCCTTGGCTAATGCCAAAGACCGGCATAAACACAAAGGATTGCAGTCTCCCGTAAACGCCTAAAACAGCTACGGCAGTAGGTGAAAATCCGGATAAAATCCCATTCATACCCACATTTAAAATGCTGGCAATGGCTTGCATAATGATCGAAGGTCCCCCGACTACATAAATATCCTTTAGAGTTTCCTTATCGAATCTTTCGTGCAAATTGATAGTAATAATCTCCTGTTTGCGGAATAAGATGATTACCACAACACTCATGGCAATGGCTTGCCCAATTACCGTTGCAACGGCTGCACCGGCAATGCCCATCTTTGGGAATGGACCGAAACCGAAAATCAGAACAGGATCCAGGATAATATTTGTCACCGCTCCAATAATATTGGTCAACATAGGCATAACCATATTTCCCGTTGCCTGCAAAATCTTTTCACAGCTTATTTGAATCATCACAAAAAGACAACCTACAGAAATAATAGTCAGATACGTTGCTCCTTGATGGATAATATCACCATCTGTTGTGAAAGCGGCCACAAAAGGCTTGGCAAAGAAAACGCCAATAACCACAAAAACAAGCCAATTTATGACAGACAGCTTGATTCCCTCTGAAGCAGCTCGATCCGCATCTTCATAGCGGCGTGCTCCTAATCGTCTTGCAATTAGCGAATTTACACCAATGGCTGTTCCCACACCTACTGCGATTTGCAACATCTGGATGGGAAAAATCAATGTAATAGCCGTCAGTGCTTTTTCCCCTGTCATGGACACAAAATACGTATCCACCACATTGTAACAGGCCTGGATGACCATAGAAATAACTGCCGGCCAAGACATTGACAACAGCAGTTTTCCCATCGGCATAGTGCCCATCTTATTTTCTTCTAGTTTGTTCCCCATACTCTACCTCTAAATAATGGTTTGGGCAGCTCTATAAGCCGGGTTCTGTATTGGATGATCATCTATCTCCAACGACTGTTACCAGCCGCCTGTAGCGACCTACCTTCCGGGAACCTGCGGGCTACAGGTTTTCGCCCCTTTTTGGTCTTGCTCCGGGTGGGGTTTACACGGCCACCATGTCTCCATGATGCCGGTGAGCTCTTACCTCACCATTTCACCCTTACCACGGCCGAACCGTTTCGGCGGTGTGTTTCTGTTGCACTTTCCCTATAGTTACCTACGCCGGACGTTATCCGGCACCCTTGCCCTATGGAGCCCGGACTTTCCTCACACATTGCTGTGCGCGATCATCTGAACTACCCAAAACCGGTCTGATTATATCATATATGGATTGGTGTTTGCACCTGTTTCTTTTATCTGCAGCCTGCCACCAACCTTCTCTTTTAACTGTTTTGCAAAGTTTTCACCAAAGATTTTCTCCGTTCCATAGTGGCCGGCATCAATAACGGCAAGACCTTTTGCTCTCGCTTCCTGGGCTTCATGAAAGCGAACATCACCGGTTAGCAAAAGCTGTGCCCTTTCTTTTAGTACCCACGGCAGAAAATCGCCACCGGCACCGGAACAAAGTCCAATAGTTTCAACTATCTGTCCCGGTTCTGCCACAACACGAATATAATGCTCCGGTAAAGAAAGCCGTTGTTCCACCAGTTTCATCACCTCTTCAATGGCCATTGGCTTTTCCAAATGTCCCAGTAAACCCGGCATAGTATCTGCAATCCCCTCCGGCCTGCATACATCCCTTAAAGATAACAGCTGTGTCAAGTACCAGTTGTTTCCCTTCGGTGCATTATCAAAGGTCAAGTGCGCAGAATATACACTGATTTCATGGCCAATAAGCTGAAAAATATAACTTCCTGTTTGCTTGTCAGTAGCATCAATGGAATCAATGCCTCCAAAGATTAACGGATGATGGGTAATGATCATATCTGCCTTCATCGCAACGGCTTCATCAATTACCTGCTGGTTCATCTCCAGAGTCAGCAGTACACAATGTATATTTTTTTTACCACTGTAAATCTGTACACCACTGTTATCCCAGGATTCTGTCAGCTCTGGCGGGGCTATTTCCTCTAGTACAGTAATAAGTTTTTCATATTCTACAGCCATAGCAGGTGTCCTTTCTTTTTTGATTTTGAAAGTACAATTATTCGTAAATAACCGGTCGTCGCTTGTTTATCCTTGGTCCAGCAAATTCTGCAAATACGCAATTTCCTTTTTTACACCGGTGGTATCACCGGCTGCAGACTTTTCCATACCCCGCAATCGTTCTTGCCGCTGCAGCAGCTTGCGGGCTAAATACTCTTCTCGCAAGGCATCTTTTTTCACCTGAAAAGCAGCGCCAAAGGTTCCCTTATACTTGCTGCCGTACCAAGGAGGCACTTCCCATACAACCGATTCCATAGGCTGCGCCATCATGGAAAGATCTACCACTTGGCTAGGCTTTGAAACCACTGTAAGGATTTCACAAATATAGCGGCCTTCCCGCACGAGATTCTCGTTAATAATGGTGTAGCCGCGGCGCAAAAGGTAATATCGTAACCGCCCGGGGTGACGACGAGGCTGCAGCAGGAATTTTTTGAAGGATTTTGATAAAGTCAGATTACTTTCTAACATTTCTTGCATCAACAAACCGCCCATTCCTGCCATAACAACGGTATCCACCTCGGCCTTGGCAAGAACCTGTAGTCCATTTCCCAATCGCAAATCAAAAGAAACATCCGGATACTGTTCTTGGCAACACTGCCTTGCCTTGTCAAGAGATCCGGGACTAACATCCGTTAAGATCACTTTGGGAGAGATTTTCTGTTCCCAAAGATACAACGGCAAGAAACCATGGTCTGTTCCAATGTCCGCCATGGTCTCTCCTTTTTCCATTTGATTTGCAATACACTGTAATCTGTCGGATAATTTGATCACTATATGCTACTCCAAATAGTCTTTTAACTTTTTACTACGGCTTGGGTGACGCAGTTTACGCAATGCCTTGGCTTCAATTTGACGAATACGCTCTCTGGTAACATCAAACTGTTTCCCTACCTCTTCTAAGGTTCTGGCTCTGCCATCTTCTAATCCAAAACGAAGTTTCAGCACCTTTTGCTCTCTATCAGTCAAGGTATCCAGTACCTCTACCAACTGTTCTTTTAAAATAGAGAAAGCAGCGGCTTCTGCCGGTGCAGGCACGTCTTCGTCGGGAATAAAGTCACCTAGATGGCTGTCTTCTTCTTCCCCTATTGGGGTCTCAAGGGATACCGGTTCCTGAGCAATCTTCAAAATTTCTCGTACTTTTTCTTCCGGTAAGTCCATTTCTTCCGCAATTTCTTCCGGCGTCGGCTCGCGTCCGAATTCCTGCAACAGCTGACGTTGAATACGCATTAGTTTGTTAATGGTTTCCACCATATGGACAGGAATACGAATGGTTCTGGCTTGGTCTGCAATGGATCTGGTAATGGCCTGGCGAATCCACCATGTTGCATAAGTGGAAAACTTGAACCCTTTTCTCCAGTTGAATTTATCAACCGCCTTAATCAGTCCCAAATTACCTTCCTGAATTAAATCAAGGAACAACATACCTCTTCCCACATACCGTTTTGCAATACTTACTACAAGACGCAAGTTGGCTTCACAAAGCTTTCTCTTGGCTGCCTCATCACCGGCTTCCATTCGCTTTGCCAAATCAATTTCTTCTTCTGCCGTCAATAAAGGAACTTTCCCGATTTCTTTCAAATACATACGTACCGGATCATCTACCCCAACATTTTTAGGAAGTATCGTCTCGGCTTTGTCATCTTTAGCGGATTTCTGTGTTTTACCCTTTGCGGTTTTTGTAGATGCCTCTTGATGGCTGTCCTCCACGTCTTCTGAAACATCGTCCACATCATCCACATCCTCTACATCATCTACCCCATCATCTACAGACTCCACATTGAAATCTTCTTCCTCGTCTTCTTCTTCGGAAACAATTTCAATGCCTTGGCGCAACAGTTCTTCGTAGATGTTGTCAATTTCTTCCTTATCGATATCCGCCTTGTCCAAGCTGTCCCCAATCTGCCCATAGGTAAGCTTTTTATTGGTACCGGCTTCTTGAGACAGAATCTGTACATACTCCTCTTTGGTGAGTTTTTTTATTTCTTCTGTTCCCATTTTGTCGATGCCTTTTGTTTTCTTGCTCAATGTACAAACCTCGCTTTACTGTTTCAACAGCTTTAATTCTTTTTGTATTTGGATTAACTGCTCTGTTAATTGTCGGATTTCTGTTTGGTTTTCTTCTTCGTCAGCCAAGGACAGTCTGGTAATCAGCAGATCTTCCTCTTCTTCCAGTTGTTGTTTTTTAACGGTGTGCAGACAATCTCGAAAAACGGTATCCATGCTACCTAGTACTTCCTGATTTTCTACTTGCTGTAAAACCAGTGCGTCTTCCGGTGATAATTGCTGCAGGACACGCTCCTTAGAAAAACTCTCCTCTTGTTGATATTGCCTTTTTATGACATCAAAAATTCGTTTTCCGACGAAAGAAGTGAACACTTTGTCTATACCCATGTCACGGTCAATATAAGCAATTTCCGCCAATAATATTTTCAACATGGTTTTTTCCATTGTGGTCAACTGTTCTTGATTTTGACCATTATGCCGTCTATGCTGATACGCTCTGACCGGATTTTTACCCATCTGCTGTTGGGATCGAATAGCTTGCTGTGAAATGCCAAATTTTTGTGCCAATCCTTTAGCATACATATCGGCTTCCACAGGCTGCAGTTGATTTAACACGCCGGCAGCTTCTTCCAGAAAGTCAATACGTCCTTGGCGATCATTGATATCATGCTTTTTTTTGATGGCTTTTAATTTATAGTCGGCAAAGGGAAGTGCCTCATCCACCAGCTTTTCAAAAGCAACTTTTCCCCTGGCTTTGACAAATTCGTCCGGGTCTTTTTCGTCGGTCACCTGCATTACGCGCACTTTGATGCCGGCGTTATGAAGGATATCCATTCCCCGCAAGGCAGCTGCCTGTCCTGCTCCATCAGCATCGTAACAAAGAACCACATTCTTTGTATACCGTTTAATTAAATTCGCCTGACTTTCTGTCAATGCCGTCCCTAAAGACGCCGCTGTATTCTCAACTCCGTATTGGTGCAAACCAATGACATCCATATACCCTTCTACCAATATAATAAAATCACTACTGCCGACTATATTTTTAGAAAGATGTAATCCGTACAAATTATTTTTCTTCAAAAATACAGAGGACTCTCGGGAGTTAAGATACTTTGGCATTGCATCTCCAAGAGCTCTTCCCCCAAATCCGATGACCTTTCCTGCCGTATTTAAAATAGGAAACATCACCCGTTGACGGAATTTGTCATAATACCTGCCTTTAGACTGTGCAATCAGCCCCAACTCCAACATGTGCTCTTCTTCAAAGCCACACTTTTTCAGATACTCATACAAGCCGGTCCAGCTTTCATCTGCATAGCCGATACCAAATTTCCGCAAGCTTTCCGGTGTTACACCTCGCTGCTGCATGTATGACAACCCGGGATTTTTCGCAGCCCGCAAGCTCTTGTAAAAAAAACGTGCCGCTTGCCGGTTTATCTCATAGTACAAGTCTTTATTTTTATTACCACCGTAACTCTTGTCAATGGTAACACCACATTCCTTAGCCAGTTTCTCCACGGCTTCCATGAAATCAAGACCTTCAATCTGCTTTTCATATTCGATAACATCTCCTGTCTTTCCACATCCAAAACACGTGAAAATCTGTTTCGTTTCAGACACAACAAAGGATGGTGTTTTCTCATGGTGAAACGGACAAAGTCCCTTATAGTTGGTGCCGGCTTTTTTTAAATCCACAGTGCGAGACACCAGATCAACAATGTTGATCCGACTTTTTATTTCTTCAATTGCATCACTGTTTCTCTTCACTGATATTACCGCCTTGCACTATTTATATACGACTTTTCTAGTCATTTCCTTTTATTTTTTTCTATTTTTTCGTTTTTTCCTGAAACAACGTAGCCGCATATCGATCCGTCATACCTGCTACGTAATCTTTTACCATTTCCTCCACGCCGTCTTCGCGAGTCATTTCCACATATTCTACCGGCATTTCTTCCCAGTTTTCGATGTAATAGCCGTACAAAAATCGTACGGTTTCCTCTACTTGCTCCAGATCAGAAGCCTTCTTGACGGCATCGTTATAATATACATTTTTAAACATAAACTGCCGTAGACGATTCATATAATAGGCTGTGTCTTCACTTTGGTGAATTTCCCTTTTGCCGTCGCTGGCAGTAATCATATCTTTTACCAGTGTATCAATTCTGGTACGGTGATCCGTACCCAAATGCCCGATACAGTCCTTTGGCAACTGGTCTTTTGAAATAACACCGCTGCGCAGAGCATCATCAATATCGTGGTTAATATAGGCAATGCGATCACTGATACGAACCACTTGTCCTTCTAATGTACCGGGGATATGGTTTCCCGTATGCCCCAAAATTCCATCTCGCACTTCCCACGTTAAATTAAGCCCTCTACGACCATGGCGTTTTTCCAATCGATCCACCACGCGAATGCTTTGCTCATTATGATGAAAGCCGCCGGGATGAATTTCATTTAAAACAGCTTCTCCATTGTGTCCAAAAGGTGTATGCCCCAGGTCATGGCCAAGGGCGATGGCTTCGGTTAAATCTTCATTTAGGCCTAAAGCACGAGAAATGGTTCTGGAAATCTGTGCCACTTCCAGCGTATGGGTAAGACGTGTTCTGTAATGATCTCCTTCCGGAGAAAGAAAGACCTGGGTCTTGTGCATGAGTCTTCGGAAGGCTTTGGAGTGAACAATGCGGTCGCGATCTCGTTGAAATACCGTTCGCAACGGACAAGAAGCTTCTTCCATTTGACGACCTTTTGACTCTGCCGACTTAAAAGCTCCTTCTGCCAATATCTCAAATTCTCTCTTCTCCAGCTGCTGTCTTCCTAGCATAGTACCTCTTTATGAATATTTTGCCACGATACCTTCAAATAAATTGGCCGTGGTCTCACAAGAATCCAAACTATTTTCCATTTGTTCAAAGAGATGTTTCCATTTAATCAGCTCCACCGGATCCTTTTCCTGACGGAACAAAATACTAAGAGCTTTTCGATAGACTATATCTCCCTCGTTTTCTATACGATTTACTTCGATGACATGGGCAGAGATTTCTTCTCGCCGGTGAATGTTAGAAAGGTGCTCAAAGAGTTTTTTCAGTTCTCTTGCAGCCTCCAATGTCAGCTGTGCCATATTAGCTGCCTGTGGTTTGATTTCACGAATATCAAAGACAAGAAACCTGTTGGCAGCTTCTTCTAAACTGTCAACGATATTGTCCATTTCTTTGGCAAGGCTATATAAATCTTCTCTGTCAAAGGGAGCTACCGATGCATCGTGAAGCGCATTGATTATTTTATGGACTTTCATGTCACACTCTGTTTCCAGTACCTTCATGGCGGAAATTTTATCTTCTACATTTTCGTAGTCTGTCAGAATATCCAAGAAAGCAGCTGCCGCCGTTTCAATTTTCTCACAAAATTCATTAAACTGCCGATACAGTTCCAGTGATTGTTGTTCCTTGCGCTTCCTTCCAAACATGTTCCTTGCTCCTTTTGGCGTTTTACTAAATGCCCGTATGGCCAAATCCGCCGGCGCCTCTTTCTGTATCCGTTAAAGTTTCCACCGAAAAAAGCTCTGCCTGTTCATAAGCTTTGATAACCATCTGGGCAATTCTGTCACCGGATTTTATAGTAAAGGAATCCTGTCCCAGATTAATTAGTGGTACGCCTATTTCCCCCCGGTAATCAGCATCGATGGTTCCTACTGCATTCACAAGAGAAATACCATGTTTAATTGCCAATCCGCTGCGTGGTCTAATCTGCGCTTCGTATCCGGCAGGAAGTTCCATATAAAGGCCTGTTCCAATAAGGGCTCGCTGTCCCGGTTCCAAAACAATGTCCTCCTCTATGAAGGCCTGCAAGTCCATACCCGCCGAGCCGGCAGTGGCATAAGCCGGTACCTTGCCGGATTTGGTGACGATTTTTACTGTTATTGACATCTTGCTACCCCCTTACCAGACTTTCTAAATTTACATCTTTATTGGTAATCAGTACACCACTATAATTATCCATGTTGGTGATGGTCTCTGCCGCCAGGTGAATATCCTCCATAGTTACATTATCAATACGCTGACGAACTTCTTCTTGGGTATAGGTTCGTCCCTGCAGCGTCATGGCTTTTCCAAGAGAGAACATTCGGTTGTTAACACTCTCTTGTCCAAACATATAGCCGGATTTCATCTGCTCTTTTACCTTGTTCAACTCCTCTTTTGTAACGCCGGATTTTTTCAAGGTTCCCAGTTCTTCTTTGATAGCCTCCAATGCGTTTTCTACATTGTGATGGGCTACGCCGGCGTAGATATCATAGTAGCCACCGCCTGCAAAGGCTGTGTTAACAGAATATACAGAATAGGCCAATCCTTTTCGCTCCCTGATATTTTGGAAAAACCGAGAACTCATGGAACCGCCCATAATACTGGAAAGAAGAGAATAGGCATATCGGTTGTCATCTTCTAAGGCAATGGTAGGCACCGCCAAAGAAATATGAGACTGTTCTATATCTTTTACCTTAGTCTTAAAGGAACCCTGGTAAGATGTTTCCTTGTAGGGGACTTCCCGGCCTGTCTTATTCATAGTTGCCATTGCTTTTTCAACGGCTGCGCAGACTTCCTCTTCATCAAAGTTTCCGGCCACAGAAACAACTACATTATCAGCAGTATACCGATGTTCCATATAGTCTATGATTTCCCGGCGACCAATAGCATCTAAAGACACATTGGTTCCAATAATGGACTTCCCAAGGGCTTTCCCTGAAAATACCAATTCTAAAATTGTCTCTTGAACGTCTTCATCAGGTGTATCTTGGGTCATCTTCATCTCTTCTTTGATGACATTTCGTTCCCTATCCATCTCCACTCGATCAAAGGTGGAGTTGGTAAACATATCAAAAAGAACCTCCATTGCTGCCGATAAATTGCTGGATAGAGTTTTTATGTAATAGCAGGTGGCTTCCTTGCCGGTAAAGGCATTTATCTGCCCCCCTAGATTGTCCATATCCTCAGCGATTTTTCGTGCATCTCTACGTGCCGTTCCCTTAAACATCATATGTTCAATAAAATGAGAAATCCCGGAATTATCCGCTGTTTCATTGACAGAGCCTGTTTTTACCCAGATTCCGAGAGCACAAGATCCAACGTAATCCAGCGGCTCCATTACTACCGTAACGCCGCTTTTTAGTGTAGCTTTTTTAACCATATACCTTCTTTATCTCCCTACTGACCCTTATAGCACCGGTTTATTGGTGCAGGTATTTTTTATACTTGCGATACATATTTACATCACGAAGCTTCAAATATACCCATCTCTTAAAGGCCATATCTTTGCTGTAAAACAGAGAATTACAGACCTTTCCTTCTTTAACAAGCTTTTTGATCTGTGCTACCTTTTCTTTGTCTTTTACGTATTTGTATACCACGCCTAAAGGTACAGCATGCCAGAAAAACGGTTCTGTCACATACTTCACACCTTCCGGATTTCTATGATACACATATGTTTCCGCAATTAATCTAGCGATGTTGTCACCACCACCGGTAACGCGATAATGGCTGCGACCTTGGCGAATGTTGATTTCCAACATTTTGTACTTGCCATCTCTGGCATCGTATTTCAAATCACAGTCACACATACCCTCATATCCAATGCCTTCCAAGAATTCTTGAATCTTCTTCATAACATCCACATGAGGTTCCACAATAGTAGCTGCATTGTTTCCAATAGCCGTCGGTGTATGCTCCTCCAATACCACATTGCCCATGTTCATCATTTTTACCTTATGATCGCTGCCGGTAAACACATGAACATCATAAATACAAGCATCTTCTCCGGGAATCATATCCTGAATCAGCATATTATCATCGTATCCGGCAGCATAGACTTTCTTTAAGGTGTCTTCCAAGTCTTGCCTGTTGGTAATGAAGAAAACCTTATGAAAGCCTTCAAATTTGTGAGCATGGTATTTTACGCTGTCGGAAGCTTTCAATACCACCGGAAAATCCATATCCAAGGTAAAATCATAGCCGGTAGTAGGGGTATGCACAAAGGTCTTGGCGTAATCCAGCCCGAATTCTTCACAGCGATTATAAAATGTCTCTTTGAGAACAATATTATCCATGATTTCCTGGGTAGTGTAGGGCATGATAAAACGGTCTGCCAGCTCTTCTTTATGACCTACTACCAAACGCACGTAGTGATCGGCACAACCAATTAAAAGAAGTTTTTTGTCTCCGCCGTATTTCTCGTAAATCCGATCCATAGTTTTAAGAAACACATCATCTTGATCCAAATCAGGTTCTTCAATGTAATCCATCAGCTGAGTATGGAGCACGGCACCGGAAAGCTGCCGAGCCACCATCAATGACCGAATGCCATATTCTTCATGAAAGGCTCTTGCCATACTATACACGTTAATATCACTTGCCAGCAGTACCGGCAAAAAATCAACCTTTTCCATTATTCTATATCCTCTCGTTATCCTCTCATTGTTCTCTCGTATACTAATTGTCATCCATCTCATCGTCGTAGACGTATCCTGTGGAAAGCAAGTCATTGCTGTCTCCCTCCAGTTGAGCATCGTCTACCATATCTCCAAAACTCATAACGTAATCATCCAACCTGTATTCCAGCGCAGATGAAAAATCGTATTCAAAGTTTTTCTTTTCCAGTCTTGCCAACCGTTCCTGCATAAAAGCATCGCGTACTGTCAATACCCGGTGATCGGAGGCGTCATCTAAATTGCGACATTCCACATAAGATTCCAAAGAATACCAGCAAATGAAACGGGTCAGTTCCTCGCAAAACTGCATAATACCGCTATCATCTGTGGCTGTCCGAATTAAGCCAATCAGGCAGCGACCAATGTTTTCCATCAAAGAGAATACATCGGTCTCTCCATCGGGAACGGCATCGGACATATCTTCAAAATAATTACCAATCAGCTCGGAAACCGTGTCGGCATTGGTCTGAGAAAACAGCTGAAACAGCTCCTCCTCTTCGATGTCTTCATCGCTTTCCACCAGATCGGCAAAATTTTCAAAGTACTGAAATTCTTCCGGTTCGTTGATGTCTAGTTTTTCAAGCAGTCTATCATACTCCATATTTTGTTCCTCTCCTTACTTCGTCTCGAGGTTCTTAAACTGTACATTGGCATCAGCACCGCAAATTCGGTCAATCATATTCAGGAAGTTCTCCGATAGGTCACTGGCATAGTACGTATTAGTAAATTCCGACCCGGAAGCTTCCATATTCTTTTCTTTTAACACATATCCAATGTTGTGCACCACTTCTTTCGACGGATTGATAATTCGCAGTTCCGGATACAGCCGCAAAATACGTTCTTTAATTAGAGGATAGTGGGTGCATCCCAAAATCAATGTATCTAAGCGGTTTGCCAACACAAAATCGTCCAAATAGTATTGAATGGTCAAATCCATAATATCATTGTCGATGATGCCCTCTTCAATAAGAGGTACGAATCCCGGTGTGGCTTTTTCTACAATATGCAAGTTGGGATTAAACACCTTGATGATGTTCTTATATGTATGGGTGGAAATGGTCACCTTGGTACCGATAACCCCAATACGATTGGTGGTGCCGCAGGTATTAATTACCTTTTGGGCTGCCGGTTGAATTACGCCGATAATCGGCACCTCCGGATATTTTTCCTGCAATAGGTCAAGGCAAGTAGCGCTAACGGTGTTGCAGGCAATAACAATCATCTTTACCTGGTGTTGCACCAGAAAATCCGCAATTTCCAAAGAAAAATTCTGAACGGTAGACACTGCCTTAGAGCCATAAGGTGTTCTGGCCGTATCTCCAAAATATATGATTCTTTCTTGGGGAAGCATCTTCCGCATATAGGGAATGCTGTTTAATCCGCCTAAACCCGAATCAAAAAAACCAATTGGTCTATTATCCATTACATTAACCTTTCCTTGCTCTAAAACATGGTCAATATTTGTGATATACTCTATTTATATTACATCAACCAATGATCAATGTAAACAAGGAGGCAACGGTGAAACAATATACAAACCGTCAGGAAATAGACTCTAAATATAAATGGGATATTGAGGATATGTACCCGGGAAAAGACCAGATGGAGGAAGATTTAAAAGCTTCGCTGCAGCTTGCAGAAGAATTCGCTTCCATGGAAGGCTCCCTTACAAAAGACAGCAAGACATTGCTCAAGGCATTGCGGCTCCACGATAGCCTTTGGCAAAAGGCGGAACGAGCCTACGTCTATGGCCATATGAAGCAAGATGAGGATAACCGTGTAGAGGAAAGCCAGGCTATGAACAGCTTGGCACAAACCACTATTGCAAAGCTCAGTACCCTCACTTCCTTTGCTACACCGGAACTGCTGGCAGCTCCGGACGGTCTTTTGCTGGAATATGTAGAGAAAGAACCGGAGCTTGCCATGTACCGCTTTTATATCGAATCTCTGCTACGAGAAAAAGATCATATTCTTTCTGATGCAGAAGAACATATTATGGCACAGTTTAGTGAAGTGACACCGGCTACAAACCAAATCTTCACTATGTTAAATAACGCGGATATCGATTTTGGGAAAATTACAGATGAAAAAGGAAATCAGGTAGAGCTTACCCATGGTAATTACATAAAGTTCATGCAATCTCAAGACGAAGTGCTCCGCAAAGCCGCCTATGAAAGAGTGTATGAAACATATAAAAGTTTAATCAATACCATTGCCACCGCATATAGTTTTAATACAAAAACCGACGTGGTAACGGCACGAATCAGAAAGTACGAATCCTCACGGGCAGCAGCGTTACATGGGGACAACATCCCTCTTTCGGTCTACGACAACTTGGTAAAGGCCGTTCACGACAATTTACCAAAAATGTATCGCTACATGAAATTACGAAAAAAATTGTTACATGTAGACCGGCTGCATATGTACGATATTTACGTTCCGCTAATTGCTTTACCGGAGCGGGTCATCCCCTACGAAGAAGCATTGGATATGGTTCGTACCGGCCTGGCACCTTTAGGGGAAGAATACATCGCCAATATGAACAAAGGCCTTGCAAGCGGCTGGATTGACGTATATGAAAACACAGGAAAGACCAGCGGCGCCTATAGCTTCGGAAGCTATGACAGCAAGCCATACATTCTCTTAAATTATACAGAAACCTTGCAGGATGTCTTTACCATCGTTCACGAAATGGGACACTCCATGCACTCTTTCTATACAAGAGAAAGCCAGCCCTTTGTTTACGGCAGCCACTCTATTTTTACAGCGGAAACAGCCAGCACTGTCAATGAAAACCTTTTGATGAAGCATTTGCTGGCAACAGAAACCCATGAGGAAATGATAAAGTACCTCATTAACATGCACATCGAAGCATTCCGTACCACCGTGTTCCGCCAAACTATGTTTGCTGAATTCGAACAGAAAACTCATGAAAAATTAGAACAAGGAGAAACGTTAACACCGGAAGGTATGAGCCAAATGTATGCCGATTTAAACAAACTATACTTTGGACCGGATGTTGTTACAGATGATTTAATTCGCTACGAATGGGCGCGCATTCCTCATTTCTACAATGCATTCTATGTTTACAAATACGCCACCGGCTACTCGGCAGCCACCGCCATTTCCGATTTAATTCTGAAAAACGGCGCCGATAATTACATTGATTTCCTGCGTACCGGAAACAGTAATTATCCAATTGAACTGCTTAAAATTGCCGGTGTAGACATGAGTACCAAGGAACCTGTTGATACTGCCATGAAAGTTTTCACAAAACTGGTGGATCAACTGGAGCAGTTGATGGGATAAGGAGAAAGCAGCATCATGAAAAAAAAGGTTATCAGTATCTATTCCAACGAAAGCAGCATTTCCCAGTATACCTCTAATTTGCTTCGAACAAAGCTGGAAAGCTATGGATTTGCCCCAACTTTGGAGTTTAACAATGAGGCGGAGCTGCTAATTTGCATCGGCGGAGACGGGACAGTTTTGCAGGCTATGCATGAATTGGCTTTTCCGGATATTCCTTTGATAGGGATTAACACCGGTCATCTAGGGTTTTTCCAGGAACTGTATCCACAAGATATTGATGAATTCCTTTTTAAATATAGCAAGGGAAACTTTACCATCCAGCCGCTTTCCACGGTACAGGCAACGGTTCTTGTCAACCGGGAAAAGCATGTCTTTACAGCCATGAATGAAATAATGATTCGTGGAATTACCCGCAGCTCTACGCATATGAATATCTCCATTGGCGATACTTTCATTGAACGGTTTAGTGGAGACGGTGTGCTGTTGTCAACGCCGGCCGGCTCCACTGCCTACAATTACTCTTTAGGCGGTGCCATTGTAGATCCTCGCCTAAACTTATTCCAAGTAACACCGGTGGCACCTATGAATACTACCGCCTATCGGTCTTTTACCTCCAGCATCTTGCTACCCAGCGATTTGGCAGTGGTAATCGAACCGGAAAATATCAAAAGCGACATTACCTATG
This sequence comes from uncultured Eubacteriales bacterium, assembly GCA_963542695.1. Classification (GTDB taxonomy): domain Bacteria; phylum Bacillota; class Clostridia; order Peptostreptococcales; family Anaerovoracaceae; genus RUG100. The sequence continues at coordinate 33,375 of CAUTYX010000007.1, forward strand.
TTATTGCCGACGGTTTCGAAACAGAGTTTCAGGATATTGAAAAAATCACCGTAGAATATTCTCCTACTGTGGTTCGCATGGTTCGTTTTGAAGGATACGATTTTTGGAATAAGGTAAAGACAAAGTTCCTATAATGAAAGTTCACAGTATCACTAAAAAATAGTACGAAATAATACAAAAAACAGCAGTGCGTCCTATGAAAAGACAATTTACATACATTGTAACAGAAGAAGACGCAAGGGAAAAAAGAAGCATCAACCAGCTGGCTAGAAAGAATTTCACTTTTTCCTCCCGTCTTCGCCAAAAAATAAAAAAAGGCAACTTAATTACCGTTAATGATACATTGATTCCGGTTTGGCAAGTTCCCTCTCCCGGTGATGTAATTACCGTATCCCTACCAGAAGAAACCAGCTACTTTGAGCCGGAAGATATCCCCATCAATGTAATATACGAAGACGATGATCTGCTAATTATCAATAAGCAGGCCGGTATTACAGTGCATCCTACCAACGGCCAGCCTCATCACACCCTGGCCAATGGGGTCGCCCAATACCTACTTGATACCCACCAAGTTTTCAAGATTCGTTTTATCAACCGTCTGGATATGGATACCAGCGGTCTTATTGCCGTAGGAAAAAACTCCCACGCCCAAGGGGAGTTTGTAAAAGAAAGCAAAAAAGGGCTGGTCGTAAAAGAATACACTGCCCTTGTGGATGGCATTGTGTGCCGGGATGCCGGCATCATTGATGCCCCCATTGGCCGTCATCCAACAGCGCCACTTTGCCGTGGTGTCGTAGAAGACGGCAAACCGTCTGTTACTCACTACCGAGTACTGCAACGATTCACCGATAACACTGCAGCATCAAAGGCACTTGCACCGACCGGACTGACCCTTGTACAGCTGCGTCTTGAAACAGGACGCACACACCAAATCCGTGTACACATGTCCCATATAGGCCATACTGTAACAGGAGACTGGTTATACAAAAGCCCCAACCGTCACCTAATTAACCGGCAAGCTCTTCACGCTTCCCGGCTGGCTTTTGCACATCCGGTAACAGGCCGCCTACTGGATCTTAAAGCGCCACTGCCGGAAGACATGCAGCAGTTGCTGCAGCAGTTTCAAGCTACTACACCTCTATAGATTTTTCAAGGAGTTAAGTAAATCCAAGTCTGATTCCTGCACCCGGATACCGGTTTTGTACTGTGTGCCGTCAGGATATCGAATCGCAATGGCTATTTCTGTATTTTCCGCAAAGCCCTTTTTCTTTACTTGGTCTAAAAAATCCGGCAACTTGGGATGATTCTTAAAAAAAACAGCTTTGGCTTGCTTTAGTTTAAATAAATTTGCAATATTCATTATTCATTTCCTCACCGTTGTAGGTACACCGTACCAGTGTATCTCCTTTGTATTCCAGCTTCATAGAAAAAAACCGATCATCTTCTTGGAGTTTTTCCAGGAAAATCTTATCCCCATCCCACAAATTCAACTCCGGCAACTTACTTTTCGGAATCCATTCCAGCGTCCCTTCATCACATTCTGCTATCTCGCCCCGAAATGCATCTGCCGTATACAGACACATAAATTCTGTCGGATAGTCTTCTTGAATAAAGGTTATAATACTGCGAAACTTCCACGATGTTAAGGTCAATCCGGTTTCTTCTTTTACCTCACGAAGGAGACATTCCTCCGGACTTTCCCTATCTAAAAACTTCCCGCCAACACCTATCCATTTATCGTGATTAATATCATTTTCCTTTTTTGTTCGATGCAGCATCAAATAGGCATCGTCTTTTTCAATATAGCAAAGGGTGGTCATAATACAGGGAGTCACCTGCTTTGCGTGAATCTTTTTTATTTCTTCTTTGCTTTTTTCTGGCACGACTACTCCTCTTTTATCATCTCTTCTTTTACCAGGTCTTCATATTGAACATGGAGTATTTTCGGTAGATCTGCCGGAGCTATTTCTACCTGATACCCAACCTTGCCGCCGCTGAAGTAGATTTTTTCCTTATCTTTGGCACTTATATCAAAAATAGTTACAAAACTTTTCTTCATGCCGATAGGAGAACAACCGCCATGGATATATCCTGTAAGAGGCAGCAATTCCTTTGACTTTATCATAGCAATAGATTTTTCTTCTACTGCTCTGGCTGCTTTTTTTAAATCAAGCTCCTTTTCAACAGGAATCACAAAGACAAAATGCTCTTTACTGCGAGATCCCACCGTTACCAAGGTTTTAAATACCAACCGAGGGTCTTCCCCCAAAATGTGAGCCACTTCCTCTCCGTTGGTAACATCTTTGTCTTCCAGCCTGTGGTACAAATATGGAATCTTGTGCTGTTCCAACAATCGCATAACATTGGTTTTATCCCCTTTTTCCTGTCTATTTTTCTTTCCCATACTGCTGCCTTTCAGCTCATTCTCTACCGTTTTCACACTTTTTTATAACATAGTCTACTGTACCACAAAATCTTCTAATCAAAAAGGAGCTCCTTCCTTGACTTTTCACGGAAAGAACTCCTCTTACATGCATTTACTGTTTCCCTGTTGTTATACCGGATATACGGAATTCTCTTTATCCAGCAAGTTCAAGTCCAGTTTTTCCTGCTTTTCGATTCTGTGCTTGAAGAAGGTTTCTGCAACTTTCGGGAAGAATGCCTGAGTCAGTACGTCTTCTTCCTGCTGCATATATTCTGCACAGTCCTTCTTTGCCTGTTCCATTTCCGGCTTCAGCAAATCGGCCGGACGACAGGTTACCTGTTCTTCTTCGCCCAAAATCTTCTTAACAACCTCTTCCTTAATTGGAATGGTTGTACGGCCATACATGCCCTTAACCAACTGTCTTGCTTCGTTTGGAACCATCTTGTAGCGTTCGCCCATGAGTACATTTAGTACAGACTGTGTTCCTACAATCTGGCTGGAAGGAGTTACTAGTGGTGGGTATCCAAAGTCTTCTCTTACTCTTGGCACTTCCTTCAGTACTTCTTCGTATTTGTCCATAGCATTGGCTTCCTTCAGCTGGGAAACCAGGTTAGACAGCATACCACCAGGTACCTGATAAATCAATGTGTTGATATCCACTCCCATCAATTTTGGATCCAACAATCCGCTCTTGATGTACTTTTCGCGAATCGGACGGAAGTGGTCAGCAATTTCGTTGAGCAAATCCATGTTCAATTCAGGGTCTCTTTCTGTTCCTTCGAAAGCAGCTGCCATAGGTTCTGTTGGAGGCTGGGATGTTCCACCGGAGAATGGGGAAATAGCCGTATCGATAATATCAACACCGGCTTCGGCAGCCTTCATGTATGTCATAGAACCAAGTCCACTGGTTGCATGGGTGTGCAGTTCTACAGGAATGCTCAAATCTTTCTTCAGTGCAGACACCAAAGAGTATGCATTCTGCGGAGTGAGCAAACCGGCCATGTCCTTGATACAGAAAGAATCGCAGCCCATCTGCTCAATTTCTTTACCCAGCTGTACAAAAGTTTCATTAGTATGAACCGGGCTAATGGTATAAGATACACAGCCCTGTGCATGTCCGCCATATTTCTTTGTTGCATTTACAGCGGCTTCGATGTTTCTTGTATCGTTGAGAGCGTCAAAGATTCTAATGATATCAATACCATTGGAAATTGCTTTGTCGACAAACACATCTACAACATCATCGGCATAATGTTTGTATCCCAGCAGATTCTGCCCTCTCAGCAGCATCTGCAGGTTGGTATTCTTGATATGTTTTCTGATTACCCGCAGACGTTCCCATGGATCTTCATCCAGGAAGCGAAGACAGGCATCGTAAGTTGCGCCGCCCCACATCTCCAAAGAATGATATCCAACCTGATCCATTGTTTCAAGAATCGGAAGCATCTCATCGGTTGTCATTCTGGTAGCGATCAAACTCTGGTGACCATCACGCAGAACGGTTTCTGTAAACTTTACCTTACTCATAGTGTAATACCCTCCAATATCAAGATTGTAGTTTCTTTTGCATAAACACAATTATACGTTTCACTGATAATGTTTTCAATATATTGAAGAAAATCTGTAAATCGAAAAATCTTATTGAAAGCCCCTCATTCATTCCATGGAGTTGAAGTATTCCCATGTTGTATACATGAATTTCCTTCTCTTCTAACGATGATATCAAAACTCTGCCAGCTGGAATTGCTTTTTACGGTTATTTTTCACCGAAAATAAAGCTATTTTTTTGCCAGGAATTCCTGCACGTAGTCTACATCAGAAGGCGTATCAATATACTGAATTCCTCGCTTTTGTCTTGTTTCCCGGCCTTTTCCTGTTAAGAGGATAACGGTTCCTTCGGCAGCCACTTCCACTGCACGTTTAATGGCTTCTCCCCGGTCATCGATAATTTCATATTTTCCACCGACATCTTTTACATGACCGGCAATTTCAAGACAAATGTCATGCACCGGCTCTTCTCCTGCATCCTCTTCCGTTAAGATGACCAAATCTGCATGGGTACCCGCCGATTCTCCTAGTTCAAATCGACGACGCTGCGCCTTTTTACCTGGACAGCCAAAACAGATAATAATGGGACTACCGGGAAACTCTTCTTTGACACTATCAAACAACGCCTCAAAGCTCATTTTATTATGGGCATAGTCCACAATGGCCGTAATGGTTTTGGACGGATTAGTAAAGACTTCCATGCGGCCGCTGACTCGTGCTTTTGCAAGACCACTGACAATGTATTCCACAGGTACATCCAGGTGATGGCAAATGGTGATGGCAGCCAAGGCATTACTGATATTAAACAATCCTTTTAAGCCAATTTCAAAAGCTTCATCAAAGTCTTTCCCCTTGGCCCGAAAAGCCAGTCCATAAGTCGTAGGCTGTATATCATAGCCTTGTACATCGACGCCTTCACTTTCACCAAAGGTGAGAATTCGTTTTGCATGACCTGTGGCAGAATCAATAGCCCACTGGACGTACTGACTATCCTTGTTGATAACTGCCGTCTCACATTGCCTCATCAAAATCATCTTGCTTTCCATATAGTCTTCCAAAGTAGGATGTTCTACAGGCGAGATATGATCTTCTCCTAAGTTCATAAAGCAGCCAATGTCAAAAGTAATTCCCAACGTTCGATGGTATTTCAGTGCCTGAGAAGATACTTCCATGGTCATATAGTCAATGTTATTATCGACAGCATTCTGAAAAAGGCGATGAAGCATCATGGCTTCCGGTGTCGTCAAATGAGATTCCTCCCGGATCACGCCATCGTAATTATCAATGCTGGACAACACACCGCTTTCCGCCTTTTCATTGGCCAGCAGGTATTCATCCAAAACAGATTTTACAAAATACGTGGTAGAACTTTTTCCTTTTGTCCCGGTAATGCCAATAGTGGTAATATCCTTCCAGATTTTATCGTAAAACACATCTGCCAAAAGTGCCATGGCTCGACGAATATCCGTAACGATAATACATGGTGCCTCACCGGCTTCTTCGTATACCTTTTCAGCCACATAACAAAAAGCGCCTTTTTCCAGTGCATCCACCAGATATTTTGGTAAAAAGTGGGCACCTTTACATACGAACAACGTACCCTCTTTAATGTCCTGCGAGTCGTAAGAGATATGTTCCACCTTTTGCGACAAAGCGCCTTTTTCCCAAAATGCTTCTTTTATCAGCTGCTGTTCCTCCAGCAAGGAAATATATTGTTGTAGTTCCATCCTTTTTTTCATGAAAATCAAATGCTCCTGTTTTATATGTTCATAATAACACTATTCTTTATGATACCATGACCGCAATCGACTGTCACCTGCCGGGAAAATGTGATACACTGTGTCCTGTAAAACACTTCTATCAAACACATGTAAGAAACCGGGAAACACACATGCACTTTTTCGTTGTGGGCCTAGGTGGAGCCTTCGGTGCCGTAGCACGCTATTCCATCAGTCTAATTCCATACAAGGGCGACTTTCCCTTGCTAACCTTGGTGACCAACTTGATAGGCGCTCTGGTTATCGGCTTTGTTACCGGTATTGCGACCAAACGAGAATGGTCAGAAAACACAGTTCTGTTTTTGAAAACGGGAGTATGTGGCGGTTTCACCACATTTTCTACCTTTTCCCTGGAATCTTATACTCTGTTCCAGACTCATCGACCGGCACTGGCCATCATGTATATGCTGTTAAGTGTCATCTTGTGTTTGGCAGGTATCTTCATTGGCGTTTTCATTGCCAACAAAAGCAGCTAAAATCCACTCTCGGAACCTTGAAAGGAATCTTTTTCTCATGAAAGAAAGATGCATCATTATCACTTCTCATATACAAGGATCTATCAAAGATATCATTGACCCGAAAGACGCCTATATTATTTGTGCTGATGGAGGGTATGATTTGGCAACCAGGGAAGGAATCACACCGGACATTGCCATTGGCGATTTTGATTCTGCAAAGAGCATTCCTGCTAATATTCCCTTACTGCAGGTTCCCAGTCACAAAGATGTGACCGACACCTCTCTTTGCATTGACCATGCAGCACAAAAAGGCTTTCGTCGCATCTTTCTCATTGGCGGCCTAGGCGGCCGAGCCGATCATAGCATGGCCAACATTCAAAACCTGGTGGCAGCTGCCAAAAGCAACTTGTCGATTATTATGATGGATGAAAAAAACATGGTCATGGCCATTGTGGATGATGAAAGCACTTTGCCTTCTATGGAAGGGTGGAAGCTGTCCTTACTTTCTTTCTCCGACGAATGCCTTGGAGTCACCGCATCCGGAGTAGCATATCCTTTAGAAAATGCAAGGCTGACTTCTGACTACCCGCTGGGAACCAGCAATGAAATCATAAAAAAAGAAGCCTTTATCAAGGTTGAAAAAGGAGTCCTTTTACTGATGTATTCCCGCGACTAAGGATATATGCACAAGATTACACATCGTTAATACCCTTAGTTTCTTTATCCCATCAAGCCGGTTATCAAAATCCGAAGCCCTAGACAGACCAACAGTACGCCACCTATGATCTCGGCAATTTTTCGATTCTTTTTCCCAAAGCGACTGCCGATTTGTAGACCTATAATGGAAATAATGCAACAGACGATGCCGATAGTCGCTGCCGACACAGCAATATTAGCACCTACAAAGGCAAGAGATACCCCCACGGCCAAGGCATCGATACTGGTGGCCACAGCAAGAATAAACATTTCTCCGGCTTTCAAGGACCCACTATCCTCTTCTTGGTTTTCCGAAAAAGCCTCTCGAATCATATTTCCGCCTATGAGAGCCAGCAAAATGAAAGCAATCCAGTGGTCGTATTTGTCCACCAGGTTTGCAAACAAGCTACCGGCTAAAAATCCCACCAGAGGCATCATCGCCTGAAAACCGCCAAACCACAATCCGACGGTTGCCATTTGGCGTGGTTTGACAGTGGTTAAAGAAAGGCCTTTCCCAATGGAGACCGCAAAAGCATCCATGGCAAGGCCAATTGATAACAGCAGTAATTCAATATTTGTCATAATCAGGAATCCTCTTCCATACTCTTTTGCATGCTGCTGCTAATGAGCATCATTTCAATGTCATCTGATAATTCTTGCAGTCTTGCAATCATCTGTTCCGGAGTGTCTTTGGTTTCTCCAATGACCCAGTCAATAATCATGCCTACGGTTCCATGAGCGAAAAACGAAGCCACAAAGTGAATTTCTTCCCGATCGATATAATCGCTGTCTACCCATTCGGAAATCATATCCTCGTACATATCCAGCATCACTTCGTACATGTACCGACGAAATTCATGGTTATCGTAGGCCAAAGCGTTTTGATAATACACCCGATCCTTTTCGATACGCTGCAGCGTCTCCATCAAGTTGGCATTCCAGGACTTTTCCGAAAAGCTGTTGCGGAATTCCAAAATGATTTCATTGTAGTAAATCCAGTTTAGTAACGCGTATTTGTCTTCAAAATGGTAGTAGAAAGTAAGCCGATTAAGACCGCAGGCTTCCGTGATATCGTTCACGGTAATACTTTCAAAGGATTTCACTTCCATGAGCTTTTTAAAGGCATGGACAATTTCTATTTTGGTCATTTTTCCCTTAGGTAATTTTGCCATCGTCTCCTCCTGAGAATGTCTCCTCCTGTGTTCACACTTTTTATACTCTTTCTATTTCTTAATGTCGCGATGAGTCAATGTAACCTGACGTCCTTGCTTTGTAAACAGCTCCGACATTTCATTGGCCATGGCAACAGAACGATGACGACCGCCTGTACAGCCAAAAGCAATATTTAAATTAAACTTTCCTTCTTTCATGTAGTTGGGAATAATATCATTAATTAGCTTGTTCAGATTTTTAACAAACATCTTGGCGACAAGGTGCTTCATTACATATTTTCGAACACGCTGGTTGTTTCCGGAAAACCTCTTTAGGCTGGCCACATAATATGGATTGGGAATAAATCGCATATCAAAGACCATATCTGCCGTCAGTGGAATGCCATGCTTGAATCCAAAGGACATCACGTTAATGATAAAAGTTTCTTCTACATTTTCGCCATTTAAGACAGTAATCAACTCTTCTTTTAACTTGTAGGTGTTCATATTGGAAGTATCAATTACATAATCAGCCTGGCAACGGATGTTTTCCAAAATTTTCCGTTCCTGGGCAATGGCCTCCAGTGTTGCTGTTTGTTTAGTAGCCGGATGAATACGCCGCGATTCATTAAACCGTTGTACCAAAATTTGGTTGCTGGCCTCCAGGAAAATAATCCGAAATGCGATATCAGATTCTCGCAGCATCTCAATAACGTTATTAAGACCGCCAAAGATTTCTTCGCCGCGAATATCCGTCACAAAGGCAATTTTCTCCAAGTTGCCGGTTTGGCCAACGGCCAAATTGATAAAGTCCATTACCAGCGCCGAGGGCATATTATCGATACAATAGTAACCTTGATCTTCTAGGCATCGAACGGCCTGGGTTTTACCGGCACCACTCATACCTGTAATCATTACAACTTCCATATCAACTAATCTCCCTTAATATTAACAATGCGATGCAAATCCAATCCCGCTTTTTGGGCTCGTTCCACGCCCGCCTGAAAAGTTCCTACCATTTTAGGCACATGGGCATCACTACTGATGACAAACTCCACACTGTAGTTCTTGCAAACAGCGATTTCCTCCACAGTCAAATGAGAATGATGAGTACTGATTTCCATCAACACACCTTTTTCCTCACAAGCCTTGGCCAAAGCCTCCATATCCACCGGCCCCTTATCCCCCGGATGGGTAAGGATTTTTATATTGTTCTTTTCTATGGCTCGCAGCGTCATGGCAGTATTTACTTTTTCCATTCGCCGTCGCCAATACTCCCCTTTTAAAATCCCATGTGACCAAAGCCAGTTGCCAATGCAGTGCCCCTTCGTCACACCAAAGTGATAGCCGGCAATGACAAAATCCAGTTGCTCTATATCTTCCTTTGTTACATCAAGACCACCAGCTGTATCTATAATATTAGCTTCGACCCCCATATAAATCTTAATCATAGGGTATTTTTTACGAAGACGATTAATTTCTGTTCTAATTTCCGGAAAACATTTGCGTTTGACACCATAAAACAGATGACCGGGACCATGGTCTGTAATGGCAATGGCAGACAATCCTTTTTCCACAGCCACCATGACATTTTCTTCAATAGTCCCCTTCCCATGGTGATGGCGAGAATATACGGTATGAGTATGGTAGTCAAAAAGTATTTTGCTCATTTAGGCCTCTCCTATAATGCGCACTTCCGGTTCCAACATAACTCCTTCTTTTTCATATACAGCGGCCTGCACCAAATGCATCAATTTCTCAATATCTCCTACTGTGGCACCGCCAATGTTAATGACAAAGCCGGAATGAAGCTGGGAAACTTGGGCTCCTCCAACGGTTAAACCCTTGAGACCGGCATCTTGAATCAGCTTGCCGGCAAAATATCCTTGCGGGCGTTTGAAAAAGCTTCCTGCACTGGGATACGTTACCGGTTGTTTTTCATTTCGTCGCTGCGCCAGCTCCTTCATGGTTTCTGCTATTTCTTCTTTATTACCCTTTTGCAAGCCAATGGAAACAGAAATAACAATATCCCCACTCTCATAAAGAACACTATGACGATATCCATACTCCATCTCTTCACAAGTAAGCCTGTACATACCGGAACCGTCACGATGGAGCAACGTCACGGTTTCAATGACTTCCTTCATTTCTCCACCATATGCCCCGGCATTCATAAATGCAGCACCTCCAACGGTTCCCGGAATACCGCTGGCAAATTCAAAGCCGGTATAGCCTTTTCGCTGCACATAATGAGCCACTGCTGCCAGGGACACTGCACTGCCGACTGTAAACAACGGCCCTTCTCCTGTAATTTCCTGACAGCATTTATCCATCCGTATAATAATGCCCCGGTATCCGCCATCACGAACTAAAATATTGGAACCATTTCCCATGACCATAAAGGATTCTCCTTCTGCAGCCAACAAGGAAACACACCCTTGCAGTTCTTCTAAACTCCCCGGAATCACCAATAAATCGGCAGGACCACCTGCTCGAAACGTTGTATATTTATCCATAGGTGCATGGGGAATAACCTGCCCCTTTTGCACTATGACGCTAATTTTCTTTTGTATGCTCATTGACTAGGGTAACATCCTTTCCGTATTTGTATAGACTATAGTAATCTTTCGTATTGGTCGACAATCCCTTTCCTTCCAGTCGTTTATTAACTGCAAAGCAAACGTAGGCGTATATGACAGCAAAAACCGGAATGCCGACAATCATGCCAAGGAATCCGAAGAGACCGCCACCTACTAAGATAGCAAACATTACCCAGAAACTGGAGAGACCGGTACTGTCTCCCAAAATCTTCGGGCCGATGATATTTCCATCCACCTGTTGCAACACCAGTACAAATATCAAGAAATACAAAGCCGTAGTAGGCTCTTTCATCAGTAGCAATAATACCGATGGTATGGCTCCGATAAAAGGCCCAAAGAACGGAATAATATTGGTAACACCAACAATAACACTGATGAGCACGGCGTACGGCCATCCAAAGATACTCATACAGATAAAGCAAATAACACCGATAATCAAGGAATCCAAAAGCTTTCCGTTAATGAAACCACCGAAAGTCTTATTTACAAAAGCCGCTCCTCGCAAGAAGTTATCGGCATGTTCCTCTTTCAAGATGGCTAAAATCAGTTTTTTGCTCTGGGCAGCAAACAGTTCTTTGCTATTGATAAAGAAAATACAAATAACCAGTCCGATAAAAAAGTCTTTCACGCCTCCTACAATGGATAGTCCCACTTCACCGACCCCGCTAAAGATGCTCTTATACAGAGGGAACAATTTCCCATGAACCCATTTGGAAATACCGCCGGTTGCATCATTGATCCAGGTGTATAGCCAAGCAATCTTGTTAGAGTGTGCTCCTACTCTAGTCTGAATCCAATCGGTAAACTGCTGAATGGACTTTGGCATTATCTTTAGTATGGAAACAACGCTTTCTGCCATTTGCGGAATAATCAACATGAATATACCGAAGATAATACCTAGTAATGCCACTAGCGATATTACCGAGGCAAAACCCCGGGCAATGGACAAATTGTGTTGCTGTAACCGTTCTCCCGGCCACGATATTTTTCCAAACAAGCGAACACAGGCGTTGTATAAAGGACACAGCAAATACGCCATAACCAGTCCGTATACAAAGGGACGCAATACCTTTGCAAAGGTATTCATACCTCTTGTGAGTCCGGTGTGGCGATAAATCATAAAGAAAAAAATAATGCTGCACGCCACCACCAAAAATGCCGTTATGCCCCATTTTAGATAGGATTTTTCAAAATGTAATTTCATGGAGTCTCCCGCTCTTTTCATTAAGGTTAGAATTGTCTTAATTATATCACATCTTTAGTGAAGCAAAAAGATGCCCCTTTCAGCCCCGGCAGCACCTATCCGATTTCGCATTATATTCATTATTATGCAGCTCCCATACAATCTCATTCCATTTGTGTTCATAAAAATCGCTAAATTTTATAAAACACCTTGCATTATTATTCATTCATATGTATAATTAATCTCATCAACAAATATTTATGCAAAACAATATACTAACCATTGCCGTATATGAAATGTTTAACAACATTTCACAATATAAAAGCATATGAAGAAAAAGTAAGTAGAGGAGGTTGTCCCATGTCCATTGAAAAAGTAGTGTTAGCGTATTCCGGCGGTTTAGATACTTCGGTTGTAATTCCTTGGTTAAAAGAAACCATCGGATGCCAGGTTATTGCTGTATGTTGCAATGCCGGTCAAAAGGAAGACTTTGAAGCCATCGATCGGAAGGCCATTGCCACCGGCGCCGACAAGAGTTTTATCCTTGATATTACGGAAGAATTTATCACCGATTATATTTGGCCATCTCTAAAAGCTCAAGCTGTCTACGAAGGAGATTATCTCCTTGGAACATCCATGGCTCGTCCCCTTATGGCAAAGAAACTGGTAGAAATCGCCCGGCAGGAAGGTGCCGGTTATATCTGTCACGGCTGCACCGGCAAAGGCAACGACCAAGTCCGGTTTGAAACCACTATTCATGCCCTGGCACCATCTATTAAGATTATTGCACCTTGGCGGGATGAACGGTGGACCTTCACTTCACGAGAGGACATGATTGAATACGCCAATCAACACAATATTCCTATTGCGCAGTCTACAAAGAAAATTTATTCTCGGGACGAAAACATCTGGCACATTAGTCATGAAGGCGGAAATTTGGAAGAACCTTGGAATATCCACAACGATGATATCCACGTGCTGTCTCTGACAGCGGAGCAAGCACCGGATCAACCACTGCTGGTTGACATCGGTTTTGAAAAAGGGATTCCTGTCAGCATCGATGGTGAAAAACTAGAACCTGTGGAGTTGCTTAGCAAAATCAACGATCTTGCTGCAGCCAATGGCGTAGGAACCATTGATATTATCGAAAACCGTCTGGTGGGAATGAAGTCCCGCGGCGTATACGAAACTCCGGGGGGAACGGTTCTTTACGCCGCTCACAAAGATTTAGAGAAGCTGGTTTTGGATCGGGATACTCTCCATTTTAAAGAACACGTATCTCTGAAGTTTGCCGAGTTGTTATATAACGGCTTGTGGGATTCTCCTCTTCGGGCAGCACTATCTGCTTTTGTAGACGAAACCCAGGAACCGATGACCGGTGTTGTAAAGATGAAGCTATATAAAGGCCAGGCAATTCCTGTGGCTAGTACCTCTGAAAACAGCCTATACAGTGAAGAGTTTGCCACCTTTGGAAAAGACGAAGTGTATACCCAGGCAGATGCCACCGGATTCATTAATCTGTGGTCCCTGCCATTAAAAATCAAAGCCATGCAAAAGGCAAAGCAGCAGGAAGGAAAATAGTCTATGAAGCTCTGGAAAGGTCGATTTACAAAGACAGCAAATGCATCTGCAAATGAATTTAACGCCTCCATTACTTTTGACAAGCGTCTTTATAAAGAAGACATTGCCGGCAGTATTGCACACGCAAAGATGTTGGCAAAGCAGGGCATCCTAACACAAAAGGAAGCGGACACCATTGTGTCCGCCCTTTCTGCCATTGAGAAAGATATCGCCCAAGATAAAGTCACATTTTCTGTTGATAGCGAAGATATTCATATGAATATCGAAAGCATTTTGACAGAGCGTATCGGCGACGTGGGAAAAAAGCTGCATACTGCCCGCAGTCGTAATGACCAAGTGGCGATAGACTGCAAGCTTTTTGTCAAAGAAGAGATAGAACAAGTCAAAGAATTACTCCATGGATTACTGAAAGCGTTGACCGTTTTAGCCGAAAAAAACCAGGAAACAATCATGCCCGGCTATACCCACTTGCAGAGAGCACAACCAGTCACCTTTGCCTATCATCTACTGGCCTATTGCCAAATGTTTAAACGGGATATTTCCAGGTTTGAAGATTGCCGGGATCGGATGGATTGGCTTCCGCTGGGAAGTGGCGCCTTGGCCGGCACCACCTATGACACCGACCGGGAGTTTCTGGCAACGGAACTGGGCTTTTCCCGTGTGACAGAAAATGCTATGGATTCTGTCAGCGACCGTGACTTTGTTATTGAATACATTAGTGCTTGTTCCATCTGTATGATGCATTTATCCCGGTTTTGCGAAGAACTGATTTTATGGAGTTCAAAGGAATTCAGCTTTGTGGAAATCAGTGATGTCTATGCCACCGGCAGCAGCATTATGCCCCAAAAGAAAAACCCGGATATGGCCGAATTAATCCGTGGGAAAACAGGTCGTATGTATGGTGATTTAGTGGCGATTTTAACGGTAATGAAAGGGCTGCCTCTTGCCTACAACAAAGATATGCAAGAAGACAAAGAGCCCCTCTTTGATGCGACGGACACTTTGAAAAATTCCTTGAATATTTTTACCGAAATGATTTCCACCATGGAAGTCCGCACTGACCAAATGGAAAAAGCCGCCAAATACGGCTACATGAATGCCACCGATGCGGCTGATTATCTGGTAGAAAAAGGAATTCCTTTCCGAGATTGCCACGCTATTATCGGAGCCCTGGTACTCTATTGCATCAATAACAACTGTGCCATTGAGGATTGCAGCCTGGAAGAATTACACCAGTTTTCTCCGAAATTTGAAGAGGACATCTACGAAAAAATCAATAATATTGCGTGTATCAATGGAAAAATTTCCAAAGGCTCCACTTCCTTTGCCAGCGTTTCCAATCAAATTCAATCCATGAAAACATATTTACAAAGCAGCTAGCGCTATCTTGCTACATACTCCATATGCTTTTGAGACTGCCTATTTAGAGCAGTCTCTTTTCATGAAACAAGATAGGCTCAAACTATGTCTTCATGTGTTTACTTTCTAGATAAAAATAGATAGTAATACTGTAAACACCGGCAACGTAATAATGGAAAACACCGTTGAGAGAAGGACTCCTCTAGTTGTAAAATCAATATCCGCTTTGTACTGACCTGCAAATATAACAGTACAGGCAGCCACCGGCATGGCAAATTCTAAAATCAAGACCCGGGCTAACAAAGAAGTGTCTTTCATCACAAAAACCATGACAAAAAATACAACTCCAGGTATTAAAAGCAGCTTCATAAACGATAGAAGATACATCTTTCCATCGCCCAAAAGCTGTTTCAGAGATTGACGACCTATTTGCAAGCCAATCACAATCATCGATAACGGTGTCGTCGCTGCACCGATGATTCCAATGGTTTTCCCTAAAAATCCCGGCAAAGTAATGTTACACAAGAACATGGAAAATCCAATGACTACACCAACGATTCCCGGCGATAAAATAGAGCGGAGATTCATCTTAGTTTCCTGCCCTGCCGATAGCTGAATCAGCATAACACCGACAGTGAAAAGAAAAATATCATTTATCATTTCCACAATACTGGCATAAAAAACAGCCTGCTTGCCATACAGTGCATTGATAACAGGAATTCCCATAAAGCCGGTATTGGCAAAGATAAGCATAAACGTAAAAAGATGACTTTCGCTGATTTTCATTTTAACAATTTTCACCAGCAGTCTGGAAAGGAGCCATGCCAAAAGAAACACGATTGTCATAATCACAAAGCTATATCCGCAGTCTTTCAAGATTCCCATGGAAAACTTCATCTGCATGGCGTCAATTACAAGACACGGCCAAGTCAAATTAGCAACTAAAGAATTAATGCCTTCCACCTGAACTTGCGACAGCACCTTTTTCTTTGCCATAATAATCCCCGGCACAATCATCAAAAAAATCATCGCCAGGGAATTTAAACTTTCACCAATGCTCCCCACACTATACCTCTTACTATCTTTCGCCGATTTTTCTTGTACTAAAAACGATCACTATAATTTAACAGACTACGAATAAATCCACCTTTCCTGCTTTTTTGCTTTGGTCCTTCCGATGACAAGTACATTATGGAACAATCCAATCTGTCTTTTTGTATATGGACAATTCCATAGGTTCCACTACTGCCATCTCTGGGCCTTGCAATGCTTCCCGGGTTCATCAAACGTACTCCATCGATTTCATCCATGAAAGCTACATGAGTATGCCCGAAAAACACCGCCTTACATCCCAGCTGGCGGCATTTTTTCGCCATGCGGTCATAATCTTCCAGACCGGCACCATCACAGTGGCCATGGGTCAACCAAATTTTCCCATATTCCGTGTCAAGAATATATCTGCTGGCTTCGCTTTTCATGGCACCATCCATATTCCCTTTAACCCAAACACATGGAACACCGGTCAGTTTCTCCAATCGCTGGGCATCGGCCACCACATCGCCTAAATGAACCAGCAGGTCAACCTTTTCCATTTTGCTTACAATGGTATGGGCTTTTGAGATATTTCCATGGGTATCACTAAACACAACAATTTTCATATTTGATCCACCAATGTTACCCCTTCCATTTCTGTCAATTCACCAATAATAGCTTCTTCTGATTTGTCCTTTGGCCGTTTGATAGAAATAACAAAAGCAACTCCACCCGGTGTCAGTGTATCCCCCGAGTCTAAATGCACTTCATATATTTTCAAGCCTTCTTTCCTCACTCCATCGATAATCGCCCTATACATCCGCAACGCTTCCACTTCAATGTACAAATTTATGATTCCGGAGTGACGATAAGCGTAGTTTTCCAACCGTGGCAACAACGACAAGCTAGCAAAGATAACAATAGCTCCTCCGATAGCTCCTTCATAAAACCCGGCACCGATGGCAAGCCCCAAACACGCACTAGCCCACAGCCCTGCCGCTGTTGTCAGTCCTCTAATGCGGTGACGACCGGTTAGTAAAATTGTACCGGCACCAAGGAAACCCACACCTGTAATTACCTGTGCCCCCAACCGTACCGGATCTGTGACACTTCCCCACAAATCGAATACATAGACATTCGTCATCATGGCAAGAGTCGATCCGACGCAAACAAGAATATGTGTCCGAAAGCCGGCCGGGTGGCGATTAGCACCTCGTTCCAGTCCAATGACGCCACCAAAAACAAGTGCCATCAACAGTCGCACTGCAACAGAAACCATATTTAAATCTTGAAAAATATGCGGAATATGCATCACCATCCGGTACATCCTCTCTGGTATTAACACATTACAAGACAATCTAACTATTATTTTCTGCTGTTTATTATATACTATGAGGATTTTCTTGACAATTTTTCTGCTATAATGCAATAGAAAGAGAAGAAAAAAGGATGATATTACACCAATGAAAACTACAAAAATTTACGATATGCACACCCACACCGGATACTCTGATGACTGCAACTACCCTATGGAACAGCTTGTCAGAGCAGCCTTTGATAAAGGACTGCCGGGAATTGCCATTACCGACCACTATGATCCCGGTTATCCGGATCCGGAATTTCCATTTGTGCCGGATTTTGATGCTTATCATGCCGGTCTGGAAAAAATACAAGCTGACTATACAGGGCGTATGGATATTCTCAAAGGGTTGGAACTGGGTCTTATGGATACCCAGCTAGATGCCGGGGAGAAAGCCGTTACTGCTTATGATTATGATTTTGTAATTGCTTCATTTCATTGCTACAGAGGCGATGATCTCTATAAACTGAACTACTCAGAAAAAGATAGAAAATCCATGTTTCAGGACTTCTTTTTGTCCATGTACGAAATGCTTTCCCTGTACAAAAACTATGATATTATCGGACACTTTACCATTATCGACCGCTATATCGGCGATATCTTTGATTTGCATCCGGCCATGGATATTATCCGTGAAACGTTGAAGCTTATTATTGATGATGGCAAAGGTATCGAAATCAACACATCTCATCTAAAATACGAAATGCCGGTATTGCTTCCCAGATTGGAAATTTTGAAGTTATACCGGGAACTGGACGGAGAAATTCTAACCATTGGATCAGATACCCACGATCCCTACCGTTACGGTCAGGGATTTGCAGAAGCCATTGCCCTTGCAAAATCTTTAGGCTTTCGTTACTACACTATTTTCCATGACAGAAAACCGGAACTCTTGCCCTTTGAGTAAGGGCATAAAAAATGCTACGTCATTGCAGTTCTGTTTTTGTATTTTTTCGAGTAAATCCCTGATGGTTAAAAACGATTATGCCCGTATTAAATTCCCACCCAACAAACGGGGATTTGTCGAACTATTGATTTTTCTTACAAAGTAAACTTCCTATAAAGTTACCGATTAGTGAAATTATGCCATAAGCTAAAATATAAATGGTTGCCGAGTCGTTGTAAAAGATAAATATGGTCGGAGCAAATAGTAACATAACAAGCAATGAAAATAACCAATAAAATGAATTTTTCATTCCATAAATAACCGAAACCACAAAACAAATCATTGGAATACAAATCAATAAAATAAACATACCACTTCCAGTATCTTTGATGAGGAATGGCAGTAGATAAAAAGCAAAAATCAATACAACCAAATACGGTAACATTTTTCTGATTTTTTCCATCTTAAACACCTCTCTAAATTCTAAATTTAACAGTTTCTATTTCTTTGGTTTTGACACAAGTAAATCATCATACATTACATTTACTCCTAATTCTTGATGCTGCAACTCAGAATCAAGCTCCGGATACCATGTAAATAATTGGAATAGCAATAAACAATTCTACTGCCCCTATTCCATTTAACACTGCAAACAGCCAATTTCTATCCTTTATAGATAAAACAAGACCCAGTATTCCAACCGGTACCGTTGCAAATAGAAAGAATGATGAAACATTATGCACAGACACAGGTTCTGCTAACGGTGACATTTGAAAGAACAAAACCCCAATACAATAAACAAACGTATAATAGTATAACTTGAATCTTTTCATAATTTTAGCCTCACTATCTCTGCTAATTCAAGTATAAATTTTTAGTATTATACCATCTGTAAATGTGCTTCTTCAACACCATTTTTTTGTCTTTTCACTCTATAATTTTCATATTTTCCTCATAAAAGCAATTTGTTTCATGTACATTCCAGATTCAAATCGTATAGTTAGCCATAACAAAAATGTAAATTCAAATTCACATTGGAAAGGAATATAATCATCATGAAAAAATCAGTAAAGAAAACTCTTACAATTTGTACCGTCGCCATTTGCCTTCTATCGGCAATTATGTTTGCAGGATGCAGCAAGGAAGAGGCAACGGATCAAGACACTTCTAAGGATCTTTCCAAAGTTACTACATTCCAAAAAATGAAAGTTCAGGATCTAAATGAAAAGGATGTTGATGCATCAATTTTCAAGAAAAACAAGTTGACAATTGTAAATTTCTGGAGCACTTCATGCACCCATTGCATCCAAGAACTCCCAGCATTGGAGAAAATCAGTAAAGAAATGAAGTCTAAGGGTGTTGGCGTCAAAGGATTTCTATTTGAATCCGGAGGACAAATAAACAGCAGCATTCTGGATGAAGTAAAGAAAATAGTAAAGAAAGAAAATGTTACATACCAGCAACTTATTGGAGCAGGTGAAATAATGGATGATGATGTAATCAAAAACATTACTGCAGTCCCCACTACTTTTGCAGTAGATTCCAGCGGCAATATTGTTTCACAGACAACCGGAGCAATGGATTATGACGGCTGGGTAGATTTCATAAACAAAGCATTGAAAAAAGTAAAATAGCCAAGATGTAAATGCGTACGCAAAAAGGTTTTATGCAATGAAAAACAAATTCGGTCATATTGTATTGCTGTTTGGAATCACAGCAATGGCATTTGGAATATATAGAGGTGAAGTAGGCATCGTTTTAAGAAGAGCCGTAGTGATTTGCCTTGAATGCATTGGAATCGGTTGAATGCAAAGATTGGAGTAAACACATTAAAATGAACAGTAATACACCTTCAAAATGCAGGCTGTGGTTCCAAATTCTCTTTACCGCAGTAACAAATGGATATGTGCTGGGGTTTTTAATGATAGTCGGATCCTTAGTGGGAAGATTTGTTTGTGGATGGATGTGCCCCTTCGGGCTCATTCAAGAGTTGTTGCACAAAATCCCTTTTCCAAAAAAAATCAAGACATTTAAGGGGGAGCGCCATCTACTGAAACTAAAATATATTATTTTAATAGTATTTGTAATACTTCTTCCCATTGCCATTACCTATAGCAGTGGTTATGGAAAACCTTGGTTCTGCAAACTTATCTGTCCATCCGGAACGTTGCTGGGAGGAGTCCCTTTAGTCGCAACCAATCCTGTCCTCCAGAACACAGTCGGCTTACTGTTTTCATGGAAAGTAGGTTTACTCATAATAATACTCATAGCCTCTATGGCAATACACAGACCATTTTGTAAATATGTCTGTCCGCTAGGTGCTATATACGGCGGTTTTAATAAAATCTCCTTACTACAGTACCATGTTAATGCAGACAAGTGCACCCACTGCAACACCTGTTACCGGCAATGCAGTATGAATGTGAAAATACATAAGACACCTAGCAGTGCCGAATGCATACGATGCGGTGAATGTGTAAAAGCTTGCCCGACAAAAGCCATCTCAACTTCATTTATCAAAGGAAAGGGCCACAGATGAAAAAATGGATTAAATATATAGCAATTGCCATTGCGCTAACTTGTAGTTACCCGTTATTTCAAGGTTTAGAAGAAGCTATTTTAAAACTGACACTTTTCAAAGCCGTTCCAAGTTCTATGATGTATCTGCAAGACAATCCTTTTTTATATGATTGTCTGCTGACACTGCCGCTATTCTTTATCTATGGATTCCTATGGAAGAAATTCTTCGGCCGGTACGAGAACAGCCTGCCTATAGAAGGAATAAAAAGCGTCCGTCTCCCCGGGGCCGGTAAATTTCAGCGACCAACGGTCAAAGAATTGGCCAAATGCACAGTTATTGCCCTTGGAATAACCGGAACGTCTACACTTTGGTTTGTACTAGTGGATACGGTTTTGGTCAAATTCCCCTTCTGGTCAATTAGTGTTGAAAAGTTTGATGGAGCTTTTCCATCAGCCTCCGGGATAAATGGCGTATTCATGGTTATATCGGTCGTTCTTCTTGGGGCAGTTGTAGAAGAACTACTATTTAGGGGATTGGTATTCTCCTCTTTGGAAAAAATCAAGTCCGGCTGGTTTCCAATTGTAGGTTCTGCCATATTCTTCGGGCTCTTCCATGGAGAAGCAGTGCAGGTGGTATATGCCGCCTTCATGGGACTGGTAGTGGCTCTTGTCTATAGTAGAACAAAGAGGCTTGATCTGGCCATTTCAATACATGTAATTAACAATTTAATCTCTGTTCTTAATCCGTTGATAAAAAATGCCGCAACAGGAAAAATCATGGATGTAGTATTGGTGTTGATGATTATTCCCATGGTACTCCTTCTTGTAAAAGACAGAACAACAGAAAGAAAAATCACCGCCAAGGCTATATCTTTTGCGCTAATTGCAGTAATTACAACCGGTATTTTATCCAGTGGTGCCATCTATGCCATGACACCAACAGATCAAACGGATTATGAAGATGCAAAAAAAGCAGGAAAAGAAAGCACAAAAGATTTACCTGCCGTTCCCTTTAAAATCGCAAATATGAAGATTAGCGGAAAAATCAAAGCAGTCGACATAAAGAAAAAACAAATCACTATGGAAGGAACAAATGATGTAAGCAAGCAGAAATTCAATGCTACCATTAAACTTTCTTCTGCTACCATATTCTACGATCTTGCAACCAGTAAAACCTATAAGACAAAGTCCTTGAAAAAAGGAGAATA
This sequence comes from uncultured Eubacteriales bacterium, assembly GCA_963542695.1. Lineage (GTDB taxonomy): Bacteria > Bacillota > Clostridia > Peptostreptococcales > Anaerovoracaceae > RUG100. The sequence continues at coordinate 55,160 of CAUTYX010000007.1, forward strand.
TATTACAACTTGGGTAAGCGTATACGAAGACGATTCCGCAAAAAATCTTACCGTTGACGGATATGCCATATTCAAAAACGCGGAGAAAAATGATTCCCCGGACAAACTCCCTTCTCTTATTAAAATAAAGAAGATCGAAAAGCAGAAAGATAAGATAAAAATCAAAGATGACTCGAAGTTCTCTTGGATTATACCAAAGAATGCCACGATCAAACTGTTAAACGGAAAAACTGCCGGCCCGAGAGATTTGAAGAAAGGCCAAAGATGCCTAGGATATATTGATTCAAAGAAAAGTACACGGACAAAGGAAACAGAAGTTGTCGCTTCAAAGCTTTTAATTGTCAAGTAAGTCCGGCTCTATAAAGAATTCGTTGCTAACAAAAAAACCGTTTCAGTACATAAGGAGATCCATCCCTTTGTGCTGAAACGGTTTTCTACGTTTGCTTATTTTACCGGATTTCTTCGCCTGTTAACAGTGAATAGGCTTCTTTGTATTTTTCGATGGTTTTTTCAATAACATCTTCCGGCAACAGATAATCGCTATGGGGATTTTCAAGGAGCCAGTCACGAACATACTGTTTATCATAAGATGGCTGCCCCCGACCCACTTTGTATCCTTCAAGAGGCCAGAACCGAGAACTGTCCGGTGTCAGAATTTCATCTCCTAAAACCATATTTCCCGCTTCATCCAAACCGAATTCCAGCTTGGTGTCGGCAATAATGATGTTCTTGGAACGAGCATAGTCTGCACATTTTTTGTAAATAGTCAGTGTGTAATCACGGAGCTTTTCTGCGTATTCCTGTCCTTTTCCCGGGAAAGCCTTTTCCAACACGGCAATGCTTTCTTCATAGGAAATGTTTTCATCGTGGTCGCCAATTTCCGCCTTGGTACTGGGTGTATAGATAGGTTCCGGCAGCTGCTGGGATTCTTCCAGTCCTTCCGGCAATGTAATACCGCACACAGTACTGTTTTCCTGGTAGCTTTTCCAGCCTGATCCTGTAATATATCCTCGGACGATGCATTCAATCGGTAACATTTCAAGCTTTTGACACTTCATACTGTTACCGGCAAATTTATCTTGTCGAAAGAACTCCGGCATATCGGCAGGGTCTACAGAAATCATATGGTTGGGTACGATGTCCTCTGTTAATTGAAACCAGAATTTAGACATCTGTGTCAAGACCGTCCCTTTTTTTACAATTTGATTCTTCAAGATGTGGTCAAAAGCCGAAATACGGTCTGTTGCAACCATAATCAAACTGTCACCGGCATCGTAAATTTCTCTTACTTTTCCTTCTTTAATCGGTGTAAATTCCTTCATTTTCTTTACCTCGTGTCTACAACCTTTTACTGTTCTACCACTTTTATTTCCTATTATCCGTGGCCATGAAAATAGCCGTTGCCGTAGCCACCGGCTTTTTTGATTTCTCACTTCTAGCTTCCCCACGAATATGGATTACACTTTTACCGGCCGCCTCTACATAGCAGGCAACTACCAGGCGATCTCCTATTTTTACCGGACGCAAATAGCGCATATCCAGTTCCAGCGTCGGCGCATAACTTTCGCCTGCATAAAACCGGGCACAGATTCCCATAGAAATATCCATAGCCGTACCGATGGCACCACCGTGCATAAAGCCGGCCCGATTGGCTTGCCATGGCTGAACGGGATAAGCCATGGTCATCTTCCCCTCTGCAAAAGAGCAACCAACAGACTCCATTTTCATCATCCCGTTGAGAGTTGTCTCCTGGAGAATATCATTTTCATAAATGGATTTTTTCAAATACGCTTCCATCTGCTGCTGGCCTTCTCGCAGCCCATCAGGAGAAAGGTTTCCCTGGGTAGCAAGACGACGGCGTCCGGTGGAATGTATTCCAATGGGTTCTTGGTTCATCTATACTAAATCCTCTGTTACAAGCATCTTTACGCCGGCTTTTTCTAAGAGAGTAATGGCTTTCTCTCCCTCTTTTACCTTAAAGACCAAAATAGCCTTATCCTTCTTCAGTTGCAAAGCCGAATAGATATATTCTACTGCAATGTTCTGAGATGTCAGCTTTTCCAAAATTTTGTGAAGGCTCCCTGCAACGTTGTCTACTTCTACAGCCAACACATCGGTTATCACCGCATTAAAACCGCTTTCCGATAAAATCTCCTTAGTTTTTTCCGGGTCTGTAACCAGCACACGCAGTATCCCAAAATCTGTGGTTTCCGCTACGTACATAGCCTTTATATCCACCTGGTGTTTCTCCAGTGCTCCCGTGAAATCCGTTAACCGGCCGATGGTATTTTCAAGAAATACAGAAATCTGTTTCATATACATACGGCTCCTCCTTCTACTCTCGTACCGTAACTATTCGCTATAGGTAGTTCTGGTGTCTTCCACGCGTTTGGCCTTTCCTTCACTGCGAGACAAGGTTCCCGGGCTGAGGAAGCGAACTTTACATCCAATTCCCAGCATTTCCCGCAGTCGATAGGTAACCTGATTCCGCAAGCCTTCAATAAAGGACATGTCATCAATGGGCAATCCTTCAGCCAGTTCAACACCTAATTCAAAGGTATCGTTGTTGCCTTTTCTGCCTACATATAGTTTGTAATTCATAGTCAACTCATCAAACCTGGCGATGACTGTTTCTACCTGTGATGGGAAGACATTGACACCACGAACAATCAACATATCATCCGTTCGTCCCATGACTCTGGTCATACGAACAGAAGTCCTTCCGCAAGCGCATTTTTCGTGGGTCAGGGAACAAATATCCCGCGTTCTATATCGGATTACCGGCACTCCTTGCTTTCCAAGAGCCGTCAGTACCAATTCGCCCTTTTCACCATCACCTAGAACTTTCCCTGTGTCAACATCGACAATTTCCGGGTACACATGGTCTTCCGCAATATGCATACCGGCATTTTCATCACAGCTAACAGCAACACCGGGTCCCATCAGCTCCGTCAAACCATAAATATCATGGGCTTTGATTCCTAATCCTCGCTCAATGCGATCCCGCATAGACTGGGTCCAAGGCTCTGCCCCGAAAATTCCGGCTGTAAGCTGTAAATCCTCCGGGCCGATACCTTTTTGCTCACAACGTTCTGCAATGGTTGCCGCATAAGATGGAGTGCAACATAAAATGTTACTCTTCATATCCTGCAAGAAGGTAATTTGTTTTTCCGTCTGGCCACTGCTAATAGGAATCACCGTAGCGCCGATTTTTTCCGCTCCGTGATGGGCACCGAACCCTCCTGTAAAAAGACCGTATCCATAGGAAATATGCACCACAGAATCCTTAGTACATCCTGCCATAGCAAGACCACGAGCAAAACACTCGGCCCACAGTTCAATGTCATCGGCCGTATATCCGACAATCTTAGGTTTTCCGGTTGTTCCCGAGGAAGCATGAATTCGAACAATATCCGACATAGGACGGGCAAACAGCCCTGTAGGATAATTATCGGCAAAATCCTGCTTTTCCATAAAGGGAACACTGTGAAAGTCCTCAATAGTCTGAATATCTTCCGGTTTTACACCGGCTTTGTCCATCTTTTCCTTATAGTAGGGGACTCTTTCATATTGATACTTTACAGATTCTTTTATTTTTTTCAATTGCAAAGCGGCCATGGTTTCCCTATCGGCACACTCCATGACTTTGTTCCAAATCATACCTAGCTCCTGTATACCTGCAATATTTTAACTGTTACAGTATATCAGATTTTTTCTTCCTTCAAATAAGCAATATAAGGTAATTGTCTATATTTTTGAGCATAGTCAAGACCATAGCCAACGATAAACTGATTGCCGACAGTAAAGGCACAGTAATCAGCCTCAATTTCCACCCGACGGCCTTCCGGCTTATCTAGCAAAGAGCAGATCTTAATGGTCTTCGGTCCCCTGTGGGCAAGATACCCCTTTAAGTAATCAAGAGTTGTTCCCGAATCCACAATATCCTCTACAATAATTACATTTTTCCCGGAAATATCGCTTTCCAGATCCTTATTGATTTTTACAACACCACTGGATTTAGTAGAAGAACCATAGCTGCTGCATGCCATAAAGTCAATTTCCACATCAATGGTCAGGTGTTTCATCAGCTCCGTCATCCACATTACTGCACCGCGGAGAATGCCCACTAACACTACGGTTTCGCCCTTAAAATCTTCGTTGATTTGCCGGCCAATAATCTTGGCACGCTCTCTAATTTCCTCTTCGGAGATCATTACTTCTCCCACAGCATCCATGTTCATGGCGTTGCCTCCTTTTCTTTTGAAGAATCCGCTTCTTCCTTACTGTTTTCTTTTTCTTGGTTCCGATTTTCTTCTTTCACTTCGTAATCCACATCTACAGCCTCGGTAAATTTTTCGGAGTATTCCTCTTTTTTCCCATTGCTCCAGTATCTATCCAAGGTATCTCGCAGGATCATAGTAATGAGAATCCACACCACCAGATCGTCTATCCACCCTATAGGAATCAGAACCGGTGGAATCAAATCCACCGGTAAAAACAAATATACCATTCCAAAAACAGCCAAAGCCTTTTTCCACAGTTTGACCGATGGATCCTTCAACATGGCTTTGACAGAACCAATGCGGCGAAAAAATACATATATTCCTCGAAATATACTCATTATCAATCCACTCCCAAGATGTTCCCCATTTCATCCAGTAATCGATCTGCGCCGGTTCGTTTCAAGGAAGAAATCGGTATTACCACATCCTCCTTTTTCATCCCCAAAGTCTTGCGTATCACGGAAATATATCGTTCCTGCTGCCCTCTGGAAATTTTATCCGCCTTAGTAGCAACCACAAGGCCATCTAAATCATAGGCTTGCAAATATTGGTACATCTGTAAGTCTTGTTTGGTAGGAGCATGGCGTATATCTACCAATAGAACCACCTTACACAACCCTTGACGATGCTGGAAATATAAATCCATCATTTTACCCCAGCTTTCGCTAATGGATTTAGATACTTTAGCATACCCGTATCCGGGCAAATCCACAATACGAAATGTATCATTTATTTCATAAAAATTAATGGTTCTGGTCTTTCCCGGACTGGAGCTAACCTTTGCCAATTTTTTTCGTCCCGTCAGCAAGTTCAGCAAAGAGGATTTCCCAACATTGGATCTGCCGGCGAAAGCAATTTCAGCCATAGTATCCGGTGGGTATTGATCCGGTCTCCCTGTAACCGCTACAATATCGGCTTTTTTAATCTTCATGATACTATTTTTCTTTCTTGGTTTCTGCCTTGATATGCTTGGGGTGGCGTGCCGAAAGCATTTCTTTCAGTCTACCCTCCGTGTCTACCAACACTTCCTTTAAGGCATCTTCCACTCGTTCCAACAGCACAAATTCCATCTGGTTTCGTACTTTTTCCGGAATATCATCAATATCTACGGCGTTATCCTTTGGAAGCATAGCCATACGGATGCCGGCACGATGAGCCGCTAACACTTTTTCTCGAATACCGCCTACCGGTAACACCTTTCCGGTCAAAGTAATTTCTCCGGTCATAGCGATGTCCTTGCGAACAGGAATCCCTGTCAGTGTAGAAATAATGGCTGTGCACATGGTTACACCGGCAGAAGGTCCGTCTTTTGGAACAGCGCCTTCGGGCATATGAATGTGGATATCCTTGTTCTTGTAAAAATCCTGATCAATATCTAAGGTATCGGCAATCTGACGAATATAGGAAATACCGGTTCTAGCCGACTCCTGCATCACCTCTCCCATCTGCCCGGTCAAAGACAATTTGCCGCTGCCCGGAAGAGCTGCCGTTTCAATAAACAGAGTCGTTCCCCCAACAATGGTCCAAGCCAAACCGGTGGTAACACCGACTTCTGTTTTTCCTTTGATTTTATCATACCGGAATCGTTTTTTCCCCAAATATTCTTCCAGTTGCTTTGGTTCAATGCGGTAAACAGTTTCCTCACTTTGTCCTTGGGTAACTGTCTTCCTGGCCACCTTGCGGCATACATTGGAAATTTCCCGCTCCAGATTACGAACACCGGATTCTCTGGTGTAGTCATTAATAATGGCACGAATAGACCGCTGGGAAAACTTGACGAACTTTTTATCAAGGCCGTTTTCTTCTATCTTCTTTGGAACCAAATATTTAGAAGCAATTTTCACTTTGTCTTCTTCTGTATAGCCGGTTACTTCAATGACTTCCATCCTATCAAGCAATGGCGCCGGAATGGTGGAAATAGAGTTGGCCGTAGTGATAAAAATGACCTTAGACAAATCAAAAGGCACTTCCAGATAGTGATCTGTAAAATCCTTATTCTGTTCCGGATCCAAAACTTCCAGTAACGCCGAAGAAGGATCCCCTCTAAAGTCGGCTCCCAATTTATCGACTTCATCAAAGAGAAATACCGGATTGTTGGTGCCGGCGTCACTGATTGCATTGATGACACGACCGGGAATGGCTCCAATATATGTCCTTCTGTGGCCGCGAATTTCCGCTTCATCACGAACACCACCAAGAGACATACGCACATACTCTCTACCGATGGCTCTTGCAACAGAACGAACAATGGAAGTTTTTCCGGTTCCCGGAGGACCTACCAAACAGAGGATCGGACCTTTCACCTTATTGGAAAGCTGCAACACAGCCAAATATTCCAGTACACGTTCCTTTACCTTCTTTAGCCCATAGTGATCCTGATCTAAAATCTTTTCCGCCTTTTTTAGGTAGATTTCCCCTTGGGAAGATGTGTTCCACGGCAAAGAAAGAATAGTCTCCAAATAGGTTCTGGTGACAGTGCTTTCTGCAGATGCCGGTTGCATCTTAGTCATCCGATTAATTTCTTTCTTAATCTTATCGGTCGTCTTTTCCGGAAGATGCAGTGCAGCCAGCTGTTCTTTCCATTTTTCTACTTCGTCTTCGATTTCCTCGTCAACGCCCAGCTCTTCCTGAATGGCACGCATTTGCTCCCGCAAGTAATATTCTCTTTGGTTTTGATTGATCTGTGATTTTACTTTGCTGCTAATATCGTGTTCAATACGAGAAATTTCAATTTCCCGGGATAAAATCTTGTTGATTTTTCGAAGTCTCTCATCAGTATCAAGACATTCCAGGATTTCCTGTTTTTCCTCCGTCTTAATATCCAAGTGCGATGCAATCATATCTGCCATTCTACCGGGATCAGTAATGGTCGCTACACTGGCATACACTTCCGGCACCGCTTTCTGGTTGGCAGACAAGTATTCATCAAAGGAAAACAGCACACTGCGCATCAACGCTTCTGATGTTGGTGTGTGTTCCTCATCTTCGTCTTCTTCAATTTCTTCGATGGCACATTTAAAGAAAGGTACCTCCGACAACATTTCTTCAATATGACCACGGCAAATACCCTCTACCAATACCCGGATGGTATCTCCCGGGAGTTTCAGCATCTGTTTGATGCGTGCAATGGTTCCTGTGTGATAGAAATCATCTATCGTTGGCAAATCTGTATTTTCATCTTTTTGTGCTGCCAAGAAAATATGCTGATTTTTAATCATAGCTTTTTCCAAGGCATTGATGGACTTTTCCCGGCCGATGTCAAAATGCATCACCATGTTGGGAAAAATCGTCAATCCTCTGAGAGGAATCATAGGCAGAAGCAAATGTCCTTCTGCATTTGTATCTACGCCGGTGACTTTTTTCATATGCCAGTCCCCCTTTCCGGTGTGTTCTAGTTGAAAAAGCGGCCATTCTTTCAATAGCCGCTTTTCTTTCTACGCTGTTTCGCCGTCTTTAAGTGCTTTTTGCGGCTTTTTTAAGACCAATGTGGGACGAACTTCATCCTCGATACAAGCCTTTGTAATAATACAAGTTTCCACATCATCTCGAGATGGAATCTCGTACATAATATCCGTCATAACACTTTCCAAAATGCCTCGCAGCCCTCTGGCGCCGGTTTTACGGTCAAAGGCCTTCTTGGCAATGGATTGCAGTGCTTCTTCTTCAATTTCCAGTTCTACACCGTCAATTTCAAAGAGTCGTTTGTACTGTTTTACCAGTGCATTCTTCGGCTCTGTAAGAATCTGCACCAAAGCATCTTCTGTTAGTTCATCTAATGTAACCAATGCCGGCAGACGACCGATAAGCTCGGGAATCAGCCCGTATTTCAGCAAATCTTCCGGAGCCACCTGCTGCAGAATATTTTGCATCTCATCCTCGGTTTTGGCAATTTCCGAATTGAACCCGATGACTTTTTCACCGATTCTTTGCTGCACGATTTTGTCCAGTCCGTCAAAAGCTCCACCACAAATAAACATTACATTGGTGGTATCAAACTGAATGAATTCCTGATGAGGATGCTTGCGGCCTCCCTGCGGCGGAACGCTGGCCACGGTTCCTTCTAAAATCTTCAACAGTGCCTGCTGAACACCTTCGCCACTAACATCTCTTGTAATGGATGGATTATCTGTTTTCCGTGCAATCTTGTCGATTTCGTCTACATAGATAATCCCCTTTTGTGCTTTTTCAATATCGTAGTCTGCTGCCTGGATTAACTTTAACAAAATGTTTTCAACGTCTTCTCCTACGTAACCTGCCTCTGTCAAAGCAGTTGCATCGGCAATGGCAAAAGGTACATTGAGAATTTTTGCCAAAGTCTGTGCCAGCAATGTCTTACCGGAACCGGTCGGACCTGCCATAACGATATTGCTCTTTTGCAGTTCTACATCATTGTGGCCTGCTCCACCTAAACGACCAATTCGTTTGTAGTGATTGTACACTGCCACGGACAGTACTTTTTTAGCTCGTTCCTGACCAATAACGTACTCCGACAAACGGTCGGCAATTTCCTGTGGTGTCGGGAGTTTTGTATCATCTGTTACGGCTTCGGCTTCCATGCTTTCTGCAAGGCCTTCGGCAATAATATCCTGACAGAGATCTACACACTCGTTGCAGATATATACATCACGGCCGGCAATCAACCTTTTTACTTGACTCTGAGGACTTCCACAAAACGAGCATCTAATCTCATTGTTTTCATCGTATTTTGACATCTCTATCTCCCCTATCTGGATGAAATAACCGTATCGATGAGTCCGTAATCTGCGGCCTCTTGGGCTGTCATAAAGTTGTCTCGATCAGTATCTTTTTCAATCTCTTCCAGACTTTTCCCTGTATTTTCTGCTAGAATTCGGTTTAATTTATCTTTGGTATGCTGCATCCATTCCGCCTGTATCTTAATATCGGAAGCCTGTCCCTTGGCTCCCCCTAAAGGTTGGTGAATCATAATTTCTGCATTTGGCAGAGCATATCGTTTGCCCTTTGTCCCTGCCGACAGCAAAAATGCTCCCATGCTGGCAGCCATTCCCACACAAATAGTGGAAATATCCGGCTTGATGTACTGCATGGTATCGTAAATAGCCATGCCTGCGGTAACACTGCCACCGGGACTTTGAATGTACAGAGAAATATCCTTTTTAGGATCCTCTGCTTCTAAGAACAACAACTGCGCCACCAGCAAGCTAGCGACGTCGTCATTAATCTCATCACTAAGAAAAATAATCCGATCCTTCAGCAGACGAGAGTAGATATCATAAGATCTCTCTCCTCTGCTGGTTTGTTCAATGACATATGGAATCATAGCCATAGTATACCCCTTTCAGAATCAAAGGGAGAAAATTTATGCTTCCTCTGATTCTTCTGTTTCCTTCTTTTCCGGTGCGTCAATGAAAACAGCATTCTCGAAAATAAAGTCTACTGCATTCTTCATCTTCACATCGTTTTCCATATAGCTGATGTTCTGCTCTCCTACGGCCTTTTTAACATCTTCCAGCTGCATGCCATACTGAGTAGCCAACATTTCCAGTTCCTTATCTACATCTTCGGAAGAAGCTTCGATGTTTTCTTTCTCTACAATCTTACCGATGATCATTCTGGTCTTTACACGACGAAGAGCATCATCTTTCATTCCTTCTTTGAACTCTTCCGTTTTCTGTCCCATGTAATCGATGTAGTGTTCCAGGCTCATTCCCTGTGCTCGCAACTGCTGATCAAATTCCGCCATCATATTGTTTACTTCGTCGTTAATCATTACATCCGGCACATCGATGTCATTGGCTTCGTAAACCTTGCGGAGAGCCTCATCTTTCATTTGGGTCTCTGCTTCGTCTGCGATTCTGGTTTTGAGTTCCTCTGCTGTGTTGTTTCTCAGCTCTTCAATGGTATCGAATTCGCTGGTATCCTTTGCAAATTCATCATCTAATTCCGGCAGCTGTTCTTCCTTTACTTCGTTAATCTTGCAAGCGAACACAGCTTCCTTGCCCGCCAAGGATTCTTCGTGGTAGTCTTCCGGGAAGGTTACCACAACATCTTTTTCTTCGCCTTTGGATGTTCCTTCCAGTTGCTTTTCAAAGCCCGGAATAAAGGTGTTGGATCCCAGCAACAGTGGATAATTGGTAGCGGATCCGCCTTCAAAAGCTTCTCCGTCAACGGTTCCGTTGTAATCCAGCATAACGCGGTCGCCTTCTTTGGCCGGTCTGTCAACATCAACCATACGACCGTTTCTCTTCTGGAGAGCTTTCATTTCTTTATCAATGTCTTCTTCTGTAACGGTGCTGTCAACCTTAACTACTTCAACGCCTTTGTAGTCGGTTACATCGAATTCCGGATACAGAGCAACAGTTACTGTCGCTGTAAAATCGTTTCCCTTTTCTACCGGTGTAAAGTCCACCTTAGGGCTGTCGATAATGCGTAGCTCCAGTTCATCAATTGCTTTTGGATATTCTCTATTAATCAGATCATTAACAGCATCTTCTACGAAGATGTTTTCACCGTATTTCTTTTCAATTAAGCTGCGAGGAGCCTTCCCTCTACGAAATCCATCCAGCTGGAAGTTTTTCTTTTCTCTCTGGTAAACACCAACGACTGCCTTTTCCAGTTCGTCAGCAGAGAATTCCATGGTGAATTCTCCTTCGTTATTTTCATTTGAAATCAGTGTAGCCTTCATTTGCTTTCATTCCTCCTAAAAGTTAAATAATATGCAGCAATCTCAATCCGCGAGCAAACTTGCTGGCAGTTCCCATTTCCAGGTCGTATTCCTGGGCCAAATGATCCCCTAGCTCCAGCAGTCCTTTTTCTTCTCCGCCGAACAGCTCCAATTCTACTTCACATATGGGTTCTGTTCCTTTGCGGGTGATGATTTCTCCATGGTCGATAGAGATTTCCACAAGGCTCTTTCCTGTATCTACCCGCATATGACGCCGTAAAACATTGACTTCCATAATACACACTAAGGGTTTATTCCCTATGAGAGTCAACATCTTTTGCCCAACTTCAGACTCAGAAAAAACCGACGGCACAGGAGACGTGTCTGCATCGTTTCCCAAATTGACATTGAGTTCTTCCCTGCAGTGAAGGGCTCCGTTGGTTTCGCCGTTCCATTTTAAGGAAGCCACCACTTTTGTGCCCTCTTGACGCACGCGATAAGCTATGTCGTTTTTCTGCAGAACAAGGTCCTCCGTATCAAAGTACCGTCCGTTGAAATGTCCCTGGTGTCGGGAATCTGCTTCTTCCAGTTTCTTTAGATATGGATCGTTCCATATTCGGTCAGCCTTGTCCCGATTACCAATCGTATATTTCAGTTCGATTTCCATATGATATCTCTCCATTGCATGAATACTAGGTATTTTATCATCATTATTTCAAAAAAGCAACAGGCACGACTATTCCCACAAAATGGGGATTCGCGCCTGTTTTAGCTCCTATAAGTCGCTCCCAAAATGTCCTAATGGAGCGTTGCCACCAATACGGCCTTAATAGAGTGCATTCTATTTTCCGCTTCGTCAAATACCACAGAATGGGATCCACGGAAGACCTGATCTGTCACCTCTCGAATATCATATCCTCGTGATTTTTGTTCTTTAGCCATAGCCGTATTAAAATCATGAAAAGCCGGCAAACAATGCATAAACAAAACTTGCGGATTTTTCGTCGCTGCCAGCATTTCTTCTGTAACTTTATAGGGTGACAGCAGCTTTTCCCGCTCCGGAATCTGCTCTTCTTCGCCCATACTGGCCCAAATGTCTGTATATATCACATCGGCGCCTTTCAAATCTTCTATAGAGGAAGAAATCGTAATGTTGGCTCCCGAAAGGATTGCTTCTTCTTTCACCTTTGCCAGTACCTGCCGGTCAATTTCAGCAGCCAATTCTTCAGGACCGTAAGCCACATAATCAATACCCATTTTGGCACAGCCGTACATCCACGCATAGCTCATGTTGTTTCGAATATCCCCTGCAAAAACCACCTTGCACTGATCCAGCGGTTTTTCAATATGCTCTTCCATTGTTAAAAGATCCGCCAGGGTTTGGGTGGGATGATCCGTATCAGTTAACCCGTTCCATACAGGAACACCGGCATGTACCGCCAGTTCTTCTAACACCTTCTGGCTGTACCCTCTATATTCAATGCCGTCAAAAAAACGTCCCAGGACACAGGCACTGTCTTCAATGGACTCCTTCTTCCCTACCTGGGAACTGGCACCATCCAGATACGTCACATGGCCCCCCTCTTCATGGCAAGCAACTTCAAAGGAGCATCTGGTTCTGGTGGAAGTCTTTTCAAACATTACCACTATATTTTTTCCATCCAGTAAGGTTCCCTTGATCCCTGCTTTCTTCTTTTTCTTTAAGTCGTGAGCCAAATCCAGTAAATACCGAATTTCCTCCTTGGAAAAATCCATTAAGGATAGAAAGCTTTTCCCCTTTAAAGATACTGCCATAACGTCCTCCTTGAAATGCATTATTTGAAATGGGCTGCATATTTTCTTGATAGTATGTATAATTATACATTCAAATTTATAAATGTCAATACTTTCTCATATATACATACTGCAATACCATGCAATAACGCGTAATAAAAAAACACCTGCAGGTTGCGACCTTACAGATGTTTAGTAATGGATTCTAATCATTGCGCCGTGGCGGACGCTGTCCATGGAACTGGTAGTAGGTAACTTCCAGACGGCCGTTGTACAGTTTGCGGCGGCGGTCGGCTTTTCGCTCCATGATTTTTTCTTCGATAGTTCTATCGGTGGTAATGGTAAATAAGGACCAGGTAGGGTTATCGTGAAAAAACCTATGAAACCCTTTGTATAACCGCTGGATTTCCGTTTTTTCGCCAATACGCTGGCCATATGGCGGATTGGTAACCATAATGCCATAGTCTTCCGGAACTTTCAGCTTTGCAGCATCGCCGGAGAAAAATTTAATGCAATCATCTACGCCGGCGTCTTCCGCATTGGCTTTGGCAGCCGCCACGGCTCCCTTATCAATATCCCCGGCTGCAATACGAATATCCTTGTCATATTCCATAAGGCTATATGCCCGCTGCCGCTCTTCTTTCCATAATTCTTTAGACCAAAGATTCCAGCTTTCGGCAGCAAAATGTCTCGTTAAACCAGGTGCAATATTTCTTCCGATTAGGGCCGCTTCAATAGGAATCGTTCCGGATCCACAGCAAGGATCCACTAACAATCGACCCTCCCGCCAGTAGGTAAGCAGAATCATAGCAGCCGCCAGTGTTTCTTTCACAGGTGCCGGCACGGTTTTCACACGGTAACCACGTTTGTGCAGGCTTTCACCGGTGGTATCAAGAGTCAACGTCAGTCGATCTTTTAAAAAGGAAGCTTTGATAACGTACTCCACTCCGCTTTCCGGCATCTGTTCCAGACCATAAAAATCCCCTAGTCGAAGGGCAATGGCCTTCTTTATGGTTTTCTGGTTATTGGGTTCGCTGCGAAGGGCTGATTTGACAGTGGTACAAGTCACCACAAATCGACCATCCATAGGGATCCATTTTTCCCACTCCATACCGCCAACACGTTGGAACAATTCTTCCGGCTCCGTTACATGAAATTCATCCAGGCAAATCAATACCCGATCCGCAGAGCGCAGCCATAAGTTAGCTCGCACTACCGCCCTTTGGTCTCCGGCAAAGGTGACTTTTCCGTTTTCCGTAGATAGAATTTCGTATCCCAAATTTTCAATTTCTCGCTTTACAACAGCTTCCAGACCAAAAGCCATTGTTGCAATTAGTTGTAATTTCATTATTCTCTCTTTTTGTAAATAGTCGCCTGTTTTTAGGCTATGACAGAAAAAAGGCCATCCCGCGGGACAGCCTCTTCTTTACTTGTTTTATGCTAGATGAATCTGCATTTTTTTCTGTTGAGGTCGTTTTTTTGAATCAAGTCAATGTGATCCAACGCTTTTCCGGTTCCAACAGCAACGCAGGACATAGGATCTTCCGCTATGGTCACCTCAATTCCTGTCCGTGCATTGACTCGCTTGTCAATTCCATACATCAGCGCACCACCGCCGGTAATAATGATGCCGGTGTTGCTAATATCGGCAGCCAATTCCGGTGGCGTCTTTTCCAGCACACCATGAGTAGCATCACAAATCTGTGTAAGAGGTTCATCCAATGCTTCCAGAATTTCTGTGCTGGTAATTTCAATATCTCTGGGAAGACCTGTTACAAGATCACGACCGCTACAGGTCATTGAGACCTCTTCCGGTCTTTCACTGGCAGTTCCGATTTCCATCTTTAACTCTTCTGCCGTTCTTTCTCCAATGTAGAGTTTATGCTTTTTACGCATGTATTTAATAATTGCCTCGTCAAACTTGTCTCCGGCAACTTTAATGGACGTACTGGCTACAATTCCGCCAAGAGCAATAACAGCAATGTCTGTGGTGCCGCCACCAATATCCATTACCATGATGCCTTCGGGACGAGAAATATCAAGACCGGCGCCAATAGCTGCCGCTACCGGTTCTTCCATCAAAAAGACGTCACGACCACCGGCCAGCGTAGCAGCTTCGCGAACAGCTCTCTTTTCAACTTCTGTTACACCGCTGGGGACACAAATCATAATCCTGGGGCGGAAGAATTTTCCGGCACCGCAGGTTTTTTTGATAAAGTATTTCAGCATCTTTTCGGTGATTTCATAACTGGAAATAACTCCGTCACGAAGCGGTTTCACAGCCACAATATTTGCCGGTGTTCTTCCCAGCATTTGACGAGCTTCTTCTCCGACAGCAAGAATCTCTTCTGTCTCCTCGTCAATGGCAACCACCGATGGCTCCTTTAATACGATTCCTTTATTTTTTATATACACAAGAACATTGGCAGTGCCAAGATCTATGCCAACTTCTTCCGAAAATGCCATGAAATAGCCTCCTTGTTTTTTCGTCGTGATTCACTTTGTCATTATATATAATAATCGGCTTATTATCAACTCTTTTATCTACCGGAGGTTGGTTCCTTTGCATAGATTGCCATTGCTGCAATAGTTGCCGCCAACACGTATCGTAACATTCTAGATTTTTTCATTTTTTCGTACCTCCACGCCCATTATACAATAAGATTTCATGGAAGTTAAGAAGCTGTTTGAAAGGTCAACAGAAAATTCACATTTCTCAGCTTTTTTCTTCCGGCTTTTGCCCGTTTTTCCGGTTTTCAGCCATAACAGCCAACATCAATCCTGCCAAGATCAGCAAACCACCTATAACCAAATTCAAAGACAATGGTTCGTGAAGGAAGATAACACCAATAACGGCGGTAGTCAAGGGCATGATCGGATAGGACATAGAGCAAGTGGATGCCGGCAGCAGCTGCAGCCCCTTACTCCACCATAGATTGGAACCGGCACTGCAAACAACGCCAATCCACAAAGCAGCAATAATAGCCACCGGCGTACAAGCTGCCGGATCAATTCCCACAATGGCAATTTCACCAATCATAAAAGGAATATCGCAAACCATGGCAATAATCGTGGCGATAATCGTTAACCAAATGGCATCAATATTGGCACAGGTCTTTCGGATAACGACAGAGGTCAATGCCCACATCATCATACTGACAGCCGAAATAATAATACCAAGAAGCGTACTGCCCGACCCTGCTCCGCCAATAATAACAACTGCACCGGCAACAGCAATACAAATACCCACAATCATCGGCACCGAACAACGTTCTCGCAGCAACAACATAGCAAAAACCAAAATCATCACCGGATTTAATGCGTGAATAATGGAAGCCAGGGATGCGTCAATAAAAGACACCCCTACCATTTGCAATACAATGGATAAAAAATACCCTCCAACGCCCACTATGGCTATAAACTTCCAGTCCTTTTTCTTAATAACCGGCTTAGGAGCTTTTCTATATAAAATAAGCAACAATATGGTTGCTACAAAATACCGAATAAACACCAACGTAAAGTTGTGGAATGCATCTTGGCACAATTTACAGGCAATAAATACAGTTCCCCAGCCAATTTGTGCAAGAATAATATATAAAATCCCTTGCTTCTCTCGCTCATAAAAAATCCTCCCGCAGGATATTCTATACTAAATCCTTAGCGGGAGGAATGCTCCATATTCGAATTTCTTTAATTCTTATAGCGAATACTATCTAATACACTTCTTTAATGCGGCCACGTTTGAAAGCTTCCACCAAGGCACGCAGCTGCGTAATCTCCTGTTCTAATTCCGGTGCTTGATCGGAATCTCGAACCAACATACGTTTCGGCAGTACGGCTACCGTCTTAATAACCGGTGTAAAGAACTCTTGGCTGCCGTCTTCCTGCAGGGGTTGGTATGGTTTGTGTTCAGACAACGCCATAAAACGGGAATTGTAAATAAAGGTGTATCCGGCTATCCCTGTGGTTTTTTGGTATGCCTTGGAGATACCGCCATCGATGACAAACAGTTTCCCCTCACCTTTAATGGGACTTTCCCCATCTTTGATTTTTACCGGCACATGTCCATTTAAAATATGTCCCAGCATAGGATCTACCCCAAATTCCATAAGAATTTTTTCGCAAATTTTCTTGTCGTCAATCATCTTGTAATAGGGAACCGTATGTTCTTTATGACTTGCTTTGTCCGCAATAAAGAGACGTTCAAAGGTAGTCATCTTGTCCTTGCCAAAGAGTGGCGAATGACTGCCGAGCCACAAGTACCACATAATGTCACCCTGATGCACCCGTTCATCGGATTCTTCCGGATTGTAAAAGGATTTACGAATCTGATCATCTAAATAATCGAAATACGCTTTGCCGCTGCACGTATGTCCGTTAATGGTAACTTGTTGAAAATCACCGTTTTTATCCATAGGGATGCAGCCATGGAAAAACAAATTATTGTTGGTTACTTGATACATTGCTCCATGGTCGATAATGAAACGAATTTGTTCCTGCAAGGAGGTACTGCGCATAACACTGGCCTCCAATGCCTTCATGACAGCCATTTCCCCTTCTGTTAATTCATATGGGTTTTCCGGATCCACCGTAGGCAAATTGGTATCACGCAGCTGATAGACTTTACCTTCGATGGTGATTGTCCCTTTTTCAAAATCAATTTTATCCAGCAGTAACCGGTGCTCTAACCGGTATTCCGGATGACGAAGAATCCGCCGTCCTTCAATTTTAAACTGGCAAATGGCAATGGCTTTGTGCATTTTTGCAGCCAATTCCGGCGATACAGAGTCGTATTTACACTCCTCGAAAATTTTCGGCATAAAGTATTCGCAAGGATCGTCTCCATATACTTCTTGGGCAAACTCCGACAAAGGTCGCAAGTTGATGCCGTAGCCGACTTCCAGCATATCAAAGTTATTGTAGCTGATATTCATCCGTAAAATATTGGCAATACACGCCCAGTTTCCTGTAGCCGCACCAATCCAAACAATATCATGGTTACCCCACTGGAAATCCACATGATGATAATCCATCAAACATTTCATAATTTCATCCGGATGAGCACCTCTATCCCAAATATCTCCGATAATATGGAGCTGATCTACGGCAAGAGTACTAATGGTTTCTGCCATTTCTTCCAGGTAATCCTCTGCCATGCCACTTTCCATAATGGAGGTAATAATTTCGCTGTAATAGTTGGCTCTGTTGGCTTCATCGTCTGCATGCAAAAGCTCGTCCATGCTGTAATCCCAGTATTTTGGTAGTCTCTTACGAACCTTGGAACGAGTATACTTTGTAGAAACTGACTTGCAAACTTCAATCATACGGTAAAGACTGCGGTAACACCACCGTTGATAATTGTCTTCTTCTTTTTTGCGCCGCTTTAACTCTGCCTTGGTGTTGTAAATTAAAGAAGCCAGCTGATCCCGTTCTTTTTTACTGATTTCATCGCCGTAAAGTTCTTCTATTTTAGAACGAATAACACCGCTGGCACTATGAAGCATATGAATAAATGCCTCGTGT
This sequence comes from uncultured Eubacteriales bacterium, assembly GCA_963542695.1. Classification (GTDB taxonomy): domain Bacteria; phylum Bacillota; class Clostridia; order Peptostreptococcales; family Anaerovoracaceae; genus RUG100. The sequence goes on from CAUTYX010000007.1 coordinate 73,382, forward strand.
TCCCCGTGAAGATCGCTTAAAAAGTATTCCGTCCCTTTTGGAAGCGCCAAAATCGCCCGCAAGTTTACAATTTCCGCCATAGCAGCTTTACGGTTAGGATACTTTTCTGCCAACAACTCCAAAAACTGATAGTCAATCATCTTCGTTTCTCCTATACAAATCATTACCTTGACTGTCGATGGCAACAATAACCGGCATGTCTTTTACTTTTAAACGACGCACCGCCTCTGCCCCTAAATCTTCATAAGCAATAACCTGACAATCAACAATAGACTGGCTCATTAAGGCGCCGGCTCCACCAATGGCAGCAAAGTACACGGCTCCATTTTCCTTCATAGCCTCAATCACACGATTGTTTCGCATCCCTTTTCCGATCATGCCGCTTTGCCCTAAGGCAAGAAGAGTCGGGGCATAATCATCCATACGGTAACTGGTAGTGGGACCGGCCGATCCAATAGGTCGACCCTTTGGTGCCGGTGTCGGTCCTACGTAATAGATAACGGCATCTTTTAGCGGAATGGGAATCGGCTGATTATTCTGCAGGGCATTCACCATCCGCTTGTGGGCCGCATCTCGTGCCGTATAGATGGTACCCGTTAGTAAAACACGGTCGCCGGCTCGAAGGGGTTTCATTTTTTCAGTTGTAAACGGCTCCTGTAACCGGTACTCCATTCTATTTTCCTCATGTATTGATACATAAATAAATATATTGATACTTAAATAATTCTCACCCGGTGCCTAGACACATGGCAATTGATGTTCACAGCACAAGGCATCCCGGCAATATGAGTCGGTTCGGCGATGATATTTACCTTCAAGGCTGTGGTTTTCCCGCCAAACCCTTGGGGACCGATATCCAGCTTGTTAATATCCTCCAGCATCTGCTCTTCCAACTGTTTATAGAAGGGATCCGGATTGTAGCTGTCCATATCTCGAAGTAATGCTTTTTTTGCAAGATAGGTAACGTGGTCAAAGCCGGCACCAAGGCCAACACCCACCACAATGGGAGGACATGGATTTCCCCCGGCAATTTTTACCGTTTCTACAACAAACTCCCGGACACCCTCCACTCCGGCAGAAGGAGGAAACATCTTTAGACGGCTCATATTCTCAGAACCAAATCCTTTTGGAGCAAATTCAATTTTCACTTTGTCACCGGGCACGATATCTACATGAATATTGGCCGGTGTATTGTCTCCGGTGTTGGTACGCCGCAAGGGATCTGCCACAATGGATTTACGCAAGTATCCTTCCCGGTATCCTTGCCGAATGCCTTCATTTACCGCTTGGTACAGATCCATCCCTTCTAGGTAGACCTGCTGTCCTATTTCTAAGAATACGCAAGCCATGCCGGTATCCTGACAAAGGGGGATGTGTTCTTCCTTGGCAATGGTGATGTTTTCTTGGATTTTTTCCAGAATATCCTTGGCCAAAGGATTCGTCTCTTTTTCAGCACACGCCTCAATGCGTTGAACCACGTCATTTGTCAAGCCGTAATTGGCTTCTTGAGCCATGTCTTTTAGAGCATGACGAATTTCAACCGTGTCCAGCTTTCGCATGGTTCCTACTCCTTGGATTTTACTCTTCTACAAAAGAAACCTTTTTCATTACTTGTGGTGTTAACGGCTTGTCCATCGGGTTTCTGTCTACGCTGACAATCTTATCGGCAACTTCCAAACCTTCTGTAATCTTCCCAAAGGAAGCATACTGTCCATCAAGGTGTGGCGCATCCTGTACCATAATAAAGAACTGCGAACCGGCAGAGTTAGGATCCATTGCTCTTGCCATAGATAATACGCCACGACTGTGTTTCAGGTTATTTTCTACACCATTGGCGGCAAATTCCCCTTTAATCTGATATCCGGGGCCACCCATACCGGTACCGTCAGGACAACCACCCTGAATCATAAATCCGGGTATAACACGATGGAAAATCAACCCGTCGTAAAACCCTTCGTTTACTAGTTTTTCAAAGTTTTCAACGGTAATAGGTGCAATTTCAGGATACAATTCGCCTTTCATTACATCGCCGTTTTCCATTTCAATAATCAGTTTTTTCATGGTGTAATCTCCTCTTCCCCGGAGTAAAGTTCCGAGTCATTTATTTTTTATTAATGCAACAAAAAAGCTCCTGCCGTGCCCATAATAATAGCAATCCATATGGGGCTAACACGCACTTTTCCAACCAGAACAACCGTCAAAACAGTTATACAGACTAATATCATATTATCTGTTTTTAGCTGAAATGTAAATGTGGTTTCCGCTACAAAAACAATGGCAGCTGCAATTAAGCCGATAACTACCGCCTGCATTCCCACTAAAGAACCCTGCACCGCCAAGCTGTCCCAGTATTTATCCATAATGTTCATCGCAAGCTGCATTATAACAAATGCCGGCAAAATCACCCCCAGTGTAGCCAGTAATGCCCCGGGAATGCCGGCGTAATGAATGCCTACAAAGGTAGCTGCGTTAACAGCAATGGCACCGGGAGTCACCTGTGACAAGGCTACTAAATCAGAAAATTCATGAGACGTCATAAATCCAAAATCCTGCACACTTTGAAATATCAAAGGCAGCATAGCAAGGCCGCCACCATAACCAAATATTCCTACCTTAAAAAATACAAGAAAAAGACGAATCACTTGCTGTCACCGCCCTTCCCCGGAAATTCTTTCGATCTGTGTTGTTTGCTTTTTGTAGCAGCAACATAGATAATTCCCGCAATGGCACCTACAATAACGGTAAATACGGCACTGATTTTTAAAAATACCACAGCAACTACCGTCAAAACAGCCAGTACCCATGCAAAAACATTCTTCATTGTCCCCTTGCCGAGGCGAATGCAAGAAGTAATAATCAACCCGCAAACGGCTGCCTTTATAGCTCGAAAAGCTCCGGCAACATACGGATTGTCTCCCAGATTTTTCAAAAATATGGCCAAAACAGAAATAATGATCAACGAGGGCAGGGTAACGGCAATAGCCGAAACTACAGCACCGGGCATGCCGCGCATCCGGCGTCCGACATAAGAACTGCTACTAACAGCAATAACGCCCGGCACCGCTTGACTAAGGGAAACACAAACAAGCAGTTCCTCTTGACTCATCCATTTTTTCTTATGGCAAACGACATCTTCAATTACCGGCAGCATCGCCATCCCGCCACCAAAAGTAAAGAGTCCTATTTTGAAAAATTCAAAGAATAAAATGTAGTACGGTATTTTTTCCCGCTTTCTTTCTTCCATCTTTTACTCCTTCATTAGCAAAGGCCCCAGACAATGCTGCGGCCCTTGTAATGATTTTATTCTATTTTTCAGCTTCAATGAGTGCCAATGCATCAGTTACAGCTTCTTCTGCCGTTTTCACAACCTTGTCTTCTTCACGACGCAGCTTGTATTCTACTTTTCCGTCTGCCGCATCACGACCAATGGTAATACGAATAGGAATCCCCATTAAATCAGCATCTTTAAATTTAACGCCGGGTCGTTCTTTTCTATCATCCAGCAATACCTCGGCACCGGCTTTTACGAGTTTTTCATACATGGTATTGGCAAGGTTCATCTGTTCCTCATCGTTGTGCTTCATAACAGTCAATACAACGTGGTAGGGAGCTACAGACATAGGCCAAATAATGCCGCTGTCATCATGGTGCTGCTCTACAATGGCTGCCAGAGTTCTTGTAACGCCTATGCCGTAACAACCCATCCAAATCAGCTGGTCTTTCTGGTTTTCATCTTTGTAATAAGCACCCATAGAGTCGGAATACTTGGTTCCCAGTTTAAACACCTGCCCTACTTCGATTCCACGGGTATATTTTACCGGCTGCCCACACTTTGGACAAGGATCCCCTTCCTGCAGCATCTTAATATCTGTAACAATATCGCCTTTATAGTCTCTTCCGTAATTTACATTGATTAAATGATGATCTTCTTTGCAAGCTCCGGCACAGGCATTCTTAAGGCCTACTAACTCGCTGTCTACAACGATGGTGCAGTCATGTAATCCCACAGGACCTGTAAATCCACCAACGCAACCGGTCGCAGCTGCCATTTTTTCCTCGTCGGCAAATTCCACAGCATGCTCGGGTAAATCCAGTGCATTTACCAGCTTAATCATATTCAGTTCTCTATCGCCACGAACAAAGGCGGCAACGTATCCCTTTTCCTTGCCTTCTTCATCATAGGTCACAAAGAGCAACGCCTTAATGGATTTCTTCTGATCCATATGAAGGAAGTTACATACCTCTTCAATGGTCTTGGTACCCGGAGTTTCCACTTCTTCCATGGCTTTCATTTCCTCGGTTTCTGCCGGTGCATCCACACACTGAGCACGCTCGGAAGTAGCCGCCATATCGCAGTGTTCACAGTAGGCAATTTCACTTTCTCCTACCTGAGATAAGGCTGTAAATTCATGAGAATTGCTGCCACCAATGGCTCCGGAATCTGCTTCTACCGGGCGGAAGGTAAGACCGCAGCGAGTGTAGATTTTCTCGTACGCTTCGTACATATCCTTGTAGCTTGCGTCAAGACCTGCCTCATCCACATCAAAAGAATAGGCATCTTTCATAATAAATTCTCTGGAGCGCATTAACCCAAAGCGTGGCCTTGCCTCATCTCTATACTTTGTCTGAATCTGGTACAAATTCATAGGCAACTGTCTATAGGAGCTGACATCGCTGCGAATCAAATCTGTAAAAATCTCTTCGTGGGTCGGTCCCAGGCAAAAGTCTCTGCCGTTACGATCTTTGACACGCCAAAGTTCCGGTCCATAATTATTCCAACGACCGGACTCCTCCCACAATTCAGCCGGCTGAATGGCAGACATATGGATCTCCTGACCGCCGGCAGCGTCCATTTCCTGGCGAATAATTTCTTCAATTTTGCGTAGGGATTTCCATCCCATAGGCATAAATCCATAAATGCCGGAAACCAGTTTCCGAATCATTCCTGCCCGTAACAACAGAATATGACTGGGGATTTCTGCCTCTGCCGGCACCTCTCGCAGCGTTTTAATATGCATTTTTGACATCTTCATCGTGGTATTCTCTCCTTTTTATATATTACCGTCGCAAAGTACAGGTAGCTTGGGCAGCCATCCCTTCTCCTCGACCTGTAAATCCGAGTAATTCTGTGGTAGTTGCTGCCACATTGATTCGATCTTTTGAAAGCCCCATTGCTGCCGCCAGTTTTTCCTCCATGGCAGAGATAAATCCTGCCACTTTCGGCTTCTGGGCAATCAGTGTACTGTCAATATTACCTATGGTATACCCCTCTTTTTCAATCATGGCAACTACTTGCTGTAATAACTGTAAACTATCGGCTCCTTTATAGGCAGCATCGTCGTCAGGGAAATGACGACCAATGTCCCCCATTCCGGCCGCTCCCAGCAAAGCATCCATAATGGCATGGGTCAGAACATCAGCATCAGAGTGTCCTTTGAGTCCCTTTTCGTAAGGAATCTCAACACCTCCTAAAATAAGAGGTCTTCCTATCACCAGTCGGTGCACATCAAACCCTGTTCCGGTACGAATTTCCATGGGCAAATCCTCTCTGGTGGTAATCTTTATATTGTCATAATTGCCTTCCACCAACTGTATCCGATGAGGCAATCGCTCCACCAGACCGGCATCATCTGTTGCTAAAAATCCATCTTTTTCCGCCTTTGCAAAGGCTTCCAATAATAGGGATCGACGAAATCCTTGTGGTGTCTGCACCATAAAAAGTTCTTCTCTAGGTAGCGTATATTCTCTTTTGCGAATGGTATCCTTTACCGGTACTGCTGCAATAGCGGCTCCGTTTGCAAAGGTTGCCGCCACTACTTTTTCAATGGTCTCTTCACTGACAAAAGGCCTTGCTCCGTCATGAATCAGCACAACTTCCGCATCGGTTGCCTCTACTCCGGCTAACGAAGAATCCTGTCGCCTTTGACCACCGCAAACAATGTCTTTGATTTTATCACAAGGATGCTGCTCTAACAATTCCCGGCAATATTGCAACTGATCGCCGGCTGTCACTAAAATAATTTCATCAATGCAAGATGCCGCCGCAAAAACTCCTATGGTCTTTATCACCATAGGGAGTCCTTCCACCGGTAAAAATTGTTTAGGCCTATCCATTTCCATTCGCCGACCACTACCGGCAGCTAAAATGCAGGCCGCTACTTTGCTTTCTTGATACATAGTTTTCTATTCGCCTTATAGGCTTATGCAAGATGCTTTTTTCCGGAGGGTTTTGCAAAAATCATCCGACCGGCAGCCGTCTGCAGCACATTGGTTACCGTCACTTCAATGGTTTGTCCAATATAGCGACGACCGTTTTCAACAACAATCATGGTTCCATCGTCTAAATAGGCTACCGCCTGGTTTCCGCCCTTTCCTTCTTTTACCAGGAACACCTCCATGTCTTCATCAGGCATTACCACCGGTTTTACCGCATTGGCAAGCTCATTGATGTTGAGGACTTCTACATCCTGGATACCGGCAACCTTATTTAGGTTATAGTCATTGGTTACCACTTTACAGTGTTTATTCTGTGCCAATTTTAAAAGTTTTATATCCACTTCGGGAATGTCATCCAAATAACTGTCTTCACTGACATCATAAATTTCGATTCCGAAATCCGTCTGGATTTTCTTCAGAATATCCAGACCGCGGCGGCCTCTTTTTCGCTTTAAACTGTCTGAAGAGTCGGCAATATGCTGCATCTCTAAAAGAACAAATTCCGGAATAATAACCGGACCTTCAATAAATCCGGTTTTCATAATATCCAATATGCGGCCATCAATAATAACACTGGTGTCTAACACCTTGGCGTTGGATTTGTTCTCTCTATCTTTACGAGGCCCCACCCCTTGGCGAACCCGCTCCAGATTTAACAGCATAGCACTAATACTGCGTCCGCGGCTGCTTCCGATGGTTGCCCCAAAATACCCTAATATCAAATAGGTGATCACAGTTAGGATTCCCGCCAGATACGGTACAGAAATCAGCTCGTAGATACGGCTTATTAAGTAGGCTGCCACAAATCCGATTAAGAGTCCACCGGTCCCTGCCAACAACGTGTTGGAAGACACATTTTGCAAGTCTACCTGGATGCGATGAGCAATTTTTCCTTCATTACCTTGGGTACCCGAAGCCAGCTTGAAAAACAACAAGCTGAAAATAAAAATAAATATAATTGCATAACAGATTTGGATGGCTCTGCTTTCCCCTCCAATATCATAAACATGGGTCTCGGCCAAAATATAAGAAACAAGCTGGAAGATGGCAAATCCTATGACTCCTCCAATGATGGCAACCAGTAGCTTTAATATTCGTTTTATCATGGTTTTCCTCCTTTCCCCCTAGATTTCCATACAATTGCAATTTCTTCCTTGGATAAAATTGCCGAAAAGTACAGATATTACTATATTACTCCTCTAATCCTTGCAATGTCAACATCTTGCCCCTTTTTGACAAGAACTTCACAACAATTATTTCCATTATGTTTCTCGATTATTATTCTATCTTCACCAATTTGTCACGGAATCTATGGTAAAATGAACTGTATTTTGATAGTTATTTCGACACTCAAAATCAGGAGGAACTTTCCATGAAAAAACTACTGGTGGTAGATGATGAAGCAAAAATTCGTGAGGTAATCAGAGAGTATGCAGAGTTTAACGACTTTGAGGTTACCGAGGCAGAAGATGGCATGAGCGCCGTCGGTCTATGTAAATTACACGATTTCGATATAATCATCATGGATATCATGATGCCAAAATTAGATGGGTTTTCTGCTTGTAAAGAAATTCGCAAAACGAAAAACACCCCCGTCATTATGCTTAGCGCCCGCAGCGAAGAATATGATAAACTCTTCGGCTTTGAACTGGGCATCGATGACTATGTAACAAAACCCTTTAGCCCTAAGGAGCTTATTGCCCGTGCCAATGCCGTTTTAGCTCGCCATGCACAGGCACCTAGCAGCCAAGTGGAGCCAGAAGAGGCAGAATCTGATGACGGCATCTATACATTCGACGGACTGGAGGTAAACATTCCCGCCAGATCCGTTTCCATTGACGGGGAAAAGGTAGAATTAACCCCCAAAGAGTACGATATTCTCTTCTATTTGATTAAAAACCAAAATATCGCCTTGAGCAGAGATAAATTGCTCTCTGATATATGGGGCTATGACTTTTTCGGCGATGATCGCACCATTGACACCCATATTAAGAATTTGAGAAACAACCTAGGCGAATACCGTGATTTGATTGTTACGTTACGAGGAGTAGGATATAAATTTGAAGTTCAATTTTAAGTTTAATTTTCGCAGTATCCGATTTCGAACGTGGTTGTACTTTCTGCTTTTCGCAGGTGTATTGCTGCTGATTATTTGGTTTCTGCAAATTTATTTACTGGACAACAATTACAGTAAAACCAAGGAAAAGCTAACAAACCAGACAGCAACGGTCATTGCCGGTGCTTATTCTGTTAAGGATAAGAAAGACTCTTTGCGACGTGTCATTGAAGAGGCACAGTTGGCCTCTTCGGATGACGATTTGTACTTTCGCATTGACGAAAACGGCAAAACCATCTATCCGGAGACCCCCGACATTCGATACCAGGACGATATCCGAAAAGTGTATCAACATCTGCAGCCGGACAGCAACGGGGAAATACCCATGAGTAGTCGCAGCTACGGACAAGCTTTTACAGACAAAGACACTACCTACAATTACTATACGTATGGGCTCTATTTGGATACACGAAAGAATCATCAAATCATTCTTTATACGGTCTCTCCTCTAAAGCCGGTTAGCTCCACCCAGGAAATTCTCCAAGCACAGCTGGTTCTTGTTATGATCATCGCCTTGGGACTGGCTTTTGTTTTAGCCCTCTTTATGTCAACACAGATTACCAGACCCATTCTTGCCATTACAAAGTCGGCTAGGCGCCTCGCCAGCGGAGAATACGGCATCGATTTTCCAACGTCTCGAAAGCAGCACTCGGAAATTCGCTACCTGTCTAAGACCTTGACCATGGCCAGTAAAGAGCTGGAAAAATCCATTGCATTGCAAAAGGATTTGCTTGCCAATGTGTCCCATGATATCAGAACACCACTGACTATGATTAAATCCTACGCTGAGATGATTCGTGACTTGTCGGGAGACAATCCCAAAAAGCGAAATGCCCATTTGCAAGTTATCATTAACGAGGCCGATCGATTAAATGTGCTTGTAACCAATATGCTGGAGCTTTCTCGTATGCAGTCGGGAACAATGGATCTGAAAATCTCTGCTTTTGATATGAAGCAAGCAGTAGAAGAGGTCATTGACCCCTATCGTATTTTGGAAAGCAATGAAGACTATGATATTTCCTTTAACTGCAACGATCACTACATGGTTATCGGCGATGAGGACCGCATTAAACAAGTTGTCTCCAACCTACTTACCAATGCCATCAAATACGCCGGAAGCGATAAGAAGATCATTATCAACATCAAACATTGGGGAAAACGGATTCACTTTGAAATCATCGACCACGGTGTCGGTATCAAACCGGAAGAACTGGCTCACATTTGGGACAGATACTACAAAACCAGCAGTAATCATGTTCGCACCAGTAGCGGCTCCGGCTTGGGGCTTTCCATCGTCAAGGAAATCCTATCTCTTCACAGCTCTAAATTCGGGGTAGAATCCAAAGTAGGAAAAGGAACTACCTTCTGGTTCGAGCTAAAAATGGTGGAACAACCATCCACGAAAAAAACCGCCCGTAAAGGACGGTATCGGGTTATCAGAAACCGCAACAACTGAAACCGCAACACTAATACGCCGTTACGGCTTCTGCAATAGTTGCTACACCGATAATCTTCACGCCGCTGTCTTGGTAGCGTGATTTTATTTTTCCGTTTTTCAACTGGTTCTTTGGAACAATAATCTTTTTAAATCCCATACGCACAGCTTCGCTGATAATCTTATCGGCATTGGCCACATGGCGAATTTCTCCGGTCAATCCCACTTCACCCAGTACCAATGTTCCCGACATTGAAACCTTCCCTGTCACGCTGGAATGCACTGCCAAGGCAACAGCCAAGTCAGCGCTGGTTCCTTCCAAACGAAGGCCACCTGCAACGTTGACGTACACGTCCTTGGAGGTCAACGGCACCTGTGCTTTCCTTTCCAAAACAGCCAAAAGCATATTTAGACGGGAGCTGTCGATACCAACAGCCGTCCGTCTCGGAAAGCTAAGATGCGTCGTCACAGCCAGCGCCTGCACTTCCATTAAAAGTGACCGGCTCCCCTCATACACTGCTGTAATCACCGAGCCTTCTTGTGGTTCTTGATCCGTTTCCTGCAAAAAACGACTGGAAAGGTCTTGTACTTCCTGCAACCCTTCTCCGGTCATTTCAAAAATTCCTATTTCCGAAGTGGTGCCGAATCGATTTTTAAAGGCACGCAGGACGCGCATTTCCCGGTTTCTCTCCCCTGTTAAATGCAGTACGCAATCTACCATGTGCTCCACGGTTTTAGGTCCTGCCAGCTCTCCGCTTTTGGTCACATGAGCCACCAAAAAAGTAGGAATATCCATTCCCTTTGCAATGCGCATCACGTGATTTCCACACGTTCGCACCTGGGAGACGCTTCCCGGCGCCGATTCTAATTCTTGTGCATAAATAGTCTGGATGGAATCTATCACCAAAAAAACCGGTTTTAATTCTTCTACTGTATCGTAAATCACATCCATATTAGTTTCTGCCAACACAAAAATATTCTGCGAAACATGTTTGCAAATACGCTCCGCCCGCATAGCTACCTGTTCTTCAGATTCTTCTCCGGTTACGTATAGAACGTTCCCATACTTAGCCGCTATATTTTGTGCCGCCTGCATAATAATAGTGGATTTTCCAATCCCCGGTTCGCCGGAAATAAGAGTCATGGAGCCATTGACCAAACCACCACCCATTACCCGGTTCAATTCTTTCAATCCCGTATCTAAACGCGGTATTTCTCCTTTAGCAGAAATACCGATAATCTTCTGCGGACCGGCAGCTTTCTTTTTTTCAACAGCACTACGCCGACCTGTTACGGTCGGCTCCGGCTTTCTAATATGTTCTTCTACCATGCTGTTCCAAGCGCCACAGACACATTGCCCCATCCACTTGGGACTTTCGTATCCGCACTCCTGACAAATAAACACTGTCTTTTGTTTTTTGGTCATGTTTCTCCTTATCTAAGAACAAACAATTTAGTGGAACGTACTCCATACCTTTCACACTGACCCTCACTGTTAAAGTAAAGATCAATACGTCTTCCTTTAATAGCTCCACCGGTATCACAAGCCTGTGCTAAACCGTATCCATCTACATACACCCAGGTTCCCAACGGAATTACTCTAGGGTCAACGGCAATACGGCCTACTCTAACACGCATTCCATTGGCACAGCGACCACCACCGGAATAGGCTGTAGCACGCATCCGCAAGGAACGCTTTACCCGTAGCTTGTTGGTTACTCTTGCTTTATTAGAATCTGCTTTTGCAGATAAGGTCGCCATAGAAGTCGTATACTCGTTTTTATCCTCTGCCAAAACCCGGATTTTTTTGTGTTTTACCAAGGCATTTCTGTTCTTCGGCAACACCTTGTAATAGTATGTTCTATTTCTACGTAGCTTTCGGCTCTTGTCCGTCCATCTACGTTTTCTCCAATTATTAGTAGTGTATACTCTCTTGTATCTTCCGTATTTGCTGGTGGCACGGTATACTTTGTACCCTCTGGATCCGGAAACGGTAGACCAGTTAACGACAATCCCACCACGTCCATTGGCCTTCGCCCGTACCAGTACGCTTTTCTTAATTCTCTTTGTAATGGTAACATAATTTTTCGGCTTCGTTGTCTGGTTGCTCTCTTGTTTTTTCGGAGTAGCCCCTTGATCAGTTCCTTCCGGTGCTTCCTGAACATTACCGTCTATATTCTCTTGATTCTGTGAAGCAGTTACGTCTGTATTTGCCGTATCTCCGGTAGACTCCGCCGCCATAGCTGTCGGTGCCGTCATCATCGTTACGACCATACAGACCATCATTACCACTGCAATTGTTTTCTTTTTAAAACTCATAGTCCTCTTAATCTCCCCGTCTATGTTCATTCTGAACATCTTTACGGTAGCAAGTCTAATGAGTTTTTGTGTCAACTTTGTGAACTTTATGTAGTGTTCCTATGTGTTGTCAGTGGATTCTTGTATCACGAAAAGGGGAACAACTCTCACCGAAAACGAAAGAAACTGTTTCTATCTCCATTATATACATCCAAATCGATGCTCTTTACGCCTCCGGTATACCCTTTCAAACGGCCGGAGAAAGAGTACTGACAAAAGGTCCACTGCCTTCCGTCGGGCAATGTTTGTGACACACCTTCATCGGCAATCCAAATTCGATTGTCATAATACCCGGAAATATATCGTTTGTAGATGTATTTACTGGTATATAATATCGGATCCATACCGCATTCCTTTTTCACCTCCTGTAGCAGTGGTGTCAAAATAGAATGAACGGTAGAGACATCCGGATGAACCGATGAAAATTTTCCGTAAAATTCCACATCGATAACCGGCGGCAGCATCCCTCTTCGCCTAGTCAACTGTGCCAGAAAATTCTTTGCTTGCTCTTTACCGGCAGTTTCCATACTCATAAAGTGGTAGGCTCCTGCTCGAATATTGGTTTTTCGCACATTTTTCCAATTGATTGCAAATTTCTTGTCCACATGACGGCTTCCCTCGCTGGCCTTAATATAGGCAAACGCGATGTTCTGTCGATACAACATATCCCAATCAATATCCCCTTGGTAAGCGGAAACATCCACCCCTTTAATGGAATAACTGCCCTGACTCTGAGGAATACTGTAGTACCTATGTACTTTACTTCCGATTACTATAGAAAGCAAAATCACCACAACAGCGATAATCAAAATCGCCCATGTGCGCTTTGAGAACCGCCTGTATATAGGAGCTTTCCTTCGTGGCTTTTTATGTACCGGCTTTCTGCTCCTTTTAGTTCTACTGCCATTGCTGCCGGTGTTTCCTATCGGTTTTTTATTTGTATTTTTCGTCGTCTTTTTTACTACCATAATATTAAAATATTACCACAATTTTTCGGTTGACAAAAGGACATATATATCATATTATATTTACATTGTCGCAAAGACAATTCCTGCGGATATGGCGGAATTGGCAGACGCGCACGGTTCAGGTCCGTGTGAATTCACGTTCATGGGAGTTCGAATCTCTTTATCCGCACCATACTACCATTAAAAATCGTTGAAATTGCCAGCAATCGTTGGTATATCAACGATTTTTTCATTATCTTTTTCCAACAACTTCCTACATTTCCCGTATTTTTTATGCCAATTTTAATGCCATTCTGAATAAAATGCCAATTTTGTGCCAATAAAATTTTTATAAAAAAATTTGTAAAAGCTGTTGTTTCGCCACGTGTAATATGGAGTAGATATTTGAAAAAAAAGAGCAATATAAATTGCTCCCTTTTTCATCCAATGTTTTCTCAGATCATTTTATGCGAGAAGCAGCGGAGAACTTACACAAGCTAAAGTCAAAATATTAATGATCAATAATATAATTCCCCATGCTTTATTTTTCATTACAACAAGGATTGCACAAGCTATTCCTAAAACTCCAATCACGAAAACCGGCCAATACCAAAGCACACTTACTCCATTAAAAGCAAGCACTGTAGCAATAACGTTTATGACCGTAACTATACAAGCCAATTTCATCTTATTGTCCATAATCATTACATCCTCTTCTTAATTATCTAGTAACTGTTTTCAGTTAAGGATATCATATATTTTTCTTTGAAGAAACAATAAAAAAAGAGTAACCGAAGCTGCTCTTTCCTTTGTTATTATTCTTCCTTCTTTTTGTAGACTTATCATGTTGCAGGATAGCTACATTTTCCACCACGTTATTATGCTTTTCCACCTTTTCCGTTAGCTTGTCAATTTTGTAAGAAACAAGCTCCTACTGTGCTTTGTCTTTTTTCTCCGCTAACCGAGTTGTAGTCTCTTCTTTCATCTGTGCGATTTCCTTTTTAAATTAAATTTTGCACAATTTTATAATAATCTTCGCCAGAGAGAGTGCAGTTAACTAATTTTATAAAGTTTTCTTTGTTTAAACGTGTTTGTTGTGCCATTTTACCTATTAGATAACCATCTATTTCTCTAGCACCATGGCTGACTTTAGTATAAATCACAGTTTTCTTTCCATCTTTCGATTTATATTCCAAGTAGATATGATCTCTGCTACTATTTTGTTCAAAACCTTTTTTACAAAGGTTTGTTTTTATATCTCTACTTTTCAGTACGACCATCTTTTATCCCTCAATAATAATATTATTAAGCCATTTTTTTACAACTTGCGCCTTATCCGTCAAATTAGTATCATCTTCTTTAGCATAATAGTTCCATGCATGTTCTATTTCGTCCAAAAAATCTCTTCTTGCTTCTTCAATAGATTGTCCAGATGCTACCACTGAAAGGGTTCCAATATTATAATTCAATTCATAGTAACCTTGAACGACTTTACATTTTACTGGCAATGCAACTTTAAATTGTAATGTTTTACTAATCTGCGTGAAATACTCTATTTTTCTTGGATCAGAAAAATAGTAGTTACGTTTATCACCCAAAATCGAACGTATTAGCACAGCTTTTTCTGTCGAACTGAAAGAATTATTTATTGAAGCATATGTACCTTGACTATACCTCATTTTCATCAACTCCCATTTCTTCAAGACGTTCTTTCAACCACTGGAATATAGAAATAGCAGTATCTTTATTAAGAATGACTCCCTGCTTCACAACTCTTCTTACTTTAAAATCTTCAGGTTTTGTTATTTCAGGTATACTTTCAATAGTATCATCTTCATAAAATACTTGCTTTTCTTCATATGGAATTGGAAAACGTTCCATGTAAAAGTTTATTATCAACTCACCAGACATATTCTGTCCTCCATAAATTCCATTAACATATTCTGGATCATAATCCTTATCAAATACATATTTAAATGTTACTTCAGTTTTATTCATACGAATCACCACTCTATTCTACCTTTTACTAAAACCATAAACTTTTATACTTGGTTAAACATTATAATACCCTATATCATAACAAAGGTCAAAATTCGAAGATGAACTGTAACTGCAAAATTTACAATAAAAAAGAGCGGCCGAAGCCGCTCATTTCCTTTGCTATTATTCTTCCTTCTTTTTAATGCCATCAATCAATTTTTTCATATCATCATAGCGCATCCACACAGTAGACATATCATGTTGCAGCATAGCTACATTTTCCACCACGTTATTATGCTTTTCCACCTTTTCCGTTAGCTTGTCAATTTTGTAAGAAACAAGCTCCTGCTGTGCTTTGTCTTTTTTCTCTGCTAACCGAGTCGTAGACTCTTCTTTCATCTGTGCGATTTCCTTAGCAGAGCTGGCATTTATCTTAGCAACAATGGCTGCCCCTGCAAAGGACAACAATCCAGTACACAGTGCAACCAGTAAGTTCGGATCAATATGATTCACTTGGCCACCGCCTTCTTGAATTTCTTCCAGCGTTTCCCTCCTGGCGTATTTGCGTTCCCTACCATAAGCCCCGGACAAGGTTTCCCATTGACATCCCAATGCCGTACAATATATTTTGCATTCGGGCATTTCCCTTGGATATATTTAATCAGCCATTTAACAGCAGCAATTTGCCTCTTCGATGGATTCTTTGTAGCAATGTCACACAGTTCAATGGAAATGGAATTATAGTTTGTACATTTTTTCCACAATTTTCCTTCACCAGCTTTTCCGGAACCCATCCAGCCTCCTCCAACAGACCAACTTGTACGGCTTTCTTCGGCTTGGCTCTCCTGTAATAGCGATTCACCAATCGTTTCTTACTATTAATTTTTTCTTGTAGCAATTCTTCTCTTGTTTTGGTCTGCCTTCTGATTGGTGCTGGTGGATCCTTCTTTTCCTTTTTTTTCGGTCCAATTCTTTCTGATGCAATTGCTGCAGTCTTTCTTTTCGCTTTTCTTGTTCTTGAATATATTCTTTGTCGTGGATAGGACACCTGGAAGCCTTGCAGCTACCATTATTGATATCGATATTTCCACACCAGCAATCTTCCTTTTCGCAGTAAATATTACCGCTTTCCGGCCAAGAGCCTTTCGGTTTGTCTACTCTTGTAGTCTTGGTATCATCCTTTTCCATTCTGCCAGCTCCTCTTCATCGGTAACTTCTTGAATCTCTACCTCTGTCCGGGGATTGTCTTTGTCATATCTCACCCTAGACCCATCCGTTCCGATTATGACTCTGCAGCTGTCATCATCTAGTATCCCGGCATTGACCAGGACATCATGCAGGCACTCATGTAAGTTGGAGACATCCACCACTCTACGGTTTCCCATATAATAGATTGCCTTCACGTTCACCGGTGTTTGGATTGGTCTTTGGATACGGTTCTTACTTCGCACCAAATGCAGAATCAAAGCCGTATCTCTCAAATATTCTCTGTATTGTTTTGACGGTGCAGGATACCGCTTTTTGGTTCGTAGATTCATCCGGATTTCCTGGTGATTTTTCTTAGTCCTTGGTTCTGTCGGAATGGAAAATTTTACTTTTCTCATGGGGATCCTTTCTGGTATACTTTATCTAGCCGGGTAGGTTAGTTTTGTTTAATATATTCGTGATACTTTCTAGATCCTTCTAGCACTATGACAATTACACACGTCACCATCTGCCCGGTTATCTAACTACCTTTCTTTACTGTCTGTTTTTTATTTATTCAAAACTTATCTTTTCAATACGTTCTCTGGATACTTTAGCCGCTTTATCAGTTACCACCAGCTTTACGGTAGATGCTGCCGTCACAAAAGTGGCTTTATCAATTTTCTTTTCAAAGATTAGATCTGCTACTTCTGTAATCAATGACTTAGTATTTTCATCCACTGGAATGAATTTATGTCTCATGCATTCATCTCCATCCAGAATGGCATTTAGGTTAGCCATCATCATGTCATACTCCGTTGCCCTCTGTGACTTTTCACAATTACAATCTTTTGTCACGATGTAATCGGCATCGGCCTTATCCTCTGCAATCACTTCCTGCTGGTTTCCACAAAACCGGCATTCTCCGGTGAACAGATTTGTTTCTTTCATGTCTTTTCCTCTTCTTTCTTCCTTTGTTTTTTATCAGCCTATCTCATTTGCCCTACTGCACCAGTTCCATATACGGCTCGATAGATTTCCAGCATATTTGCAGAATTGCTATTGGCCGAAGTGTTGATTCTGATAATTTGATTGTTATCAAATAGGATTCTGATTTCTTCTCTGCCTTTGTTGCAGCTATATTCCATGTCCTTAAATCCACTGCGCTCATTATCTATGAGCAAGGCCGCACGTATGGCATAGACAAATTGTCTTTTTCTTTTAACCTCTTCTGTAAATGTTTCCATTACCTTATTCCTTTCTGTGCTATACTTTTCTTAGAAAGGAGGTGGTTTTATGGTGACAACAACTGGAGAAAGACCAGGCGCTGGCACGTATATTTGTTTAGGTTGTAATCAAATTGTGACACTTGATGACGATACTGATACAATGCCACCATGCCCGGCATGTAATGGGACTGTTTTTAAAAAAGCATAGTTACCACTTAAAGCCGTTGTGTTTTGCAGCGGCTTTTCAAATTTCAACCACTTTCTCCCAAAAACAAATTGGTCTTTTAAATACATTGAATTGCATCCAGCTTACGACGTATTGTTTTCCGTCTGCTCGATATTTTGTAATGTGATGTTTCATAATTTCTCTTTCTCCTTTTCTTATATATGTAATTTTGATATACTTTGTTTCACCGGGCAGGTTAGCTCAGACTACTCTCTTCAGATATTTACTTAACTTTTGGTAAATATTCGACTAGCTTACATAGCCATTGCCCGGTTTTCTACTTCCATTTACTTCCAAGATGCCATCTTTCAAAAGAATCATATTTTTTTATTTCTTGCACTTACCCTTTTCTTGTCATGGTATAATTCCTTAAAACAGACAGGTTCTCCACTTTTTACACAATGAACAATCCTCATCTAATCTTCAAACTCTCATTCTGGAGATTGCCCTGTCTGTTTTCTATTTTTCTTTTTTCAACTTTTTATGCTATACTTTTTTCCATAGACAGGGTATGCAACCCAAGCAGTTACGTTCTTGAGGATATATTCGTCGACTTTGCCAAATCTTCAAGTTCAGCATTTTATAACCTCAATTTTAAGAATCGTGATTGATAAACAGTTTCGTAATTCTATTTGATATAAAGATTACGACCTTGCCTGCAAGATCAACATTCCCTGTCTATGCCAAATGTGATTCCTTGTTGGCTTTCATCAATCAAATCACATTGCTTAACCAGTGATAGGCAGAATGTACACAAACAACACCCAGATTCCTTGTTCGAATCTAAGAAAGATTATCAGAATAAGTCTTTCATATAATTACCATAACAATGATTACCTGTTGCATTCTGCCTATTCACATAAATATCTTTCCTTCATATTCTCAAATTCGTATATAAATGATATACTTTTCGCAAACAGACAGAAGTTATTACTAACCTCGTAATTAGCGATAATTCCTTATATTCTGCTCTCTTCTGTCTGTTTTTTTATTTGTTTTACATTTAGTAGTAATATACCGCCATATGCCATATTTGATAGGCACACCGCAGACAAATAGGCAATACGATAACTAGCCATACAGCTGCAATGTATTCGTTTATTCTTTTCCGATGCTGTCGCTGCCTGATTCTGCGGCCTTCTCTCTTAGATGCTTCCAATGCTTCCAGAAGCTTTCCTCCTTCAAACATTTGTCTTTCTGTCATTTCGCTTCTCCATTTCTGCAGATTGATTTGATAAATCAGTTCCGTCATCTTTAAATGAAAGGTCAATTTTTAATTCCCTATTCTTACGGTTGGTTCGTAGTAGCTCTATGAACCACCTTTTATTTTTTGTATTCATATACAGTTCCTTTCCTTTTCTCTGCATCCTTCGTATGCTGGCTCGTTTAGGTAGAACGAATGAGAGAATCTTTCCGGGTATCCCCGGAGTGCTGCCTGCATCAGTGTCATTGACATTGTTTTCATCACCGTTTCTGTTCCCATCACATTGCATATTTATGTTCCAGTTTCGTAATCGCATCTATTGTTAAAGGAGTTTGACCATCAGTCCCCCAACTGATAGTCCATGATGCAGGCAGCACTCCAGGGACAACCTTTTATTAGGTATTTTCATTTTCTGTATAATCAACTTGCAAGCGTAACATTTCCAGATTCGCACGTTGTTCTAACAGCTTTGACAATGCTGTTAGCAAAGCAGCCTCTTCTTCTGCATAAAATTGCCCCTTACGGATCCATCCAGCCAATGAAGATGTTTCTGCTTCAATAACTTCATCTACCTCTGCAATGATTTTCTTTATGCTTTCCATCTTTTGCTTTTCCTTTCTTGATATAGTGAGTTTTCTACTAAAAAACACTATGCAATTACATAGTGTTTAAGATGTGCTATTCTATTTGTAAGCTTATGGACATATATTCACGGAGGTTTTATCATGAAGAAAACTGATAATTCAAAACCCATTCCAAAGCCATCTCCAAAACGTGTCCCGAGTAAATACAAGGATAGAGGAAAAGCTGTATTACCAAAGGCTCCACCTCCACCTAAAAAATAATTTTCTAATACTTTATTTCATCCCAGTGTTCATAAGCTTTATTTGGTTCATAGAACTTTATCAAAACTCCATCATCAATGTCCACATATTCATACAGTACATTGGAAAATTCGGAAAGTCCGCTAACAAGGCAACTAAAATCAAACGCTATGTATATCATAATGGATTCTCGCAAAGCACCAGCAAACCAAAATACT
This sequence comes from uncultured Eubacteriales bacterium, assembly GCA_963542695.1. Classification (GTDB taxonomy): domain Bacteria; phylum Bacillota; class Clostridia; order Peptostreptococcales; family Anaerovoracaceae; genus RUG100. Next base: position 93,320 of record CAUTYX010000007.1, read on the forward strand.
ATACATTTAATAAAAAAGATTCCAAGGTTGAATACTTCATCCCTTATTTTACAGATGGTTCTTTAAAGGCCACCATTACTATTACAGCTAAAGGAATGAAAAAGTACAGGAAAGTAATTATTCTTAAGCGGTCAGGACAATTTGGAAATAGTGAAGGACGCTATTTTGTATACAGAACTCCTGGAAAGAAAAAAAAGAACATGAAAGTGATCATCAAGATGGATCACAGTAAAAATTCCTCTGGAGCTTTTAGTTTACGGTATCTCTAATTGCAACCTACATTATAAAAACAATTGACAATTATATTCTGAAATGCTATTATAACTAAAATAGCAAATGACTGGTGACCAGTCTGATTTAGGCTTCAGGATATAATCC
>CAUTYX010000008.1:0-84869 GCA_963542695.1 uncultured Eubacteriales bacterium
TGCGACAGCTTGTATAATTTACCACTTTCATTTACTCCTGTCAACGCCTTTTTTGTCTTATTTTGAAACAATTTCAAAATAAGTTTTCAGCCCGCTTTTTCATATCATGCTATGACGAGGGCTTCTTCCCGGACAGTCAATATATATAGTGGTATATAATGTAATAATCTTTCTAATAGGGCTATTTGCGGCCTAGTTAAAGGCACGCATACAGCCGATACCCGGTCGCGCCCGGACAACACGAACCCCACCCGGTAAGGCTTCAATCATTTTATTACGTCCTAAATAAATAGATACATGGCCACGGTAGTAGATAATATCTCCTCTGCGTCTTTGAGAATATCTAACATGTCTCAGTTTTTTATTCTTCCATAAGCGCGCAGTTGTCCGTTCATTCTTTTTTAATGCATATACATGGCTCCCCTGGGGCAGTGGATCAATTCCGGCTGCATAGAGACTTTGAATAACCAAGCCCGCACAGTCTACACCTTGTCCCGACTTTGCTGCAGCGCACCAAACATATCTGGTACCTTTGTATTTGTACGCCGTTTTAATCATCGCCTCAATGTGCTCCTTCCTACTGCTGCCTCTATCTACCTGTATAGGATATGTGTAGGAATCGGCATAATACCAGCTTTTCTCAGAAAAACCCAAGGCTCGCCAGGTGCGCAAATCAATCACACCGGTGGCTGGCAATTTTCGACTTCTCTGAAATTTCTTCACTACCATCTTTGTGTATTTTGTGTATCCTTGGTAATTCCCCGATAGACAACGGAGGCGCCGCTGGGTCAAATATACTTTGTACCCGCTACGACCCACCTTTAAATTATAGGTGGTTTTTCTGGTAGGAATATAGTCTTTAATTTGAAAATACCGTTTCCCGTTTTGGTAACGACGAATCGTTTTCACTTCCATCACCTTTGTGGCACCGGTCCACTTTTCAGATTCCGGGACACGAATCCGCCATGTGGAAGAAGCTTTTTTATACCAGTTTTTCGGAAATGTCAAGGTAATCGTTTTAGATGTGCTACCCTTCATAGTTCTGGACATCCGGGTAACCCACTTGCCGTTAGACTTTTCCTGAAGACTAATGCTGCGTCCATCCATAGGTGTAACAATTGCCTGCACCCGTAAAATCTTGGTTTTCTTTAATGATATTGTTTTCTTGCTCCAGGAACCGGAAATAACCGTCTTTCCCTTTTGTGGTTTCTCCGGTTCCTGCGAAGCTTCTTTTTCCTTCACCGTCACAGATATTGTAGGACTTTGAAAGGACTCTCCCAACTGGTATGCTTTTTCCAATTCATTCTGATCCACGGAAAATTCATAGGTTCCGGGAGCTTCCTCGTTATAGCCTGTTTCCGGTTGTATCCATTTTACATCAACCATTCTCTGCTCTCCACCTGCAAAAGTAGCCTGGAGCTCAGTCGGCAATCTGAGATTTTCTTCGGTTGTTCCATACTCTACTGTAATCGCACCTTCCGGGAACTGCAATTTTTCGATGGTTTTTCTTTGCTGTTGTCCATTTTCTCCCTGTACACCGGAAGCGGAATTTCCTTCACCGGCCACTCCTTCTGCAAGAACGGTCGCTGCCATAGACATGGCCAGCACCAACGCCAATAGCACCATTATTGCGGATTTGATGTGGTTTTTCATAGATCCCCCTTGTTTTGTTTCCAACTTATTCGATCACTTCATACATGTGGATGGCATCTGCTTTTTTTGAACCTTCCGTCAACTGCAGCACCCGCACTGCAATTTCCTTATTCCCAAAGGTAATGGTAACGGTATCGCCTTCTGCCACAGTGGCACCGGCTTTTACCACCTTCCCGTTAACCATAACACGACCACCGTCACAAGCATCCTTTGCAACGGTTCGCCGCTTAATCAATCTTGAATTTTTCAAAAATTTGTCAATTCGCATGAATATCTTGTTCCTTTATGTCAAAAGCATCCTCCCTGGTGTTTGGAGGATGCTTTGAATTACTCGTTGAAACGTCGCTTATTTGTTTACAGCGTCTTTCAATGCCTTTCCAGCCTTGAATACAGGAGCCTTGGAAGCAGGGATTTCGATTGTTTCATCCGGCTTTCTTGGGTTTCTTCCTGTTCTTGCTTTTCTCTGGCGTACTTCGAAAGTACCAAAGCCAATCAGCTGAACCTTTTCGTCCTTCTTCAAAGATTCCTGTACAACATCCATTGTAGCGTTTACTGCAGCTTCTGCGTCTTTCTTTGTAAATCCTGTCTTTTCTGCAACTGCATTGATCAATTCCGCCTTATTCATTGATTTTCCTCCTTAAATATCTTCAATTTACCCCCTATTAGATAAAGGGGAAATTTGCAAACAATATAGTGGACACATTTCTTCTATTCCATGTGTTCTGAGAAAGCACTGCTCTATACAATTAGCACTGGTGCTCTAATACCTTGATATTTTCCCATCTTTCCAATACTTTGTCAACTATTTTACGGTTTTAGGACGAAAAAACACCTATTCTTTTATCTTTAGCTTATCCAATACTGGAATTAACTTCCTTCCCATGGAAAAGCTTTCCAATTCGCTGCGCCGAATACTCTTTGTAACCAGCAGCATGACACCATATACAACAGCGGCTGCCAGCACAGCAATCAAGCATCCGATCTTGTTGTCTTCGCCGCCTCCGCAGAGGACGTAATAGATAAAAAGTGCTGCAGCGGCCATGGCTGCTGTGGCAATGGCAGGGCGAACAACTGTCAATTGCAAATCAAACTTGGCACCGGTATATTTCTTTGTAGCCGACAAATCCAAGCCGGCTACTACAATATAGGTAAGCAGCGTTCCAATGGCAGCCCCTTTAATATTCAAATCATGAACCCCTACCAGTATAATGGTAGTAACGATTTTTATTACTATTCCTATGAGCATATTGCGAACAGGAATGTTTTGCTTTCCTACACCTTGCAAAATGCCCGATACTGTCTGAATAATAGAAACAGCTACAACAGAGATCCCTAAAATAGCGAAGGTAGGCGCCACGTTAACAGCTTCGGCATAGTGAGCCGAGTACAGAAGCAAGAGAATCGGTTTTGCCAAAATCGCCATACCAATTGCACAAGGAAGACCGATGATAATAGCCACTCGTACCGCAAGGGATGTGTTTCTTTCCAAGCTTTCCCTATCATTGGTACGATGAGCCGATGATATCAGCGGTACCAAACTCATGGACAACGCCATAGACAAGGCCTGCGGCAAATTAACAATGGTAGTGGCATAACTAATTTGGCCATATAGATTCTTTGCCGTCTCAGCACCCCAACCGGTTTGGGTCAATCGCGTAACTACAATAGGGGAATCTAAATAACTCATAATCGGGGCAATGCAAGCTCCCACCGTAATCGGAATGGATATTATCAGAATCTTTTTCAGGATTTCTCTATTGGTTTCCGTCTCTACATTTTGGCTGCGGTTTACACGGCGATGAATAGATTTTCTATCAAGGAAATACACCAGAAGCATAATCACCAGCCCTGCAAGGGCACCAATGGTGGCTCCAAAGGCACCGCCGGCCGCTCCTTTTTCCGGTGTGCTGTAGGAGGCCAAAGGACCTGTTCCGAGAATCCCGCGCATCATCAAATATGCTGTTCCCAATCCAAAGATAACACGGAAAATTTGCTCCAAGACTTGAGACAAAGCCGTCGGTTTCATGTTTTGCTGACCTTGGTAATAGCCTCTAAAGGCAGCCATGACCGATACCAATACCAAAGCGGGGGCAATTGTCCGCATAGATAGAGCGCTTTCAGGCACTGCCGATATACGCGCAATCACATCGGCTCCAAAGAACATAATCATAAAGGAAATCAACCCAATTCCCAGCATCAATCGAAAAGATAAATGGAATACTCTATGGGCTCCAATGTGATTTTGTACGATGATGCGTTCTGAAACCATTCTGGAAACAGCAACGGGAATCCCTGATGTGGATATAACGATAAATACCGTATACACATCATATGCCGGCTTGTAGTACGCCAGCCCGGTGCCTCCCATCATAGCCGCAAAGGGAAGCTGGTACACAGCCCCCAGTATTTTTACAACGATACCGGCAATTCCTAAAACTGCCGCCCCTCTTAAAAAAGAGCGATTACTCATAGTTCCTCCATACGACCAAATCTACCTTGGCACTCTTATCGTAAAGCCTCCAGAATTTTTGTCGTTGCCTTGTCCACCTGATAGATGATTTTTTCAACGTCTAAGGTCTTATATTCTCCCTTTTCGTAGAGAACCTTTCCATCGACAATGGTCATTTCAATATTGCCTGTATTGCTACTATAGACAATGTTATTTAACAAGTTATGAACCGGATGCATGTTAACACCGCCAATATCCAGCATAATCAAGTCCGCTTTGTAGCCTTCTTTTAAAAGACCACAATCTTCTCGACCTTGAGCCAAAGCACCGCCTCGTGTTGCTGCGTAAATAGTATCTTTTGGTGTCACTGCAACGGGATTATTATAGTGTGCTTTTCCTGCGATTGCAAATACTTTCATCTCTTCCAAAAAGTTAAGGCTGTTGTTGCTGGCAACACTGTCGGTTCCAATGGCCACATTGATGTTTTTGTCCAGTAATTCTTGCACATTACAAACACCACTGGCCAGTTTTAAATTGCTAATGGGGTTTACGGCTACCGAAACTCCTTTTTCCTTTAGAATATCGTAGTCTTCCCCTTCAATCCAAACACAGTGAGCTGCCGTTGTAGGCATGTCAAACAATCCACAAGAAGAAAGGTAGGCAACCGGTGTCATTCCGTTATGACGTTCTTTGCATTCCCTGTGTTCCAGCTTTGTTTCCGAAACGTGAACATGCTGGCGAGCACCGATTTCTTTCGTAAATTCCGCCAGTTGGCATACGGTTTTTTCCGGATTGGTATATTCTGCATGCAGACTCATGTCAATGCGAATTTTACCGTCTCCTGCCATATGATATTTTTCAAAGGCATCCTTCATTTCTTTACCGGCAGGTAATGCAAAGAGATCTTTGTCGCTAAAGTTTGTAACAGAACGAGAAATGTTTCCCTTGGAACCACTTTCAAGGAATGCCTCCACCATTTCATCTGTAAAGTAGTACATGTCCGTTGTGGAAACAATACCGCTGCTGATAGATTCAGCCATAGCAAGTAGTGTCCCCTGATAGACCGCATTGCCATCCAGTTTGGCTTCGAAGGGAAAGATCTTCTTTTGAAGCCAGTCTTGCAGCGCCATATTCTCCCCATAACCACGCAAAAGGGTCATGGGAGAATGACCATGAACATTGTAAAACCCCGGCATCAACAATCTGTTTTTACCATCGATTTCCTGTCCGTAATCCTCTTCCGGCCTACCAGCTCCGACGTATGCAATGACATTTTCTTTAACGCCTACATACATGTTCTCCTGTACTGCTAACTCTTCATCCAGAATTGTAATATTTTCAAACAGCATAGCTTCCTCCTTATTTTTTGAAAACTTCACTCCTGCATAGCGACTGCCGGTGCCCTTAGTAAAAGAAGCCACTTTCCTGGCGGTTCCCTCATTTTCTCCTTTCGATCTATCTTCTTGGTTTTGCCGGCTTTCATTTTCTTTGGCAAGCTTGCGCTGCTCTTCTCGTTGCCGAGTCATCTCCTTCAAATCCGTAAGGATAGTGATAATCTCCCGCAAATGATCGCCTCTGGTGTGAAGATACAATCTTTGGGAACGAGGAGAAATACCCTCCCTAAAAACAAGCCGTAAAATATTGTTTTCCGGACCTTCCACCGACACCTTTTGGACAGACAGCTGATCGACCAGCCAACGGATACGGGAAATCAAAATCAGATTCTTCGTTTCAATAGGAATCGCACCATACCTATCTTCCAGTTCCCCTTCCACATCTTGTTGCTGTGCGTCGCTGCTAATCTGTGCAATTCGCTGATACATTTCTAGTTTGTTCTGTTCATCTTCAATATATCTATCGGGAATATAGGCCGTCAAGCGAATGTCTAAGGTCACCTCTTCCCGCTCAGTATGAACCCGTTCTCCCTTTAGTGCCCGCACTGCCTCATCAACCATTCTGCAGTACAGTTCATATCCCACGTTTACCATGTGGCCATGCTGCTGACTTCCCAGCAAGTTCCCGGCACCACGGATTTCCAAATCCTTCATGGCAATTTTAAAGCCGGCACCGAATTCCGTGAAATCCTTAATGGCCCGAAGACGTTTTTCGGCAATTTGACTCATGATCTTTCCCGGTCGATGCATTAAATACGCATACGCAATTCGTCCTGAACGACCCACTCGTCCGCGAATTTGGTATAACTGGGACAACCCAAAATAGTCTGCATCCAATACAATCACCGTGTTTGCGTTAGGAATATCAATGCCATTTTCTACAATAGTAGTTGCCACCAGCACATCACTTTGCCCGTTGATGAAATTCATAATGACATCTTCCAGCTGGGTTTCCCCCATGCGCCCATGACCTGCCGCCACCCTTGCCTTTGGAACAAGCTGGCGGATTTTCTTGGTAATCCTATCAATTTCGTGGATTCGATTGTGAATAACAAAGACTTGGCCTCCTCGATCCATTTCCCTATTTATAATTTCTCGTATCAGTGCATCATCTTCTTCCATCACATAGGTCTGTACAGGATAACGACCCTCGGGAGGTTCTTCCAGCAAACTCATATTACGAATCCCCAAAAGAGACATATGCAAAGTTCTTGGAATAGGCGTCGCTGATAAGGTCAATACGTCTACTCCCTTTTTTACTTGCTTTATTTTTTCCTTATGAGCTACACCAAAGCGCTGCTCTTCGTCTACCACCAGCAGCCCCAAATCTTTAAAACGAACATCCTTAGATAATAACCTATGGGTTCCAATGACGATATCCACCTGTCCGTTTTTTAATTCTTCAATGGTTTTCTTCTGTTCTCCTACCGTCCGAAATCGACTCAAAAGGCCAATGGTAATAGGAAAGTCGGCAAACCGATCCAGCAGCGTCTGGTAGTGCTGGGAAGCCAGTACCGTGGTGGGAACAAGAACGGTTGCTTGCTTCCCCTCTGTTACACATTTAAAAATAGCCCGCGCCGCCACTTCTGTTTTTCCATAACCTACATCGCCACAAAGCAAACGATCCATAGCTTCCGGCTTTTCCATATCTTCCTTAATTTCTTCAATGGAACGCAGTTGGTCCGGTGTTTCTTCATAGGGGAATTTTTCTTCAAATTCCTTTTGCCATGGCGTATCATCAGGAAAGGCAAATCCTCCGACAGCTTTTCTGGCTGCGCTGATCTCCAGTAAATCCCCTGCCATTTCCGCAACAGAAGCTCGCGCCTTGGCTTTGGTTATGCGCCAATCACTACCGGCCAGCTTATTCACCTTTGGTTTGGCGGAATCTGTTCCGATGTATTTTTGAATTAAATCCATCTGCTCTGCCGGTACGTATAACACATCATTTCCGGCATAGGTCACTTTCAGATAGTCTCTTGTCTCTCCTGCCACCTGCAGTTGTTCCAGCCCCATGTATTTCCCGATGCCATGGTTTTCATGAACAACAAAGTCTCCTTCTTTAATTTCGGAAAAGGCTTTAATAGGACTGGCATTTTTAGAGGATGTTTTTCTTTTTTTCCTTATTTTCTTAGGAAATCCAAAAATATCGTTATCCGTTATGTAGCATTTCTTTTGGTCTACCAGCTCCATTCCCGCTGACAGAGTTCCTGTTACAACCCAAACAACGCCGGCAAGCTGCTCCCGTGACAAAAACTCCTCCATATTTTTTGTCCGTTCTTGACCGGCACAGACAATATACACTTTGTACCCGTCCTTGACATACCGCTGCAAATCCGTTTTCAACATGTCCATGCGGCCGTTGTAGGAAAGGACCTGACGAGTCTGGAAATTTTCCAATCGATCAAGAGAATCCACACCTTTGATGTTGCGAGGGAACAATGTTAAAAACCAGATTCCCGACTTGCTTCTATCTTGGAATAGAGTATCTAAAGCTTCTGTAAAGATTCCGATCTTGTGATCTTGTGCCGTTACGCGTTGCTGTTCTTGGTAGACTTCAAAATCGGCATCAAATTCTTGAGACAGTACCTGAAGGTACTCTCGGCAACGGTTCGGATCATTAACGATAACCTTTCCATCAGCTGCCAAATAATCCCACAGCATAGCTGCATCTGGATAAAAGTACTCCATATACGCTTCCAGGTTTTGCAGATTGGTCATCTGCTCTATATTATCCAGCAACTGCTGACACCGCTTGGGCACACTTTTATATTGACGACAAATCTTTTTCTTGGCTCTCTCAAAGGCCTCTTCCTGCCGAATTAATAAGGCGGCAGGAAAAATCTCCATAGCATCCATTTTATGTATGGATCTCTGGGTCACCGGATCAAAACTGCGCATAGACTCTATTTCCGTGTCAAAGAGTTCCAATCGCACCGGTAATTGATCATATGGAGTAAAAATATCCACTATATCGCCACGAACAGCAAATTGTCCTTGGCCATAAATTTTAGATACCCGTTCGTACCCCATATCTACAAGATTTCCCATAGTCTCTTCCAGAAAAATCTCCTCTCCCACTGAAAGAGATAGGGCTGCCTTTAGAAACACATCTTTTGGCGGCAGCTTTTTCGTCAAGGAGCCTGCCGAAGCCACCACTACACATTCTACGCCTCGGGCCAAGGTCTTGATAATTTCCAGACGCTGCAGTAGATTTTCTCTGCTGCGCGCCTCATAGACCACCAAAAAATGTTCTTCCTTTGGCATAAGGAAAATTCTTTTATCCACAAAAAAAGACAGGTCAGCGGCCATGTCGACAGCAGTGGTGTAGGTTTCTGTTACGACCAACCACTGCCCGCCTTTCTCATTAATGAGTTTGCCTGCTGCTGCCGCGCTGCGACTATCTGAAACTCCTGTAATGTTAATCCTAGCCATTATACCTGTTCATTGCTTTCTCAAGACCATCTGTTATATACACGGATGCTGCCCGGGAAGCTTTTTCAATGGCTCCCTCCAGCAATTTCCGTTCTTCCTTGCTGACACTGCCAATTACGTAATCAACAATATCCTGTTGCCGGTTGTTTCCAATTCCAATGCGAATTCTGGGGAAGTCCTGAAACCCTAAATTCCCCACAACAGATCGCATCCCATTGTGTGTTCCGGCACCGCCTTTTTTACGGATACGAATAGTCCCCGCCGGCAAATCAAGGTCATCGTAAATAACCAGTAAATGATTGGCAGGAATTTTGTAATATCGTACCAGTTTGCCTACAGCATCTCCACTAAGATTCATATAGGTCTGCGGCTTTGCCAGCATCACCTTACAATTCCCCTTATTAGCTTCCCCAATAAGAGATTGGTGTTTTGTATGGGTCACGGAAACATTCCACCGGTCAGCTAACGCATCAATGGCTTTAAATCCCATATTATGCCTGGTAGCTTCGTACTTACCCCCGGGATTTCCAAGACCCACAATTAAATATCGTTCTTTTCTCCCAAACATGAAACCGTTATTTCTTTCTCTCTAAGATGCCTTTTCTTTCCACCCAGCCTTCAATGGACCGATCCTTTTGACGACCTACATGCAAGGCTCCTGCGGGAACATCTCGTGTAATAGTGGTGCCGGCGGCAACGTAAGCTTTCTCTCCTACGTGTACAGGAGAAACCAAGTTACAGTTGCATCCAATAAAGGCATCGTCTTCTACGACAGAACGGTACTTTTGGGATCCGTCAAAGTTTACAAATACCACACCGCAACCTAAATTAACGTTTTTTCCAACATCAGAATCTCCAATATAAGTAAGGTGTGAAGCTTTGCTGCCGTCTCCCATGGTGGAGTTTTTCACCTCAACAAAATCTCCTACTTTACACTGATCTCCTACATGAGAGTTGGGACGAAGATAGGCAAACGGCCCTACTTTTGTGTCTTTCCCAATAGTACTTTCCAGCACAACAGAACTATCTACACGGGTTCCATCTCCTATGGTGGAATCTACGATGCGACTGTTTTGGCCAATGACACAGTTTCCCCCAATGGAAACCTTTCCCTCCAGCACAACGCAAGGGTAAATTACCGTCCCTGCTCCAATTTCTGTCCCTTCTGCAATATATACCTGATTAATATCTATAAATTCGACACCTTGCTCTGCATAGGCAAAGTTTCGTTCCAGTTTTTCTTCTTCTCGTTGCCTATATTGTTGACGTAGATCACTCATATGTCGTTACTCCTTTGCTCTCCGTTGTGCATCCATTTCCAGCAGCTCCTCGCCGACTTTGTACACATCACCGGCTCCCATGGTCAATACCAAGTCTTCCGGTTCCGCATTGTCGTGGACAAAGTTGGCAATTTCATGAAGCTCCTTAAAGAAATAAACATCCTTCTCCGGATACTTTTTCTTAATTTCCTTTACCAGCGCCTTGGAACTAATCTTGTGGATGTTCTTTTCTCTGGCGGCATAAATCTCTGCCAAGATAATTTTATCGGCCTCTTCAAAAGCTTCCGGAAATTCATCGAATAAAGCAAGCGTTCTGGTGTATGTATGAGGCTGGAAGACACACCACATTTCATGGTGATGAATGTTTCTGGCCGCTTTTAAGGTTGCCTTGATTTCCGTTGGATGATGGGCATAGTCGTCAATAATTCGAACCTCATCGACAGTTTCTCCTAAAATATCAAATCGCCTTTGGGTTCCCCTATACCCTTCCAGTGTTTCTTTTACAACATCCATATCAATGCCCAGAATGTGGGCACAAGCTGCGGAAACCAATGCATTTAGCAAGTTGTGCTCTCCCGGAATATCCAATTGAATATGTGTCAGTTTTTCTCCTTTGTGGTACATGGAGAAAGATGGTTTGCCGTCCTTGTTAAATTCAATATCTTCTGCATAGTAATCGTTATTTTCGCCTACACCATACGTAATGGCATTGGCTCTGTCTTTAATGACACGCTGGACGAAGGGGTTGGCCCCATAAGCCAAAATTACACCATCCTCAGGAACGATCTCCGCAAATTTATCAAAAGACCGAACAATGTGTTCAATATCTTTAAAGTAATCCAGGTGATCGGAGTCAATATTCAAGATGATTTCGATTTTTGGTCGTAAGTCAAGGAAGTTGTCCATGTACTCGCAAGCTTCTGTCACCAAATATTTCTGTCCGCCGGCACGGAAGTTCCCACCTAATTCCTCCAGATTTCCACCAACCAAAATGGTCGGATCTTTTTTTGCATTTTTCAAAATCAAGGAAATCATAGATGTAGTGGTGGTTTTCCCATGGGTTCCCGATACGGCGATGCTCATATCTTCCTGCCCCATAAGGATGCCCAGCATCTGTGCTCTGCTGATACAGGGAATTCCTAACCTTGCAGCTTCTTGTAATTCAGGATTCTCCTTAGAAACAGCCGAAGAGTACACTACCAGATCCGCTCCTCGAACATTTTTCTCCCGGTGCCCCAGATATACAGTTGCACCCAGTTTCATTAGTTGCCGAACTTTATCTCCCTGATTCATATCAGAACCGGTTACCACATAGCCGCGACTAAGCAATATACCGGCAACAGCCGATAATCCGATGCCCCCAATACCTATACAATGAATACATTTTATCTTTGAAAAATCTAACATGTTCTTCCTCCATATTTTGTATGCAGTACATTATATCATATATCCGCTTTTTTTGGATACTACCATCTCAGAGACAAAATATTCCCATTGACACCTTTTTCCTAGGTACGTACTATGGATTTATATTTAAAGAAAGGAGATTTTTTTATGAAGCGTACCAATCGCATCGCCACTATAGTAAAAATCCTTTCGGATCACCCGGGGAAACAATACCAAATTTCCGATTTTTGCACCATGTTTTCTGCGGCAAAATCCACCATTAGCGAAGATATTACTCTAGCTGCCAAGGCACTGGCGGAAATGGATGCAGGCCAAATTATTACCACCCCGGGCGCCGGTGGCGGTATTCGATATTTCCCCGGCATCAGCAACTTTCAATGTCAAAAACTGCAAGAGCTTCTTTGCCAAAAGCTGTCAGATCCGGAACGTCTCATGGGTGGAGGTTTTTTATATGTCTCCGACATTGCCTTTGACCCCATTCTCATCAATGATGTGGCTCGCGTCTTTGCTCGAAAATTTCGCCAAAGTAAGCCGGATTTTGTTGCTACCATTGAAACAAAAGGAATCCCCTTAGCCTTGACCACCGCCCGCCACCTAGGTATTCCCTTGGCTGTTGTAAGAAGAGAATCAAAAATCAGCGAAGGTCCTACCATCTCTATTAACTATTATTCTGTATCTGCCGAGCGTATGCAGAAGATTTCCCTTGCAAAAAAAGCCGTAAAGAAAGGGAGCAAGGCTCTAATTATCGATGATTTTATGCGCGCCGGAGGTTCTCTTCGCGGCGTTGCCGAATTGTTGGCAGAATTCGAGGTTCAGGTTTGTGGCATTGGTGTCGGCCTGGTAACCAAGGATCCCTCCACAAAAAAGATACAACAGTACGTACCTCTGTTGTATCTTGATGAAATCGATGAAAAAAACCAACTCATTAAGGTGAGCCCCAATATGGAAATTTTCGCCTAAAATTCAACTAAACCGGTCTGTTGAATAGAGTATATTCCCTTTTTCAAAGCTTACTTGTTAAGGTGATTTTTCATAACAAACAGCTGGCAGGCAAAGGATCCGGCAACGTTTTCCATCAGGTAATCCACGCCGTCTTGCCGGGCAGCTTTCTCTCCGTTGGAAAAGGCTTTTTCAACGGCGCCTTCCATGTAATCGCAAAACTCATCATAGGCCTCTGCCATGTCTCGGTCTTTCATGGCTATGGCAATTAACCTGGCAATATCACTAATGGCATAGACGTTTTTAAGGCAAGCCACTAAAAACAATGCCGCCACCGTCTGTTTCGTGTACTTTTTATTAACCGGTGCCGGTATAATTTTTTGTTTGACGTAATTGTTAACCATGGTTCTAGTCAGCACCTGCTTGCGCTTGCCGGGGAGTTGTCCACTCAAACGAGCATCCAACAACGACAGCACTTGCTCCAGGTAAAGATCCATATCCGGCAACTCTTTCCATCTTGGCAAATCCAAATGCATAATTATATCCAATTCTCCATTCTATGGTATCTCACTACTATAGAACATCATAGCATACCTATTTCTTCATCGGTAGCAATTCCCCAAAAAAACCGTTTTTTAGATAAAATTAATATCCAAACCGCTTGACATAGTTAATGTGAGTATTTAATATAGTATCAAACACTAGATGTTATAGTTATTAGCATTTTCGTTTTACCTAGACACTATTGAGACAATATGATGGATACAAATAATTTAGACATATTACATAAAAGGCAGCGCCACAATACTTTACAAGACTTGTTTGCGTACGCCGTAACAAATTATGCCAATGCCCCCGCCTTCCTTATCGATGATAAGGAAACAAAAGAGACCTATTCTCTTTCCTACCGGGACTTTGGCGCACAGGTTATGATGCTGGCTCACCAACTGCGGAGTAAAGGGTATCATCGCGATACCATTGCCATTATGGGCAACAACTCCCCGGCTTGGGTGATGGCCTATTTTGCTATTGTCATTTCCAATAACATTGCAGTCCCTCTTGATAAGGGGCTACCCCGGGAAGAGATTATCTCTATATTGACACGGAGCCAGTGTAAGGGAATCTTTTTTGAGCAGCCCTTGCAAGACACCGTGTACTCGTTGGCAGATAGTGAGTCTCTAGTTTTAGAAGACCGCTTTCCTCTGCCTTCTCTTCACAACACTACACATTCAACTCTACACACCTCTTCCCGGGACACACTTATGGATTTACTTGCCTCCGAGCCTTTATCCATGGCGGTACTTTTGTTTACCTCCGGAACCACTTCGGCTTCAAAGGCAGTTATGCTTTCCCACAGAAATTTGTGCGAAAATGTATTTTCCTACACCAGCTGTGTCAACATGAACGTTGGCGATACCGTCCTTGCTGTACTGCCGTTCCACCACACATACGGCTCTATGGCAGGTATGTTGTCTGTGGTTTCCACAGGTGCATGCAACGTCTTTGCCGATGGATTAAAGCACATTGGAAAGATCATCCAAAAACACCAGATATCTATTTTTATGAGTGTACCGCTGCTGGTGGAATCCTTGTGCAACGCCATCATCAAGGAAATGAAAAAAGATGGGATTTGGGACAGCGTGGAAAAAAGGCTGCAGCAGTCTCCTCGTTTTACCCATTTAACCATGGAACAACGAAGAAACCGATTCCCGGATGTTTTAGAAAAATTCGGTGGTAAATTGCGACTGATTATGTCCGGTGCCAGCCCCTTTAATCCTAAAACTGCACAGATTTTTTCCGATTTCGGTATTTTACCGGCGCAGATATACGGACTAACGGAAACCGCACCGGCAATAACCATTGAATCCGAAAAGTCTCACCGTATCGGGTCTGTGGGGCGTCCGGTCCCCGGCGTAACCGTGGCTATTGATACTCCGGACGAAAACGGCATTGGAGAAATTATCGTCAAAGGCTCCAACGTTATGATGGGATATTTCCACGATACCCTAGCAACAGCTCGTGCCATTAAAAACGACTGGTTCTATACAGGAGATTTAGGGTACCTGGACAACGACGGCTTCCTTTATCTAAAGGGACGCAGTAAAAATGTTATTGTTTTGAAGAACGGAAAAAATGTTTTTCCGGAAGAACTGGAATCTTTAGTAGAGCCATTGCCCTATATAAAGGAATGTATGGTTCTTGGAGTTCCTCGCCGCGGCAGAGACAAAGATGATTTGGTAATCTGCCTAAAAATCGTTTATGATGCAGCCTATGTAGCACAATACCTTGGAGAAGAGAATCTAAGAAGCTATATTGAAAAAGACATCGATAAGCTAAATCAACGGCTTCCGAAATTCAAAAAAATATACAAGCTGATCATTACTGACCAGCCTCTGGTTCGAACCAGTACATCCAAAGTAAAGCGATTTGAAGAGGGCAGACTCCTAGCCTCTACGGGTAGCTAGACAAAAGGCAATACGTAGATTAACAGGATAGAATCTTAACTGCCAAGCAGGCAGCTCCATATCCATTGTCAATATTTACTACGCCTATACCGGGAGCACAACTGTTAATCATGGTCAGCAATGCTGCAATACCTCTAAAGTTGGCTCCGTACCCTACGCTAGTAGGAACTGCAATGACAGGAGCTTTGACCATTCCTGCAACAACGCTGGGGAGCGCCCCTTCCATACCGGCCACGGCAATTATTGCCGTGGCTTTTTCAAGTCTATCTTTTTTAGAAAGCAAACGATGTATTCCGGCTACTCCCACATCGTAAATTCGATCCGGCCGGTAGCCCATTAATTGCGCACTAATAGCCGCTTCTTCGGCCACTGACATATCAGATGTCCCGGCACAGACAATGGCAAGCCCGGACTTCTTTTCCTCGCATTCTTTTTCCAAGGCAATAATACCGGCTTCTTTGTAGTAGACAGCTTCCGGCACAAACTCTTTAACCGCTATATAGTGATCCTCCCCGGCTCTTGTAACGATTACATTGCCGGATACATTTTCATTTAGTTTGGAAAAAATAGCAGCCACCTGCTCCGGTGTTTTGCCACTGCAATAGACGGCTTCTCCGATGCCTGTCCGCAGTTGTCTATCATTGTCCGGTTCCCACCAGTCAACCATGGATTGCCTCCTGTTGTTTTTCAGCCGCCTTCACAACGTGACGAATCAGCAGTCCTGTTGTAACAGAACCAATTCCGCCCGGAACCGGACTATATACCGCCACAATACCGTCTGCTGCTTTTGCATCTATATCACCGCAAATATTTCCTTGTTCATCTAAATTGATACCTACATCAATTACCACTTGGTTTTCGCTAAAATATTCTTTTCCAATGGCACCTCCGGAGCCGACAGCCACAATAAGAATATCGGCACCTCTTGCAATGGCTGCTGCATCTTTGGTTTTAGAATGGCAAATGGTTACCGTCGCATTGCGATGAAGCAGCATCATAGATACCGGTTTTCCTACAACAGTACTGCGTCCAATAACTACCGCCTTTTTTCCGGCAATTTCAATGCCGTAGTGATCCAGCATGCGAATGCAAGCTTCGGCTGTGCAAGGCGGATAGCCGCCATTTCCATTGACAAAAACAGCCGCCGCAGAAAGATCGGTAATACCATCCACATCCTTTTCCGCTGCAACAGCATTTCGTACCCGTACATCATCAATATGCCCCGGCAACGGTCGCAAAATCAAAATACCATGAACGTTTCCGGATCGATTCAGTTTTTCAATGCCGGCTACCAACTCATCTTCGCAAACATCTCCCGGGAACCCGACATGTTCTACTGCAACGCCCAGTTTTTCGGCTCTTGCAGTCGCCCCTCTTTCATAGGCGATGTCATCGGGATTATCTCCCACACGAACAATGGCCAAGCAAGGAATAATACCGGCTTCCTTCATCCTGGTAATGGGACGTTCCAACCGTGCATTTAAAGCCATAGCTACTTCTTTTCCACTGAACACTTGTGTCATTTTTTATAGTCTCCCTTGTACACTTTTCACGATATCATCTGCCATTGGCAAATACGTATCCAATATCTCCTCGGCACACCTTTCCAGGTCGATGGCTTTGCCTCTGTCTTTCATTAACTTTGTGTTGACATAGACGTTTATAGAAGCGGCCTGCAGTGCGCCACGACAAATAGCTGCACCGGCGGCGGCATCAGAAATTACCAGCCGGCTGCCAAATTCTCCAAATTCCTTTAACAGCACCATGATTTCCCCACACGCTTCCATAATCAGCAACGGAACTTGTGCTGCTTTTACCAGCGCCGGTTCCATGGCTCGTTGTTTTAGCATCTTGGTTCCTTCTGTATCTGCCGGAAGCTTATATAATTCGGCCAAATCGGTAAAGGCTTCCGCGTCTCTATTAATCAGCTCCAACATACAGCCTGTGAGTTCTCTTGCTTGTTCCATTAAGGAAACCATTTTCCCTTCTACGTCAGCGTATTTTTTCTTGCCCACAGTAAGAGATCCTACCATGTGTCCTAAAGACGATGCCAGAGCAGCCGCTGCTGCAGCTGCTCCACCACCGCCAGGGACAGGATCCGAACCGGAAAGTTTTTGCAAAAAATCATTGTAAGTTGTCTGTTTGTCCATTATATACCCCAACAGTTTCTATCTGTCTTTTACGCGTAACAACGTTCTAATGCTATGTATTTTTTCTAGAAAAGACCTGTAATTTTACCTTTCTCATCTACGTCTATGTTCTCTGCTGCCGGTTTTTTTGGCAGACCCGGCATCGTCATAACATCTCCGGACAAGGCAACAATAAAACCGGCTCCGGCGCTGACGGTCATGCTGCGAATGGTAATCCAAAAACCTGTCGGCGCTCCCAGCAGCTGTGGATCATCAGAAAAGCTATACTGCGTCTTGGCAATACAAATAGGCAGCTTGCCAAACCCCAAATCTTCCAGACGAGCCATTTCGGTCTCCGCCTTTTTACTAAAATGTACACCTTCTGCACCATATACCTTGGTGGCAATATCATGAATTTTTCCACCAATAGTATCTTCGGTATTGTAACTGAAACGGAATTCCGCCTTCTCTTCATTACAAAGACGAACCACTTCCTTGGCCAAATCCAGTCCACCTTGGCCGCCTTTTTCCCACACCTTGGAAAGTACTGTATTTACACCGATTTCCTCACATGTCTTTTCCACCAAATCCAGTTCTGCCTTGGTGTCTGTAGGAAAGGCATTTAGCGCAACGACTACCGGCAAACCATATACCTTTTTCATATTGTCTACATGGCGAAGCAGGTTTGGAATACCGTCTTTTAAGAAATCCAAATTTTCTTTGTCCCAATCGGCCTTGGATGCACCGCCGTGGTGTTTTAATGCTCGGACTGTGGCTACTATTACCACGGCATCCGGTTTTAAATCTGCAATTCGGCATTTTAAATCCAGGAATTTTTCGGCACCCAAATCACCACCAAATCCGGCTTCTGTCACTACATAATCAACCAAGGCCAATGCTGTCTTTGTGGCCATAATGGAGTTGCAGCCGTGGGCGATATTGGCAAATGGGC
This sequence comes from uncultured Eubacteriales bacterium, assembly GCA_963542695.1. GTDB lineage: Bacteria > Bacillota > Clostridia > Peptostreptococcales > Anaerovoracaceae > RUG100. The sequence continues at coordinate 18,101 of CAUTYX010000008.1, forward strand.
CCCCATGTACAAAGGCCGGTGCATGTTCCAAGGTCTGCACCAAGTTTGGTTTTAAGGCTTCAATCATTAAGGCCGTCATGGCGCCCTGAGTTTTTAATTGTCCGGCTGTTACCGGCATATCATCATAGGTATATCCCACGACGATATTGGCAAAACGCCGCTTCATATCTTCAATATTTCTGGACAAACAAAGGATTGCCATAATTTCACTGGCAACAGTAATTTGGTAACTGTCCTCCCGCGGCACACCGTTTACCTTGCCTCCCAGTCCATCGACAACGTGGCGAAGCTGGCGATCATTCATGTCTACACAACGCTTCCATGTGATTTTCTTCGGATCGATATGCAACGTATTCCCCTGTTGTATATGGTTGTCCAACATAGCAGCCAACAAATTGTTTGCCGCTCCAATGGCATGCATATCGCCGGTAAAATGAAGGTTGATGTCTTCCATGGGAACCACCTGGGCATAGCCGCCGCCGGCGGCACCTCCCTTGACACCGAAAACAGGACCAAGGGACGGTTCCCGCAGCGCTGCCATAGCATTTTCCCCCAGTTGCTGCAAGGCATCTGTAAGGCCAATACTGGTAGTTGTTTTTCCTTCTCCTGCCGGCGTCGGCGTAATCGCTGTTACGAGCACCAGTTTTCCTGTCTTTTTGTCTTTTCTTGTGTGTAAGACTTCCGGATTCACCTTTGCCTTGTATTTGCCGTACTGCTCTAAGTATTCCTTCTTTATGCCTGCCTTTTCGGCAATTTCTTCAATGGGCTTCATTTCTACACTTTGTGCAATTTCGATGTCGGATTTATACATTACCAAAACCTCCTACAAAATTTCTTCAAACACACATTTACACACACTGCTCCCGGTTTCGCCTAACGGTTACCATCTTCGGCAGCCACAAACTTTTTTAAAAAGCTCCGCCTGTGAATGGGACACATTCCTAGTTTCTCAAGACCGGCATAATGTTTTTTAGTACCATACCCTTTGTTTGCGGCAAAATCATACCCCGGATATTCCTCTTCATACTGTACCATCATGGCATCTCTGGTCACCTTTGCCAAAATAGAGGCAGCTGCAATGGAAATACTTTTGGCATCGCCTTTAACAACAGCCTGCTGGCGGTAGGGAATGGAGGGCAAGGCATTTCCATCCACCAACACTTCTGAAATCTCCAGACTATACTCTTGCTTCAGCTTTTCCCCGGCTTTTTTCACGGCAATTGCCATCGCTCCTTTGGTAGCTTCGAGAATATTTATTTCGTCAATGACCTTTTCGCCGGCCATTCCTAAACCAAAGGCCAGGGCCTTTTCTTTTATTTCCGGCGCCAACGCCATTCTCTTTTTTTCCGACAGCTTTTTAGAATCGTTAATACCCAATATATCAATATCCCTTGGGAATATAACGCAAGCTGCCACCACCGGTCCGGCTAGGGGGCCTCTGCCTACCTCATCAACACCGGCAATAGATACAGCTCCCTTCTCATACAAAGATTCTTCGATAACCTTCAATTCCCGCAGTTTTTCCCGCAGCATCTTTTCTCTTTCAGCGGCTTTCATCAACTTTCTCCAGTGTGATATTTCCGATTTTAGATTCCCGAAATTCATCCAAAATAGTCTTGGTGGCACGTCCATAATCAATACGACCGCCACTCATAATAAAGCCTCGCTTTTTGGCAATGGCGGTGAGGCACTCTACACCGTCTTCCGGCAATTGTTCCAATTTGTAACGAGCTGCCAATAACTGAGGATACTCTTTTTGTAAAAGTTTTACCAAGGCCAGCCCCAGTTCCACTACATCCATGGTTTCATCTTTAATGGAACCGCAAAAGGCCAAGTCCAGACCGACTTTTGGATCTTCAAATTTAGGCCACAAAATCCCCGGTGTATCCAGTAGCTGCATACCGTTTTTCATGGTTAACCATTGTTTCCCTTTCGTCACTCCCGGTCTGTCTCCTGTCTTTGCACTTTTGTGCCCTGTTAGGCGATTAATCAAAGAGGATTTACCAACGTTGGGAATACCTACCACCATAATATGGAAGGGTTTTGTCGCTCTATTACCGGTTCTCTTTTCTTTTAATTTCTGTAGCGTAGTAACTAAGTTTTTTACACCCTCACCACGCATGGAGTTCATTGCAATAGCGCTAATGCCCTGTTGCTCCATGTGTTTTATCCATTGTTGTGTTTCTTTTTTATCTGCCAAATCTGCTTTATTTAACACAACAATACGAGGTTTTGATTGGGTTAACTGATCAATGATGGGGTTTTCACTGGATCTGGGAATACGAGCATCACGAATTTCCACAGCTGCATCCACCAGTTTCAAGTTTTCTTTAATTAGTTCCCGCGTTTTCTTCATATGACCCGGATACCAGTTGATATTCTCCATGGATTTTCTGCTCCTTTCAATACTAAATGCCCCAATAATTTTATCATAGCCAGGTAGCAAATAAAAGAACCATCTAGGATGTCCCCAGATGGTTCTTTAGTAGTCGGAGTTATTCTTCTGTCGCTGTTTCTGCTACAGGTTCTTCTACTGCCCGCTCTTGTGCCAAGGCAGCTGCCGCTTTGTCAGCTTCCATCATGGCCTTTTCTGCAGCGATTTGTTCGTCTGTCAGAACTCTAGCCTTAATCTTAGCTGATTTACCGGTTCTCTGACGCATGTAGTTCAGCTTGGCTCTTCTAACGCGTCCTTTCTTAACAACCTCAATCTTCTCAATCAATGGTGAGTGGATTGGGAATGTCTTTTCAACGCCTACGCCGGAAGCAATTCTTCTAACTGTAAAAGTTTCGTGAATGCCACCGTGCTGTCTCTTCAGTACAAATCCTTCGAAGATCTGAATTCTTTCTCTCTGACCTTCCTTAATCTTAATATGTACCTTTACCGTATCACCTACGTTAAACTTCGGGATATCATTCTTTTTGTACTCCGCTGTAATTTGATCTAACATATTCATGGGTGCAACCTCCTTCCCTCATAGACGTTCTTGGTTTTCAATATCCAGAGGACCGCCCGTAATAACTTCATAAGTTTATCATAAAGAAACTTTTAGTTCAACGATAAATATTCTTTTTATTGGTTTTCCTTTCCCTTTGTATGTATAAAAATACAAAAAAACATTGGTTTTTCCCAAAAAACCTATGGATTTTTATTAACAAAGGGCTATAATGAATAATGATAAGTTTTAATGATTAAAAATACAGAAAAGGGATTGAGGAATTATGCCAAAGAGAACAGATATACACAAGGTTCTAATCATTGGATCCGGCCCCATTATCATCGGCCAGGCCTGTGAGTTTGACTATTCGGGAACCCAAGCCTGCAAGGCACTACATCAGCTAGGCTACCAAATCGTCTTAGTTAACTCCAATCCGGCTACCATTATGACCGACCCGGATATGGCCGATATCACCTACATTGAGCCATTAAATGTAGAACGATTGGAACAAATTATCGCAAAAGAGCGACCCGATGCGCTGCTGCCTAATCTAGGCGGGCAATCCGGCCTAAACCTTGCCTCCGAACTGGCTGAAGCAGGCATCCTGGAAAAATACGATGTAAAAGTAATTGGTGTTCAAATCGATGCCATTCAACGAGGCGAAGACAGAGTAGAGTTCAAAAAATCCATGAACAAGCTGGGCATCGAAATGGCTCGCAGTGGGGTGGCGTATTCTGTCGAAGACGCCCTTGCCATTGCTGATGACCTTGGCTATCCGGTGGTGCTCCGTCCGGCCTACACCATGGGCGGCGCCGGCGGCGGACTGGTATATAATAAGGAAGAATTAAAAACCATTTGCTCGCGAGGACTCCAAGCCTCTCTAGTAGGGCAAGTGCTAGTAGAAGAATCCATCCTCGGATGGGAAGAATTAGAATTAGAGATTGTACGCGACGCAGACGGTAACATGGTTACAGTCTGCTTTATTGAAAATATCGACCCTATCGGTGTTCATACCGGAGACTCCCTTTGTTCGGCACCGATGTTGACTATCTCCCAGGAAGTCCAAGACCGATTGCAAGAACAAGCGTACAAAATTGTAGATTCTGTCGAGGTAATAGGCGGCACCAATGTGCAATTTGCTCATGATCCTGTTTCTGACCGCATCATCGTCATCGAGATTAATCCAAGAACCTCCCGCTCATCCGCCTTGGCCTCCAAAGCCACTGGATTCCCTATCGCTTTGGTTTCTGCCATGCTGGCCAGCGGATTAAAACTTCACGAAATTCCTTGCGGCAAATACGGAACGCTGGACAACTACGTACCTGACGGAGATTACATCGTCATAAAATGTGCTCGATGGGCCTTTGAAAAATTCAAAGGAGTCGAAGATAAGCTGGGAACACAAATGCGCGCCGTCGGCGAAGTAATGAGCATTGGTAAAACATATAAAGAAGCTCTGCAAAAGTCCATTCGCAGCTTGGAAAAAGGTCGCTATGGACTAGGACAAGTTCCTGCTTTTGAAGAAAAATCCAAGGAAGAGTTGCTAGCCATGCTGCAAACACCTTCCAGCGAGCGCCACTTTATTATGTACGAAGCACTGAAAAAAGGTGTTCAGGTAGACGAAATTCATCACATAACTAAGGTAAAAAAGTACTTTATCGAAGAAATGAAGGAATTGGTAGAAGAGGAAGCTGTACTTGAAAATAACAGCGGCAACCTGCCATCTGATGATTTACTGATCCAAGCGAAAAAGGATGGCTTTTCCGACAGGTATCTAAGCCAGCTTCTTGCCATTTCCGAAGAGGAAATTCGCAGCAAACGGATTCAGCTGGGAGTCGAAGAACACTGGCAGGGAATTCATGTCAGCGGCACCAAGGATAGCGCTTACTACTATTCCACTTACAATGGCGAAGATACAAATCCTGTCTCTGATGAAAAACAAAAGATCATGATACTAGGTGGCGGTCCCAACAGAATCGGACAAGGTATCGAATTTGACTACTGCTGTGTCCACGCCGCCCAGGCACTAAAGAAGCTGGGATTTGAAACTATCATCGTCAACTGTAACCCGGAAACCGTATCCACTGACTACGACACTTCCGACAAGTTGTACTTTGAACCGTTGACATTGGAAGATGTACTGTCTATCTACCATAAAGAAAAGCCTCTGGGGATTATTGCACAATTCGGTGGCCAGACACCGCTAAACCTGGCGGCTGACCTTGAGAAATACGGTGTTACTATTTTAGGAACATCGCCGGCCATTATCGACTTGGCCGAAGACAGGGATCAGTTCCGCGCCGTAATGGAAAAATTGGATATTCCTATGCCAGAGGCCGGTATGGCCGTTAACGTGGACGAAGCCATTGCCATTGCCAATAAAATCACCTATCCGGTCATGGTTCGTCCCTCCTATGTACTAGGCGGACGAGGAATGGAGATTGTCTATGATGACGAAAGCATGAAGCGTTACATGAATGCCGCTGTCGGTGTGACACTCGACCGACCAATTCTAATTGACCGCTTCTTAGATCATGCCATGGAATGCGAAGCCGATGCTGTCAGCGATGGCACTAACGTCTTCGTTCCGGCTGTCATGGAACATATTGAACTTGCCGGAATCCACTCCGGCGACTCTGCCTGCATCATTCCGTCCCTACATATTTCCAAAGATAATGTAGACACCATCAAGGAATACACCAAAAAAATTGCGGGAGAAATGCATGTTCGCGGCCTAATGAATATGCAGTATGCTATTAAAGATAACGTGGTTTATGTATTGGAAGCCAATCCAAGAGCTTCCCGTACTGTACCTCTTGTATCCAAAGTCTGCAATATTCAAATGGTTCCTCTGGCAACAGAAATTTTAATTAGTCAGCTAACCGGTGCCCCATCTCCGGTTCCTGCATTAAAGGAAAAGAAAATCCCTTACTTTGGCGTCAAAGAAGCGGTATTCCCCTTTAATATGTTCCAAGAGGTGGATCCGGTGCTGGGACCGGAAATGCGTTCCACCGGCGAAGTATTGGGGTTGTCTCCGGATTCGGGCAAAGCCTATTACAAAGCCCAAGAAGCAACCCAAACCAAACTTCCCATGGGCGGTAAAGTGCTGATTTCCGTCAATGATTTTGACAAACCGGATATAGCAAGAATCGGCCAGACCTTTTACGATTTCGGCTTTGAGATTTTAGCCACATCCGGTACACACCAGGTGTTTAACGCTTGTGGCATTCCATCTAAGGTTGTCAAGAAACAGTTTGAAGGCCGACCCAATGTAAAGGATTTAATCTTAAATGGTGATGTCAACTTAATCGTCAATTCCCACCGAGGAAAAGATGATATCCACGATGACAGTTATCTTCGTAAGGCTGCCATCAAGGCAAAAATCCCTTACTGCACGACCTTAGCTGCCGCACAGGCAGCTGCCCGTGGACTCCTTCATGTCAAAACCCATGAAGACGGCCAAGTCAAATCCATCCAGGAACTGCACAAGGAAATCAAAAATCTATAATACGTAAGAAAATTACAGAAACATAAAAACCGGATGCCGTAGGGAAATTCAAGCTCTCAGACACCCGGTTTTTTATTGTTTCACTTCATTTTCCCATCAACTAACTACATTTCCGGCAAGCGATAAATGGCAACATTGCGCTTTTCCCCTCCCGACCATTTGGTACTGGTAATAGCCACTCCTTTTCTAGGATTGGTTGCATGAATGAGTTTGTCATTGCCATAATAAAATGCCACATGACCGCCCATAAAGACAATGTCTCCCGGCTGTGCTTTACTATATCTGCGACCTACATATTTGGCGCCTTTCATACGCTTCATCTGGGACAGTTCTCCTGCATCGCTGGCTCTTTTTAGTTTACCGGAAGTGTATCCGACTTTATTGGCACACTTTGTAATATAGTATACATAACCACTGCAATCAAAGACTCTAGGGCCGGATCCACCGGAAACATATTTGCAGCCGACTTTTCCGTTTGCCAGTTTTAACAATTTACCGGCATTGGTTTTCCCAAACCCCTTCATGGATCTGGTAATCTTTTTTGGCATAGTTACACTTCTCCGGTTCTCTGCTTTTTCAAAGGAAGAAGAGGATGGCATTGCGGTTACTTTTATCTGATAGGCATATCCCTTTTTTAATTTATTCAATTTATATGTAGTTGCAGTAGTATACCGCTTTGCGATTGCCTTTTGACCATGTTTTATTTCTACTACGTATTGCTTTGCGTTTTTAACCTTTTTCCAGGAAATGTTCATAGATTCCAGTGATAATACCGTAGTGGAAATGGAAGGTTTTGCCAACGGAGTTTTCCCCTTGGCAAAGGTTCCCGACGTATTTACCAAACCAATAGTTAAGGTGGCAATTAAAATAATAACAACACTTACTTTCTTTCTCATTATTTCTCTCCATTATCACTTACATTGATAATGATCCCCTTAACCTTATATCCATATTACCAATATTTTCCAATTTCATCAATGGAGCCCTTTCAAGATTCATTGAACCTTCACATAAAGACAAAAATTAAAGGAGAGCGGCAATCCCGCTCTCCTGCTTTTCATATATTTCTATGATTGTAGTTTACATTTCAGGCAATCTGTAAATAGCCTTTACTCTAGCTGGGCCACCGGACCACCAAATACTGGTAATGGCAACATCCACTCTTGGGTTAGACGCGTGAATCAATTTGTTATTACCATAGTAGAAAGCAACATGTCCACCCATGAATACAATATCTCCGGGCTGGGCTTTGCTATAGCTGCGACCTACATATTTGGCGCCCTTCATACGTCTCATCTGTGCTCTCTCACCGGCATCACTGCTTCTTCTCAGTTTACGATTGGTGTATCCGGCTCCATAGGCTCTCTTCGTAATGTAGTATACATAGCCACTGCAGTCAAACACTCTCGGACCGGAACCACCGGATACATATGAATATCCCAATTTGCTTTCTGCAATCTTCAACATTTTGCCGGCATTGGTTTTGTTAAAGCCGCGCATGTTTCTGGTGATTTTTTTGGGCAGTTTTACGATGGTATTGCTCTTGGATGCTTCATAAGAAGAATTCTTTGGAAGAGCTTTTACTACAACCTGGTACTTCTTGCCCTTGGGAAGATTTTTAAATGTAAGAGTTCTTTTCTTTGTATTGACTCTGCGATATCTGTAATTCCCACTGTAAACAGCCACTCTGTAGCTCTTTGCATTGTACACTCTATCCCATTTTACGGACATGGACTGTGAAGACAAGATGGTTGTTTTTACAACCGTTTCATCCAGCATGGGAATTTCAGGAACGTCATTGTCGTCTTCATCTTCGTTCTGATCTTGTTTTTGTTCTTGTTGTTCCGGTTTTTGTTCCTGATCTTGTGTTTGCCCTTGATCCTGAACAATACCATCAGTATTTGCCTCTGCAGGTGCTGCGGATGCCATAGTCGGTACAGCCATACATACGGTCAGCGCAACAATCAACATAACGATAATACTTAACTTTTTCATAAAAATCTCCACCACAACGATAATTTAATGTTCTCTTTTTAACACCATAAAAAGATTACCAGGTTGTCACTATGGAGACAATAAAAGACGGAGAATGTTCATTTAACTTTCACATACTCGTCTTTTGTGAAGATTTCATGGAGAACCTTCGTCCGTCTATTCACAAAATGTCTATATTTACTTGTTTCAGCTTGTTTTTTGAGAGCTTTTTTTCCCTTCTCGTTTATGAGGATGGGCAGAATTTCTATTGGGATCTGTTAATACAATATAGATATACATCAACGCTATAAAGCATAGTCCCAAGGTTTCCTTATATAATTCACGAGAGACCAAAATAGCGGCAATGCCCATGATACCGCAAACGCCGTACATACACAAAACCGTTCGCCGCTGCCCCATACCGGTTTTCATCAACCGGTGATGAATATGTCCCTTATCGGCAACCATGAGTGGTTTGTGGTTAACAAGGCGCCGGATAATGGCAAAAATCGTATCAAATAGAGGTAATGCCAATACCAAAGAAGGAACAATTACCGCAACCATCGTGGTGCTCTTTACCGGCTGCAGCAATGAAAAGGCGGCTATCATAAACCCAAGATACAAAGAACCGCAGTCACCCATGAAGGTTTTAGCCGGATAAAAATTAAACGGCAAGAATCCAAAACATCCGCCGGCCAGTGCCAGCACCGGAATACACGAAGCATAGTATCCAAATATATAGCACACATAGGCAATACAAATAGATGCTATGGCTACAATGCCTGCAGCCAGTCCGTCTAATCCGTCAACAAGATTGATGGTATTGGTAATCCCCACCAACCATAGAACCGTAAAGATATACGAGGCTACACCGGTGAATTGTGTTTCTCCAAGGAAAACAGAAATAAAACTCAGTTTAATTCCCAAAAAATACACTACCGTGGCAATGGAAATCTGCCCTGCCAGTTTCACAATAGGTTTTAAATTTTTATAATCATCAATGAGGCCCAGTAAAAACATCAGTGCTCCGCCAATGAGAACGCTGTATATTTTCATATGAGAAATGTTTTCTTCAGGAAGATCGCAGTAGCCAAGTTCTACTGCAAGAATAATCCCTATGGCCGATCCGCAAAAGATGGCTAATCCGCCAATTCTCGGAATAGGGCGTTTATGCATTCGACGGTCATCACGAGGCACATCAATAGCACCGGTTTTGCGCGCCAAAAGAATTGACACAGGTGACATTCCAGCTGTAATAGCTATAGCAATAAGAAAAATTGTCCAAAAATTTATAGCAGATAATTCCATTGATTCGTCGCCCTTTTATGCTCGTGGGTGAGTTTTATCGTACACGTCTTTAATGCGGCTTTTGGTTACCGATAGATATACTTGAGTTGCTGTCATATCTTCATGGCCTAACAGTTCTTGTAAAGACTTTAAATCCGCACCGTTTTGCACCATATGGACAGCAAAGGAAATACGCAGCAAATGAGGCGTCAGCTTTTTATCCAGTTCTGCTTTATTCCCATACTCTTTCAATATTTTCCAAAGACCTTGCCTTGTCATCCGCTTTCCGTAAAAATTTACAAACAATGCGTCCTCTGTGGAGTCTTCTTCCACCAGCTCTTTACGTACTTCATAAATATAGTGTTCCAAAGCGGCTCGCGCCGGTCGGCCAATAGGAATAATACGCGCTTTCCCTGTTTCTCCGGTGCAGGTAAAAAATCCAATGCGAAGATTTACATCTGCCACATTGGCGGCAATGACCTCGTTAACGCGAATACCGGTAGCGTACAGAAGTTCCATTAAGGCCTTATCTCTATGCCCCAGTACCGACTCTTCAGGAGTCGTCAATAGTCGATCCACCTCTTCTACCGTTAAATATTCTAATTCTTTTCGCTCTACCCTTGGCGGTTTGATACCCACTGCCGGATTACCGGAAACCAGGTTTTCCATAGCCAGGAAAGTATAAAATGAACGAACAGAAGCCAGCTTTCTATTAATAGTAGCTGCCGATTTCCCTTCTTTTCGTAAGGTGGTCAAAAAAGACAGTACATCGGAATTGCCGGCTCTTACGGGATCCTTTACACCCTTTTCATTGAGAAAGCCGCAAAAATCAACCACATCCCTGCCATAAGCTTCTTGTGTGTTTTTTGCCATTCGCTTTTCTTTTTTCAAATAGTCCAGGAATCCATCCATATACTTCATTTGGCCAATCCTCCGTCCTTAGAACTGTCTCTTTAGAACCTTCCGGCGCAGTTTTTTTAGCAAGGCTCTGCCAGCATTTCCTTCAAGGATTACTATCTCTTTCCTTGAAAACAGGTTCCCTTCTGTTGCCCTTGCAAAGCATCTACAATGCTGTCTTTCTTTTTCCCGTTTAACAAAACAGTAGGAATCTGGTATTCCCCGGCTTTTCGAGCCGCTTCGATTTTAGTTTTAATACCACCGGTTCCAAAAGAACTGGTTCCGTCTATTTCTATTTGTTCCAGTAAATTTTGCGGATTTTCCACCAACTCAATTAAAGAAGCATCCTGATGAGTCTTTGGATTTTTATCATATACACCATCAATATCGCTGAGAATTACCAAAACATCGGCGTTCCACAAAACAGCAGTCAATGCTGATAAGGTATCATTATCACCTAAGCTGAATTCTTCAATGCTAACACTGTCATTTTCATTGATTACCGGCAGCACCCCTTCGTCAATAAGGGTAAATAAGGTGTTGCGCATATGAAGCGTCCGTTCCGGATGAGTAAAATCATCTCGAGTAAGTAAAATCTGCCCCACGTGAAGATCATACCGAGCAAAGTATTCTTTATATGCCATCATCAGTTCCACCTGGCCAATGGAACAAAGGGCTTGTTTATAGTTAATGTCTTTGCGGCGAGACCACTTATTAATGGCTCCGACACCACAAATGCCGGCACCGGAGGAAACAATAATCACCTGTTTTCCTTGCTGTATTAGCCGGTTCACCTGATGAGATATATTGGCAAAGCGTTCCGGATCTACCACGCCCTCTTGGTTGGACAGAACGTTGCTGCCAATTTTTATAACCACTTTCCGGCTGTTCTGCAGTATATTTTCTATGGACACAATTTTTCTCCTTACTATAACAATCTTTTTTATTATATCACTTTTAAAGTTCTAAATAAACAAGAATGAACTTTGTTATGTAAAGCCCTTGATTTTATTATATCCATCAGGTAGACTAGCATTGTTGTTATCCCCCTGATAACTACAATAACCTTAATAATCTCTAATCCCAATACCCCTTTTAACAAAACAGGTTGCGTCGACGCAACCTGTTTTGTTTATCTTCTTTTCCCTTATATAATATCGATATATTCCCCGGAAAGAGCCTTGTTCATGCTTCGTACGGCGCAGAACTTCCCGCACATGCTACAGGTTTCACCATGGTCTTCTTCCGGTGAACGACTGTCTCGTATTTCTTTAGCGGTTTCCGGATCAAGAGCACAATCCCACATAGCCTCCCAATCCAGCGTCCTTCTGGCATCAGCCATAGCATCATCTATATCATGAGCTCCCGGAACGCCCTTGGCAATATCCGCCGCATGGGCTGCAATTTTACTTGCCATAATGCCTTGTTTTACATCCTCTACATTGGGCAGTGCCAAATGTTCTGCCGGTGTAACATAGCAAAGGAAAGCAGCACCTGCCATAGCGGCCACGGCACCACCGATAGCAGCTGTAATATGGTCATATCCCGGGGCAATATCTGTTACCAACGGTCCCAGTACATAGAAAGGAGCACCTTTACAAATGGTTTGCTGTACTTTCATATTGGCAGGAATCTGATCTAAAGGCACGTGACCCGGACCTTCCACCATTACTTGGACATCCCGTTGCCATGCCCTGTCTGTTAATTCTCCTAAACGAACCAGCTCATCAATTTGAGCAATATCTGTTGCATCGGCTATACATCCCGGACGGCATCCATCTCCCAAGCTAATGGTCACATCGTATTCTCGACAAATCTCCAATATTTCATCGTAGTATTCATAGAAAGGATTTTCATTTCCTGTCATGCTCATCCACGCAAATACCAAGCTTCCCCCTCGGCTAACGATGTTGGTTTTTCTCTTGTGTCGCTTAATTTGTTCAATGGTTTTTCTTGTTAATCCGCAGTGAAGAGTAACAAAGTCAACGCCGTCCTCTGCATGGAGTCGTATTACATCAATAAAGTCCTGTGCCGTTAAGGTCGCCAAATCTCTTTGATAATGAATTACCGAATCATAGATTGGAACAGTTCCGATCATGGCAGGACATTCGTTGCAAAGCTTTTGGCGAAAAGGCTGTGTATCTCCATGGCTGGACAAATCCATAATGGCTTCGGCTCCCATATTTACTGCCGACATAACTTTTTCCATTTCAACATCATAATCTTTACAATCTCGACTAACACCCAGATTAACATTAATCTTTGTCTTCAGCATGCTTCCAATCCCGCTGGGATCTAAATGATTGTGAAGGTGATTGGCTGGAATAGCCACCTTTCCTTCTGCCACCCACTGACGAATTTCTTCTACATTGCGGTTTTCTTTTGCCGCCACAATTTCCATTTCCGGTGTGACAATGTCTCTTCGAGCTGCTTCCATCTGGGTACAATATGCTCTTTCCATCTTTTCCTCCTATAAAAAACTGCGCTCCACCAGCAATAGAGAAGCACAGTCAATCTGCTTATTTTTTCCCTACGTTGGCATTATCCATACAGGTACAATGGGTCGAAGTCAAGCTTCCTCTCAGCCGAAAGGCTCCCCTTTTAGATTTTTTCTGTACACAGCAGTATATCACGTATTACATTTTCCTAGCAACAGCGGTTCCCCCGACAACATCACAGGAGTCAGAGGTCTTTGCATCCCGGGACAATTTTCGTCCCATCCTTTCCATTAATTTTCTATCACTTTCAATGGTGGAGCCCAGCGTTGTCAACATGTTTCCGGTAATGGTTGCATTGGCGCCGCCCTTAAAGGCACTCTCCCCAAAGTTTGTAAGAAGAGATCGGCCGGCTGCAAGACGTATATCGCCGGTTGGAGCCAAATACCGGAAGAGCGTCACCGTGCGCAGGACTTCCTCCTCTTTCAAAGGTTCAACATCTGCAAAAGCCGTTCCCGGAATAGGTGTAAGCACATTTAGCGGAATGGAAGTGACTCCTAATTCCCCTAAGGTAAGAGCCATATCTATGCGATCTTCCCAGGTTTCTCCCATGCCTATGATTCCTCCGGAACAGACCTGAAGACCCTCTTCTTTAGCCATCTTAATAACATCGATTTTATCCTTAAAGCTATGGGTAGTGCAAATGTTAGGAAAATTGCGTTCCGATGTCTCAATATTTGCATGATACCTGCCGACACCGGCTTTTTTCAGCCGGGAAAACTGCTGCCGGCTCAAAAGACCATGGGAGGCGCACAGTTCTAACTCCGGACAGACTCTGGCCATTTCCTCATAGGCCTCCAAAGCCTTTTCAAACTCTGCTCCGGCTAAGGTTCTTCCGGAAGTTACTACAGAAAAACGGTTCACCCCCTCTTTGTCATGACTGACAGCTTCTGCAAGAATTTCTTCCTTTGGTAAAAATGGATATTTCCGGCAGGCAGTATTATAATGGCTGGACTGGGCACAGTATTTGCAGTTTTCACTGCATTTCCCACTGCGACCGTTGATAATGGTGCATAAATTTACTGTATCGCCGCAAAAGTGTTTCCGAATCTCATCGGCTCCTTGTTGCAGCTCCTCCAAAGGTGCTTCCAGTAATAACCCAATGGCTTCTTCTCCGGAAAGTCGCCGTCCATCCACAATTTCTTCTGCCAACTGTATGACATCCATTTGTCATCCTCCTTATAGATCCTTAAAATGAAATTCTTTTCGTCCTTCTGCATAATCGACCACAACATGCCCCTGGCCTTGTAGTTTATATTTGTATGTTACTAATCCCTCCAGCCCTACCGGTCCACGCGGCGGCAATTTGCCGGTGCTGATGCCTACTTCTGCACCAAAGCCATAGCGAAATCCATCCGCAAATCGCGTAGAGCAGTTACAATAGACGCCGGCAGAATCAACCATGGTCATGAATTTTTCCGAAGCGATGTCATCTTCTGTTATAATACAATCGGTATGATGAGAACCGAACCTATTGATGTGAGCAACGGCTTCTTCCAGACTGTCCACCCATTTAACTGTCATAATATAATCTAAAAATTCCTTATACTCTCCTTCCCGAAGAGCAATTTCCACCGGACTGGCATCCATAACCTTTTCGATGATATCCTCTTTAATGTCCTTATGAACAAGCAAGATTTCCATGGCATTACAAGCAGCCGGATACTGGGTTTTAGAGTCCACAATAATAGGAATTGCTTTTGCAAGATCTGCTGCCTTATCAACATATACATGACAAACACCATCGGCGTGACCCATTACCGGAATTTTGGAATGATCCATAATATGCTTCACAAAAGCGTTGCTGCCTCTTGGGATAATCAAATCAATGGATTCATCACAGGCAAGAAGCTCTTCCACTGCGCCTCTTGTTTCTACCAAAGCAGCAAAATGTTCCGGGAGACCGGCTGCAACGCCGGCTCTATGAATAATCTGAAACAGCGCCATATTGGTATTTTTCGCTTCACTACCACCCTTTAAAATGGCTCCGTTGCCGCTTTTAATGCAAAGAGAAGAAATCTGCACCAGTGCATCCGGCCGTGATTCAAAGATAACGCCTATAACGCCAATGGGGCAGGTCACTCTTGACAGCTGCAGCCCTTCATCCAGCTGTCGGTGCAAGTCCACATGAAATAAAGGATCCGGCAGCTTTATCAAATCCCTAATACCGTTGATTACCGTTTCCAATTTATGACTGTCAAAGGCCAATCGCGACAAAAGCGGTCCTGGTAACGCTTCTCCTTCTGCTAAATCCTTTTCATTGGCTGCAAATATATCCGCCTTGTGCTCTTCCAAAGACTCTGCAATAGCCAGCAAAGCCTCATTTCTTGTTTCTTCTGACAGCGTCGCCATGACAAAACTATGTGTCTTTGTATTGGCTGCCATTTCTCTATAATCCATCTTGCCGTATCCTTTCTACAAGAAGTGATGCCATCTTATTTATGGCTCTATAATCAATATTTTCCTCTGTCTGTAGTATCATACAGTCTTGAATCCATGCCGGGTCATCTGCGGGAATATCTAAAGAAAGACCGCTGTTTCGACTATCCCAAAAAACTAGGCCTTTTCGACTGATAAGCTCCACAGAAATGGAAAAAGTCCTCTCTCTGCCGTTAAAGTGGCAGTAGCTTCCGGCATCTTCTAAAGAAATGTAGTTCACCGGTTTTTTCACCTGCGTCCCCGCAATAGCCAAATGGCCTTTGCGTATTTCCACTTTTTCAACACGGTCTTTTTCCAAAGGGAATCCCAAATAGCTCATGGCTTCGTGAAACTTGGTTTTCCGTAAAATGGGAAGCAGTCGCCCCAGTTGCATAATATCATCCTTGTTGTGGAGTAAAATTTTCTCTTCTGCTTCTTTATCTCCCGTTGCCACATAATGAAAATACAGTTTTACAGATTGCCCTCCGTCAATTTCATCGTCTCGATTTATCCAAAGTCCGGCAAAAGCTTCCACCGTTTTTTGCTTTAGATTGGCAACAAACTTCGGAACATCAGAAAACTTGCGAAGAATAGGATATATATCCAAATCATATATGTGATGAAATCCGGCCGGATCCAGCCCCAGTATTTCCATACGACGTTTAATGAAGGGAATATCAAACCGTTCTCCGTTATAGGTGACCAATGTTTCTAAATTAGCTACATCATCTAAAAACGCTTTTAGTATCGCCGGTTCTTCCTGCAAATCTTCGGCTAGATACTGTTTTGCAACAAAAGTATCCCCTTGGGGAATCATCAGTCCAAGCAAAACAACAGCGCACCTTTCAGCCGAAAGGCCTGTTGTTTCGATGTCAACAATGCCTACCTTTTCCGGGGTAAAATATTGTCGAAACAAAGATGTATCAAAGACCGGTACATCGGTTGTGTAATGGTAAATTTTCATACGTTTATTATAATGAGCTTTTTCTCCTCAATCAACTGTATCCACCCGGAAAAATTCACCTGTCAATGCAAAGCCGTGATGCAAAGGGCCATTCCCCTTGCCTATATCTAAACCTGCCGCTAAAGCACCGGTAATATATGCTTTAGCTTCTTTCACTGCCACGGCCACCTCCATTTCCTTTGCCAAATTAGCGGCTATGGCACTGGACAATGTACAGCCTGTTCCATGGCTATTAGTAGTCTGTATTCGTTTTCCGGGAAGCCATATCACATTCCTGCCGTCAGTCAGTAAATCATCTGCTCCTCCTGCTTCATGACCACCTTTACAAAGGACATAACTTCCATATTTTTTTGCCAAATCTACAGCTGCTTTTTCCCGGTCTTCTCGGGTTTCAACAGCACCTTCCCACAGCTTCCTTGTTTCCGGAATGTTGGGTGTTACTACTGTTGCCAAAGGAAATAGGAATTTTTCCATGGCTTTTACAGCCGTATCTTGCGCCAAGGTTTTTCCGCTGGTGGAAGCCATAACAGGATCTACTACCACATTTTTTGCAGTGTATTTTTGCAATACCTCGGCAATGATTTTTGCTTGGTCGGCTGAACAAATCATACCGATCTTCACGGCGTCAGGAAAGATGTCTTCAAAAACAGCTTTCAACTGCTGCTCCAGCATGATGCTGCTAATGGGTTCTATGGATTCTACGCCTTTGGTGTTTTGCGCCGTAACGGCTGTAATCGCTGCCATCCCATAGGCGCCATGAGCCATTATGGTCTTTATATCTGCCTGAATACCGGCTCCTCCAATACTGTCACTGCCGGCTATGGTCAACACAGTCTTCATAATCTCTTTCCTTGTCTTTCTATCATCAACATCATCGACACTTACAATTCCAGTCGGAAAGAGTCGTTTATCTTTTCCCTTTCCTCCAGCGAATCCAGCACCAGCTGAGCCACCTCTTCCAACTCTTTCCAGCTATCCCTACTTTGAATATCCTTTACTCCCACTGTGTGAAAGCCGGCTAAAGCTGCTGTTTTTAATCCCCGCAACGTGTCTTCAAAGACGATCGTATCTTCCGGCAAGGTGCCGATTATTTCCGCAGCCCGTAAATACACTCTGGGATGCCCTTTGGGAAAACCTACATCGTGGCAACTAACGGTCGTTTGAAAATACTCTGTCATCCCCAGCCTTTCAAATGCTTTGTGAAATACCGCTCCATCATTAGCCGTTGCCACCGCCATGGGAATCCCGGCTCTATGAAATCCGGCCAGCAATGCAAGCGCCCCCGGTTTTGGCTGCACCTCTTCATCATAAAAACGAGCTACATCATGGAGCATCTCTCGAATAATCTCCTCTTGTGATTCTTTCAGAGAAAAACGTTTTTCTAAGTACTCCGCACCTTCTTCTATACTCATGGGCAACAAGGTTCTTTTTAGACATTTCTTATCTGCTGCAATCCCACGACGCTGTAACAGATTCCAGCCAACATCCTCCCAAATTTTCGTCGAGTCCAGTAACGTACCATCTATATCAAAAACGACGCCTTTAATCATCGGTTTTCCATCCTTTTTCCATATTCATTTGCTGCACCAAGGCAGCTGCTGCTTGCCGTATATTCTCTGCTTTAAATATACCGCTTACCACCGCTACTCCGGCAACACCCAGACCGGAAAGCAAGCCAACATTATCTTTGTCAATTCCTCCAATTGCTATTACGGGCAAACTAACCACCCGGCAAATTTCCTGCAGCCTTTGCAAATCCATAGGCAGTGCATCGGTTTTACTGGTGGTTCCAAAGACGGCTCCGGAACCAAGGTAGTCAGCTCCTTGCGCTTCTGCTGTTTTTGCTTGGGCTACAGTCTTTGCCGTAACCCCTATGATAAAATTCTTTCCTGTACGCTGTCGAATGGACGCCGGATTTTCATCCTTTTGTCCCACGTGAACACCATCGGCTCCAATTTTTATAGCCAGCTCTACATTGTCATTGATAATAAAAGGAATGCCGGATTTTCTACAAACCGCCTGTACCCGGCAGGCTTTTTCCTTCAGCCGGGTTCCTTGCAATTCTTTTTCCCTAAGCTGTATCATGGTGGCACCGCCTGCAATGGCCTCCTCTACCATTTCATGTATAGGTTTTTCTTGGTGCCATCGTCTATCTGTTATGGCATATAGTCGCAAATCTTTTGCTTTCATTTTCATGGTTTTCTTTCTAAAAGGGCTACAGACCAAGTCTGCAGCCCTTTTTTTCAATTCTTTGCTTTAATCTTTACTAACTATCTAACCAAGGTGACTGTACACGGTGCATGGTGCATGATTCTGTTAGAAACAGAACCTACCAAGAAACGTTCCATATTGGATTTTCCTTTGGATCCCATAATAACCTGATCATAGTTTTCTTTTTCGGCCAAATTTACAATGGTATTGGCTGCACTGGAACCAGATTCAATAATCCGTCCCGGCTGTTTGGCAGAATACTTTGCAAAGTCTGCTACTGCTTCGTCCAGGGCTTCTTGTGCTGCCAGCTCGCCGGCCTTTTCAATCATCAGTGCCGAATCCATAAAGTTGGCTTCATAAACAATGACATACACAAAGTCTACTGTTGCGTCTTCCAGGGTTTCTGCCATCTTTGCCGCGTATTCTACCGCCCGAAGTGCATATCCCGATCCATCAATAGGTACTAACAACTTCATAAAATCACCCTCCTTCGTTTTATATATTTATAGTATACCACATATTCAAAGCAAGAGAAAAGCCGCCTACTGCAAGACGGCCTTTCCTTTATTTAAATATCATACCACTCTCATTTATTCCCGGTTGCTTATTTCGCTTCCAGTTCCTTGTTTTCTCCCGGATACGTTCCATGGATTTCTTTAATACGCTCATTGGTACGCTTTTTCCGTAGGTCGTGCAGCGCAGCAACCTGTGGGCCTTCTGTCTTTTTGCCAATGAAGTAAACTATAACACCAACAACGATTAAAGCAATTCCCATCCAGCGACAAATACCTATCATTAAGTCAAAATTGCTGAACAATCCTTTTCCATACTCTTCCAAGTAGTATTCAGCACCGTAACTGCCTTCATACAGAGTCAGGATAATGGATCCTGCAAAAGCAACAACGCCGCTAAGTAGAATGTACACGCCAATATCAATGATATCGCCTAATCCCAATTTTGTTTTAGGGTTCAGAGGATACGCCTCCGGATCGTCCAGCACTCTGCCTTTAAATACCCATTTGCAAATCAGGTAGAATACCAATCCTGCTGCCAGTACGATAAATCCGGTAATGAAGTATTCTGTGCCATTTACATACAAAGCAAAGATACAAATTCCAAGAACAAAGATAGACAATATGGCAAGGCCTATTTTGCCACCGGGCATAACAGTCAATCCCATCTTTCGTCTTTCTTCCACCGGATATTCTTTTCTTAGTTTTAAGAGAGCAATTACCATCAGCAAATATAGATACAGCTGAATCGGTGTGGTGGTCATTACCAGTGTCTTAAAGTCAAACTTACAGCAAATCAAGGTGAAGATTGCCAGTGCAATAATGGATACCGCCGGGACACCTCTCTTGTTTACCTTACACATGAATTTAGGGAACATGTGGTCATCGGCCAGTACAAAGAAAGCTCTGGAACCATGGGCAATATAGGAACTGAAAATAGAGCAGTTAGAGATAATTGCTACCACGATAAAGGCCATACCAGCCCAAGATCCTACATGCTGGAATAGTACATCTTGATATCCGATGTGTCCTCCGTTGGAGTCTGTCATCCATTTGGACCAGGACCCAATAGCGGCTACTCCTGCCAGTGTCGGCAAGATATAACTTAGAGCAATCACCGGTTGGGAAATACGTAATGCCTTTGGAATAACCTGTGGATTCTCCAGTTCCCCGGCCATATTGGACATGCATTCGTATCCACAATACATCCAGATAATAATGGCAATGCCTTCTCCTATAGAATGAAGAGGCCCTTCGTCCGGGTTAAACATAGGAGTTGTCGGATTGTAATTCCAGTTGGCAAATCCAACGATGGTAACTGCCGTAAAGGCTACTAATACCATAATGATGAATACTGTTTCCAGCTTTTCTAAAGATTTCAATCCCACCAAGTTGATAATGGTAAAGATTACAACAACGGCTGCTTTTACCAGATACTCTGTAGTAGAACTCATGGGAACGAATTTCGCTGCATATCCTGCAACTAACGCACAGTACTGTGCCTGGCAAAGCCATGTGGAAAGTCCCGACCACATACCTACTTGCCATCCCCAGAATTCCCCTAAGGCTTCTCTACCCCAAGAGTAGATACCACCCTCTGTCGGATACAGGGACCCCAATTCTCCAACCATTTCACTCAGTGGAAATGCCCAGATAAATGGAAAAATAATCAGCATCAACAGTGTTACTCCCGGACCGCTGGCAGAAATAGCCTCTTCAATGCCAAAGGCGCCTGCTGCAATAAAGGAGAAAATCATAGCCACAACACCTAAGGTGGACATCCTCGTTTTCTTTAGTGCATCAGTTCTTTTTTCAACGGCAGGTGCAGGCTGATGAGCAATTTTTTCAGTCATCTTACAACCTCCTGAAAACTATAATACCTATAATAAATAATGCTTATTATATGTTAGGAAATATCAGTTTGCAAGAAGCCCCCATTATTAGACAAGATAATAAACCGGATAGTACTCTACTCCATGATTCCCTGCAGCCTTTTTAAACTACGTGAAAGGCCGTCATAATATTTGGCACCGATATAACAATGGTGTTCGGTAGGACAGTACAAATTTGCTTTCCACGAGCGATTGCCCATGGAGCGAATTTCCCGGATATGGTGGATATTCACGGCAAAGGATCTATGACAACGGACAAAGAAGCGATTATTTACCAAAGCCACAAAGGCATGAAGCGGCATCTTTACATCCTCCAGTACTCTATTGCGAAGTACAATATCCAAGTGGTGATTGCATACTTCTGCAAAGACCAAATCATGGAGATGAAAAGACACCGGTCGCCCATTTTGCCATACCCAAATGTTATTATCGACAGTTTCTATAATTCCCTTTCTAAAATATTTACGGGCAGCATGCTCGTTTTCAAAACACAATATTTGATGATCTTTACGATTTCGTACTAAAAAAGGAGGAGGATCACCTATACAGATAATCATCGCTCCCGGATTTTCCTCCACATCCTTGTTTTCTTTCTCATTCCTCTTTTTCATCACTTTCTCCTATAACCTCGACTTCCATCGCCAATTGGCGATTTAGCATCGAAACCCTAGCCGGAGGAAGCTTCTCCAGAATTTCCACCGTTTCATGAAACAACTGGGGGCCTGTATTGTCCACTACTCCACAGAACAGTTCATTAGGTGTTAGATCCAGCGTGTTCATAATTGCAATGAAAGTATCCAAACTCCCACCACCTTTTCCATTTTCAATATGACTAATGTGGGTCGGTGTTATACCAATCACGGCAGCTAGATCTTCCTGGGTTAGCCCTCTCTTGAGCCTGGCCGCTTTTACTCTTCTGCCCATGTCACGTTTGTCAATTCTCACAGCCGTTTCCTCCTAGACTTATTATAGGTACAACCTTGACTGTAAGTTAATAGTCTGAAAATCTATATATGATTTTCAGTTCATCCTTTGCGGATTTTTTTGCTTTTCCTGTAAACGATCATAGTTGAGTATTCTGTCAATTTGATTATTTTCGCTTTATTTTGCTTTTTTATGTTCTATTTTGATTGACTTTACCAAGATTCAGGCATATATATACATAAGGAGGAAACGTAATGCTTCAGCAAGAAAGATATGATTACATTATGAACCAGCTTCGCACCCATTCTTCGGTACAAGTTCATGATCTATCAAAACAACTAAAGGTGAGCCAGTCTACTATTCGGCGCGACATCAACGATTTAGATCAGGCAGGCAAGTTAAACAAAGTGTTCGGTGGTGCTGTCCTGCCAACAGTTACTTACGGATCCATTTCTACAGGTGAGCCGGATGTCTCCTTTAAGGAATCGCAGCACATGGCGGAAAAAATCAACATTGCAAAGTATGCGGCTTCCCTGATCAACGACAATGATTTTGTTTTCCTTGATGCCGGAACCACCACCGGGGCCATGATCCCATATATTACCAACAAAAATGCAACCTATGTTACCAATGGAATTATCCACGGACTGCAACTTTCTGCACGGCAACTCAACGCCTATGTTCTCGCCGGACAGCCAAAGGCATTGACAGAAGCGATTGTAGGAACCCTGGCTGTGAAAAATCTAAACCAATACGATTTTACCAAGGCATTTATCGGAGCCAACGGCATTGATTTGCAACGTGGATTTACCACGCCGGATTTGGAAGAGGCTATGGTAAAAACAGAAGCCATCAACCATTCCTATGTGTCCTATATACTGGCAGATTCCAGTAAGTTTGATACGTCGGACGCCATTTCCTTTGCTGTGCTGGAAGATTGTTGCATTCTTACTGATAAAGCACCGGGAGAAAAATACACCGGGAGAACTCTTATTAAGGAGATAGAACAATGATCTACACTGTTACCTTTAATCCGGCCATCGATTACGTTATGCAGACAAAAAATCTGAAAACAGGCATTACCAATCGATCTTTAAAAGAAGAGTACTTTTACGGCGGCAAAGGCATCAATGTTTCCACCATTTTGCATCGACTGGGAGTAGAAACAACGGCGTTAGGTTTTATAAGCGGCTTTACCGGAGATGCTCTGGCAGCCGGTCTGAAAGAGGAAGGTCTTACCACTGATTTCATCAAGCTGGCAGAGGGTTTTACCAGAATCAACGTGAAAATCAAAGACGAAATAATCAAAGACAAAGAAGAAACCGAAATTAATGGTCAGGGACCAACCATTACAGCAGAGGCAGTAGAGGCATTGTTCCGGAAACTGGACACCTTGACAGGGGAAGATATGCTGGTAATTTCCGGCTCTGTTCCATCTTCTATGCCGACAGATACCTACCAGCAGATTCTACGGGTCTTGACTAAAAAAAACCTGCCCGTAGTAGTAGATGCCACCGGTCAATTATTACTACAAGTTTTACAATATCACCCCTTCCTAATTAAACCAAACAATGACGAACTTGCCGATATGTTAGGAAAGCCTATGGATACGACAGAGCAAATCATTGCAGGGGCAAAAACCTTACGAAAGAAGGGAGCCCAAAATGTCCTTGTGTCACGAGGAGCCAAGGGTGCCCTTCTTGTTACAGAAGATGATGAAATCATCCTGCAAGATGCCATCAAAGGCAATGCCATCAACACGGTTGGTGCAGGAGATTCCATGATTGCCGGATTCCTGTCCGGTTACATAAAGACAAAAGATTATCATTATGCCTTACACCTTGGAACAGCCGCAGGCTCTGCAACAGCTTGTTCCCCGGGATTGGCTAATGCAAAGGAAATTGAGAGGAGGATGTCTTTATGAAAATTAGAGACCTACTAAAACCGGAAGCCATTGTCATCAATGCAGCAACCGATTCCAAAGATGATGCCATTGAAGCTCTCATCAACCTACATGACAAGGTGGGAAACCTCAATGACAAAGAGGAATATCGCCGGAACATTTTAAAAAGAGAAGAAGAAAGCACCACGGCTGTTGGAGAAGGTATTGCCATTCCCCATGCTAAGAGTGATGCTGTTAAAACGCCGGGATTAGCTGCCCTTACCATTCCTGCCGGAATCGACTATGGTGCCCCTGATGGAGCACCGTCCAATCTACTGTTTATGATTGCTGCACCGGTAGATGGGGATTTGCACTTGGAAGTATTGGCGCGTCTCATGACATTGCTTATGGATATGGATCTTCGAAAAGCTTTGCTTTCCACGGATTCTCCGGAGCATTTCCTAGATTGCCTCAACGAAGCCGAAGCTGCAAAATATCCCGAAGAAGCCGAAGCTTCTACGAAAGAAGAAGCCCTTACTGTTGCCTCTGATAATCACCGATCATACCAATTGTTGGCAGTAACGGCTTGTCCTACCGGCATTGCGCATACCTACATGGCGGCCGAAGCCTTAGAACAAAAAGCCAAAGAAAGAGGTATGACTATCAAGGTAGAAACCAACGGATCCGGCGGTGCAAAAAATGTTTTAACACCCGAGGAAATCAAAGCGGCTGACGGCATCATTATTGCTGCGGACAAGCAGGTTTCCATGGATCGTTTTGCCGGGAAAAAAGTATATAAAACAAAAGTGGCCGATGGAATCAACAAGCCGAGCGAGTTAATTGATGCTGTTCTCAGCGATGCTACTCCCCTTTACCACAGTAATACCGATG
The DNA here is from genome assembly GCA_963542695.1 of uncultured Eubacteriales bacterium. Taxonomy (GTDB): domain Bacteria; phylum Bacillota; class Clostridia; order Peptostreptococcales; family Anaerovoracaceae; genus RUG100. The sequence goes on from CAUTYX010000008.1 coordinate 42,892, forward strand.
TATCCGCGCCGGATAATGCTCTTGATGACAACGAAGGTGCCGGCCGCAAAGTATACAAGTCTCTCATGAACGGTGTTTCCTACATGCTGCCGTTTGTCATTGGCGGTGGTATCATGATTGCCTTGGCATTCCTTATTGATACCATTGCAGGTGCTCCAAGAAACGGTGACTTCGGTACATATACGGCCGCAGCTGCATTCTTTAAGGCAGCCGGTGGCGTTTCCTTCGGCTTCATGATGCCTGTACTGGCCGGTTTCATTTCTGAAAGTATTGCCGACAGACCGGGTCTTGCCGTAGGATTTACCGGTGGCTCCATTGCTACACTAGGTTGTACATTTGCAGCCCCTGCCGGAGATTCATCTGCTATTTCCGGATTCCTTGGTGCACTTCTTGCCGGATTTGTAGGCGGCTATATCGTTCGTCTACTAAATGCCGCATTCAAGAAAGCACCGGAGTTCGTTCACCGAATGATGCCGGTATTGATTATTCCATTACTCGGTATCACCTTAATCTCTGTGTTCATGTTTGCCATCAATCCGTTGATCGGCGTTATTAACACAGGATTAACCAATTCACTAAACTCCATGAGTAACTCCTCTGCCATCGTTTTAGGATGTATCGTAGCCGGTATGATGGCCATCGACATGGGTGGCCCTTTCAACAAGGCGGCTTACGTGTTTGGTACTGCGGCACTGGCTTCCGGTGGATACAACATCATGGCGGCTGTAATGATTGGCGGTATGGTACCTCCTATTGCCATTGCGCTGTCCACCACCTTCTTAAAAAATCGTTGGACACCTAGCGAAATCAAATCCGGTCCTGTTAACTACATCATGGGGCTTTGCTTTATCACAGAAGGGGCTATTCCTTATGCAGCAGCTGATCCACTGCGGGTAATTCCTTCCTGTATCGTCGGTTCTGCATTGGCAGGAGGGCTCTCCATGGCCTTTGGCTGTACTTTGATGGCTCCCCACGGCGGCATCTTCGTATTCCCTGTTGTAGGGCACATTGGCGGATACCTGATTGCATTGATAGTAGGGTCCTTGGCCGGTATGGTAATGTTATCTATTTTGAAAAAGAAAAGAGTTGCTGCATAATGCAGAAAACCACAAATGAAACGGAAAGGAGTTCATCATGGTATCTGAAAGCATAAAAGTCACTAATTCTCAAGGGTTTCATATGAGACCGGCTACTGTGTTTGTCAACGAAATGGCAAAATTCGACAGTCAGGTTTCCATCATCTTTAATGGAAATAAAGTAAATGGCAAGAGTCTAATGAACTTAATTGCTGCATGCATCAAGTTCGGTGCAGAAATTAAGTTGGAATGCGAAGGTAGCGATGAAGTCGAAGCCCTTGCCAAAGCCAAAGAACTAATCACCTCCGGACTGGGAGAAGAGTAAAGGAAAGAATCATGTTAAAAGGAATCGCTGCCTCTGAAGGCATTGGAATCGGTAAAGTGTGTATCGTTTCACAACAAAAGATTACCTATGAAAACAAACCGGTAATTGGTGTTCATAAAGAGATTGATCGACTCAAAGATCCCATTGCCGCCTTTATAGAAGATACGGGCAAGTTGGCTGACAAAATGGAACAGTCTGTAAACCCGAAGGAAGCAAAAATCATTCGTGGCCACATCACCATGCTTAGTGATCCTTTTATGGTTTCCCAAATGGAAGACCTTATCAAAAACGACAACAAGTGTGCTGAAGCCGCAGCCGAAACGGTGTTGGACATGTTTAAATCCATGTTCGCCCAAGCCGATGACGAGTTGACAAAGCAGCGAGCCACCGACGTGGAAGATATAAAAACAAGACTTTTAAAAATTTTACTAGGCATCAGGGATGTGGATTTGAAAAATCTGCCGGCAGGTACGGTTCTAGTTACCAACGATTTAACACCTTCTATGACGGCAGAGATGAACCACCAAAACGTGGTAGCCATTGTTACTGAAAGCGGGGGCATGACGGCTCACTCGGCAATTCTTGCCAGGGCGCTGGAAATACCCGCTGTCCTAAGCGTTCTTAACGCCACCGCTACTCTAAAGGAAGGCACTAATGTAATTGTTGATGGCATCCTGGGGGAAATTATTGACAACCCTACCATGGATCAGCAAGAACTATACCAGCAAAAACGCACCGCCTATTACAAAGAAAAGGAACGGTTGCTCTCCTTTGTAGGAAAACCTTCTGTTACCGCTGACGGTATTCACAAGGAAGTTTTCTGCAACATCGGAAACCCAAAAGACGGTATTGCCGCTAAGGAACACGATGGCGAAGGAGTCGGCCTCTTCCGTACAGAATTCCTGTTTATGGACCGCAGCAGCATGCCCAACGAAGAGGAACAATACGAAGCCTACAAAAAAGTCTGCAAGACTATGGAGGGAAAAACCGTTATCATCCGTACCTTGGATGTAGGCGGGGACAAAGAAATTCCTTACATGAACTTGGTAAAAGAAGACAATCCGTTCCTTGGATACAGAGCCATCCGCTACTGCCTCCAGAACAAGGAGTCCTATATATTGCAGCTGCGAGCTCTTATTCGAGCTAATGCCGATACCGGTGGAAATCTCTGGATTATGATTCCTATGATCGCTTCCATTTCGGAGATTAAGGAAGTTCGATCCATGGTTTCTGAGTTGGCTAAAGAGTTGCAACTTCCTATCCCAAAAGTGGGCATTATGGTAGAAACACCGGCTGCTTTTATTATGGCTGACAAGCTGGCCGAGTATTGCGATTTCTTTAGTATTGGAACCAATGATTTAACCCAATATATCATGGCTGCCGATAGAGGCAGCGCCAGCGTGGCGTATTTATACAAAACCTATGATCCGGCTGTTTTACGAGCACTGCAGACCATTATCAAGGCCGGCGTAGCAGCGGGAATCCCCGTGGGAATGTGTGGCGAAGCCGCTGCCGATCCCATGCTGATTCCACTCCTCATCAGCTTTGGCTTAAAGGAGTTCTCTGTTGGACCAACTTCGGTACTGCGGACACGCGGAGAAATCAGCAGATGATCAAAGGAACAGGCAGATGAAATTGCTAAAGGGGCACTGCAGATGGAAACTGCAGATGAAATAAAAGAATTTTTAAAGGAGGCAATCAAATGACAAAAGTTGCAATTAACGGATTCGGACGTATCGGAAGATTATCTTTCAGGAAGCTGTTTGATGATCCGGAAGTAGAAGTGGTAGCTATCAACGATTTAACGGATGCTGCTATGCTGGCTCACCTGTTAAAATTTGACAGTGTGCAGGGCGGATACGGGCTGAATCACACCATTACAAACACGGAAAATTCCATCACGGTGGATGATGTAGAAATTCCCATCTTTAAAGAAGCAGACCCTGCTAAACTACCTTGGAAGGAGTTGGATGTGGACATTGCATTGGAATGCACAGGCTTCTTTACCAGCAAAGAAAAATCACAGGCTCACGTTGATGCCGGTGCAAAAAAGGTGCTGATTTCTGCTCCTGCAGGCAACGATCTTCCAACCATCGTATACGGTACCAACCATAAGACATTAAAAGCAGATGACTTAATCGTCTCCGGTGCCAGCTGTACCACCAACTGCTTGGCTCCTATGGCGCAAGCTTTGGCTGACTATCGAGAAGTAAGAACCGGGTTTATGACCACTATTCACGCCTATACCGGTGACCAGATGATTCTCGATGGACCACACAAAAAAGGCGACTTTAGAAGAGCTCGTGCCGGTGCCATCAACATCGTACCGACTTCTTCCGGTGCCGCAAAAGCCATCGGCCTTGTTATTCCGGAACTGACCGGGAAACTCATTGGTTCTGCACAGCGTGTTCCTGTAGCCAGTGGGTCCCTAACCATCTTAGATGCGACTTTAAAGGACGAATCAGAATCTGTAACAGTAGAAGGTATCAACGCTGCTATGAAAGCCGCTGCCGATGAATCCTTTGGATATACCGAAGAGGAAATCGTTTCCAGCGATGTTATCGGTATGGGTTACGGATCTCTCTTTGATGCCACCCAAACATTAGCAGAAAGATGTGGAACTAAAATTTATGAAGTTCGAGTTGTGGCCTGGTATGACAACGAGATGAGTTATGTAAGCCAGCTGGTTAGAACATTAAAGCATATGGCATCTTTAGCATAAGGCATTTTAGCCCAATATGAACAATCTTTTTAGCCGGATTGCTTCGATAGGTCGCAAAGAGCAGCGGGACAAGGTTTCGATACCTGCCGTTGCTCTTTTTATACTGTTCTATTATAGCTGAGGTTCCATCGGTATTTTAATCAATTTGTTTAGCATTTCGAAAAACATCCAACTAATATGAATCACGAATTACAGATATATTGACTATTCTGAATAAGAATTATATAATAAAATCATTGAAAACGTGAATTAAAAGTAACGTCAATTAAAATACGGATAGTACTAGAGGGGTAAGCCATTGATTAAATATCGTGCATTTATAAAAGTCGTTGAATTAGGTAGCATCACAAAAGCTGCCAGACAATTGGGATATTCTCAGCCAGGAGTCAGCCACATGCTGGATTCTCTGGAGGAAGAAATTGGATTTCCACTACTGATTCGCAGCCGTGATTTAATTCGTCCTACAGAAGATGGAAAGAAGATTCTCTATTATTGCAGAGAAATTGTTAAAAATGAGGATAGCCTTAAAGAAACAGCCGATTCTGTCAAAGGCTTGCTGTCAGGTAATATCCGAATTGGATCTCTAAATAGTATGTTGTTACGCTTCGTTCCCCAGGTGGTAAATGAATTTTACAAAGCATACCCGAACATCAGTGTACAAGTACACGAGATGAGTTCTTTGGATATTCGCCAAGCCCTTTCCAGCGGCAATATTGATATTGGGTTTATGAACAACAGTGTTCCCGGCGGTTTTGATTTCTGCCCGCTGTTCCATGATTCGGTTATCATGGTGATGAACGAAAAGCACCCTCTGACAAAGTATTCGAAAATTCCTATTGACCAATTAAATGATCAGGACTTTATCATGCCGCTTCCCGGCTGGGACGATTTGCTTTCCGCTATTACCGACAAGGAGAAGTTCACCCCCAACGTTCGTCACTATGTAGCCAGTGATTTGGCCGGGGTTTCTATGTCTGCCAATGAACTGGGATTATACGTTCTATCCAGCATGCAAATGACCATGGTTCCGGCTAATGTAGCTGTGCGACAACTGGATTCCCCTGTGGGACGTGATCTTGGTATGATTATCAAATCCATTAAGAACACTACCCCGGCTCTAAAAGAGTTTGTCAAGGCCGCCAACAAGGCAGCCGTTGACTATGCCCACACCATGGACGATGTAACATACATTGGCAAATACTAGTTTTCCATTCCGGTAATACTGCATCTAATACCATACGAATCCGCCGTTGGGACTGATGATTTGACCTGTCAAGAAATTACTTTTTTCTGACACCATAAAGCTTACCATCTCGGAAATATCTTCCACAGAGCCTAATCGTGCAAAAGGGGTTTCTTCCACTACCTCATCCAGCGTTTCCTGCGGCAGCTTTCTTAACATATCGGTGTCAATGGCTCCCGGTGCAATGGCATTGACACTAATTCCTGATGGAGCTACTTCTTTGGCAAGGGCTTTTGTAAACGCAATTACTGCCCCTTTGCTAGCCGAATAATGTGTTTCCATAGAAGCTCCAACTATCCCCCACACAGAAGAAATATTGACAATTTTTCCCTTTTTCCGGCTAATCATTTCCGGCAAAATTTCATGTATTGTATGATACATCCCACCTATGTTGACGGCAAACATTTCGTTCCACTGGCTGGGTGTAATGTCCTGAATGAGACCTGCATGTGCTATCCCTGCGTTATTTACCAGCACCTGAATATCTCCCATGTCTTCATGGATTTTTTCTACCATAGCACTGACATCTGCAATATCAGCAACATTCCCTTTGTATTTTTCACATATACAATAGGGGTTAATTGCACGGATTTCTTTTAATACTGTATTTGCTGCAGCTTCATTTTCTTTGTAGTTTACTGCAATATTGTATCCATCTCTGGCTAATACCTTTGCTATACTCTTACCGATTCCTCTAGATGCTCCTGTAATGACTGCTGTTCCTTTCACGGTTGCCTCCTATAGCTAATTCATTCTTAAAAGTTTATTTTTCGTCTTTCTTACATCAATTGGATTCAATTCAAAAGGAGACTCTCGAAAGATGGATTTTCACCTTTCGAGATATCTCCCTTATATTTTTAATGATACGATATGTCAATTCCACGTTATCTACGCTTGCCGCTGTCGGCAATCTTCATCCGAGAAATAGCTTTAGATAATGCAATTTGTGCTCGTGCAATTTCATACGGATCTTTCTCGTCTTCTTCCTTAAGCCATTTTTCCACTTCTTCCTTAAGAGCTTTTGCACGTTCCTTGTCAATGTCTTCTTGCCATTCTGCAGCATCTGTATAGATGATAAGGGTATCTTTCACGTCAATATAGCCGCCGGCAATAGCCGCTACACGGAATTCCTTACTCTCCGGTTCGCGAATCCACATAGCATCTACATCCAGCAGTTTGCACGCCCAAGCATGACCCGCCATGAAACCTTCATCCCCCGTCAATGTACGAACGATAACCAGTTCCACTTCGCCACTATAAAACTTTTTTGAAGGAGTGATTACTTCCAACTTTACAGTTGCCATTTACTTTTCCTCTTCTCCTGTCTCTGTTTTATCCTCTTCCAGTGCTTTGGCAGCGGCCTCGTCTACGTGAAGCTGTGCTGTATCCTTTGACATATCTTTATACTTTTCAATAACGTCTTCAATACCGCCACAGAACAAGAAGCAGTTTTCAGGAATATCATCGTACTGACCGTCTAAGATGCCTCTAAAACCCTGAATGGTTTCTGTCAACGGCAGGTACTTACCTTCCATGCCGGTAAACTGTTCTGCAACACTAAACGGCTGGCTCATGAAACGCTGAATTTTTCTGGCTCTATTTACTACCAGTTTGTCGGCATCGGACAATTCATCCATACCCAAGATGGCGATAATGTCCTGCAAATCCTTATATTTCTGCAGCACTTCCTGCACGCCACGAGCCGTATTGTAGTGTTCATCTCCAACAATCAGCGGATCCAAAATTCTGGAAGTAGAATCCAGCGGATCGACTGCCGGATAAATACCCAACTCAGTAATGGAACGAGATAAAGTTGTAGTGGCATCCAAGTGAGCAAAAGTCGTTGCCGGAGCCGGGTCGGTTAAGTCATCGGCCGGTACATAGATGGCCTGTACCGATGTGATAGATCCCTTGTTGGTGGAGGTAATACGTTCCTGCAAAGCACCCATCTCTGTGGCCAGCGTTGGCTGGTATCCTACAGCAGACGGCATACGACCCAGCAGTGCCGATACCTCAGAACCGGCTTGGGTAAACCGGAAGATATTATCGATGAACAGCAATACATCCTGACCGGCAACATCTCTAAAGTACTCTGCCATAGTCAGTCCTGTCATGGCTACACGCATTCTGGCTCCTGGTGGTTCATTCATCTGACCAAATACCATAGCCGTCTTATCGATAACTCCGGATTCAATCATTTCGTAGTACAGATCGTTTCCTTCTCTAGTACGTTCTCCTACCCCGGCAAAAACGGAAATACCGCCGTGTTCTCTAGCAATATTACTGATTAGCTCCTGAATCAAAACGGTTTTTCCTACGCCGGCTCCTCCAAAGAGACCAACCTTACCGCCTCGCGTATAAGGAGCAATCAAGTCAATAACTTTGATTCCTGTTTCAAAAATCTGTGAAGATGTGTCCTGCTCTTCAAAGGAAGGTGCCGGACGGTGAATGGGCATACGCTCCGCATTGTCCAGTTGCCCCTTTTCGTCAATGGTTTCACCGATAACGTTAAAGAGTCTTCCCAACACTTCTTTCCCTACAGGAACAGCGATAGGGCTGCCGGTATCGGTTGCTTCCATGCCCCGCCGCAATCCATCCGTAGAAGATAGCGCTACACAACGAACAACGTCATCTCCAATATCCTGTGCCACCTCTGCAACAATCTTTCTCCCGTCTAGGTCAATGTTGATGGCATTGAGCAACTGGGGCATCTCCTCCGGATCGAATTTCACATCGATGACAGGTCCTATAATCTGATGTATAATTCCTTTGTTCATTTTCATCTCCTATTTCAATGCTTCCGATCCTGATACGATTTCGATAATCTCATTGGTAATAGAAGCCTGTCTGGCTCTATTGTAATACAGAGACAAATCGTCCAGCATCTCTCTGGCATTATCAGTTGCATTTTCCATTGCCATTCGTCTGGCAGCATGCTCACAAGTAGCTGATTCTACAATGGCACTGTACATCATTATTTCCACGTACTTTGGAACCAAATAGTTAAATACCGCCTCTACAGAAGGTTCATATTCTACCTCCTTGCTGTGGTAAATAATATCCGGATCTTCTTCGATAGAGAAGGGCAGAAGAACCTGCTGCTTTACCTCATGTTCCATTTGACTCAAATACGAGTTGTACACCAGCACCACCTGGTCTATTTCACCGTCATTATACATCTGAATGATGGGACGGCTCATCTTTTGAGTTTCTAAGAAAGGTATGGATTCTGCCGGATCGGTATACTCTTGATATATTTCATATCCTTTTTTGGCAAAATGGTCTCTTCCCTTGCTGCCGATGGTAATTAATAACGGACTGCCTTTTTGCGATGCCATATGCTTTTCCGCTTCTTTAATGACGTTGGAATTAAACGCCCCGCACAGACCACGGCTGCCGGTAATGATAATATAGCAAGTCCTTTTGATTTCCCGATCCCCTTCCAAGTACTGATGAGGAATTTCGCTACTGTTTTTAAAAACTTCTTCGATGGAATGGGTGATAAAGTGGAAATTCTGGCTGGTCTTTTCATACACCGCCTTGGCCTTTCTAAGTTTTGCAGCCGACACCAGCTTCATGGCATTGGTAATATGTTCCATACTGGTAACACTTTTTATCCGCCTTTTCACATCTTGCATATCGCTGGATGCCATTGCTCAGTCCCCTTTCCTATATTCTATAATTCACTAACTTCTTCCGGTTGCAGAACCTGCTGACTATGCAGCTTGTAAGCGCCGGCCGAGCTCTTCTTAAACTGTTCCAGAGCATCGATAAGGTCTTCTTCCATTTCTTCGCTAAGAGTCCCTGTTTCGTGGATGGAACGTCCGATACGGTCGTACTGTGCATCTACAAATTCAAGAAATTCTGTTTCAAAGTCATGAATATGCTCCAAGTCAATATCAATCATATAGTCATGAGCTGCTGCGTAAATAATCATTACCTGATCTGCAACATCCATTGGCTGATACTGACGTTGTTTCAACACTTCCATCAAGACAGCACCATGATCCAGCCGGCGTTTGGTGTCGGCATCTACATCGGAACCGAACTGGGAGAAGCTGGCCAGTTCCCGGTACTGTGCCAATTCCAGCTTAATCTTACCGGCTACACTCTTCATGGCCTTGATTTGCGCATTACCACCTACACGAGATACAGAAATTCCGGCGTTAATAGCCGGCCGCTGTCCTGTAAAGAACAGCTCCGTCTCTAAGAATATCTGTCCGTCAGTAATGGAAATTACGTTGGTCGGAATATAGGCAGATACGTCCCCTGCTTGGGTTTCAATAATGGGCAGAGCCGTTAGGGATCCGCCACCTAATGCATCCGATAATTTTGCAGCACGCTCCAGCAGTCTGGAATGGAGATAGAAAACGTCTCCCGGATACGCTTCACGTCCCGGCGGTCTACGAAGAAGCAAACTCATGGCACGATAAGCTACTGCATGCTTGGATAAATCATCATACACAATCAGTACATGCTTACCCTGGTGCATAAATTCTTCTCCCATGGCACAACCGGCGTAAGGGGCGATATACTGCAAAGGAGCTACATCAGACGCTGTGGCTGACACGACGATGGTATATTCCATAGCACCTTTATCTTCCAAAGTTTGTACCAACTGTGCTACCGTGGATTTTTTCTGTCCGATTGCTACATAGATACAAATAACATCTTCCCCTTTTTGGTTGATGATAGTATCAATGGCAATGGCTGTTTTCCCGGTTTGCCTGTCACCGATAATCAACTCACGCTGTCCCTTTCCAATGGGAACCATAGAGTCAATAGCCTTTAAACCTGTCTGTAAAGGTTCTTTTACAGACTGTCTGTCCAGCACTCCCGGCGCCGGACTTTCAATAGGTCTTGTCTTGGTAGTTTCAATGGCGCCTTTCCCGTCCAAAGGTTGACCTAGGGCGTTAACAACACGACCCACCAAAGCCTCTCCAACGGGAACCTCTACAACTCGACCTGTTGGCTTTACGACGTCTCCTTCTTTTATATTTTTGTCAGATCCCAATACTACGCAACCTACGTTATCTTCTTCCAAGTTCATGGCCATACCGAAGGTGCCGTCGGGGAATTCAAGCAACTCTCCCGACATACAATTGTCCAGCCCATACACACGAGCAATTCCGTCTCCTACCTGGATGACATTTCCAAAATCAGAAACATCCAGACGATTGGAGTAATTTTTAATCTGCTCCTTGATGACTGCACTGATTTCTTCAGGTTTCAAATTCATAGTTTCGATTCCTCCTACTTACTGAATCCCTACTTGCGCAGTGACTGTCCTAAATCTCCCAAACGTCTTTGCAAGGAAGCATCAATCATCCGCCCATCGGCCAGGATTTTAACTCCGCCTATTAGCGAAGAATCGATTTTATTCTCCAGTTTTATCTTACGATCCAGTATTTTCTCGGTTTTTTCCTGCAGCTGACGGATTTGTTCTTGCTCTAACGGCCACGGCGAATATACCGTCCCTGCTACAAACCCTTCCTGGTGATTCCGGAGTTTTTGAAATTCGCGTACAATCCGCTGAAAATGCCTTGTTCGCCCTTTGTCTACCAGCACATAAAAGAAGTTCATAATTTCTTTCATGATTTTGTCAGCAAAAACCTTGGTCAAAATGTCTTTCTTTTCCCGTGCAGAAATGGTCGGGTCATTAATAACCATTAAAAACTCCGGAATTTCTTCAAACACCTTATCAATGGCCAGTAATTCCTCTTCCATCTCTGCAACGCAGTTCATTTCTCGGGCAACTTGAAACAACGCATTGCCATAGGTCATATCAACAGTCAGCTCTGCCATTCTGAAGCACCTGCCTCTTCAATCACCTTGTCGATGATTTGCTTTCTCTTGTCGTTTTCAGAAAGCTCTTCTTCCAGGATCTTTGACGCAGCCAGCAATGCAATGGAAACAACTTCGTCTCGCATACCGCTCATAGCTTGGTTACGTTCCTTTTCAATCTCCACATGAGCTTTTGAGATGATCTGAGAAGCTTGGTCATTAGCCTCTCCAATAATTCGCTTAGCACGATTATCGGCTTGGATTTTGGCATTTCGGATAATATCGCGACTTTCCGCTTCTACATTGGCAATCCGCTTTTGATATTCTTCCATCTTCAGATCCGCTCTTCGGTTTACTGCTTCGGCTTCTCCGATGGCACCTCTAACAGCATCCTGTCTGGATTGCATAAAGTTATGTATCTTTTCAAAGAAGAAACGCTTCATGATCAGATAGAGAATGAGTACGTTGATAAGAATCATCAATGCTGACCAGTTTATCTCTATAATCCCAAGATTCATGGCATTTCATCTCCTTTCGTCCAATACAATACAATAACAGTCTCCTTCATCTGGATGCCTCCTTAGAGAGATCCAAGAAACGGATTGGCAAATAATAAGATAATCGAAATAATAAGAGCGAAGATACCGGCTGTTTCCGTTAATGCGGCTCCTACCAACATTACCTTCAGCAATGAGCCCTGTGCTTCCGGCTGACGTGCAGTACCTTCTACTGTTTTACCGGCGTTAAATCCGATTCCGATTCCAACTCCAGCCATGGCAATCATTGCAAGCCCTGCTCCTAATGCAGACATTCCTAATACGAATGCTTCCGGTGTAATATGTGACATTTCATTTCCTCCTTTATTTCCATCAGTCTTTCTTGGCCCGTGCATTGGACGTAAAGACCATTGTTAACATAACGAATACATATCCTTGCAGTACCGGTTCGAACATATCAAAGAAAAAGTTCAACGGTAGCGGAATGGCAATTTGGAAGAAGGGGACAGCAGACCCCAACGCCGTAGATATACTGGCCAATCCTCCGTAGAGCAATGTCATAACAATGACGCCGGCCAAAATATTACCAAAGAGTCGCATTGCCAAGGTAACCGGGAAGAACAAATCATCCAGTACCACCAAAGGCAACATGGCTACGTAAGGAGAAGCTAGATTCTTAACGTATCCGCCACCCCCATGCACTCTGACTCCATTAAAATGAATCAGAATAAACGATACAATGGCTAAGGGCACCGTTGTATTCAGGTCTGCGGTAACGGGACGACAATCCAGTAACCCCAACATACTCCCCGGTACAAGGAATGCCAACAAGGTTCCAATATATGGTGCAAAGGTTTTTTTACAGTCTTGTCCCATGGTGTCGCCGACCATGTTGTATACAGTTTCTACAAACAGCTCTGCCGCTGCCTGGGCACCTTTTGGAATTCTCTCCAGACGGCGAGTGGCTCTCCAGACAAAGACCAGAAGGAGTACGGTAATGATCCAGCCCCAGATCATTGTTTCCGTTACCGTTACAGGTCCCACGGTAAATATCACTTTAGGGCCTAATTCCATACAGACTCCACCTCACTTTCCTGCAATTTCTCAAAAGTCACTATAGTCGTCATCATCATCTCCCCAGTCAGAAAGATCATTCCACTCTTTTGGCTCTGTCCAACTATTAAGAGGATTCTTTTTGGCGCCGGGCAAATTACTCTCGATTCCAAAGATAATCATTATAGACAGATGTAAAGTGAAAAAACCGATGGCCGTACCTACAGCAGCGTACATGCCAAGCTGTAGGCTGAGGACGAAGACAACACCGTAAATCAACATTCGGATAAAGTATCCACCAACCACCACTTTCTTTTCCGAAATAGCCAGCATCCTCTCTGCAAAAGCTACCAGAAGAATAAAATTAACCACAGTGGTAACGGTTCCGGCAAGAATTCCCACTAAGAAATTCCATTGCCATCTGATAATAGGCAGTGATATCAATTCCACTGCAATGGCCAATGCCAGGCAGTGGAGAAATATCCGATTCTTGAAATTCAACAAATCACTCATGATATTATTATACGCTATTATTTTGCAAAGTAAATAACTTTGAAACAATTCATTTATTACTTTGCTGTCACAAGGTTCCGAAAATTCCCCAATTTCCAAACTTGTTCGCATTTTAGCTTTATTTTTATAACTATTTTGCTGTTTTTAAGGATTGAAGGCAAAATAAATTGATATTTTTTTATCACTATCGTTATAATCGGCTATTTTTCAACATTTTTCAGGATTTCCACTGCTAAATTAGCTTCCTTTAACATTTCCTGAGCCATTTTATCCGGATACCCGTCTCGTACAACAATTCGACGGATGCCGGCATTAATAATCATCTTGGCACAAATGCTACAAGGTTGGTTGGTCACGTATATAGTGGCTCCTTCAATACTTTGGGCCAAGGTGGCTGCCTGAATAATGGCATTTTGCTCTGCATGAAGGGCACGACAAAGCTCATGCCGCTCGCCGGAAGGTACCCCTAGTTGCTGCCGAAGACATCCGCCGATTTCCCCGCAATGCGGCAGCCCTTTTGGAGCCCCGTTATAGCCGGTTGCAATCACATGGCGTTCTTTTACAATAACCGCCCCTACCTGACGTCTAAGACAAGTAGAACGACTGGCGGCCAATTCCGCCATCTTCATAAAGTATTGATCCCAGCTGGGTCTGTTGTCCTCATACATTTGTTTCTCCATGGTTCCATTCCTCTTCGTAATATACTTTTGCCAAATAAAGACCTCTTGCCGGTGCTGTATGCCCGGCCTTTGTCCGGTCTTTCCCGTTGATTATTCCCGGGATGTCTTCCGGCCTGATTTTTCCAAGACCTACGTCTACCAATGTTCCGGCAATAATCCGTACCATGTTATACAAAAATCCATCTCCGGTAACAGCCACGGCAAAGGTTTTGGCACTAAAGGCTTCCGAGATTCCGGAATGTAATACCTCCTCGTGAAACTCTACCGGAAAAGCACCTTCAGAAATATCCATTTGATATATAGTTCTGACGGTAGTTTCGCGTGGCGTACCGCCGGTTGCCTGAAAACAAGCGAAGTCGTGGGTGCCGATAACATATTCTGCCGCCTTTTTCATAGCTATTGTGTCAAGAACCGGACCAACTCTATAATACCTGTTTCTCACAAACGAGCTCATTACATTACCGTTGTAAATCCGGTAAATATACGTCTTCCCTTTACAGTCAAAGCGGGCATGAAAATCCGGTTCTTTTTCTTCTGCCGAAAGAATCCGAATACTTCCCGGCAAACTGTTGTTTAGTGCATACGCAAGATTTTCCGTGGGAACTTTAAGGTCTTCTTTGAAGCTGGCTTTTTGATCTAAACCATGAACACCGGCATCGGTTCTGCTGCAGCCGTTAATCAACACCGATTTACCACATAAAGATGACAAGGCCTTTTCTATTTCCCCTTGTACCGTCTGCTGTCCCGGCTGTCTCTGCCAGCCTGAAAAAGGGGTTCCATCATAGCTGATTGTCAGTAAAATATTCTTCATGCTCCCGTCCTTCTCTTTACCGCGGAAGCACAATTCTTTCTTTTAAATCGTCTTTCCTTGATTCTCGGTACAAAACAAATTTACGTCCAATGGCCTGTACGAATTCGGCTTGTAGCATTTCTGCAGCCCGGTTAGCCGCCGCCTTTGGTTCCAGCGTGCAACCTTCCTGCAGTTTCACCTTAATGAGTTCTCTGTTTTCAAGACACACATCCATTTCCCCCATGACATTTTCTGTCAATCCGTCTCGACCGACTAACACTATGGGGCTAAGACTATGGCCCAGTTTTTTTAAATAGCTTCTTTGCTTTCCTGTTAACATATATTTGCTCCTTATATTCTCTTCTATTATTTGCCACAAAATTGGGTTTTCAAAACCGAGGAAAGAAAACCGGTTTTCCTAAAACCACTGATGTAAAATTACAATATATGCTGCGCCGGCTCCACATAGAAAAGGGCCCATAGGAACCGTATCTTTCCTTGTAAGGCGCCGGGCAATTATCTGTATGCCTCCATAAATGCCACATCCAAAAGATCCGGCTGCAACGACAAACAGCGCCCCGTGCCATCCGACCAAAAGCCCCATGGCAGCGCAAAGTTTTACATCACCAAACCCCATAGCCTCTTTACCATAGATGGCTCTTGCAATGACCCAAATACCAAGCATAATGCCACCGCCGACGGCTAATCCCTTTATCATCGTCATAGCATCGGCACCTACCGGAAGGAACCCTAGTGCCATTACCGCCAATACCAGTATCAACTGATCCGGCAAAATTTTGTATTTCCCATCGACCCAGGCCAACAGTAACAACAACCAGCAAGCGCAAAGACCGGCAACGGCATATTGCCAATCAGACACCCCCATATAGATGCCTACGACAATAAAACTAGCTGAAAACACCCATTTCCAAGGCCAGCTTTTTATACGCTGACCCCCTTCCACGGAAACTTCTTTGGATGGCTCCTCTCCATAATCACAAAGCCAGGTGTCCGGCAGTCGATTAAACATATAAACGGCGCCGTTGCCGGCTATAAATCCAACAACGATCGCCGCTACAATTATAATGATCACACCGGTCAATGTATCCAATACAGTCTTCTACTCCCTTATTTCACCACGCTAAAGCTACTCTTTAAGCCAACAATACTGTTAAAGACTTTCTCTTTGTCGGTGGACAATTTACTGTCAGCAATATAGTATCCATGACGGAAAAACTGAAAAGATTCTCCCGGCTTTACCTCTGCAATAGAAGGTTCAGCCATAGCGGTAATTTCTTTTACCGAATCGGGGTTTAGCTGCTGACTGCCGTCTTCGTTATCACAGTAGAGATAGTCGTACTCACGAATGCGAATCGGCACAGCAGAGTCCGCTGCAATACAGTGAATGGTTCCCTTTACTTTACGGCCATCAAATCCCGATCCGGATCTCGTTTCCGGATCATATGTACAATGCAGCTCCTTAATGGATCCGTCTTCATTTTTAATTACTTCCCGGCATGTAATAAAGTAAGCTCCTTTAAAACGAACTTCATTACCCGGGTACAAGCGACGATATTTCTTTACAGGAACTTCCATAAAGTCATTGCCGTCAATGTACAACTCCCTGCCAAAGGGAATGGTTCTGGTTCCCATCTCCGGTACATTTCGGTTGTTTTCCAACTCCATTTCTTCTGTCTGATCCTCCGGATAGTTGGTAATGACCACCTTAATTGGATCGAAGATTACATTCTTAGAAGCCACCTTGTTTTGAAGATCTTCTCGAACACAGTGTTCCAGCAATGACATTTCTACGGTACTGTTTGCTTTGGAAACACCTATCCGTTCACAGAAATCACGAATGGCTTCCGGCGTGTATCCGCGACGTCGCAAACCGGCAATCGTAGGCATCCGCGGGTCGTCCCAGCCTTCTACATCACCGCTGTCAACAAGCCCTTTCAACAGACGCTTGCTCATAACGGTGTTGGTAATATTCAGTCGTGCAAATTCGATTTGCTGTGGCTGCGGATTCCACCATCCCAGCTGGTCAAGGGTCCAGTCATATAGGGGACGGTGATCTTCAAATTCCAATGTACAAATAGAGTGGGAAATCCCCTCAATGGCATCCTCAATAGGATGTGCAAAATCATACATGGGGTAAAGGCACCATTTATCTCCCGTATTGTGATGGGTGACATGGGCAATCCGGTAAATCACCGGATCTCGCATGTTTAGATTGGGGCTGGCCATATCAATTTTGGCTCGCAGCACCTTTTCTCCATCATCGTATTTTCCGTCCCGCATTTCCCGGAATAATTTTAAATTTTCCTCTATGCTGCGGTTTCTATAAGGACTTTCTTTCCCCGGCTTTGTAAGGGTTCCACGATACTGGCGAATTTCATCGGGAGAAAGATCGCAAACATATGCCTTTCCCTTATTAATCAACTCTTCGGCAGCTTCGTACATAGTCTGGAAATAGTCAGAAGCCCATAACTTCTTTTCCCACTGAAAACCCAGCCAACGAATATCTTCTTCAATGGAATCTACGTATTCCATGTCCTCTTTTATCGGGTTGGTATCATCATATCGCAGGTTGCATTTCCCCTGGTATTTTTTTGCTGTTGTAAAATTCAAGCAAATAGATTTGGCATGACCAATATGTAAATATCCATTGGGTTCCGGCGGGAAGCGAGTATATACCTGGCCGCCATATTTACCGGCGGCATTATCTTCATCGATTATTTTATGAATAAAATTCGAGGAATTGTTTTCGATTTCAGCCATTGTAATCTCCTTTTTTGCATTAATTACAAGAGGGGACATCCCCCACACATTCACGTTGATTTCTTGAAAATTATATCATAGAATAAATGAATAATCCATATTGCGAAACAAGGGAGAATCAAGATGTTACAAGGAAAAACAGTACTGCTCGGGGTAACCGGAAGCATTGCCGCCTACAAAACGGCATATTTGGCTAGTGCCTTATCAAAACAAGGCTGTAACGTCCATGTTATCATGACGAAGAATGCCTGCGAGTTTATCTCTCCCCTTACTTTTGAAACCTTAACCGGCAATCGCTGTGTTACAAACCCCTTCGATAGAAACTTCCAGCACAAGGTAGAGCATGTTTCTTTGGCAAAGGCTGCCGATTTAGTAATGATTGCGCCGGCTTCTGCCAACTGCATTGCAAAACTGGCTCATGGCATCGCCGATGATATGCTGACCACTACTGTATTGGCCTGCAAAAAACCTGTTTTAGTCTCCCCGGCCATGAATACGGCTATGTATGAAAACCCGGCTACACAAGACAACTTGCAACTTCTAAAAAGCAGAGGGATTCATATTATCGAACCGGCAACAGGCTTGCTGGCTTGTGAAGATGTAGGCACGGGGAAAATGCCGGAACCGGCGCTTTTAGAAAAGCATATCCTGGCGCATTTGGCAGCCGAAAAAGATATGATCGGAAAAAAGGTTGTTGTAACAGCAGGACCCACCAGAGAAGACATTGACCCGGTCCGGTACATCACTAATCATTCCAGCGGAAAGATGGGATATGCACTGGCAGAAGCAGCTATGCTGCGTGGTGCAAAGATTACCTTAATAAGCGGCCCCACTAATTTGGAACCGCCGCTTAATGTGACCACCGTCCCTATTAATAACGCCCAAGAAATGTATCAAGCCGTTATAGATGCTGCCGGTGATGCCGACTTTATTTTTAAAGCAGCTGCCGTTGCCGATTACACTCCGGCCCAGCCGGCACAAGAAAAGGTCAAGAAAAAAGAAGGAGATCTGTCCATTCCATTAGCTCGCACCAAAGACATCCTACTTCAACTGGGACAACAAAAAAAGCCATCTCAGTTTATTTGCGGCTTTTCAATGGAAACACAGGACTTGTTACAAAATTCTTCTGCTAAATTAAAAAGGAAGAATGCGGATATGATTGCCGCCAACAGCCTACGGGTTGCCGATGCCGGCTTTGGCTCCGATACCAATGTTATGACTCTTATTACAAAAGATGGCATAGAAGAATTGCCAAAGATGTCAAAACACCAAGTGGCCATGACCATTATTGACCGGGCTCTTTCTATGACCGAAAAATAAAATCTATTGTCTTTTGAAGGTTACCCCAAAGGTGGTGCCTTCTTTTTTATTGCTGGCAACATGTATTTTGGCACCGTGATCGTCGGCGATAGATTTTGCAATGGCAAGGCCAAGACCATATCCCCCGGCGTCTTCTTCTCTGTTTCTTGCCTTATTGGCACGGTAAAACCGCTCAAAGAGGTGGGGCATATCTTCTGTCCCGATGGGATCTCCTTGATTATTAACAGTAAATTCCGGACGACCGCCTTTGGTAATGAGCGACACTTTTATATCCGTACCCTTCTCCCCGTATTTAATGGCATTGTCAAGGAGGATATAGACAAGCTGTTTCAACCGAACGGTATCACCGGAAATAGTAATATCGGTATCCACATCACCATAATCAATACCGCTGCCCTTTTCAAAAGCCACCGGTTCAAACTGCAGGGAGATATCCATAATCAATTCTCCCAGTGGCACTGCCGAAAGGACGGTGGTGGATTTATTTGCATCCAGCCGTGCCAGGTACAGTAGATTGTCCACCAATTCTTTCATATGACCGGCTTCTGCCTGGGAGTTTTCAATCCACTTGCGCTGCTTTTCCGCACTCCATTCTTTGTGGGAAAGCAAAATGTTGTTGTTTGCCAGAATCACTGTCAACGGAGTTTTTAACTCGTGGCTGGCATCGGCGACGAATTGCTGTTGTTGATTCCACGCCTTGTTGAGAGGACGGATGGCCAAGGTAGATAAAAACCAACTGACTACAAACATTATCACCATGAGAGAACAAAACAAAGTGATGGCTATAGTAAGCAAAGAAAACATATATTTATTTAGCTGGCTGTTATTAATAAAGGCAATGGTAGAATAGCCGGTATTTAAATCATATACTCTTTTGTACATCAAATCGTATTTAGAAAGCTTCCCCATAGTTCCATTGGAGGAAATCACTTTCTCCACTACATCGTGCCAGTTTTCTACTTCTGCTAATTCGTTTTCATTGCCGTCGCTGCTGATAATATCTCCGTCCGGATCAACAATGACAGAAAAGGTCTTAAAGGCGTGAGTGTTATCCATGTAACCATCGTCTGCCACCGCCCCTGCCGATTGGTGAAGTCCTGCGTTAACAGCGGCATTCAAAGCACCTACCAGTTGTCTGGTCTGCTGCTGATACAACACGTATCCAAAGATTGTCATTCCCAAAAGAATGACAAATCCCACCAATACCATGGTGATTAAGATAAAGCGATGTTGTAGCTTTCTAATCATTCCTGCCGTCCTCTAGTCGATACCCAACCTTCCGAAGAGCCGTGATGGTCACTGAGGTTTTTAGGAAGGCAAATTTTTTCCGCAAAAAGGAAATATACGCTTCCACATTGTTATCGGAGGCATCCGAGTCGTATCCCCACACTTTAACAATCATATCCTCTTTTGTAATAACGCCCCCCGGAGTTGCCATGAGAAGCTTTAGTATTTCAAATTCTTTGAAGTTTAGATGGATCAACTTTCCTCCACACTTCAAATCACAGGAATCAAGATCCACTGTCAAGTCTCCGAATTTCATCTCATCCAGCACCACTTCTCCCTGTCGTCTTGTCAATGCACGAACTCGAGCCAAAAGTTCTTCCGGTTCAAAGGGTTTTGTCATGTAATCATCGGCACCGCAGTCTAATCCTTTTACTTTATCTCCGGTACTGGATCTGGCCGTCAACATTATAATTGGGGTTTGGTGCTTTTCCTTCCTCAGTCTGCGCGCAATTTCATAGCCATCCATTCCCGGCAGCATAATATCAAGAATAATGACATCATAAATACCACTGGCAGCATAGTCGTATCCGTCTTCTCCATCGTAAACAATATCTACCATGTATTTTTGTTCTGACAAAATCTGTCCCAAGGCTTCCGCCAACCGCACTTCATCTTCTACTACTAAAATTTGCATAGTCTACCATCCCTCTATTGTTCTACGGCTTATCTTTTATGTTTTGGAACCACAGAATACAGTGAACAATTGAAAACGGTCTGAAATAATCCACTTATTTCAGACCGAAAACATGTTTTTTGCTATTTTACAATATTGGAAATCGCCTTGAAATCAGGGCTTTCAGAAGTTACCAGCAGTTCAAATAAAGCGGCTTCATAGGTGGTTACCGTAGCACCTGCAGCTCCTAATCGATTCATAGCTTCCTGGTGATCATCCGTCCGGCGGCTGGTGCAGCAATCAGAAATGACATAGACTTCGTAACCGGCAGCCAGTAAATCAAAGGATGTTTGCATCATGCAAACATGAGACTCTACCCCAAAAATCATAATGGTTTTCTTTCCGGTATCTTTGACAGCTTCGGGGAATCCTTCTACCTTCATGGCACTAAAGCTGCGTTTTTCAATGAATGTGGCATCCTCTCCGGCTGCCGCTTTTACCGATGCAATGGTCTCTCCCAGACCTCTTGTGTACTGCTGGGAAAAAATTCTTGGGATCCCGAAAACTTTCAATCCTTCTAAAAACTTCACCGTATTCGCTTCTACTTCCTCTTGCCCTGCCATGGCCGGCATCAAATTTTCCTGTAAATCGATACCGATAGCGGCAACGTCTTCGCGATTCATCATATATGGATTCATATTTTTATCCTCCATTCCTTCATTCCTTCTATCTTATCGTGGTCAGTCAAATCATACCCTAACGGCGTCACCGTGGCATATTTATCCTGATCAGCAATAACGTCAATATCATGATTGTGGCTGTCATACACTACCGGCGTACTCTTGTAGCTGTATTCCACATATCCTTCCTGAGCTTCTTGTGGCATAATGCCTTCTACATAGTCTCGTTTGCCTAATCTTGCCACGCGAACACCGGTGAGTTCCTCTGCCGGAAGATCCGGTGTATTGATATTGACAATCATAGGTCCTGCGGTCTCTCCCCTCATGTTTTCTACCACCTGGCAAGCCAAATCAGCTGCCGTTTCAAAATGGATAGGTTGGCTGCTGTTGACAGAAACTGCCACTGCAGGCAAGCCGCAAAGAGCGCCTTCTACCGCTGCTGCAACCGTTCCCGAGTATAGGGTATCCGTCCCCAGGTTGCTGCCGTGATTAATACCGGAAAGCACCATATCAAGACGAACATTCTTTGCCTGAAAATATTTTATACCTAGCTTTACACAATCTGTCGGTGTTCCCTCCACAGACAATGCCTGTTCCGCTTTATCATAGGAAATCTCCCGGAGCGTAATAGGTCGCTGTGTTGTAAGGGAGTGGCTGGCACCGCTCATTTGGCTAGCTGGAGCCGACAAGTATACACGATGTCCTTTTTTTACAAGAGCTGCACAGAGACAGCGGATGCCCTCTGCTCGGACTCCATCATCATTGGAAACCAATATATTCATTGATGTATTTCCCCTTTATTATAATTGCTGAATTTTGTAGTTGCTATATTTTATTTTTATAAATCCTTGCAGGCTTCTCCCAGTACAGCACCAAGAGACTCATTGATAACAAGATCAGCCTGTTTGTCATAAGATGTTGCCCCTTTGTTGATTAGCACCAGGTGTTTTCCTCCAAAGTATCGAATCAACCCTGCTGCCGGATATACCACCAAAGACGTTCCCCCGACAATCATCATGTCCGCCTCGGAAATTGCCTTAACCGCCGCCGCCATGACCTCACCGTCCAGTGGTTCCTCGTACAGAACCACGTCCGGCTTTACGATGCCTCCGCATTTGGAACAACAAGGAACACTTTTCCGGCAATTCTCATTATCCAAGATATAACCAAGAGAATAGGAAGCGCCACAATCCATACAGTAGTTGCGCAGCACGGAGCCATGTAACTCGTATACCCTTGTGTTTCCGGCTTTCTGATGCAATCCGTCAATATTCTGGGTAATCACTGCTTTTAGCTTTCCCATTTCTTCCAGTCCGGCAAGAGCCCTATGTGCCGGTCCCGGCTGGGCATCGGGATAGAGCATGTTCTTTTTATAGTAGTCAAAGAAAGTTTCTGTATTCTCCATAAAAAAGCTATGAGAAATCATTTCTTCCGGAGACCGGCCATACTCTTCTTTAGCATGGTACAGTCCGGTTTCCGATCGAAAATCAGGAATCCCACTCTCTGTAGATACCCCGGCTCCACCAAAAAACACAATGCTATTGCATTCTTTTATCATGTTTTGCAATGCTTCAATCATGGTCTACTCCCTTCTTTCTCCTCTTTCCCTCAATATACTTTTTAATTATACCATGGATGCCGGAGGGGAAGAAAGCGAAATGAAAAGAACCCTACCGACGACATATCAGCAGGGTTCTCATTCTGTTCACACCTTGTTTTATTAATTGTTTTACCGATTTTTTGTATCGTTTTGTAATTGTGGCGCCTTTAAAAGCTTTAGTCCAAATGGTACGCCATCTTGCCGGATACAGACGTTTTGTATAGAGCCGTTGCCAATATCGTTGCCAGTACCATACCTACCACAAACTGCAGAATGTTCATGGGAATAGATGCTACCGGCAAAAGCCAGTTTCCATACATGATACTCTCTGCCACATAATAGCCTGCACACATTACCAATCCGCCCAAAGCCATTCCTACCACTTCCATAACACGAATACCATTTCGAGAAAATCCCTTTCGCAACGCAGCTTCAATAAAGAGACCTACAACCGCTGCCATGGCCGCCTTTACCACCAAGGTAATCGGCGTGTAGTAGGCATATCCCCCCAGCAAATCTGCCAGAGCAGAGCCAAGACCGGTTGCAACAGCTCCCCATTTCCAGCCTAGGATCAGCACTGCCATAAATATCATGCAGTCTCCCAGGTGAATATATCCCTCCGTTGCCGGAATCGGCACACGGATAATATATGTCATCAATAACACCAATCCCATCATCATCGCTGTCATGACAATTTGTGTAGTTTTCTTCATTCTCTCATCCTCCATTTTTCTATGGTATTTATCATACGTAAATAGTGTTATGATGTATATACACAATTTCATTTGTTTTTTAATATACACTTTGTCATACCGTTGTAACCTAGGAGAGTATACTATGCGAGCAATCATCCCTGTTTTCCAAAGAGATTCCAATGAATCTCTTTACATACAGCTATACAAATACATCAAAGAAGAAATTTTACATGGCTATGCTGTTCCCGGTGAAAAACTGCCATCCCTTCGAAATCTGTCTTCTTCTTTAGGGATCAGCCTTACCACTACCGAACAAGCTTACAACCAGCTTTTGGTGGAAGGATATATTTCCAGTCGCCCGCATTCCGGATTTTATGTAAATGACCTGGGGCCTTCTGCCGAAGAACAGCGAAAACTGCTGCAATCCGACAAGACAACGCCTTCCGGTATTACACGCTCACCATCTAACGACAGCCACTCGCCTTTTCTTTACGATATCTCTTCCTTTGATTTCGTCAAGTGGAAAAAATGCATGAATCAAATTATTAACAACTCTCCGGAAAGACTGCTATCGGAAGGGAGTCCGGCCGGAGAAGAAGATCTTCGAAAGGAAATTGCTCAGTACGTATTTCAGTCTCGCGGTGTATCTTGCGATCCCGGTCAAATAGTTACGGCAGCCGGCACCCAGCAGGTGATATCCCTGTTAAGCAATGTATTAAAGGCCATTAACATATCCACCGTTGCCTGCGAAGATCCGGGATATTTACCGGTTCGAACAGTATTTCAAAATAAAGGCGTTACCGTCATTCCCATTCCCGTCGGAGGTCAAGGTATCGAAATAGACAAGCTGCCGACCAATATTGGCTGTGCCGCTTATGTCAGTCCGTCAAACCAGTTTCCCACCGGTGCTGTTATTCCTGTCGGGCGTCGCTACCAGCTGCTGGAATGGGCCGAGGAAAACAATAGTTATATTATCGAAGACGATTATGATAGCGAGTTGCGATATTTTGGCAGGCCCATTCCGGCTCTCCAAAGTTTAGATCATAATCACCGGGTAATTTATCTAGGCTCTTTTTCTTCCACGGTTTTTACTGCCATCCGCATTAGTTACGTTATCTTGCCTCCATCTTTATCCAAAGTCTTCGAAGAAATCAACGGCAACTACTCCCAGACCTGCTCCAAAATGGAGCAGCTGACACTGGCTTTATTTATGAAGGAAGGCCATTATCAGCGGGGGATTCGAAAAATGCGCCGTCTATATACAAGAAAACTCCAACAGACCATAGACAGCTTTCGGAACTGTTCTTTTGTAAACGTTGGAAAGGCGGCTTCCGGACTCAATGTATTACTCCACGTCAGCAGTAAAAAGTCATCGAATGCCCTATGTAAAGAAGCTGCAACCCTAGGACTGCGGATACAGCCAACCACCATGTACAGCCACATCGCCGGCACCCACCCGCTGATTTTCTATTACAATCAAGTCCCTTTGAAGGATCTCCCTCGCAAAATAGCTCAACTGCTGGAAGCATGGGAAAGCTAGAAGCTTTCTTGTATCGGTTGTTTCTCTAAAATATGGTATACTTTCACTATGGGATACTCAAAAAAAGAACAAAAAATATTGCTGCGGGAATATATTAGCCTGGAGCGTCATGAAAAAAAGTTTTTTAATCGCGGAGCCAATAAAGGTCCCGGTCTAACCGATAGAATTCGAGGGAAAATACCAAAAAAAGCAATGGATTCCCTGGAGGCTGCTTTTGAAAAAGGGTTTGTTTTTCTTTTCGAGAAGGGAACGCCGTTGCTGGAAAAGGTCAGTGGTGTAGAAAAGGCAAAGGCTGCTTCGGCAGAGTACCGCCATTCTTTAGAGTTAATGGTTCATCCTGATACCCTTCGGGCTCTTGATAAAACAGCCGGTGGCAAAACCAATGTCACCAAAAGCATATCTATTATTGAGGGAGCCGGTCTTGGAATCTTTGGTATTGGCTTGCCGGATATCCCTGTCTTTCTTACTATGTTGTTAAAAACAGCCTATGAAATTGGTGCCAGCTATGGGTTTGATTTTCGCTTAGATGAAGAAAGACCCTATACCTTGGCTTTGCTAAAAGTTGCTTTTTCGCAAGGTGAAGAACGAAAAAAGTTCAGCAAAGAATGCGATGAATTAGGAAAACTAATTGATGATGACCTGCTGAGCAACACCACCATTAACCATGAAGATTTGCAGGACGTTTCAAAAGTATTGGCTACGGATATGCTGGTGGCAAAGTTCATCCAAGGAACCACATTTTTAGGCGTTGTCGGAGGGGCCATCAATTATCGACTGGCGGGGAAAATTGCCACGGTAGCCAAGTACAAGTATAAAAAAAGATTCCTTTATCGCTTGATGCAGCAAAAGGAATCTTTAGATGACCAATAATCTACTGTTCTTCGATATCTAATCGTAGTTCTTGGTTTTCGATGCTTATTTTCGTATACGGAGCCACAGACTTTGTCACAAAGGCATTACTGCCTACTACGGAATGATGCCCGATAACGGTTCTTCCTCCTAATATGGATGCCCCGGAATAAATAGTCACGTAATCCTCAATAGTGGGATGGCGTCTCGTTCCATGAAGATCATGACCACCCTTTAGAGACAGGGCTCCAATGGTTACGCCCTGGTAAATCTTAACATGATCCCCAATAATAGCCGTTGAGCCTACCACGATTCCCGTTCCATGATCCATAAAGAAATAGTTTCCAATAGTGGCATGGGGATGAATATCAATGCCCGTAACGCTATGGGCATATTCTGTCATCATTCGTGGGATTAAAGGCACTTTCAGCATCTGTAACTCGTGAGCAATACGATATACGGTACTGGCCTGCAGTCCGGGATAGCTTAGGACGATTTCCTCTTTATTAAAGGCAGCCGGATCTCCATCGTAGGTAGCCTGGATATCCGTTTCAATGGAGGCACGCATTGCCGGAATCCGGTGAAAAAAAGCAATACAAATATTCCAAGCATCCTCTTCCAGTTTCTCGCCGGAAACAGTATCATATTTACCCTTATAAGCCAACGCAATAGTCACCTGCTTGGACAAATGGTACAAAATATCCTCCAGCTGTACTGTCAGCTTGCTGTAGGAATTGTAGAACTTGAATCCTGTGTCTTTGTAGTAGCCGGGAAATAGCACTCGCATCATATTCTTGACGATGTCCACCACTTCATTGCGATCCGGTTGCTTGAAAATATCCATTTTGTCAATGTCACGATCTTGTCCGTAATCATCCAGCACCAACTGCACAATGCATTCCACATCTTTTTTCTTCTTCTGTTCGTCCATATCCCTTACCTTTTAGAAATCTGCTGTCTTTGGAGTTCTTGGGAACGGTAGTACATCACGGATGTTAGACATGCCGGTTACATACATTATCATTCTCTCAAAGCCAAGACCATAGCCGGAATGTTCTACGCCGCCATATTTCCGCAGATCCATATACCACCAGTAATCTTCCTGGTCAAGCCCCATTTCCTTCATTCTCTCTGTCAATACATCCAGTCTTTCTTCTCTCTGGCTGCCACCGATGATTTCACCGATGCCCGGCACCAACAAATCGCATGCAGCAACGGTTTTCCCATCATCATTGAGACGCATATAGAAGGCCTTAATATCCTTTGGATAATCGGTTACAAAGACAGGTCTCTTGTAGACTTCTTCTGTCAAATACCGTTCGTGCTCTGTTTGCAAGTCCATCCCCCAAGATACCGGGTATACAAATTCTTTATCCGCCTTGGAAAGAATTTCAACGGCCTTGGTATAGGTAACACGGGCAAAATCAGAGTCTACAATGTGATGAAGCCGATCCAGCACACCTTTATCAATGAATTTGTTGAAGAATTCCATCTCCTCCGGCGCCTTTTCCAGTACATACCTAATAATGTACTTGATCATATCTTCTGCAACCTGCATATTTCCTGCCAGATCCGTAAAGGCCATTTCCGGCTCAATCATCCAAAATTCACTGGCATGACGCTGTGTATTGGAGTTTTCTGCACGGAATGTCGGACCAAAAGTATATACTTTGCGGAAAGCCAATGCAAAGATTTCCGCTTCCAACTGACCGCTAACAGTCAAGCTGGTTTCTTTTCCAAAAAAGTCCTGACTGTAATCTATTTTTCCCTCTTCCTTTGGTAAATCCTCCATGTCCAAGGTGGTAACCCGGAACATTTCACCGGCTCCCTCTGCATCGGACTGGGTAATAATAGGAGTATGCACATAAACAAAGTCATTTTCCTGGAAGAAACAATGAATAGCATGGGCGATTAAGGAACGTACTCTAAACACGGCAGCAAAGGTGTTGCTACGAGGACGTAAATGCGCAATTTCCCGCAGATATTCAAAACTGTGACGCTTTTTCTGTAGAGGATAGTCTGCCGCAGAATCCGCTTCAATAGAAACAGATGTCGCCTTGATTTCAAAAGGCTGCTTGGCATCCGGTGTCAAAGCCAGTGTTCCCTTTACCTCTAAGGCCGCCGAAATAGGCGCTTTGGAAATTTCCTTAAAGTTATCCAGCCTGTCTGCTTCGTAAACAACCTGAATAGATTTAAAGAAGGTTCCGTCATTAAGCTCTACAAACCCAAATTTATTTGATCCTCTATTGGTTCTAACCCATCCCTTTACTTGAATTTCCTTGTCTGCAAATTCTTCCGGATGACGAAAGATTTCTCGTACCGTTACATCTGCCATGTATTTATTTCCTTTCCGTTACTATATAGCCTTTTTATTTGTATTCCATGTGTTTACAACGTGTTTGCAACATGTTGATTATACATTATTTCCATTTGGATTTCCACTTTGCCCTCATTGGGCCAAGCCGCAATCTTATTGATTACGAAATCGCGGTGCCTGCTTTCGTATCCATCCTCCAAAGCTTTCGGCATCACCCTTAGCAAAGCTATTTTTTGGCAACAACAAGCCGGAAAACCGACCGAACATTATGTAATATGCCGAATCACTCATGAAGATAGCTGTTACATCTGCCAGCTGGTATGCCCTGTGGGACTGCCCTTCTATCACCTCGATGTATTCCCCAAAATAAATATTGGTTTCCGGCACCATGCCGCCGTTGGCATTTCTGGCGTTTTTTAGAGCCATTTGTCCCATAAGCCTATGATATACCATCATGAGAATGCCTATGGCAAGAATTACCACATCCATCACAATCACTAAAATCATCATGCCATGACGTAGCCGCAAGGTAACCGCTCCGGTTGCTGCTGCTATGACAATACCCAGCAACACAACTCCCAACAGCAAGATTATGGAACCTCGCAGTTTATAACCCCGGCACACTGTATGGCCATAGAAATCGGACAGCAAGCCATGGGTATTTTGATAGACAATTTTATACGCCGGATTTTTCAGTTGTTGCTTCATATTGGTTCCCCTCGTCTATTTCTTGATTTTCTGCAGATGCATCACTACAAGCCAGTCTGTAAATAGCGTCGGCATATATCTTGGTTGCTTTTTTAAAGCTACTTTCTTTGATATGCTCATCGGCTTGGTGCATAACGTCTTCTTCCTCCGGGAACAATGCTCCAAAGGCTACCACATTGTCAAAAGCTCTGGCATAGGTCCCGCCACCAATGACTATAGGCTGTGAATCGGCATCACCTGTGTGATATCGATAGGCTTCCATTAACGTTTCCACTAGATGACTGTCTTTATCAACAAGCAACGGTTTTTCGTTAAGGTTTTTTACCAACCCCAAATTATATTTTTCCAGTATCGGTTGCATACCGGTATACACAACGGAAGAAGATCCGGTAACCGGATAACGACAGTTAATGGTAATCTGTACCGCTTCCTGATTCATCTCCAGTAGGCCCACAGTCACCGTCATCGGTCCCGATAATTGATCTTCTTGGCTGATGCCCAGCGACTCTCCATGAATTTCATAACCTATATATTGATTGTAAAATTCGATAAACTCTGCCGCTTCTTCATTGGTCAGGTGCAAGGTTCCAAGAAACTCCATCAACTGCGAAATGGCATTTTTCCCAAGGTCAGGTCTGGCGCCATGGGCTAAAACACCGGTGGTTTTGATCTCCAAACTCTTTCCCCGCCGGCGGGCAGCCACATCCATACGGCCTTCTTCTTTCCACTGTATCGCCTGACGCTGTACCTCTTCATACAGTTGTGAATCACTGGCTCCAAGAATCGCTGTGGCACTGCCGGCTACCATATTAGGTGCAGAGCCGCCTTTCATTTTCTTCAACACCAGCCCTTGTCCATTACCAGCAGAAAGTTTTTTTGCTATATCGAAGATCATAATGCCCTTTTCGCCATGGATAGCCGGGAAGTCCGCATCGGGGGTAAAGCCGAAATTCGGAGGATCGCATAGTTCCTTATATCGTTCCATTCCCATCCACTGTGTTTCTTCATCAAGGCCTAAAATCAGTCGAATGTTTTTGTGACGTGTGAATCCACAATCTGCAATGGCCTTCATAGCATATAGGGCTTCAATGGCAGGGCCTTTATCATCAGCCACCCCTCTTCCATAAAAAATACCATCTTTCATGTCTTTTCCAAGAGGGTCTTTGGTCCAGCCTTCTCCAATAGGCACTGTGTCAAGGTGAACCAAAATTGCCATGGTTTCAGCACCCGGCTCATCTGCTTTCAATTCAATATGCCCACCGTAGTTTTCCCCATTATAGGTGTCCATACCCAAGGCTTTTCCTTTTTGCAGCATATACTCAAAGGCTTTCTGTACCCCTTTCCCAAAGGGTGCACTTCCATCTTGTGGGGATACAACACTTTCTATCGCCACAATAGATTGTAGGGTTTCCTTTTGCTGTGGGTAATTTTCTTCCAGCTTTTCCTCCAGCCGGCGTAGATATTTCTGGTCTTTTTCTTCCATACTTTTCCTAACATCGCAAAGGCACCGGCAGTCTCCAGACTGTCGGTGCATAAAGTTCCATGTTACACTGACTTAGAAATCTTTTTATTTACACTGCTTCAACAGCCTTGATTTCCGGGTAACTTTCTTTTAAGATTCTTTCTACCACACCACTCAATGTCATCTGAGCGCTGGGGCAACCTGCACAATGGCCTTGCAGCTTCACCTTAACGATATTTTCGTCGGTGTATTCTACAAATTCAATATCGCCACCGTCTCTTTGAAGAAATGGACGAATCTGATCCAAACCTTCTTTGATTTTTGTTTCCATAGTATCCATTGTATTCTCCTTCATACGTAATCAGCGTTATTATACAGTATTTGTTTCTCTTCGTAAAGAAAATCACTTCTTTCCCGGTAGATAAACACCATACTAATATGTTCCCGGATAGACATATTTTATTCACAAATTCTTTAAAAATTGCAATATGAAAAGAAAAATGCAAATAAATGATTTTTTGTGAATAACTCTATAGATACTGTGGTATACTCTTGCTATGAGACAATACAGTTACGTAAAAAACGGCTCAAGGGGAGCCGATGCGTAACCTAATGGGAGGTATGAAAATATGAAATGGACTTGTTCCGTATGTGGTTACACACACGAAGGCGATCAGCCGCCAGAAAAATGTCCTCAGTGCGGAGTTCCTGCTGAGAAATTCAATAAAGTAGAAGAAGGCGCTATGGAATGGGCTGCTGAACACGTTGTCGGCGTTGCAGAAGGCGTTGATGAAGAAATCGTTCAGGGACTGAGAGATAACTTTAACGGCGAATGTTCCGAAGTTGGTATGTACCTGGCTATGTCCAGAGTCGCTCACAGAGAAGGATATCCTGAAATCGGGCTGTACTGGGAAAAGGCTGCTTTTGAAGAAGCTGAACACGCTGCTAAATTTGCAGAACTCCTTGGCGAAGTTATCACCGATTCCACCAAGAAGAACCTGGAAATGAGAGTAGATGCTGAAAACGGTGCTACTGCCGGAAAAACTGCTTTGGCTAAGAGAGCTAAGGAACTGGGTCTGGACGCTATCCACGACACTGTTCACGAAATGGCAAGAGATGAAGCTAGACACGGTAAGGCATTTGCCGGTCTGCTAAAGAGATACTTTGGCTAAATCGTCTTACAAGCAAGAATTTTAAATGGAGCGAGCATTTCGCTCCATTTTTATTTTCCCTTACTTTTTTCTTGCTATAAATAAACACGAATATACTATATTCGTGTTTATTTATAGAGAGGAGAAGTGTTACATGAAGAAATCCAACAACCTTATTTTATTGCTGTTTACCTTGGTACTGGCTCTATCTTTGTCGGTTCCTGCTTTTGCAAAAGAGGCGCCTGCCAATGCCGGAACTTTTACCACTAAAAGCAAGGTAACATCCCAATATGTCAAAATCCACAAACCTGTTCACAAAGCGTTTTACTACAAAGACGAAACCATTCCTTGTAAGGTTACTTTCCAAGATGTGTGGAAAGATTACTATACCCAACCTGCTATAGTATTATTTGATGCCAAAGATAAAGACATTGACGCATTGGATTGTGGCAAAGTATTAAACCATGGAACGGAAGTAGTCTGTCAAGGGAAATTCCCTACTACAAAGTTAAGAAACGGGAAATATGGTATAATGGCAATCGGCTTTGCTGCTGACAAAAAAGGAAATTACATTAAGGATGGTTCCATTTTTGAAACTTCTAATGTCGACATCACCCTCCGTACCCTAGCAGCACCTACTTCTTTCACTGCAAAAGCAGCCAGGAAAAAAGTATCTATTGCTTTTAAAAAGGCCACCGGTGCTAAAAAGTGCGAAATCTATCGTTCCACCAAGAAAACATCCGGTTTCAAAAAAATCGCCACCATTACCGCTACCAAATATACCGATAAAAAGGTACGCAAAGGCAAACGATACTTTTAAGTCTTCGTACCGGCAACGGCACTGCCAAAAGCTCTTACACAAAAACAGTTCGCACTGGTAAAGTAAAATAGTCTAATCAAAGAGCCTGCTTAACATCTTCTGATGAAAAGCAGGCTTTGATAATCTCTCCGCCAGAAATCAATGCACTACGAAAAAGATCCGATAGTAACGAAAAATGCGCTATAGCAAATGAGCCCGTTGTTCTTCGAAGCTCTCCTGGAGTAAGTACTTTGGTGCCACATCAAAGGCGGTAATACAGCCGGTATGGCCTTCTTCCGCCATTCTTGCTACTGCTCTGGCATACGCAACCAACACGCTTCCGGTAAATTCCGGGTTGGAATCTAGTTTTAGACGATACTCGATAATGTGTTTGTGTTCCTCTTGCCACCCTGTGGTACCGGTTCGCAAAACAAAGCCCCCATGAGGCATTTTGCTATGCTCTCTATCTAGTTCTTCCTGACTAATAAAGTGAACCGTCGTGTCATATTCATCGAAATAGTTGGGCATGGTTTTAATTTCCCGTTCTACTTCTTTCTCATCGGCTCCTTCTTTTAGAACCACAAAGCATTTTCTTGTATGCTTTTGCCGTGTAGATAAATTAGGATTGGAACCGGATCGAACAGTTTCCAGTGCCTCTTCTACAGGAACTGTATACTGCTTGGCATCGGCAACGCCTTCAATACGACGAATGGCATCGGAATGGCCTTGACTAATGCCCTTTCCCCAGAAGGTATAATCATTTCCACCGGGCAAGATAGCGTTTCCATATAACCGCTGCAAGGAGAACATTCCCGGATCCCAGCCGCAGGAAATCAAACCAAGATGACCTCCATCCTTGGCACTTTTATCCACATTAGCAAAGTGCTCCGGAATTCTTGCGTGGGTGTCAAAACTGTCTATTACGTTAAAATACCGGGCATACTTTGGTGTCTGTTTCGGCAAGTCTGTTGCACTGCCACCACACAGCAACAGTACATCAATTTTTCCCTGCCAGTTTTCTATTTCCCCTAAAGAAACGGTCGGAACCCCTTCTGTTGCCAGAGTAAGTGTTTTCGGATCCCTTCTTGTAAAGACCGCTTTTAATTCCATATCTCTTGCTTTGGAAACAGCTACTTCGATGCCCTTTCCAATATTTCCATATCCTACGATTCCAACATTAATCATTGTATCGACCCCCTTTGACGGTCATATTCATTAAAATACTCACTCATTTTATTCCCACCAAAGGTCCATTTCAACATCTAATTTTGAAATTTATTGTAAAGATTGCTTCACAAAAACACTGCCCCCGATAAATTCTCTGATAATGGAATCATTGGGCACCAAGCCGTCGTCTTCAATGGTATTAAAGAAGCGAAGGAATTGCAGCATTCGGATAGCTTCTCCGTATTCAGGTGCATCGCTGGAAATAGCCTCCAAAAGCGGCTCTGCATATTTTTTCAACAATCCGATTTCGTATAAATGACCGGAGTTAAAGAAAACATCCGCTTTCCCATTGTACGGGAACACATTTTTGTTTTCACCACGCCGCACCTTTGGCCATTCTCGTATGGTTTCCTCTGCAGAATGACCTCTGTAATTATAGTCGCGAACCATACGGCGCAGCATTCTGGCATCGGTAACAGAAATCCGGTTGTGAGCATCAATTCCAAGGGGCGTCAGGGGACTAATATAAATCCGGAATTTTTCTCCATCATCGATGCTCGGTGTCAGCTTGTCATTAAGGGCGTGTATTCCCTCGATAACCATAGGCTGGTGTTTGGTAATTTTGGTTTTCCTCTTTCCAAAGACTTTTCGTCCTTCCAAAAAGTCAAAGATAGGAAGATCTACTTCGTCCCCCTTTAGCAGCCGGTTAATATGGCTGTTGAACATATCAATATCTACTGCTTCCAAGTCCTCGTAGTTTGGTTCTCCATTTTCATCTAACGGGGTATCTTCCCGATTTACAAAGTAGTCATCGGTGCCCATGCACAGCGGCTCTACTCCTTCTACACGAAGCTGAATGCACAGCTTTCTGGCAAAAGTTGTCTTGCCGGAAGAAGAAGGTCCGGTGATAAGAACTACGCGCTTCCCCGACTCTACAATCTGCTTTGTAATTTCAACGATGCGTTTTTGCTGCAATGCTTCCGACAGTAAAATCATATCCACCGCTTCCCCTTCTCGGATTTTGTAATTTAAGTCTCCTACAAAATATATATCCTGCATCACTTGCCATTTCCTAGCTTCCTGAAAGGTGGCATAGAGCTTTCTATCGTCAAAAAATTCCGGCTCAGAGCGAAGAGAATTCTGTTGGGAATACATCAGCAATATTCCTTTGCGATATTTTCGAAGATCAAAATCATATAAATAGCCTGTAGATGGCAGCATCAAGCTATAAAAGAAATTCACAAAACCATCCAGTTCATACATGTGCAGAACTTGTAAATCCGGCTGTGCGGCAATCCATCGCTTTTTTTCATAGAGACCGGCATCTTGCAGCACCTGCAGTCCCTTTTCACGACTCATGGTAATCTTCTTAAACGCCATATCTTCAGCTACAAGGCGGCACATACAATCTTTTACCGCCTGTAACTGCTCATCACTAATGGATTCTTCCTCTGCAATTTCTATATAGACACCTTTTCCCAATGCATTCCGAACCTCTACATGAGTTCTCCCTAATACCATCTCCACGGCTTTTAAATACACCATAATCAAGCTATGCTCATAAATCAGTCGTGCACCTTGATCTCGTATATCTAAAAATTCCACACAGCATTGTTCTGTCACAGATTGTTGCAAATCCACCGGAACATGGTTCACCTTCACAGCCAGTATAGGAAGTCCCTCCGGATCGGCGTATTCTTTTGCTATTTGCAATAGGGAAATTCCCGGTTCTACCGATATTTCTTTCCATTTGCTCTCTGTATCTATCTTCAAGTTGATTTTCATGACATTTCCTCCGTGGCCTTCAGTATATCATAGAAAAGGCGGCAGGAACATTGCCTGCCGCCTTGGTCTTCTTGCCTTTTACTCCTCCGGTTCAAATTCCCTATCTGCCAGCAATCGGCAGATTTCCTGCATTTCATCAGGAAACAAGGTAATCCCGCGGGTCATGTGTGTATGATCCATGTCCCATTCACGAATGTCGTACTTAGGATTGCCGCCATTCCACGAAACAATCTTC
Source organism: uncultured Eubacteriales bacterium (assembly GCA_963542695.1). Classification (GTDB taxonomy): domain Bacteria; phylum Bacillota; class Clostridia; order Peptostreptococcales; family Anaerovoracaceae; genus RUG100. Next base: position 78,564 of record CAUTYX010000008.1, read on the forward strand.
AGTTCCTTTTGCCATCCGGTGTTAAAGGTCTTAATAACACCAATGTGCTCCTTGATATCATAGGTGATATCCGAATTCTCCCGTTGGTTTACAGCCATTGATTCCATCTCCTTTCTCCCATATTACCCTTCGATGGATTCATTTTACATAATTTTCCAGTTATTGTCAAATATTGTAAACCAGACTGTTAAAACTCAAAGAAAGTAAACGAAATCAGCGGCAACACAACCATAATCACCACGCCTCCAATAATATACCCCAAAAAACGGTTCCTGGCATCGCTTACCTGCTGTTCTACAAAACATAAATAGGCATTGCGCGGGTGCACGTAAATTTCAATTTTATCGCCATATTCAAACTTCTTAATATCTCTTGTGTAAAAAGATTCTTTGATGGATACCTTTTTCCCTTTTTTGTTCTTGGATTTAAAAGAATAAATCACTTTGAGACATCCACGAGAAGCACTTTCTACTGCCTCTACCTTGGCCTCTTTGATTTCATACGTCTCTTTCTTCTTGCGAATATCCAACCATTTTTTTAATCGAGGAATGGACATAATGACAAATACAATTCCAAGGGAAATGGCCATTAACAGTAAGGATTTCATCTTTTATTTCCTCCCTATGAACAGAAAAAGAGACTGTACCACCAAGTCTCCTTATGTTGAAATTGGAGCGGATGACGGGAATCGAACCCGCGTCGCCGGCTTGGGAAGCCGGAATTCTACCATTGAACCACATCCGCCAAACATCCATATTATATAGCACTTTGCTTTTTTCTGCAATACGACTCCTGCCGGCCTGTTTTCAGGCCGGCAGACTGCTGTTATTTTTTATTTCATCACCCGGGCAATCACCTTGGCCGCCTTGACACATTTTTCTTCAGAAATAGAGGCAACAGACAATCGAATACCCTTTGCCAAAGGCACTACGAATATATCTTGTTCTGCCAGCTTTTGGCTGATTTCATCGGGATTATCACAAGCGATACAAGTAAAGAATCCGGCATCAAAAGGCACATTTTCAAGACCTTCACTGCGAAGAGTTTCTTCAAACATTTTGCCTCTCTGCAACAGCATCATCCTAAAACCTTCTCTTTCACGACCCACTTCGTCCATTAGTTCTTTATTACCGTATACCTTTGCCAGGACAGTCTGCCCGGCACGAACACAGTTGGACCAGGATCCACGAGATGAGAACTCGGTTACTTGGCGAAATTCTTCGGCTATCTCTTCGTTGGGAGCAAGACAAATCATGGCACCGCAACGCATACCATAGAGCGTCAATGTTTTACTGGCACTATACCCAATAATAGGCAATACCCCCGGTGCCGCTTTTTCCAGCACGGACAAGAAACTACGGTATTCTTCTTCGTCACCGGCAAAATCCATATATGCCACATCCGCCAGCAACGCGATGTTTCCTTTTTCAGATGCCTTATTCAGACTTTCCATCACTCTTTGCCAGTCTTCATCTGTCAAAGAGTATCCGGTAGGGTTGTGAGCCGGTGTGTTGATGATAATTACAAGACGTCCCTGGCGGTCCAGCAGCTCATTGACTTTTTTGTCTAAGGCTTCTACATTGTACTTTCCATCAGCAGTAAACATTTCGTAAATATCAATACTACGACCAATTTCCTGAGAAATTGTTTTATACGGAGCCCAGAACCAATCACTGGTTAAAACGGTATCTCCAGGACAAGAGTAGTTGGAAATGGTATTGCGAATGGCTCCTGTGCCACCGGGGGTAGCACATACTCTAACAACCCGGTCTGTGGTAAACCGATTTCCAAAGGCAGCCCTTATAACGGCTTTCTTGAAGGCCGGCGTTCCGCCAATGGGAGCATACTCCGCAAACTCTTCCGGAGACAGCTCTTTTAATGCCTTGATGACCGATTGCAACACAACCATTTGTCCGTCGTCATCAATCAATGCGCCAATGGTGCCATTGATAACGTTATCTTTTCCCTTTTCTGCAATACGTGCCTTAGCACGGCTGCTGATTCCAAATATCTTATCTTCCTTTGGGATTTGCCTCCCGTTTTGTTGTGCAAAAATCATATGCTCCTCCTACACCAAAAATTTAATATAGTTAATATTCTTTCCCCGGTTCATAAAACGTTCTTCGTATTCCGTACGATACTTTCTGCTTTCAAATTGACTGTTGTGAAGATCATCAGTGGATTCGACGATTTCCATGTGACAAGCTGTCACTTCTTCCAGCGTAAAAGCGTATAAATCATCGTTATCCGATTTGAATTCAATGGCTCCTCCCGGTTTGATTACCTGCCTGTATCCTTCTAGGTATCGGCGATGGGTCAATCTTCTCTTGGCATGTCTTGCCTTTGGCCATGGATCTGAAAAGTTCAAATACAGCCCACTCAGTTCTCCTTTTTCAAAGTAGTCGCCTAGATCCTTGACATATTCTCCCATGAGACAAGCATTTTCCACCTCTCCCTGTCGCAAGCTGGCACCGGCTCGTAGCAGCACACTTTTCTGTCCTTCGATACCAATAAACCAATTTGCTTTTTCCGCCAGTGCATGGGACGTAAGAAATTGTCCTTTGCCACATCCCAGTTCTACAAACAATTCCCCGGAGCAGCATAACACGTCTTTCCACTTTCCTTTATTTTCACGAGGATCTCCCACCAGCAAATCGTCCATCTGCGCCAGCCGTTCCTCCAGGTCTTTTAACCGTCGCTGTCTCACAATACGATCCTTTCTACTACACATGCTGCAACAAACAGTACCATTAACACACCGGCAATCCCATCTTTTTTATGGGTTTTCATGGGATTCATTCTTGTTCTTCCTTCCCCTCCCCGGTAACAGCGAGCTTCCATAGCAATGGCCATATCCTGTGCAATGCGAAAAGCACTAATAAAAAGAGGGATGAGAATGGGGATTAAATGACGTGCTCTGGTGACGATATTTCCCGTTTCAAAATCCGCCCCTCTTGCTTGCTGGGCCTTCATAATCTTATCGGTTTCCTCCAGCAACGTCGGTATGAATCGTAATGCAATGGTCATCATCATAGCCATTTCACCTGCCGGCAATCCCATCTTTTCAAAAGGAGAAAGCAAGGCCTCAATGCCATCGGTTAGTGCTAACGGTCTTGTAGTCAACGTCAACATAGACGAGCCGATAATCAACAATACCAAGCGAATAGCCATAAACATGGCTCTATAAAGCCCTTCTCTTGTAATGGTTAAAAACCCCAGCTTCCAAATAATTTCTCCGTCAAACATAAACAAATTCAACAGAAATGTCAGCAAAATAATGAGAAATACCGGTTTTAACCCTCGCAGGATAAAATGCACCGGTACCCGGGAAACACCGATTACCACTGCCAATACCGCAAAGCAAAACCCAAAACCCATGAAGGTCTTTACAATAAACAAGCTGATAATATATACCAACACAGCGATAATTTTGGTACGAGGATCCAGCTTGTGTATCCAAGAATTGCCGGGATAATATTGTCCTAACGTAATGTCTCGGATCATTTCTTCCCCTTAATCAAAGCTGCAATAGTGTCAGCTGCTTTTTCTATAGAAAAAGTCTTTTCCAAACCCGTCATTCCCTTCTTATCTAAATCACGCAACAGCGCCGTTACCGATGGCAAACCAAGACCCATGGATTCTAATTCGTCCCACCTTGAAAACACATTTTCCGGGGTGTCAAACATAGCCAGCTTGCCTTGATCCATAACCAACACTTTATCTGCCAGCATCGCTGCATCGTCCATATTGTGGCTCACTAATAAAGTAATGTTCCCTGTCTCTTTGTGAACTCGGTCAATCATCGCAAGCAGCTCTCTGCGAGCTTTTGGGTCTAACCCCGCCGTCGGTTCATCTAAAATCAGTATTTCCGGCTTCATTGCCAAGACACCGGCAATAGCCACTCTTCGTTTCTGTCCACCGGACAAATCAAAGGGGGATTTATCAGCTATTTCAGCATAGTCAAAACCGACCAACTCCAAGGCTTCTACTACATTTTTTTCAACGTCCTCCGGCTCTATTCCAAGGTTAGTGGGACCAAAGGACACGTCTTTCTCGACAGTTTCTTCAAACAGCTGATATTCGGGATATTGAAACAATAATCCTATTTTTTTTCGAATTTCCGGCATTGCCACCTTATCTGCTGTTATATCCACACCGTGAATTACGATTGAACCGCTGTCCGGCTTTAACAATCCGTTTAAGTGCTGCAGCAATGTGGATTTTCCTGATCCGGTATGACCGATAATCACTACAAAACTTTTATCGGGAACAGCGAAAGAAACATGCTCCAAGGCTTTGGACTCTCCCGGCAATCCCTTTGAATAGGTATGTGTAATATCCTTTACTTCCAGTGACATATCGCCTCCACCAGTTGCTCTTCTTCTACAATATTATCAGGAAGGTCAATCCCCCGTAACCGTAGTTCTTCTGCCAACTCTACTGCCAACGGCAACTGCATCCCCAATTGCAGCAATTTTTCTTTTTCTTTAAATACATCGGCAGGAAATCCCTGTAAACGGATTGTTCCCTTTTCCATAACAACCACCTGTTGTGCCTGGGCGGCTTCCTCCATATAATGGGTAATCAAAACACAAGTAATCCCCTCCTTATGAAGCCGGTGGATAATTTCCAGCACCGCCCGGCGTCCGGCCGGATCCAACATAGCCGTCGGTTCATCAAAGATAATACATTCCGGACGCATGGCCACGGCACCGGCAATGGCAATTCGTTGTTTTTGTCCTCCGGATAGCATATGGGGAGCCTTTCCCCGGTATTCTCCCATATTGACAGCGGCAAGGGCATCGGCCACTCTTCGCTGAATTTCTTCTGAAGGGATTCCCAGATTTTCCGGACCAAAGGCCACATCATCTTCTACAATGGCTGCCACCAGTTGATTATCCGGGTTTTGAAATACCATGGCCACCTTTTGACGAATATCCCAAATGGATTCTTCATCTGTGGTATCGATGCCATCTACCAACACCTGCCCTTTGGAAGGCAGCAAAAGACCGTTAATCATTTTCGCCAAGGTCGATTTTCCGGAACCGTTTCGTCCTAAGATCGCTGTAAAGCTTCTCTTGGGAATGCTCAGAGTAACATGGTCCAATGCATTAACAGCATCTCCTGTTTCTTGATTCAGGTAACTAAATACCACATCTTTGATTTCAATAAATTGCGCCATGATTTCCTCTTCAAACATTGGAATGATTTATTATATCTTATTCTCCATAGTATTGGCAAACACAGTCTGCCAGGGCTTCCACACCCATCTGTCCCAGGCTATTGTCTTCTTGCCCGAGTGGTGCCGCAAAGGTAATACAAGATCCGAATTCTCCGGCGCAAACGCGGCTGGGCCTTCCTATTTTCCCCATGGAAATGGCAACAAAAGGTTTCTTCCCATAGTTCTCATTCATCACTGCCGCTGCTGCAAGCAGGTTGATTACATCCTCTTGGCTGCCGGCTGTAACGGCAAGTTTGGAAATGTCCGCCCCCAGCTCATTCATAATCCATAGTCGTCGCACCATTACATCAATCTCCGGCGTATATTCGGTTTCGTGGCTGGATAAAATCACCTTTTTATTGCAGCTATGGATATAGCCCACTAAATAGCGAAGGCGTTCGTCATGAAATTCCACATTTGTATCAAACGGCTCTACATCCATAGCATCGGCGTCTACCACATTTGCCAGTTCTCGCAGCAGATCATAGTAATTAGATCCTTGAACATCTGCGAATCCACCTTCTGTACGGGTTCGAAGGGTTAGGATTACCGGCATAGTGGACACCTTTTTTATGGCGTCTACAATTTCCGCCACATAGGATACATCTCTCCATCTTTTTCCCGCCAGACAATCTATTCGCAGTTCCAAAAGGGAACATGGCAGATATTCCCCTTGCTGCGCCTGGGTTACGGCCTCTTCCTTGGTCATAGCCATAATAGGAAGACAAATCCGCGGTCTCCCTCCACCAACTGTCTCCTGTCCAATCTTTACTTTTTTCACTAAGCCCATCCCCCTTTATGTCTAAATTACACCTAATTATATACTACAACGACCAAAACAAAAAGCAAGGAAGCCATTGCAAATGGTAGAACCCAGTGCAATAGCCTCCTTAGAAGAATCTAATTTCATCCTGCCCTCACAAAAGACAGGCATTTCATATACGTAATTATTTTATACATTACTTATAGCATAAAATAACATCAATTCTTCTCAGCTTGCTCCAACGACCATTTTCCTTGTCTAAATGGCGAAAAGACCATGGCAGGATTTCCCACCATGGTCTTTGATTCTCTCTACTATGTTC
>CAUTYX010000009.1:0-82366 GCA_963542695.1 uncultured Eubacteriales bacterium
AAAATGCGTAGCAGCCATATAAACTGCTACGCTAAAAAAGTCTAACTTTGGGGGGGTCACATCATTACAGTAGGTGCTTTTGTTTTGTCAAAAATTAGGAGGAATGTGTATGGGAATATTAAGCGGTTTATTCAAAAGTAGGGATAAGCCCAGTAAGCGAAGTAAGAAATAAAAAAGAGAAAGTGTGTATGATAGCAGAAATTCTGTATATGCTTATGATATGGAAAGAACCATTTGTGATTTGGTAAGAGATAGAAAAAATCAAGATACAGAGATATTTTCTAAGGCTTGGAATCTATATATCAAGAAAGATTCTAAGAATATATGAAAACTGAGAGAGTATGCTAAAGAATTTGGAATAGCACACCAAATTGAAGAAATACTAGAGGTGATTGTATATGAATAAGGATAGCGTAACTACGTAGGCTATTATTCCGTTATTCTTTGCATTGTTCCAATAGAAAATGATGTATTGCAATATGCGACACAATTTGATATAATATGCTCAAAGGAGGATGATGGTTATGGTACTCGCAAAAACTGCAAATGTAAATGTAAGAATACAAGAAAATATAAAAAAACAAGCTGAAGACATTCTTGAAATGATTGGTATTCCAAGAGCAACTGCGATTGATATGTTTTACAGACAAATCATCTTAAATAAGGGAATTCCATTTTCACTTACAGTTCCTAAAAATGTACCAATTTTAGAAGATATGAACGAGAAAGATTTTAACCTTATGATGGCAAATGGTTATTCACAAGCACTCCAAGGAAATTCATATGATATTGATGATGTTTTTGACGAATTGGAGCAAGGTTTGTAATGGATGAATACAAGGTTAGAATTACAGAGCAAGCTAAGGAACATCTAGACCTTATAAAAAGCTATATTGCCTCGGAGCTTAAAGAACCACAAACAGCAAAGAAAATGTTAGCTTTACTAAAAGAAAACATGAAAAGTCTTTCATTTATGCCACATAGAATAAAGTGCATTGATGAAGAGCCATGGGGCAATTTTGGATTTAGAAAGATAAGAGTCAAGAATTACTATATTTACTTTTGGGTAGAAGAAGAATCTAAAATAGTTCACATCATCGCTGTTGTTTACACAAGAATGGATCAAAAAAGACAATTAGAAAAAATGAATAATCACCTAAAATAATTATAGTATTAGGCGATAAAAATATCATTAGGCGAAAGCATCTACTAAGTAGGTGCTTTTTCTGTGCAAAAAATTAGGAGGAATGTATATGGGAATATTAAGTGGTTTATTCAAAAGTAGGGATAAGCCTAGTAACAGAATAAATGGAAGTGCATACAGCTTTTTAATGGGAGGGACACCATTCGGAAGGAGAGTAAATAAACGGTCTGCTATGCAGATGACAGCCGTATATAGCTGCGTAAGAATTCTATCTGAGGCAGTCGCAAGTCTGCCACTTCATGTCTATGAAAGAACAGAGGTTGGCACAGCTAAGGCAATAGAGCATCCTTTATATAAAGTTTTACACGATGAACCAAAACTAAAATATAGTCTGCACGCCAAAGCCAGTAAAAGTAGAAGCGTAGAAGCCTCGATACAAGGGAACAACAACAGTATAAGTAAAAAAGTTACAATAAAAACATCTATGTCCTGTATTTTAACTATGACCGATACAGTGGATTGTATTAATGATATTAGAGTTAATGTATCTGCTGGCATAACTTATTTCAGTAGTGGGATGATATTAGAAACATATGGAATTACCACTGCTAAAAATTTGCTTGATATAAAGTATATATATAACTTTAGTTGTAAATATTGTGGTAAATCTTTTTCTGTTTATGGAAATGCACATAGAAAATATTGCTGTCATGACTGTTATATCAAAGATAGGTTTGGTGATGATAGTGATGAATAAGAAGGATATATGCCATATCAAAGGAACTAGTGAAACGAGGGCTTAAAACAGCTACCGGACTTACTAAATGGCACTCAAGTACCGTTTTATCTATACTAAGGAACGAAAAATATAAAGGGGATGCACTGTGGCAGAAAAGCTATATCACTGATTTTTTGCAGAAAAAAAGCAAGACTAATGAAGGAGAAATTCCACAATATTATGTGGAAGAACACCATGCTCCAATTGTTTCTCCTGAAGAATTCGATTTTGTGTAGGCGGAAATGAACCGAAGGAAAAAAGAAAATAAAGCTCATGGTTCATCAATTTTCTCACATAAAATAAAGTGTGGAAATTGTGGAACTTGGTATGGCCCAGTTGTTTGGCATTCCAATGATAGATTTAAAAGAAAGATATATCGCTGCGTTGATAAATATAAAACAAAAGGTAAGCCTTGTAAATCTCCTCACTTTACCGAAGAAGAAATAAAGGAAATTTTCTTAAAAGCCCTTAATTCTTTTGTAAAAATAAAGAAAGATGTGAAGCTTGAAGTTCGAAGCATGATAGAAATGTTTTGCACAACTACCACATTGGAAATTGAGAAAAACAACGCTGAAGATAAGCTTGAAAACTTGAGTAAGAAAATGCATTCAATGATAAAAAAGAATGCAAAAATAGCTCAAAATCAAGAAGAGTATTTAGTGATTGAAGCTTCCGTAAGAAACGAATATATTAGGTTAAATAATATGATTAAAGAATTAGAAGAAAATATATCGGAGCGAAAAAGCAGAAAGGTAGTGCTTGAAAACTTTATAAAGAGTTTGGATTACCTAGATGGTGAAATTATAGAATTTAATGAAGAACTGTGAACTGGACTTATTGACCATATTATTATAAAAGACAAATCACATTGCACGGTAGTCTTTAAAGGGGGAAGTAAAGTGGATGTGTAGTAAGGAAACAACTGGAAATTAATGACTAGTTAGAAAAAGTAAGGGTGCAAGAGTGCAAGGGTGCAAGGGTGCAATTGCCTCCAGGTGAATTTTTTATTTTGCACCCTTGACTATGATTTTATATTTAAAAATTGTTTTTTGAATTCTTTTGAATGCTAAAATGCTGTTAAATTACAAAAGAAGAGGCTTTTAGGAATGTATGTAAACTCTAGTTGCGAAACTGAAAATTAGAATGTATTGCTTGAATTAATGATTTCATATAGTATTTACGTATACAAAAATATTAATTACAATAATTGGATCGTAGCAGAGAAAGATTTTGAGAAGGTGAGGATTATGACTGTAGGAAATAAAATATACAGTTTAAGAAAGAAGGAGGGCATATCACAGGAAGAATTAGCTAATAGAATTGATGTATCTAGACAGGCTATATCGAAATGGGAACAAGATTTGACGATTCCGGATACCGTTAATCTAATTAAGTTGTGCGGTTGTTTTAGTGTACCTTTAGAGTATTTGACTGATGAAAAAAGCACAGCGGAAGCAAAGAATACATGCAAGAAAGAAAATGTGGTGAAAAAGAGAGCAGGATTAATACTGTGTTTGACAGGAGGGGTATTGGCTTTTATTACTTTCATTGCTGCTTATTTCATGAAAATCGCAGAATATAGAGTTTTGAATAATGAATTTGTCAAGAAAAATTGTGTTTTGGGGAATGAGTTGAGGCTTGATTGGCCTTGTTATGAATCATAACGGCCATGTTTTGAGACATTTCTTTAATTTCTTTTGTGTTTTTGCAAAAATATTAGAAAAAGGAGGTTATGAATATGTTGTCAGAAAAGTTGAAAACATTACGGGCAAATGCTGGATTGACGCAAGAACAAATTGCGGAAAAGCTGGGAGTTACAAAATCTGCAATTGCACGGTGGGAATCTGATAAAGGAATTCCAGACATTTCAAACCTGATATTGATAAGTGATTATTTCAATATATCATTGGATGAACTGATAAAAGGGGATGATGTTGTAAAGAAAAAAATAATATCGGATAGCTCATCAAAAAAATGGCATCTATTAGTAATTTTGTATTTGATTGCAATTGTCGCATATATCGTTTATTTTGCAGTTTTACATCAAATATTTATGGTGGGGTTCTTGATTGCAACGATCTTTATGCTATTTTATGAAATGCGGATTTTTATAAAAGATAAAATATATTTACAAATTAATAAAAATCATAATAAAGAAGCAATAATCCCAGTTTACAGGAGTTAAATTGATATGGGAGGTGGATGAATTCCATCTCTTTTTTTTTATAGTATAGGTGGGTGCATTAGAGTTTTATATCGTATAATTGTATCAATTTCATAGTCGCAATGAACCCTTGCCCTTGCGGATGGCTTGGCGATACACGAAAGGAATGTACTTGTACATCAAGGCAAATTGAAAGTTATCGTGGGCGGTTGTCAGGGCCAATCATAGATCGGATAGATTTGCATATTCGCCTGAATTCGGTGGATATAAAAGAAGCGGCAGAAGGAATGGATTCCAGGACCATGGCGGAGCAAGTACAGTTGGCACGAAACATACAAAAACAGCGATATAAAAACCAATCTTTTCATCTTAACAGCCATATTCCTGCAGGAGTGGTAAAAGAATATTGCCCCATGGAAGAGGAGGCGGGACAGCTTCTTCAAAAAGCTTACAGACAGTTGCCGCTGACTATGCGTAGTTATCATAAAATTATAAGAGTCGCCAGAACTATTGCCGATTTAGAAGGAGACGACAAAATTGCCGGGTATCATATGGCCGAAGCTATTCACTATAGAGAGTAGGAACAAGAGAAACAAGGAGGGAGAAAGTTTGGTTATTACACAACAACATAGAGCCTATCCGCAGATGCTCTTCGATTTGCCAAAGCCACCGCAGAAACTATTTTGCAGAGGAAATGTGGACTTGCTAAAGACACCGTGTGTCAGTATCGTTGGATCCAGAAAAACAACAGAATATGGACGGTGGGCGGCAGCAACGATTGCTGCAAAACTGGCGACCAATGGGGTCACTGTTGTTAGCGGTCTTGCTATTGGAATTGATGGTGCGGCTCATCAAGGAGCATTGGATGCCGGAGGGAATACCATTGCTGTTTTAGGCTGTGGGTTGGATATCGAGTACCCTATGCGAAACAAAATTCTGCGAAAACACATAGAAGAAAAAGGATTGGTAATTACAGAATACAGCAGTCATACCGTGCCTACAAAGTACACCTTTCCGTTGCGCAATAGAATTATCAGCAGCTTGTCTGAATGTACTGTGGTAGTAGAGGCCGGTTTGAACTCCGGAGCCCTACATACAGCCGATGTTTCTTTGCAATTAAACAGGGCTGTCTATGCTGTTCCGGGAAATATCAACAGCACCTATAGTTTTGGCAGCAACTCTTTGATTCGGCAGGGAGCCCAGCCTATTATGCACGTAGATGATATGTTGGATTTCTTGGGAATTTCCGGAAGGAAAAAGAAATTGCAGCTGCCACCATTAGGCAGCGATGAAAGACGACTCTATAATGCTCTTGCATGTGGCAGTGAAAAAACCGTAGATCAATTAAGCCAGGAGTTATCTATGGGAGCCGGGAAAATCAATGGCATTATTACGGTATTGGAAATGAAGGGGTTAGTCTATACGGCTCTTGGGAAGGTGTTTATTTCTATGTAGTATTGAGGAAGGGAAACAATCATGAAAGAATATTATCAGAATAAAAGTCACGGGTATCGCCTTCCTTATCCCATTTATAAAAAAATGATAAAAACCATAGAGGCCTATGAGTTTTACAGAGAAATAGAAAAACAGGGGAAGAGTACGGAAAAATCTGTCATGGATCCGGAAAAGGCAGCTGCCAATGTGGCAAGCGCCGGTATGTACGTTGCTGCCATTGAGCAAGCATTGACCAGTTATGTGCGGGAAGAATACCGCCCGGCTATCTTTAATCATATAGTTGAGGGACGGGAATACAAAGAATTGGAACAGGAATATGGCATTTCTATTAGCACCATGAAGAGGTGGACACAGCGATTTGTCTATGGGGTTGCTACCGAATTGGGCGAGAACTATTTTGAATAATATAGAAGGAAAATAACAAAAAAAGTGCCGGGTTTTGTAAGAAAAAAGGTGAAATCAATGGTCGCAGAGGAATAAAAGTTGCAAAACATTGAAAATCCATTATAATATTTTCCATACATCTAAAATTATAAAAAAGGAGAAGTGTATGGCCACTGCAAAGAAAACCAGAACCAGAAAGCGAAAGCTGGTTATTGTGGAGTCACCTTCAAAAGCAAAGACCATCGGAAAATTCCTTGGGAGTGGATACAAGGTCATTGCATCTGTAGGACATGTAAGAGACTTACCCAAAAGCAAAATGGGTATTGATATTGAACAGGACTTTGAGCCTCAATATATAAATATTCGAGGAAAAGGCGACGTCATCAAAGAGCTAAAACGAGAAGCAAAAAAGGCCGATCGTGTATTTCTGGCAACTGACCCGGATAGAGAAGGAGAAGCCATCTCTTGGCATATTGCGTATCTGTTAGGCATGGAACCCGATGAACCTTGCCGAATCGAATTTAATGAAATCACAAAGAATGCTGTGAAGACAGCCATTAAAAATCCAAGAACCATTAACTTGAATTTAGTAGATGCCCAGCAGGCTCGCCGGGTGCTTGATAGACTGGTAGGATACAATATCAGTCCTCTTCTTTGGCGTAAAATTCGTCGTGGATTGTCAGCCGGTAGAGTACAAAGTGCAGCTTTAAAGATGATTTGCGACCGGGAAAATGAGATTACCAACTTTGAACCGGTAGAAAGCTGGGACATTTTGGCTAACTTTACAAAAGGCAAGTCTTTTGCAGCAAAACTGGTTGCCTGCAAAGGAGAAAAAATAGCATTAAAAAACAAAGAGGAAGCCGATGCCGTTTTAGGGCGGTTGCCAAAGGACAACTTTGCTGTTTCCAAAGTAGAGGAAAAGGATCGAAAGAGAAAACCGGCAGCTCCGTTTACCACCAGCACTTTGCAGCAGGAAGCTGCCAATAGACTGAACTTCAATACAAGAAAGACCATGCAAATCGCACAGCAACTCTATGAAGGGGTAGATGTTTCAGGTAGTGGAACCGTTGGTCTTGTCACCTATATAAGAACGGATTCTGTGCGTATTTCCGAAGAAGCGAAATCTGCAGCAGAAGGTTTTATAATAGAAAAATATGGGAAAGAATACTGTGGAAATACAGTTTTCTCAAAGAAAAAAGATAGCCAAGATGCTCACGAAGCAATTCGGCCAAGTGACGTAAGGTTGGCTCTCGATGACATTAAAGATTCTCTGACGGCAGATCAGCAAAAGCTATATGGGCTAATTTGGAATCGTTTTGTTGCCAGTCAGATGGCATCAGCTGTGTATGCATCTGTTTCTGCTGAAATCCTCAATGGAGACTATTTGTTTAGAGCAAGCGGATCAAAATTGAAATTTGATGGTTTCCGCAAGGTGTATGCGCCGGATAAAAATGAAGACAAATTGCTTCCGCCATTGGAAAATGGAGAAAAACTTGTGGCAGATTCCGTTGAAGGAGAACAAAAGTTCACTTCTCCACCACCACGGTTTACAGAAGCCAGTCTTGTAAAATACTTGGAAGAAAAAGAAATCGGTCGTCCCAGCACCTATGCACCGATTGTATCGACATTGCTTAGTCGTCGGTATATTCAGCGTCAAAAGAGAAACTTACTTCCTACAGATTTGGGGTTTTTGGTGACGGGTATTGTAGAACAGTATTTTAAAGAAGTGGCTGATGCAGACTTTACCGCCAACATGGAAGCTCAGCTAGATGATGTGGCCACCGCAGGATCTGATTGGAAAGTCATTATCCGTAATTTTTACGGTGGGTTTGAAAAAGAACTGGAAGTGGCTGACGAAGAAATTAAAAAGGTGGAATTTGAAGATGAACCTACAGACGAAGTTTGTGAGGTTTGTGGTCGTCCTATGGTAATTAAACAAGGACGGTTTGGACGCTTTATGGCTTGCAGCGGGTATCCTGATTGCAAGAATACAAAAGCCATCGTCAAAACCATCGATGTGAAATGCCCGGATTGCGGCAGTGATATTGTAGAAAAACGGAGTCGCAGAGGGAAGATTTTTTATGGATGCAGTGGGTATCCGAAATGTAAACGTGCGTATTGGAACAAACCGGTCAATAAAGTCTGTCCAAAATGCGGTAGCTTGTTGGTTGAAAAAAAGACCAAACAAGGGGACCTCTCTTGCTCCAATGGAGAATGCGATTACAAAGAGTAACAAGACGGAGGAAGGAAAATGGTTGAATTTCGGGCGACAACTATAGTCGCAGTTAGAAGAAGCAACGACGATGTTTGCATCGCCGGGGATGGTCAGGTAACCATGGGCGAAACGGCGATTATGAAAGCCGGAGCAAAAAAAGTACAGAAAATATTTCATAACCAGGTACTGGTAGGCTTTGCAGGCTCTGTAGCCGATGCCTTTTCTTTACGGGAAAAGTTTGAAAAAAAATTGGAAGAACACGGCGGCAATTTAAAACGAGCAGCTGTTGCCTTGGCACAGCTGTGGAGAGGAGACCAGCAAATGCGCAGCCTGGAGGCCTTGATGATTGTTGCTGATAAAAAGGAAACCTTGCTGATTTCCGGCAACGGCGAAGTCATTGAGCCGGACGACAACTTTATTGCCATTGGTTCAGGCGGCAACTATGCATATTCTGCAGCCAACGCCCTGTACCATCACACAGAGTTGACGGCAGAAGAGATATGTAAAGAGTCCTTACACATTGCCTCTTCCATTTGTGTGTACACCAACGATAACATTACCGTTGAGAAGCTGTAAGGAGGTACCAAATGGCCAATAAACTACATAGTATGACTCCAAGAGAGATCGTTGAAAAGTTAGATAAATACATTATCGGTCAGGACAAAGCAAAGAAATCCGTTGCCGTGGCACTGCGTAACAGATATCGCCGGAGCCAGCTTCCTGATGAAATGATGGAAGAAATTACACCCAACAACATTTTGATGATGGGACCTACCGGTGTGGGTAAAACGGAAATTGCTCGTCGTCTTGCCAAATTGATGGAAGCTCCCTTTGTAAAGGTGGAGGCTACCAAGTTTACAGAAGTGGGATACGTTGGACGAGATGTTGATTCCATGGTTCGTGACTTGATGGAAGCATCTGTTCGTATTACAAAGCAGAGTAAACTGGAAGAAAAGTATAGCGTTGCAGAGGAGCTTGCTGAAGAAAAAATAGTGGAAGCCATCGTTCCCGGTGATAAAAAGAAGGAGCAGGAGGAGCCTACTAATCCGTTTGATTTTATCTTAAATAGCGGCGGCTATAAAAGTCAAAAGCAGCAGTACGAGGAAAGCCAGCAGCAGAATACCCTCCCGGAAGAAAGTGGCGATGTAATGTTGACTAGAGAGCAGGTTCGCCAGCAGCTGAGAGAAGGAAAGTTGGAAGAGCAATATATTGAAATCCAGGTTACCGATTCTCCAAAAGGCAATGAATTGGATATGAGTGAACAGGGTATGAGTATTGCCATTGGCAACATCTTCGGTGATATGATGCCCAAGAAAACCAAGACAAAGAAAGTCAAGGTAAAAGATGCCAGAAAGATTTTGCGAGAAGAAGAAGCGCAAAATCTAATAGATATGGACCAGGTAACCGAAGACGCTCTATATAATGCAGAACAAAATGGCATTATCTTCATTGATGAAATTGACAAAATTGCCAGCGGCAGCAGTTACCGCTCCGGCGCCGATGTTTCAAGGGAAGGCGTACAGCGGGATATTTTGCCTATTGTTGAAGGCAGCGTAGTAAATACAAAATACGGTCCTGTAAAGACGGATCATGTGCTCTTTATTGGAGCCGGTGCATTCCATACGGCAAAGCCAACGGATTTGATTCCGGAACTGCAGGGACGTTTTCCGGTTCGTGTGGAATTGGAAAATCTGACAGAAGAAACCTTCCTGAAGATTTTGACACTGCCGGAAAATGCGCTTATCAAGCAGCATAAAGCATTGCTTTCAACAGAAGGTGTGGATTTGGAATTTACAGATGAAGCTATTGCAGAGCTGGCACATTTGGCATTCATCATCAATGAACAGACAGAAAACATCGGTGCCAGAAGACTCCACACTATATTGGAAAAACTTCTGGAGGATATTTCCTATAATGTTCCTGATAGCGAAGAAACGACCATTACCATTGATGTGGACTATGTTAAGGAAAAGTTTAAGGAAAATCTGGAATCCGAAGATCTGGGTATGTTTATTCTGTAGAAAATCAAAAAACAGCAAAAAAGCAAGATAGTTAATTAAATCTGTAGTACGATTGGAGGAAATTCCTTTAATCGTACTATTTTGCTATTTGTAGAAAATATTCCGACAATTGACACTTTTTTCTTGATTATTGGTATATCTCATTATAGAATACTATTGTAAATATTTTGACAATGGTGTTTGCAAAGTTGAACCATAAGAATAAGGAGAAATAAATGAGCGAGGCAATATTAGAGAAGGTCAGAAAAATCAATTGGGTACTGCAGGAAGCTCCCAAGGGGGATTTTTCCTTTAATGATTTATGTAAAATCCTAAGCGATTTAACCAATGCCAATGTATATCTGGCCAACGTAAGAGGGAAAATTTTAGGGGTACACTATAAAATCGAAAGTGATAAAAATTTAGTATCCAATCCTGACGGTGGAGCAGAATCCTTTGATACCAAAGAAAATGAAGCGTTTTTGAGTATTTCGGAAACACGAGCCAACCTGCAAGGAGAGGAAGTGACTGCTATCTTTGCTGATGGAGAATCTACTTCTTCCAAATACCACACGGTAATTCCCGTTGTTGGCGGCGGTCAGCGTTGGGGAACATTGATTTTAGCCAGATACGAGCCGGAATTCAATGCCGAAGACATTGCTCTTAGTGAAGTGGGAGCTACTGTTGTCGGTCTTGAAATTCAGCGAGTAAAGAGCATAGAAGAAGAAGAAAACAATCGCCAGAAAGAAATCGTAAGAATGGCCATTAGTACTTTATCCTACTCGGAAAACGAAGCGGTAAAGCGCATTTTCGAAGAACTGGATGGAGAAGAAGGTATTTTAGTCGCCAGCAAAATTGCAGATCGCTCCAGAATTACAAGATCTGTAATTGTAAACGCTTTGCGCAAACTGGAATCCGCCGGTGTTATTGAATCCACTTCCCTGGGGATGAAGGGTACGCATATCCGCGTTTTAAATTCCAAGTTTTATCAGGAACTGGGCAAGCTGGAAAAGTAAACTGCAAAAATCGGTTGGATAATCAATAAAAGCAATACTAAAGGAGGGTTGAAAAATGACACCCCTCTTTATTGTATGAGAATAAATAGCAGGAGAAATTGCCTGTTATATTTTAAGTAATTTTTAACAGACAGAATAGAGACAATAATCTGAACTTTTGATGCACTGAACTTGTGTAAAGGGTACCAACAAATCGGTACTCAAATGAAAACAGCAAGGAGGGATGTATGAAAAAATGGAGTAAAGTCATAGTTTTTGTTTGATTCTTACCATGGTTTCGTGGACTCTTGGAGCCTGCGGCAACAGTAGCGGTGATAAAAAGAAAAAGAGCGACACCTATACAGCAACTGAAGTTACTTCAGAGTTGCCTGTGGGAAAAGATGTTAAGAAGTATTTAAAGAACATTGACATGGATTATGCTTATGATTTGACAGAGACCTTGGCTTATAGCAAAAAACTAATGGACTGTGATCTTGGTTGGCGTACTTCCGGATCCGATGCGGAACACAGAGCCTCAGAATATCTGGAAAAAGAAATGAAGAAAATCGGTCTTAAGAATGTGGAACGTGTTGCCACTCCTTGTGATCGCTTTCAATTTAATGGTTCCCAATTTACCATTGCCGATACGAAGATAAATTTAAAACCGGCTTCTTATCAGTGCAACGGTACGGGAACGCAAGGCTTGTAGGCGGAAATCGTAGATGTAAACCACGGTACCGAAGCCGATTATGAAGGCAAAGATGTGCGTGGTAAAATCGTATTGGTCGGTGTGGACCAAAAAGACGAGTCCTGGATTGACGGATATATTAGAGAGGCTCACAAACATGGAGCAGCTGCTCTTGTCAGCTATTCCAGAGCCGGCTACGGTCAGGCAAACGATGATACCATTAATGTACAGGATATTTGTTGTCCCGATTTGATTCCTACTTGTGCTATTAGTAAAAATCAGGCTAAGGATGTGCAAAAGGCATTGAAAGACGGCCATAAAAAAGGCAATTTGATGTTGGATGCAGAAATGGGTGATAACCAAGGGACTACCTATAATGTAATGGGTGTTGTGCCGGGGAAAAACCACAACCAGAGAGTCATTATATCCGGTCATTATGACAAATACTGGTATGGTTTTCAGGATGACTGTGCCGCTGTTGGTTTGGTGTTTTCTGTAGCAAAAGCCATGATAAAATCCGGTTATAAACCGGAAAATGATATTGTTTTTATAGCTCATGGTGCAGAAGAGTGGGGCGTTACCGACTCTCAGTTTGACTGGACGGTAGGCGCCTGGGGGATGATTGAAGCCAAGAAAGACTGGCAGGGATCTACCCTTGCATTAATAAACTGTGAGCTTCCGGGCTTCAAACCTACCGGCAACAAAATCGGTATCGGAGCCGTTCCGGAATTTAGAACACTGACAGATAACTTTATTAACAAAGCCGGGTTGGTTGTAACAGAAGGCGATGTAAAAATGGATGCCAAAGCTTTTGACTCCAGTACAATGGAAGACGGTGTAAGTTACAGATGGCATGGTGTTCCATATTATATCAATAGTTTTGAAGATGAAGAGTTTATCTACAAAAATTACCATACAAAGGAAGATAACAAGGACACTTACGACAAAAATGTAATGAAATCCAATATCAACTGGTATGGTGCATTGGCAATGTATATTGACAAGAAGCCTGCTCTGGAACTGGATACTACCCAGGTGGCCAAAGATTTGAAGGCTAACTTTAATGAAAAATATGCAAAAGAAGCCGGTGTTGATGTAGAAAAATACAATAAGGCTATTGCCACACTCAAGGAAAAAGCGAAAAAGCACAATGAAAAGATTAAGAGTGTCAACGACAAATATGAAGAAGCCGTCAGCAAAAAAGACACTAAAAAGATCGCAAAACTAAAGAAAGAAGGGCAAAAACTCAACGCCGCTTCCTTAAAGACCTTTAAGGCGGTACAAGACAAATTCTTAAAGTGCAACGATTTCCAGATTTATTACGGTCATTCCGGTATCAATGACAACGTAAAGTATCTAAAAGGAACCATTAAGGGTCTGGAAAATAAAGATCTTTGGAATGATGATGAAAAGTCCGGAGCTCTTGATAATGCGTGGAAAATCAACGCAGAACACGACTACGGATACTGTATCTTCAGTCGAGACATTATTGACACGGTGAACGGAAAGTACAGCCCGAAAGGGCAAATTATCAACCAGGACTACTGGGGATATCAACGTATGATTCCTGTTATTAATGTAGGAAAAACCACCCATCAGCTAAACAAACTGTCAGGTCAGGATAAACCAAAGGTTGATTGGAAAGGAGCTGCAAAGACATATAAGATGGCATTGCAGGAGTGCATCAAGCAGATTAAGACATATTCCAATCAAGAAATGAAGGATATGAAGATAATTGGAGACATGTTACAGTAGCATGATTTCTAAAATGGTTTTGCAAACGTATAACATGCAAACATACAATAGTGAAGCTGTGCAACATCATCCGGAAGGAGCTGCCAATAGGGCGGCTCCTTCTCTTTACAAAGTACTCTAAAGCATTCTCTTAGAAATTTTCGTTGAAAAAGATACTGCGTAAAGAGACGATGTTGAGAAAGAGAAGCAGCAAGTGTAGTGACAGGTGGTTGCAAGAAAGCCTTTTTTATGTCAATATAGAATCATGGTACTTTATGAAACAGTTGCAAAAGAAGCTTGTGTGCAGCAGGAGATAAATCGCTCTCGCTTTATTGCGCATATTTGTCCTGTGGAAAATCGTCAAGAGGCTGAAGCGTATATTGCTGCCATTCGTGAGCAATACAAAGATGCCAGCCACAATGTGCCGGCTATGGTGATTGGGGAAGGACAACAAATTCAGTGGGGCTCTGATGATGGAGAGCCACAAGGAACCAGCGGCGCACCGATTGTGCAAATGCTGACAAAACGCGGACTAACCAATGTGGTGGTTGTCGTTACTCGCTATTTTGGAGGCATCAAACTGGGAACCGGCGGACTGATTAGGGCGTATACAGGTTGTGCAGCGGCAGCAGTGGAAGAGGCCGGCATCCACAAGGTGCGCAGTCTCTATGAAATGGTAGTGGAGCTTTCCTATAGCTTGCTTCCTAAATTACAAAACATAGCAGAAAGCAGCTTTTTTCAAATTGGGAATTTGGAATACACAGATTGCATTACATGCTCCCTTTTGTGCGAGGAAGAGAACAAAGAACGTTTAAAGAGTGTTATTTCAGACCTTTCCAGAGGGGGAGAGAAAATACTAAAAGAGACTGTAAAAAACGCTTGACAGTTCTGAGTAATTGCTGTATATTTTATAACTGTGCCGAGGAGTTCGGACGAAACACGAAACGGGCGCTTAGCTCAGCTGGGAGAGCATCTGCCTTACAAGCAGGGGGTCACAGGTTCGAGCCCTGTAGCGCCCACCACATAATACTGGTACTTTGGTCCGGTAGTTCAGTTGGTTAGAATGCCAGCCTGTCACGCTGGAGGTCGTCGGTTCGAACCCGATCCGGATCGCCAATTTTTCAATCATCTTGGAGCAGTGATTGATGCAAACATTATGCTGGCATAGCTCAGCTGGTAGAGCAGCTGATTTGTAATCAGCAGGTCGGGGGTTCAAGTCCCTCTGCCAGCTCCAATCTGTCAACTACGGTAGAATTAGGAGGAGTGCCCGAGTGGCTAAAGGGGGCGGACTGTAAATCCGTTGACTAAGTCTACAGTGGTTCGAATCCACTCTCCTCCACCAATATTATGCGGAAGTGGCTCAGGGGTAGAGCATCGCCTTGCCAAGGCGAGGGTCGCGAGTTCGAATCTCGTCTTCCGCTCCAATCCGGGAGCAATATGTAAGTGTTGCTCCCACTATATGCGGATGTGGTACAATGGTAGAACCTCAGCCTTCCAAGCTGATGACGTGAGTTCGATTCTCATCATCCGCTCCAATAGCAAAAACATCCCGAAAGGGGAGTTCTATAATAAATGTGTGGGCTCATAGCTCAGTTGGATAGAGCAACGGCCTTCTAAGCCGTGTGTCCGGGGTTCGAATCCCTGTGGGCTCACCATTTTTTTAGGAATTAATTTGGTTAAGTAGACGAACTAGAAGTCATGATTTTGGGGTATAGCCAAGTGGTTAAGGCAACGGACTTTGACTCCGTGATTTCGCAGGTTCGAGTCCCGCTACCCCAGCCATTGTGACCCATTAGCTCAGGTGGTAGAGCACTTGACTTTTAATCAAGGTGTCCGGAGTTCGAATCTCCGATGGGTCACCAAATTATTTGCAGCATCCGGAGAGGTGTCCGAGTGGTTTAAGGAGCTGGTCTTGAAAACCAGTGATTCTGAAAGGGACCGTGGGTTCGAATCCCACCCTCTCCGCCAAGGATCATTTTGTCGTAGCTTTTGGAGAAGTACTCAAGAGGCTGAAGAGGACGGTTTGCTAAACCGTTAGGGTTCGTTATTAGGGCCGCATGGGTTCGAATCCCATCTTCTCCGCCATATTAATAAATATACCATAGGGGTATAGCTCAGTTGGTAGAGCAGTGGTCTCCAAAACCACGTGCCGAGGGTTCGAGTCCTTCTGCCCCTGCCAATGTTAACGGGGTGTAGCGCAGCTTGGTAGCGCAACTGGTTTGGGACCAGTGGGCCGCGGGTTCAAATCCTGCCACCCCGACCAAATTATGGACCATTAGCTCAGTTGGTTAGAGCATCCGGCTCATAACCGGCAGGTCCGGGGTTCGAGTCCCTGATGGTCCACCAATAACACGCCGTATGCCCAGATAGCTCAGTTGGTAGAGCAGGGGACTGAAAATCCCCGTGTCCTTGGTTCAATTCCGAGTCTGGGCACCATAACAAGCAATCTCTTGCTGACATTTGTCCAAGAGGTTGTTTTTTATCAGAAAGCGAGAAATTTCATTTGTGTTTACTTAGAACATTATCATTTTTGGTTTAGAATTTGTTTGGCATAATGTGCTTTTTCAGTTGACTTTTGGGGAAGAGACAGGTATAGTTAGAGAGTAATTAAAAGAAGAAGTAATCCGCTTCTCACCTTGGAGATGTAGGTCTCCGGGTTAATAGCCATTGAAACAGTGTTATTGTAATGGGAGAGCGGGTTATCGGCCTGCTTATTTTTATGGGCAGGTACAGCAAAACTTGCCATAGCATACACAAGAGGGGGTGCAGAAAATTAGCAAGGATAGAACCCTGATTAACGAAGACATTCGTGACAAGGAATTGCGTGTCATTGACACTGATGGATCACAGCTGGGTATCATTTCCAGAGAGGAAGCTTTACAAGCTGCCGAAGGTAAAAATCTGGATCTAGTGTGTATTTCTCCAAAGGCCAAGCCACCGGTGGCAAAAATTATGGACTACGGAAAATACCGCTACGACAAACAGAAAAAGGAAAAGGATGCCAAAAAGAAGCAAAAGAATATGCAGGTGAAGGAAATTCGTCTGTCTACCTTTATTGAAGATCACGACATCGAAGTAAAGGCCAAAACAGCTTCTAAATTCTTAGTCAATGGCGACAAGGTCAAAGTCAGTCTCCGCTTTCGCGGTCGGGAACGTGACTACACACAACGCGGATTTGAGGTTATGAACCGGTTTGCAGAGATCGTTTCTGAAGTGGCAGACGTAGAGAAAAAACCGAAATTCGAGGGTCGTAGCTTGACTATGTTTGTAGCACCTAAATCTGACAAAAAGAAATAGCTTGATTAAAATATTTTAGGAGGAAATATAAATGGCAAAGAACAAAATGAAGTCCCATAGAGGCGCTCAGAAAAGATTCAAGACGTTGGGATCTGGTAAGCTGAAGAGAAATAAAGCATACAAAAGTCATATCTTGACAAAGAAGAGCCAAAAGAGAAAACGGGGACTGCGTAAGGCCACAGTATTGACCAGTGCAGATATGAAGAGAATTAAGAGAGCAATGGGACAGTAAGGAGGAAGTACAATGGCAAGAATTAAAAAAGGATTAAATGCACATAAAAGACATAAAAAGATTCTGAAGCAGGCAAAAGGATTCTATGGCCTTAAGAGCAAGGTATATCGTTCTGCTAAACCGGCGGTAATGAGATCCATGCGTAGTGCGTATGTAGGAAGAAAGAACAAAAAGAGAGAATACAGAAGAATGTGGATTGCTCGTATCAATGCAGGAGCAAGAACAAACGGTATCTCCTACAGCAGACTCATTAGCGGACTGAAAAAGGCCGGAATTGAAATCAACAGAAAGATGTTAGCGGAAATGGCAATCTATGATGCTGCTGCATTTGCAAAACTTTGTGAAACAGCAAAGAACGCCTAGCACCGATTTTGTGTTATTGACTACCCGAAAAACAACCGAGAGGATACGAGATTTGTAGATACGTCAAAACAAAGAGGAGACTATATGAGAAAAGCGAAAATCGCAGTCGTTCTGGCAATTTGTGTAGGGACTGTTATGTTGCTTTCCGGATGTGGAAAGCCCTATAGCAGCTACAAGCTGTCAGATTACATCAAAGTTGGAGACTACAAAGGTCTAAAGGTTGAAAAATACAAAGTTGCTGTTTCTGATGAAGAAATCAACAAAGAAATTAACACCCGGTTAAAGGCGGCCGCCACTACACAGAGCATCAAATCCGGCAAGGTGAAAAACGGAGATACCGTTGTGATTTCCTACGAAGGAAAAATCAACGGCAAGAGTTTTTCCGGCGGATCCCAGGATGATTTCAATTTGACTATTGGATCCGGTCAGTTTATTGACGGTTTTGAAGAAGGTCTGGTAGGTGTTGCTGTCGGGAAAACAAAGAACTTGCATCTTAAATTCCCAAAAGCGTACAGCGATAAGGATGTGGCCGGCAAACCTGTTGTGTTTAAGGTAACTGTTAAATCCATCCAAAAGAAAGTTACACCAAAACTGGATGCTCAATTTGTGAAGAAGAACAGCAGTGTTACCAGTGTAGCGGCTTACAAAGCACAAATTAAAAAAGACTTGGAAAAGCAAAAGAAGAAGGATGGGCAAAACCAACAGAAAACCTACCTTTGGGATAAAATTATCGAAACATCCATGGCAAAGAAAACCAAGGATGGAAAGGACAAATATCCTGAAAAAGAAGTAGAACGTGTCATGGAAGAAACCAAAGATATGTATGTCAACTACGCAAAGAACTACAACATGGAGTTGAAGGACTTTGTAAAGAAGCAGATGGGAACTTCCATGAAGGAGTTTAACAAACAGTTAAAGTCCTATGCGAAGACCAAGGTAAAAGAGGAAGAAGTCATTTATTCCATTGCTGAAAAAGAAAAAATTAACGTTAGCAAAGATGAATACGAATCCTATATTACCAAGACTTTGAAACAGTACGGCTATACGCCGGAATCTTTCAAGGAAACCAATGGCAAAAGCTTTGAACAGGCTCAAGGCAAAGCCAACATTTGGAAAGCTGTATACTTGGAAAAGGTACAGACCTTGATTCTGGATAAGGCAAAGGTTGTTGACAAGATTTCAAAGTAGCATACGAACAATACAAAGAGCAAAAAGTCGTTTCAGTTTAGGCTGTGACGGCTTTTTTTCAGTTGAAGTCCTAGCCCGTATCTAAGATACGGCAAGCAGGTCTCATACAGAAAGTGCAGCAGCTACGCTGCGTGGCACTTTTTCAGTTTGAGGAAAAACACAATATGTAGTAAAATATACTGGATAGATTGTAAAACTAGTGTCTTGGAGGTAACAGGATGAGATGCCCCTATTGCGAAAATGATGGAACCAAGGTAATCGATTCCAGACATACAGAAGATGGCCATGCTATTCGCCGTCGTCGGGAATGCGAGCGTTGCGGCAAGCGATTTACCACTTACGAAAAAATAGAAGAAATGGTTATGATGGTGGTAAAAAAGGATGGCAGCAGACAAGCCTTTGACCGTAACAAAATTATGAATGGGATTGTCAAAGCTTGTGAAAAACGACCGGTATCGGTGGCACAAATGGAACATATCGTCGATGAAATCGAACGCGGCCTCAACAACATGATGGAAAAAGAAATCAAAAGTTCCTTTATTGGGGAATTGATTATGGATCGTCTAAAGAAGCTGGATGAGGTGGCGTACGTGCGATTTGCTTCTGTTTATAGGCAGTTTACCGATATCCAGACCTTTATGAAGGAAATAGAAAAGCTGGCAGGCAGCGGAAAGTGAGTAGATGTTGATTAGAATTGCTATCGATGGACCCGGTGGTGCCGGAAAGAGTACCATCGCTAAAATGGTCGCAAAACAATTAAACCTGGATTATATCGATACAGGTGCAATGTATCGTGCCATTGGATACAAAACTACCATAATGGATGTAGAACCAGTGGAAAGCGAGAAGCTTCTTGCTATGTTGAAGGCCACAAATGTAGCATGCCGGGGCGAGCAGGTGTTTCTTGATGGAAAAGACGTGAGCCTTGTGATTCGAACCCCGGAGATTGCTAAGGCAGCCAGCAAGATATCGGCTATCGCTGCTGTGAGACAAAAACTGGTTTCCCTGCAGCGTTCCATGGGACAGAATAAAAATGTAGTAATGGATGGTCGTGATATCGGTACCAATGTACTAAAAGACGCTGAAGTGAAAATTTTCCTTACAGCTTCTCCACAAGAACGGGCCAGAAGAAGGTATCAGCAGCTACTGGAAAAGGGGCAAAAGGCAGATCTTCAGAAGGTGCTTGCGGATATCAATCACCGTGACCATGAAGATATGACAAGAGAAATCGATCCTCTTTGCAAGGCGGAGGATGCAATAGAACTGGACACGACAGATATGTCCATTGAAGAAGTTGTGAATACAATCGTAAAGGAGGCTGAAAAATGGCTGTAGTCAGACCTTTTAAGGCAATTAGACCGGATCGGAAATTGGCGGAGAAAGTGTGCTCCTTGCCCTATGATGTTATGAATCGTCAGGAAGCTGCGGCTATGGCAGAAGGAAATCCCTACAGCTTCCTTCATATTTGCCGTGCAGAAATTGATTTAGACGACCAAATCAGCGATTACGATGACAAGGTATATGAGAAGGCGGCATCCAACATCGACCGGTTTATTTCCCAGGGAATTCTCATGGAAGAAGCCAAACCGATGCTGTATATTTATCGCCAGACTATGAACGGAAATACCCAGACAGGAATTGTAGGGTGTGTTTCTGTAGATGATTATCAAAATAATGTCATTAAAAAGCATGAACTGACGAGAGTAGAGAAGGAACAGGATCGCATTCGCCACTTTGATGTGTGCAACTGCAACACGGAACCTATTTTTCTTACCTATCGTGATCATGCCAAAATCAACGCTTTGGTAGACGGTATTGTGTCAAATAACCGGCCGGAATACGACTTTGTGGGAAAAGACGGTGTCAAACATCAGTTGTGGCCGGTGCAGGATAACAATGTGATTTCCGGTCTGACGGCGCTGTTTGGAACGATTCCTGCTTTGTATATAGCCGATGGACACCATCGTAGTGCCAGCGCTTGCCGGGTAGGTCTGAAACGGCGTGAAGAAAAGCCGGAGTACACAGGGGAAGAAGAATTTAACTATTTTATGGCTGTCATTTTCTCTGATAGCGAATTGCGGGTTTTTGACTACAATCGGGTAGTTAAAGATACAGCAGGAAATACTCCCAAGGAGCTTTTTGAAAAAATCACAAATGCCGGTTTTACAGTAGAAAAAATCGGCAAAGAAGCCTATCGTCCCGAAGCCAAAGGAAACTTTGGAATGTACTTGGAAGGGAATTGGTACAAACTGACAGCAAAAGAAGAGATTATTCCCGATGATATTATCGGTGCCTTGGATGTGTCGGTGTTGCAAGAAAATTTGCTGGGACCTATTTTAAATATTAAAGATCCAAGAACCGACGATCGTATTGATTTTGTTGGCGGTATTAGAGGATTAGAAGAGCTGGAACGCCGGGCCGAGTCAGATATGAAAATTGCATTTTCTGTTCATCCGGTGGAAATCTCCGACTTAATGGATGTTGCTGATAACGGTAAGGTGATGCCGCCTAAATCTACCTGGTTTGAGCCAAAACTGGGAAGCGGACTGTTTATGCACCGGTTAGGATAATGACTAATAAAAAGGGAATGTGAAAAAATCATCGTTTTCATTGTATACCATGGTAAATGATGATAAAATATACGTTGACTTTTTAGGAGTCGTGATCATGCACGGACCGGCCTTGATGCCGAAAGGCAGATAGGAGGAGCCATGGTCATTAGAGAATTACCGGAATACGAAAGGCCCAGAGAAAAGATGTGCCGAGAAGGCAGCCGGGCGCTGTCCAACGGTGAATTAATCGCATTGCTGTTGTCCTCGGGGACACGAAACAAAACGGCCGTGCAACTGGCAGAAGAAATTTTGGCGTTGGATCCCGGTGGGATTGTGTATCTTACCGAGTGTTCCTTAGAGGAATTGCTTTCCATTGACGGAGTAGGGAGAGCCAAAGCTTGCCAACTCCTTGCCGCAGTAGAGTTGGGGAGGCGTATCGCCACCAGCCCTCGCAGCACTCGTCAACGAGTAGCCAGCACAAAGGATGTAGCCAATATCTTTATGGAGAGAATGCGCTACTACAAGAAGGAGTTCTTCAATGTGTTGCTGATCAATGCCAAGGGGGATATTATCGGTGAAGAAACCGTTACCATTGGTGATATTTCTTCCAGTATTGTTCACCCGCGAGAATCTTTCGCATCTGCTATTAAACGAGGGGCTGCCGCAGTGATTTTTGTACACAATCATCCCAGTGGAGATCCGGAACCCAGCAAAGAAGACATTGCTGTTACAAAGCGCCTTTGCAGAGCCGGGGAAATCTTAGGAATTCGCGTACTGGATCATGTGATTATCGGAGACGATAAGTATCGCAGTTTTAAAGAAAGTGAATTAATATAAACAGGAGGATATACTGTGTTTGGTTTTTCAGCAAAAGAAATGGGAATTGACCTGGGAACTGCCAATACCCTTATTTATATCAAGGACAAAGGCATGGTTCTTAACGAAGCATCCTGCATTGCCTATGACAAGAGAAATGCAGAGGTCATTGCCACCGGGGCAAAAGCAAAGGCAATGTACGGCAAAGCCCCTAAGGATATTGTCGTAGTAAAACCCTTGCAAGACGGTGTTATTTCCGATTTTGATATGGCAGCAGAAATGTTACAGCGCTTTATCAGAACCGCAATGGGAGAAAAAAAGCCTTCCGGAATGCGCATCGTTATCGGCGTCCCAAGTGGCGTTACAGAAGTTGAAAAACTGGCAGTAGAAGAAGTGATTGGTTTAATGGGGGCCAAGGAAGTATACATTTTGGACGAACCGACAGCGGCGGCCATTGGAGCCGACCTTGACATTGACAGTTCCGATGCATGCATGATTGTTGACATTGGCGGAGGAACATCTGATGTGGCAATTTTGTCTCTTGGCGGGATTGTTGTAAGCACCTCTTTACGGTATGCCGGTGATAAGATGAATGAGGCGATCATTCAATACGTTCGTAAGAAAAAAGGTGTTCTTATTGGCGATAAGACAGCCGAGGAACTAAAGATCAAAGTTGGCAGTGCGATGATTGAAACAGGTGCTGACGGCAAAGAAATAATCAAAACCATGGATGCCAGAGGTCGCGACCTGATTTCCGGCTTGCCAAAAACATTCCGTGTTAACAGTAAGGATATGGAATCTGCTCTTCATGAATCCATGGAGATGATTGTGGATGCTGTTAAGACCACGGTAGAAAAGGCGCCTCCGGAAATTGCTGCAGATATTGCAGAGAGAGGGCTGATTTTAACAGGTGGCGGCAGTATGATTGAGAATCTGGACAAACTAATTGCCCAGAGAACCGGCATGGCAGTAGCACTGGCTCCAAATCCATACGAAGCAGTTGCTTTGGGAGCAGGTAGAAGCCTTGAAAATATCGAGCGTCTGCGTGTGTATGCTAGTGATAAGAAGAGATAGGAACGTAGGTTGGCATCTTTATGAAAAAATGGTTGGCGGAACATAGACTATTTACAATACTCTCCAGTATCATCCTTGCTTTGTTGCTGATTATCATTATTTCCTTTGTGACAGCCGGTGGCAGTACCGTCATCGGACGTGGCATCCAGTCAGGAGTATCCTATATCCAACGTCCCCTGTCAGGATTCACTAACACGGTGAAACAGGAGCTAGGCGGTATCTTTAAGTATCGTCAAATTCAGAAAGAAAATAAAAAGCTGAAAGAAGAACTGGAAAAACTGGAGAAAGAAAATCGCCAGCTGCAAATTGCGGGAAACGAATTAAAGGAACTTCGTTCTCTGTCAAAATCTTTTGACTTCCGACCTTTTTCCGGTAATGGAAAAGCTGTTGCGGCACGTGTTATCTCCATTGATAACTCCAATCCATACGTGGTATTTACGGTGGATGCCGGTACGGAAAAGAACATAAAAAAAGATGATATTGTAGTAGATGGCAACGGTCTCATTGGTCGTGTTCAGGAAGCGGGAAAAGGATACAGTAAGATTGTATCTATTATCTCCAACAAAAACAGTATCAGCTTTTCCGCCCAGCGAAAGTCGTCCACTACAGGTGTTTTAAAAGGCGATGGTCACGGAAAGCTGACCGGGTATGTGATGAATCAGAACATGTCTATTCTAAAAGGAGACAAGCTGATTACTTCCGGTATTGGCATTTACCCACAAGGGATTTTAATCGGTACAGTCAAAACCATTGATTACGATGAAGATAGACAGTTAAAAGTCGTAACGGTAGAGCCTACGGTTAACTTTAGTGCACTGCAAAAGGTGGCGATTTATTATGAGTATTAAGAAGGTCACCATTCTGTATGTGCTGGCATTCTTGTTACAGCTGTCAGTAATCAATTTGTTTTCTATTGGCGGCATTGCTCCCAACTTGATATTTTGTTTGACTGTTTTTATTTGTTTTCGTTTTAGCCTTGGGTATCGCTGTGTTCCCTTTGCCCTGGTGGCCAGCTTGCTGCTAGACACATGTGCCGGCAACTACGTTGGACTTTCGGCTTTGGCTCTGTTTTTAACATGTATTTTTGTTATCTGGGTTAAATATTACATGAACACAGATTTACTAAAAACCTTACTGGCAACCGGTGCAGTAGCCACCATTGTATATGGGCTCCTCTACTGGATTATGGTTGCCATTATGAAGTTTGAATACAGTTTGGTGTACGTATTGCAACATCAGATTTTCTATATCGTATATAATCTGATTGTTATGAGCATCCTCTGGTTGTTTTACAGCAATGTATATGCACGGTGGAAGCTACGTGGAGGGGCACCGGATAAGGAAGAAGACAGTATATGAAAGAGCTTTTCAAAAATGTGTTTTCAACTAGATACAGACAGCTGCTAGGGGTATTTTTTGTTCTGGCAGCGATTTTGGTTATTCGACTATTGGTTCTTACGGTATTCCAGTACGATACTTGGTCCAAGTCTGCCAAAAATATTTCTACCAAGACTGTCTATACCACTGCGCCACGTGGCAATATCTATGACAGAAACGGACAACTTTTAGTAGGAAACAAACAGTCCTTTACTGTGAAAATTTCTGCCGATGATCAAAGTAGCCAGCAGCTAAACAAAACCATCATTAATTTAATTCATGTGCTGAACAAAAACCATGACAAAGTAGAAGACGAATTCCCCATTAAGATTAGTGACGGAAAATATTATTATACGTACGATAACCAAGTATCCAAATGGCTTCGCAAAAACAACTTAAATCCAAATTTAACGGCGGAGGAGGCTTTCAATGCTTTGCGCCAGAAATTAGGCGTGGACAGCTCCTTATCAAGATACGATGCCCAGTTGGAAATGCAGCAAACCTACAGTACGTATCCGCCAATTTCAGTGGACACTATGCAGTACACTGCCGATGAAGAAAAAAACAACTTTCTAACGCAATATTTTCCAAACCTAAGTGAAAAGGAAAGAGATAAACTGTCTCCCAAAGAAGCCTTTAAAGGCATTCGCAAACACATGGAAATCAAGAGTTCTGTTTCCGATAATACAGCCAGAAAGATTATGGCTGTCCGGTATAGTTTAGATGCTCTTGGATATAATAAATATTTATCTGCCGTAGTATCTAAAAATGTATCAGAGGATACCGTTATGCTTATTGAAGAGGGCTCTGATGACCTGAAGGGGGTACAGGTAGTTTCAGAATCTACACGGTACTACCCTAACAACAATACCGCTTCTCATGTAATTGGTTATATTGGAGAAATTTCCGATGATAAGAAAGAAGCTTACGGGGAAAAGGGATATGCCAACGATGAGCTTATTGGGCAATATGGTATCGAACAAAAATACGAGTCAACTTTAAAAGGGCAAAACGGAAGTAAGACAGTACAGGTAAATGCCAGTGGTGAAACCGAAAAAGTACTAGGAAAGACCCAGCCAAAGAAAGGAAAAGATGTATATCTAACCTTGGATTTGGATTTGCAAAAATCTGCTGAGGAAGGTTTGTCAAAGACTATCAATGCCATGCGCTACGGTGGTGGTGTGGGCAGTAAATACGGAGCTTCTCCTATAGCAGAAGCAGCACCAAAGGCCAAGAGTGGTTCTGTTGTTGCCATTGATGTAAAAACCGGAGATGTGTTGGCATTGGCCAATTACCCGGACTTTAACCCGAATCTTTTTGCAGAGGGCATCAGCTCCTCCAACTGGGAAAAACTCCAAAGTGATAACCCTAGAGACCCGCTCTCAGCGGCACCATTATATAATATGGCAACCATGAGTACGGTGCAGCCCGGTTCTATTTTCAAACCGGTTACGGCAACGGCCGGATTGGAATGTGGATTGAATCCCGATGAGTATAGAACCGATGCTGGTGCCATTAAACTAGGTGGTCGTACTTTTGCCTGTGTATCTTGGAACTTGTCTCATGGTCGGAAAACTCATGGGTCACTAAATATGTATCGTGCCATTGGTGTTTCCTGTAACTACTATTTTTACGATGTGGCAACCAATAAAGACTGGGCCAGCGGCGGTACTATGGGTTACAAAAAGCAGATTACACACAGGACCATTACCGATTATGCAAAACAGTATGGCTTGGGGAAACCTACCGGCATTGAGCTGGATGAAGCCGTAGTGCCGGTACCATCGGAAAAGAAAAAAATTAAATCACAAAAGGTGCAGCTGCAGTATGAACTGGAAGCTGCTGCCGAAGAATATTTTAAAAAAGACGTAGTGGCAAACAATACGTTGCTGAAGCAAAATATTCACCAAATTGTTTCCTTGCTGGATAAAAAAAATTTAGACTGGGATACATTGCACGACCAGTTGCTGCCTAAATATGGAATCAAAGAAGGGAAACTACAGAAGGTAGGAGAGACGGTTCTTTATACATACTACCCACAAGCCAAGTGGACCACAGGAGATACCTTTAACTTGTGTATCGGTCAAGGGGATAACTCCTATACGCCCTTGCAAATGGCCAACTACATTGCCACTTTGGCAGACAAAGGCAAACATAACCAGGTTAGCATTGTAAAAGGTGTCGAAGGTAAGGGATTAACGAAAAAGAAAAAGCCGTCACAAGTAAAGGTGTCTGATAAAAAATATTTTGGACAGATTATTCAAGGTATGCAGTATGTAGCAGATAATCAGGAAAGTACTGTATCCAAGGTGTTTAGAAGCTTGCATGTGAAAATTGCTGCCAAGACAGGTACTGCTCAGCGTGCCGGCAAAATCAATCCAAAGTCAGAAGTTGTCTATATCCGGGAACATTTGTCAGGCATTGCCCCAAATCTTTCTTGGTCCCAGGTTCGAAAAGAAATGAAGCGACTAATGGAAAAATATCCAAACACCTATACCAGTGAAGACATTGCTGTTCGCAGGGCGGTAATCAGCCTTAGCAAAGGGAAGGTAGACACTGAAGATTTGGATCAATACAAAAGCGATTACGATAACTTTGCATGGGTAGTTGCTATGGCACCGGTGGATGATCCACAGATTGCTGTTTGTGCAATGATCCCACAAGGGTCTACAGCTGCCAATGCAGCTCCTATTGTAAAGGAAGTTATTGGAAAATATTTTGATACCACCAAAAAGTACAGCCAGTACAATAATAATTCCGGTGTAGAAAACACCACCAATTCTAACTAATGGTGTCGATTGGGAGAGGTAGCGAGAAAATGGGAAAAGTGTACGCAATCACCTCCGGCAAGGGAGGTACCGGCAAGACCATGTTTGCCGTCAATATGGCAGCAATGCTGGCTATGCGCGGCTATAGCGTTGTTTTGCTTGATATGGATATGGGTCTTCGTAATATTGATCTATATTTAGGGCTGGAAAACAGGGTTGTTTACAATTTGATGGATGTTATGTCCGGGGTGTGCCGCATTCGCCAGGCACTGATTAAAGATCGTCGTTTTGGAGAAAATCTGCAGGTTATTTCCGCATCTCCCGGCCGAGATACAAGAGATATTACGCCTATGCATATGGAGATACTCTGTGAAAAATTAAAGAGTAAATTCGACTTTGTAATTATCGATGCCCCGGCAGGATTGGGAGATGGATTAACCTTAGCCGTAGCTGCGGCAGACAGTGCTGTGATTATCACCGAAGCCGAAGCGGCTTCTGTCAGAGATGCCGACACGGTAGATAGAGAATTACAAAAGATGGGTATTGAAGATAGAATTTGCATCGTCAACAAAGTCCATGGTGACCTTGTAACCATGGGAGTCATGCCGGGACTGTCTACGGTTTCTCGCGGTATGCGATTAAATATTGAAGGGGTTATTCAGGATGATGACAATATTTATCTGGCCTGCAATCGTGGTGTGCCCATCGTTATGAAAAAGGGAACATATATCGAAAAGAATTTCCAGAAAATCCTGGATCGGATACTAAACATTTAACAAACTCATTTCGGGAAGTCAAAAGAAGCTGCTTTTTCAAGCAACTTCTTTTTTTATGATGGATTTATGATGGATGTACTTACCATCAATAAAGACTTTTTCGGCTTATTTTTTTTAAGAGACTATGGCCGGTCATCTCTTCCGGAATAGGTAACCCCATAATGGTTAACAAGCTAGGGGCCAAATCGCAGAGTCTGCCGTCGTTCAGCAGGGGAGCAGCGTTCTTACTAATGTGTACCAGAGGAACCGGGTTTAGTGAGTGAGCCGTAACAATATTGCCTTCTTCGTCAAGCATCACATCGGCATTGCCATGGTCAGCTGTCAACAGAATTGTACCGTCTTTGGCCAACATAGCCTCTACAATGGAGGGAACACAGCCGTCTAAGGTTTCAATGGCTTTAATGGCCGCTTCCATTACACCGGTGTGCCCAACCATATCGGCATTGGCAAAGTTCAGGATAATTAAATCAAATTGGTCTTTTTCAATTTCTTTTAGGACGGCTTCGGTTACTTCCGGAGCACTCATTTCCGGCTGCATGTCATAGGTGGCTACTTTGGGGGAGGGAATTAAAATTCGCTCTTCTCCCGGATTTGGGTCTTCTACGCCGCCGTTAAAGAAAAATGTTACGTGAGCATATTTTTCAGTTTCAGCAATGCGCAGCTGTCGGAGCCCCTGTGAAGAAACGTATTGTCCCAGGGTATTGGCATAACTTTCCGGTGGATAAGCCAACAACACATTGGGTATTTCTGCATCATACTGGGTCATACATACGTATGTCAGGTTGGAAATGACCTTTTCTCTTTCAAAACCATCAAAAGAAGTGTCTACGAAGGCACGTGTAATTTCACGGGCTCTGTCCGGTCGGAAATTAAACATGATAATGGCATCGTTGTCATGAACCAGACCGTCCGGATTGACAACTGTCGGTAACAGGAATTCATCTGCCTGGTCTCTCTCATAAGAAGCGGCAATAGCAGCGGCTGCCGTAGCTTCCCGTTGACCTTTTCCGGAGGTCATGGCAGCATAGGCTTTTTCCAGACGTTCCCAGCGTTTATCACGATCCATGGCGTAGTACCGTCCGGAAATGGTAGCAATGGAGCCGGTGTTTTTTTCTTTCATATAGGCTTCCAGTTGATCCGTATAAACTTGGGCACAATTTGGAGGTACGTCACGACCGTCTAAAAAGCAATGAACAAAAACTTTTTCAATGTGGTTTTTTTTCGCTAAATCGATTAAAGCCAGCAGGTGGTCAATATGTGAATGCACGCCGCCGTCAGAAACCAGACCAAAGAAATGCAACGCCGAGTTGTTGTGCTTTACATGGTCAACAGCCTTTTGAAAAGCCGGATTTGCAAAGAAGCTTCCATCTTCTACCGCCTTTGTAATTCTGGTTAAATCCTGGTATACGATACGGCCGGCACCGATATTCATATGGCCGACTTCTGAGTTTCCCATTTGTCCGTCAGGCAGTCCTACATCGAGACCACAGGCTTTAATGGTTGTATGGGGATAGCTTTGAAAAATGCTATCCAGATGAGGTGTTTTAGCTAAAGAAATAGCATTTCCTTTGCCTGCCGGTGCAGAACCGAATCCGTCTAAAATCATTAACATGGTAGGTGAACTACATTTCATCGGGTATATCCTTTCATTCTTGATATTTGATGTATGTATACTAAAGTTATTATATCACAGACGTGATATAATGAATCACAGAGTCAAACTTTTGAAAGACAATTCCGCTAGACAAACGACTAAAGGAAACGGTAGGAGATACACTATGCAGTGGACACAGCGCCAGCAACAAGCGATTGAAGATAGAGGAAACAACCTTTTGGTTGCCGCCGCCGCAGGATCCGGCAAGACAGCCGTCTTAATTGAACGAATCAAACGATTGATTATTAGCGAAAACATTGATGTGGATCAGCTGCTGGTGGTGACATTTACCAAAGCGGCGGCAGCGGAAATGAAGGAAAAACTAATCAAGGCTATTCAAAAAGAAATTGTTGCAGGGGGAGACAATGCTATATTTATGCGGCAACAACTTTCCCGCATGTACAAAACCAACATTAGCACTTTCCATTCCTTTGCTTTTCAGGTGATTCGCAAGTATTTCTATTTACTGGATATTGATCCGCAAGTCCGCATTGCAGATGAAGCCGAAGCTAAACTATTAAAAAATGAAGCTATGGCGGAGGTCTTCGATGATTTGTACGAAAAAGAAGATACGGCGTTTTTGAATTTTTTAAAAGCGTATGCCCCGGATAAAAGTGACTATAGTTTGCAAAGCCGGTTAATCCGAGCATACGACAGACTAATGGCCATGACAGCTCCCAAAGAATGGCTTGAGACAGCTCTTGGCAATCTGAAAAGCTCTAAGCTAGAGGATATACATGGCTTATCTTCTTTTATCAAATCCGAAAGTCAAAGGAGTATACAGCAGGCACATATTTCTTATACAAAAATAATGAATTTATTCCATGAATATCAATTAGAAGACTTGGCAAGTAAAGTGGAACCGGAGTGGGCTGCTGTAAA
The DNA here is from genome assembly GCA_963542695.1 of uncultured Eubacteriales bacterium. Classification (GTDB taxonomy): domain Bacteria; phylum Bacillota; class Clostridia; order Peptostreptococcales; family Anaerovoracaceae; genus RUG100. The sequence continues at coordinate 30,537 of CAUTYX010000009.1, forward strand.
AAAAATAGAGGAAACTCTTTCCGGGTCTATGGGAGAAACAAAGAAAGCCATTAATCAATACAAGCAAACTTTGGTGCGGCTAACTGCTAAAGGTGATGAAAAAGAAGTCTACAAGGATATTAAGGACCAAGTTAAATTTCATCGAGAAAAGGCGAAAGAGCTCATTAAGGAGTTAGAAAAAGATTTCTATGCCTTACCGGAAAAGGTATATATGCAGGATTTGGCGGATACTGCAGCGCAGTTAAAAGAAATGCAACAAATTCTGGAATTGTTTTATGAAAAATATAAAGAAAAAAAGGCAGAGAAAAACCTGGTTGATTTTAGTGACGAAGAGCAATATTGCTTGCAAATCTTACAGGACGAAACGGCGGCAGCCGAATACCGGGAGAAATTTCACTATATTTTTATTGATGAATATCAAGATAGTAACTATTTGCAGGAAGAAATTATTCATAGGATATGTCGCAAAGACAATGTGTTTATGGTGGGCGATATCAAGCAATGTATCTATCGTTTTCGACTGGCAGAGCCGGATATTTTTTGGGATGTCTATCAAAAATATGGAAACAATGAAAAACAGGAAGGCAGGGAGACCGGGCAAGAAGGAAAACGAATCGACCTTTCCACCAACTTCCGTAGTAAACCTTGGATTATTGATGCCGTCAATGGAATCTTCCGGCCGATTATGGAAGGATATGATGATAAGGCAGCACTGGTGGCCGGACAAACGGAAACAAAAGGAACCAGCTATCCGGTGGAGTTGATTACGGTAGATGCGGATCTGATACAAGAGGAAGAAACCCAGGAAGAAGCCCCGAAAACAGAATCTGTTTTAGAAGAACTGGAAGATCTGTCCACTGCAGAGTTGGAGGCAGTGGTGGCAAAAAAGAAAATTCAAAGCCTGCTGGGGAAAACTTTTTATGACAGCAAGGAAGATGTCCTTCGGCCTATTGAAAAAAAAGATATCGTTATTTTAATGCGCTCTGTAAAATCTACGGCACACATCTTCCAAATGGCGTTGCAAGAGGTAGGTATTGATACGGTTACCGATGCCAACGGTGGATATTTTTCCACGGGAGAAATTGCCCAATTCCTTGATTTTCTGTATATCATTGACAATAGCCGAAAAGATCTCAGCTTGCTTTCGGTTCTGCGTTCTTGTGCATTTACTTTTACAACAGATGATTTGATTCAAATACGCTTATTCCATAGAGAGGATGCTTATGGTGATGCCTTGGCAGATTACTGTGAGTCCGGTCCCAATGAAGAGTTAAAGGAAAAATGTTTAGATTTTATGGAAACCTTAGAAAAATGGAGGAAAGCCAGCAGAGCATTGCCGCTAGATATCTTTATTTGGCGATTAATGCAGGAAACCGGATACTATGCCTTTATGGGTGCCTTGGCTGATGGTATTCAGCGACAAGTAAATTTGCGGAGTTTGGTGGATAGAGCATCGGCCTTTTGTGAAAACAACGGAGGTAATCTGTATGGTTTTTTACAGTATGCAGCCCAGATGTCAGATGCAGAGGATGCCCAGGCCAGTGAAATGGATGACCAAAAAGATGCGGTGCGCATTATGACCATTCATAAGAGTAAGGGACTGGAATTTCCCGTGGTGTTGGTGGCAGGTTTGGGTCGTCAATTTCGGTTTGCCAATGACGATAGCCAGTTTTCTATTCATAAAGATTTAGGGATCGGCACATCCAAAGTAGATATACAGCAACATTGGCACCGGTCAACGTTGATGCAAAAGGCCATTGCAAGGAAAGCCAAAGCCGAATTTATGGAGGAAGAAAAGCGGATTTTGTATGTGGCACTGACTAGAGCCAAAGATGTACTCATTATGATGGGAGTCGGTACAGCGATGGAAAATAAGATTTATCGCTGTGAAACCGGTACGGCTAGCCAAGGTTGTTACTTGGATATTATCTATGCACAGGCAAAAGAAATGGGAATTACCATTACCCATGAAAACAGAAGAACGTTGGCAGAGGATATGATTCTTCACGAGGAGAAGCAGAAAGAAATTACCCAATCTATTTTTGAAGAGAGTCCCCGGTGGCAACAATGGATTTCTAAAGAAGAGAATCGTCAGCTATACGAAGCCTTAGATAAAAAACTAACCTTTACCTACCCCCACGCCGGCCAAATGGAGACCCGGTCTAAATATTCTGTTAGTCGGTTGAATCAAATGGGTGGCGAGCCGCTTCCTTCCCTGGTGGTTCCATCTTTCCTGTCGCAACCGGAAGATTTTACGGCTATGCAGCGAGGTACGTTGATGCATACCGCCATGGAACAGATTGACTTTGCCATGGCTAAAAAGGAAGGTTTGGCATATATAAAAGAGAGAATAGAGCAGCTGGTACAAGAGCAAATCTTTCTGTCCGGGGAAGCCTCGCAAATCAATATACAGCAAATACAGAAATTCTTTGCAACAGATATTGGAAAGCGTGCAGCTATGGCAAGAGTTCGCAAAGAAACGCCCTTTAACATGATGATGCCATACCAAGGACGCGATATATTGGTACAAGGTATCATTGACTGTTGGTTTGAAGATGAAAAAGGTTTGGTGCTGCTGGACTATAAAACCAATCGCAATACGGAAAATATCAGAGAAACATATAGAGTTCAAATGGATATCTACAAGAAAGCCTTGGAAGAATCCACAGGCAGAAAGGTGATCGAGGCGTATTTGTACCTGTTCACCACCGGTGAGTTTGTGGAAATGTAAAGAACTTTTTATGGTTTTTTCTTCATAATTTTTTTGTTTTTTCATGTAAGTTTTTGTGTTATAATTTCCGAGGCTGTTATAGAATTTGACATAAGAGTAAGAGAGGAAATGAATATGAAAAAGCTACTTTTTGCCATGGGAACCATGGTGCTGGCATGTGGGCTTTTCTTTGGAAACATACCGACAGCTAATGCTGCCGGTATTTCTATGTCCAAAGAATTGAAACCCTATGGACACATGGAGGAAAAAGACGGTATATCCTATTACAAATACGATAATCCTTCTGTTTTGCAGCTGGATAAAAGACCGGATAGACAATCGGGATTTAAAATTTCTTCCGGCAGTATTCCCCCACAGTACGATGGGAGATATAGCCGAAATACTTCGGTGAAAAACCAAGGTACCACAGAAATTTGCTGGGCCTATGCGACTATGGCAGCCTTAGAGTCCAACATAATTACAAAAGGTCGTGCAGGAAAAAGCTTGGATTTGTGGGAGCATCAATTGGCGTATTTTACCTACCATGGGGCAAACAACAGCGGAAAAAGCTGGTATGGAGAAGGGGATTCTTTTAAAAGCGGCAATTTGGCCTGGCATGCTTGTGGAGGAAATTATTTACAGGCGGCGGCCACCTTATCAAGAGGCTATGGCGCAATAGGGCAACAGAATATTTCCCCCAAAGCAAACTTGTCTTCAGCTATACAAACCAAGCGATCCTATGGCATTACCGATATGGTTATGCTGCCGGATCCACATAAAATCAATGGTCAGACCTTAGATACAACAGCAATGAAGCAAATTAAACAGAGTATTCTAAAGAATGGAGCCTGTACAGCACAACTGTATGTAGATAATTATACGGCCTATAGAAATTATTACCATACGATAGCTGGGACAGCTAATCATGGAATTACAGTTGTAGGTTGGGATGATACTGTGCCTGCCGGTAAATTCGGACCCAATAGTCCATCCGGATCCGGCGCATGGATTGTAAAAAACAGCTGGGGAACCAGGGCGCACCAAAATGGGTACTTTTATGTATCTTATTACTCACCTTCGATGGCAGGCTTTTGCAGCTTTATTGGAGACAAGGCAGCCAATATCAATAGTGGTTCCTATGAAACTTACCAATACGATGGTGTAGGAGTAGGCGATTCGATGCTTTCTTCATCGATACCGGTTTCGGTGGCAAATACCTTTACAGCGAGAAAAGATGCGTTGGTGAGTCACGTAGGAACATGGACCGGAGAAGGTTCCCAGAAAGTAACCATTAAAATCTATGTTGGAAGAACCACTGCCACCAGGCCGTCTTCGGGTACTACTGTGTATTCTGCAACAAAAAATATTTCCGGAGCAGGGTACCACCGCATTCCTCTCGGGAAAACAGTTGGCATTCCTAAAGGAGAAAAATTTAGTGTCGTTGTGACATCCAAAGGAAGGAGTCGGTACTTTTTCCCGGTAGAAATAAAAGTTTCTGATACCTTCAGCGGAGCCGGCCGAATCAATCTCGGCAAAATTGCCAAAGGAGAAAGCTATTATTACTTTAACGGAAAATGGCATGATATTGCCAAATCGCCGATTTTAATGCAGGATTATAAAGCGACGGTTACATCCGGCAATGCTCTTGCAAAAGCATTTACCAAGAGGGCCGGTCACAAGTCACAACGACTGACCGGAGCAAGGAGAAAATCCATTCGACGTGGCAGGACTGTCTCTTTGAAAATACGACATCCGAGGGGAAAGGGGAGAGTCATCTATCGTTCTTCCAACAGTCGTATCCTAAAGGTTACTTCCAAAGGGAGGGTTAAAGGCCTGCGGAAAGGACGAGCAAAAGTGTATGTAGTGGCGTTGCCTACAGCCACTCACAAGTCAGTGAAAAAGACGATTACCATCCGTGTTCGATAAAAGCAAGATGTAATCTGTAAAAATCCCCCGCCTAATGCAAGGTTAATACCTTCTTAGGCGAGGGATATTTTGTTTTGTAAGGTTTAGAAAATGTATTTCGGTTAGGGTTGTCTATACCAAGCCCTGTGCCATCATAGCTTCTGCAATTTTCAGGAAGCCGGCAATGTTGGCTCCTTTAACCAGATCATATGTGCCATAGTATTCTTCAGAAGCTTCTTTACAAGCCTGGTGGATACCCAGCATGATGTCTTTCAACTGTGCGTGTACTTGGTCTGCAGAGTAAACAGCCTTGCTGCCGTTCTGTCCCATTTCGATACAGGAACAAGCTACGCCGCCGGCATTAGCTGCCTTGGACGGGCCAACGATGATGCCGCCATCCTGCATGGTTTTGAGAGCTTCGTTGGTGGAGGACATGTTGGAACCTTCACAAACAAACTTAACGCCTCTCTTAACGAATCCTTCTGCATCTTCTACCTGGATTTCGTTCTGTGTAGCACATGGGATGTACAAATCAGCTTCTACTTCCCAAGGTTTCTTTCCTCTGAAGAATTTGGCTTTCGGGAATTTTTCTGCGTAAGGGGAGCAGATGTTCTTTCCGCTGGCACGCAACTCTCTCAGGTATTCTATCTTTTCACCGGAAACGCCATCGGGATCGTAGATGTATCCGTCCGGTCCGGAGATGGTGACAACCTTAGCTCCTAATTCGTTGAGCTTTCTTGCTGTTCCCCAGGTAACATTTCCGAATCCGGAGATAGCAACATTCTTGCCTTTCAGTTTTTCGCCGTTGGCTTCCAGCATAGCCTGTGCAAAGTATACGATTCCGTATCCGGTGGCTTCTGTTCTTCCGTTAAGACCACCGAAAGTCAATCCTTTACCGGTCAGCACGCCTTCAAAACGATTTACGATTCTCTTGTACTGGCCATATAGGTATCCGATTTCCTTAGCACTAACGCCCAGGTCGCCGGCAGGAACGTCTGTTTCCGGCCCGATGTGACGGTACAGTTCTGTCATGTAAGCCTGGCAGAAACGCATGATTTCGCCATCACTTTTTCCATTTGCATCAAAGTCTGCACCACCTTTGCCGCCGCCAATGGGAAGGCCGGTCAAGCTGTTCTTGAAAATCTGTTCGAATCCCAAGAATTTGATGATGCCCGGATAAACGTTCTTTGCAAAACGAATACCGCCTTTGTAAGGTCCAATAGCGCTGTTAAACTGGTAACGGTATCCTTTGTTAACACGTACCTTACCTTCGTCGTCAGTCCAAACAACGCGGAATGTAATCCCTCTTTCAGGCTCAGTAAGTCTTTCCAACAGAGCGGCTTTTTCATATTCCGGATGTCTTTCGATAACCGGTTCTAGAGACCGTAAAACTTCTTCCACTGTCTGATGAAATTCCACTTCACCGGGGTTTTTTTCCTCGCATTCTTTAATGACTCTTTCAATGTAATCTGACATTTTTTATGTTCTCCTTTGCCAAAAAAAATGAAATAGTAGTTTATGGTTGTACGCATCAACGAAATTGGTCTCCGCGTCTGTAATGAATATAGCACTCTTTTTTTCATTTTTCAATCTACTTGCCTATTCCAGTTTACTTAAGCAATTTTGTATACATTCAAAAGAAGAATTAAAATATAAGAAAATTCGAATAGGATTGGTTTTTGACAGCCAGGCACGTGGGATTTACCCGGTGGCTATGGTATAATGAGTATTATTTCGGAGGTTTGCCATATGGGAGTAATCAATAGTCTGGACTTGCAAGAAGCGTTGGAAGCCAGAATGACCAATAGATATTTTTTAAAACGGATGAAAGTGCAAAAAAACCACATGGAATCTTTTTTGCGCGATATCGACATCGCAGGACATGCTGCTCGTATTGCCAGGCAAGATACCATTACCTGGAAGGGCGTAATAGACGAAATGAAAAGCGGCCTTGATCTGCTTTGCCCCGAACCGGCAGTAGGATGGCGTCAATACTGTTATGATTATGTATTGGGATTTCTTTTTCCCGACGCAGAAATTTCACCACTGGATAGTCGCTATGATCCGGGACTTCTTTTTATCTATGAGTTTATGAGAACCATGCTGATTGTCAACAGAGACGGTCGTCCTGACGACCCTGTCTTTGATTTTGAGCTGCCACGGGAATCCGAGCTTTCAGAAGAAAATCATCCGGCCTTGGAAGAATATCGCCATTACTGTAGACTCGATAGAGACCACTATATCTACGAGTTTATGTTCCTGGGCGTGGAACTAACCGGCTTTAACACCTTAGGCCATGTGGCCGGTGTGCATAACGTTGCTATGTTTGTGGCAAGACAGCTGGCGAAAAAGGGAGTACCGGTAGATCTGGCCTTGGTATCTACCTCGGCTGCTCTCCACGACATTGGAAAATATGGGTGTAAAAAATCAGAGGCGCGGCGAGTTCCCTACCTTCACTACTACTATACAGATTTGTGTCTAAAATACCTTGATATGCCAATGACAGCGCATATTGCCAGTAACCATTCCACCTGGGATTTGGAACTGGAAAATCTTTCGGTGGAAAATTTACTGCTGATTTATGCAGATTTTCGTGTAAAAAGCTCTCATGCAGAAGATGGTCGGGAAATTATCCACATCCATACTCTAGATGATTCCTTTGAGGTAATTCTCAGCAAGCTGGATAACGTGGATGATAAAAAAATGGCACGATACCAACGAGTATATGCCAAGCTCCATGACTTTGAAGATTATATGAAGAGCCTGGGGATTTCCACTGACTTACATGATTATACGGTACATCCGGTGAAGCATATTGACGATGTGATGCTATCGCCGGCAGAAACTGTTCAACGGCTAAAGTATCTGGCTATTGAGCATAACGTGCTGGTAATGAACCACTTTGGAAACGATGCCGATTTGGCCAGTTTGCTGGAAAACGCTCGTAGTGAAAAGGCCTGGAAAAACATTCGGGCTTATCTTAGTACCTTGCAGGAGTACTTTACGTACATGACCCGTGTACAGAAGGTGATGACCATTGAATTTGCAAGGGAATTGCTGGTGCATAGAGAAGGGGATATTCGGAGAAAAGCGGCCACCTTAATTGGTCTTGTGTTGGCTTCTTACGATAAGGAATACCGAAAGGAGCTGCCGGAAGGCGTTGCGGAAAAAATGTCCCTAGAAGGCAGTATCCGCATGTGGAATGAACATTTGCGAATCGTCATCCACACAGATCCAAAGATGACCGACCAACAAAAACGTTGGATGGGGTATACTTTGAAAATTACGCTAAAAGCGTTACTGGATAATGTGGAGGACTTAGAAAAAAGGGAAAAGTATCTGAGCGGATTTTTGGATGTCATGCGCCAGCGGCTCAGATCAGAAGATTCGGTATTTATTGTGCTGGATACCATGCTGGAGGTTCCTTTTGAACTTTGCTCCAGAGCCGATGTAGAAAACATTGCCAGATTTTGCCGGAAGATGATGGATATGGATTCGCCGGAAATCAAAGTAGCATCTCTTCGTGTTATTAAGGATTTGACCACACAGATTAGTTATTCTCTCTTGTCTGCCAAGGCTGTAGAATACATGCAGGAAATCCTTGAGACTGATGTCTATGGCGATGAACGGGCAAGCGTGGTATATCTAAAGGCAATCAGTGCTGCTGCTCTTAGCTTTTGGGGAGAAATGTCTTCTAAATGCCGAAAGGCTTATGAGGACTTGGGAAAAGCCACCACTTCTATTTTCCGCGAAAATCTAAAGGTGGATACGCCATGGAATATTAAATCGGTAAACATCGAGTTGATGATGGATGAACTGGAACACGGAAAGATGAAAGAAGCTTTCTATATTGCTACTCACCTAGCTAACTTGCTGAAGGTTAGTGAGCGTGTTACAGTGCGTCACCAGGCCGGACAGGCGTTGACCCGTATCTTTGATATGCTCAACGATGACCAGCGCAGTGAAATTGCCATTGAGCTGACAAAGGGACTGGAAATAGGGGAATATCAATTCTCCAAATATATTCCTGATTATTTAGGGATTATCATTGCCCGGCTGTCTTTGGAAAGCTTTAACGAAGTTATGTATGAGCTGGGGCATCTGCTGAAGAGCAATAATGATAGAGTTGTAGGGGTTACGCTTGACACCTTGTCGGTACTCCTAAATTACTATATGGAATACAACGATTCAGAAGAGGCACAAAAGCGCTATCGGCGCCATAGAACCCGAATTATCGGCATGTTAATGAAGGGCATGGCTAATTATCACGAACCGGTAAGCCAGGAAGCCTTTATGATTATTGGAGAAAATATATTCGGCTCTTCCCAGCTTACCTTGGAAGAAAAATTTGATATATTCCGGATTATGAACAAGAAGATGCTGACATTGATTCCTCCGGATGCTGATATTGAATTACGGTTTTACAACAATGCAGCGGCATTAAACCATATTTACCGGTTTATTTCCGATTACCAATTCTATTTGAAAGATCCAAAGCTGCACCACAGGAAGAGAATTGCCTTCTTCCCGGGGACTTTTGATCCGTTTTCCTTAGGCCACAAAGGTATTGTAAAAACCATTCTCAGTATGGGATTCCAAGTATATTTGGCATTAGATGAATTTTCATGGTCCAAAAACACCCAGCCGAGAGAATTTAGAAAGAAAATTTTAACCATGTCCTGTGCCGATGAACCGGAAGTATTTTTGCTTCCTGATGATGATCCTATTAACATCGCCAACGAAAGGGATTTGTGCAAATTAAAGACCATGATGGCCGGCCATGATGTCTACATTGTAGTTGGAAGCGATGTGGTGGCAAACGCCAGCTCCTATAAAAAGCAGCCGGGAGAAAATACCATTCATAGCTTGAACCACATTATCTTCCAGCGCATTACAGAAGAACATCATACGGCCACAGAAGATTCCTATGTGGAAAATAAAAAGCGCATCAATGGACACATTGTAGAGTTGACGTTGCCGGTACAGCTGGAGGACATTAGCTCCACAAGAATCCGTGACAATATTGATAATAATAGAGATATCAGTTCTCTTATTGACCCGGTGGTACAGAACTTTATTTACGACCATTCTCTATACATGCGTTCCCCGCAATACAAATATACTGTTCGCATGGAAGATATGAACTTTTGGGTGTCGCAGACAGACGGCATTATGGAAACCATTAGTATTACTGATGTAACCCGGGATGATTTTGTATTAGCCGAAGCTTCTGTTCGCCGTCTTGACCTTGGCCATCTCTACGAAGAATTCCAAGATCTTCGGATTATGCAGCACATCCGTGGTTATGCTGTCGGTATGATTTTAGTTATTAAATCTATGAAGGTGGATCCTTCTTGGGATGCCGATGATCCATACCAGTTGATTTTAACAGAGACGTTGTCAGAGGCGTTGAAGGAAGACTTTACCTATGCGGTGTACCATCCGGATCAAGAAGAGGTTAACAAGGAGTGTCTGGATGTTTTGCGAAGGCAAGGGTTCAAGGAAATTGTCATTAAGGGGAACCCAACCGGCTGCTACGCTGTAGATATGCGAAATCCGGTGACATTGTTTACCGATATGGATACGGTGCTAAAGGAGCCTTTTACTCAAAGCAAGGCGCTGGATCAAGCGCTGTATCAGGCTCACATCAGAATGCAGGAATCATTGACCCGCATGTTCCCCAGGACTCTGGTGCTGTCCTTTGACTCGGCCATTATGCACCAAAAGCTGATTAAGAAAATTACCAGAGAAAATCAAGTACCGGTTAAACCGACGAAGAAACGGAAGCTGGGTCCATATATTTGCGTGCCTTTTGGTCATATTTTGACGGGAAAAGCCGTTCCAAATACCGTAACAAAAGTGCTCCATACCCAGAAATTCTTTGCACCGAATTTGCAAAGCTTTAAGATCAAAGAGTATCCATTTTATGCTTCTATTGAAGATCAGGTTCGGGTTATTAAATCCTTTGATCGAAAAGCGATTTTAGTAGATGACATTCTCCACAAAGGGTACCGTTTGCAGAGTCTGTATCCTACGCTGCAAGAGGCGGAAATCCAGATAGATAAGGTTATTGTAGGACTTTTATCCGGTTCGGGAAAAGATATGATGAAGCTAAATGGCAGTGATGTGGACAGCGCATATTTTGTTCCTAACTTGAAATGCTGGTTTGTTGAGTCCCATATGTATCCGTTCATTGGAGGAGATGGGGTAGAGCGTCATACCGGAGATCCCGATGATCCGTTTACCTCTATTAACTTGATTATGCCGTACGTGTCACCTCACTTTTTAGAAGATGTGCCGCGGGAATCTCTCTATGAGTTTTCCAAAGTTTGCCTGGAGAATGCCCGGGATATTCTACGGACGCTAGAAGAGGAGTACCAGAAGGAATTTGGCAGAAAGCTGACACTGCAGCGCCTCTCGGAGACAATATTATGGCCGGTACTGACAGATGTGGGAACGTGCCTTGATTTTGACTACACCATAGCAGCCAGTCGCTATGTAGAAGACGATATTGAACGATTGGAAAGGATGAAGGATTACTTAAAATGAGAAGATTAAAGGAACTGTTTCGGGATCAAGCAATCCTCCAAGAAGGTCGTGATTTCTTTATTATCAAAGGTTACCATGAACCGTTAAAACGGCGCCAGAGAGTGCATATTTTAGCCATGGGAGACGTAGGGGGCACCCTTGCTCTTGGCATGAAGCTGCTGGGAAGTGATGTCGTGGAGAAAATCGGTATTTGCGATTTAAATGAAGATATGTGCCGGCGTTATGAAGCAGAGTTAAATCAGATTAGCCTGCCTGACGATCACGATTGCCTGCCTTTTGTAGAAATCGTTTCGCCAGAAGATCTTTTCAAATGTGATGCCTTTATTTTCTGTGCGACCAAGGGTGTACCTCCGGTGGAGGCGACCAAAGGGGATATGCGGATGATGCAGCTAAAAGGGAATCTGGAGTTAATCCGGTCCTTTGGAAAGCGTGCTGCAGAGGAAAATTTTGGAGGCGATTTCTTCGTAGTATCTGATCCGGTGGATCCTCTTTGCAAACAAGTGTTGCTGCAAGGTGTCCATCGAACCCGTATCAAGGGGTATGGCCTGGGGGTAATGAGTGCCCGGGCTGCATACTTTGCAAGACAACACGAGGAACTGCAGGATTATTTGTCCTATGGTCGTGCTTTTGGACCTCATGGGGAGGATCTTGTTATCTGCGATAATATTTATCTATATGATCAGCAGCGGTCTTTGAAACTGACCGAAATGACCGTGAAAGCGAATCTTGCTATTCGGGAGATGGGTTTTAAGCCCTATATTGCACCGGCTTTTTCTTCCGGTGTGTTGTCGATTCTCTCGGATATGCGAGGGGATTGGCATTATAGCTCTGCCTATTTTGGAAAAGACCAAACCGGTGCTTTTCTCGGTATGCATTGCCGCCGAAGAGAAGATGGCCTTGAAGTAGAAGATTTGCCGTTAGATGACCGACTTTTTGACCGGATTGCCCGTGCCCTGGCCAATTTGGAGGAGTTGCTGTAGAAAATGGATAAAATCACTCTGATTATTCCTGAATACGACGGCAACGATCGTTCCGGACGATTAGAAGGAGTTATTCGCCATGGTTTGTCAGGTCTTGAAATAGAGATTTTGGAGACCGTAGATCAAATGGCTATGCAGGATTTGCGGGAGCGGCGGATTCTCTTTGCAGTGGCTCTTGGAAATTCCGGTATCAATCTGGAAATGTATCGAATGATTCGCTATATCCGTGCCCACAAAAATCTCTTTGATGGTTCTGTGGCCGGTATGGTATTAAATGGAAACAGTGAGCTGTTTACCAAATCGGTAGCAAGGGATTTGGTGTTTTCTGCCAATCGTTCCGGCTGTACGTTCCCCGGAAGACCTTTAGTGGAAGGCACCGGCAGCTTGTTGAATTTTACCGTCATTGCTAAGATTCACGGTCTCGACAACTTAGGAGCCTATAGATATTCTGTGCGGGCTTTAGTGGAGCGAGTCCTTAGCTATAAACCACCGGTTATCCGTGACCGCAAACCACGACTTCTTGCCCTCCATGCCGGCAATGCCATGACATCCAACACCTTAGGTCTTTGGCATTTGGTTCGGGAAGGGCTGGATTGTGATGTGAAGGAAATTTCATTGCGTGACGGGCAAATTTGGGATTGTCGTGGCTGTTCTTATGAAACATGTCTGCACTTAGGCGAAAAACAAAATTGTTTTTACGGCGGTGTAATGACACAGGAGGTGTACCCGGCTATTGGAAAGTGCGATGGTTTGGTAATGGTTTGTCCCAACTACAATGATGCCATCAGTGCCAATTTATCGGCTTTTGTAAACCGATTGACGGCAATTTTTAGAGTCAGACCCTTTTACGACAAACGTGTTTTTGCGGTAATTGTGTCAGGGTATAGCGGCAGTGATATTGTTGCACAGCAGCTGATCAGTGGGCTGAACATGAACAAATCCTTTATTTTGCCATCACGGTTTGCCTTAATGGAAACGGCCAATAATCCGGGAACGGTTATGGATATCAAGGGGATTAAAGACAATGCTGCCGAATTTGCAGATACCATAATGAAGGAATTCCAATCTTGAAAATAAAAGAGGATATGGAGTATAATAAATAAGTTACGAGGAGAGGAGGGAATCATGGACGAAAAAATGGAATTTCAAGAGCTTGTGGAACGGGCTTTGAAACGAATGGAAAACAAAGAGTACATCGTCGTTCGTGATGAACTTCTTAAATGGAAAGACGCCGATGTAGCTGAAGTTATTGAAGAAGTAATGGATGAAGTCAGTTTAGACGCTGCCATTATTCTGTTTCGAATGCTTCCCAAAGATGTATCGGCAGATGTCTTTGCTTATTTACCTACGGAAGACCAGCTGGCCATTATTCGCGGCATTACCGACCGGGAAATTTCCTATATCATTCAAGAGCTGGACTTTGATGATAAGATTGACGTTTTGGAGGAATTACCTGCCAACCTGGTAGATAAAATTTTAGAAAAAACGCCTCGTCACGAGCGGAAACAGATTAACACGTTCCTAAACTATCCGGATAACTGTGCCGGTACGTTGATGACTCCTGACTATATTAGTCTCAAGGCTAATATGACGGTAAAGGATGCCTTGCGCCATATTAAGAGAGTGGGGATGGACTCCGAGACGGTCTACACTTGTTATGTCAAGGATGAGAGCCGTCATTTAAAGGGCATTGTGTCATTGCGCAAGCTGGTTATCAGTGATGCCAACACGCCGTTATCGGAGTTGATGATGCAGGATATTGTTTCCATCAATGTGTTGGAAGACCAAGAAGAAGCCTATGAGACTTTTAAGAAATACGGTTATTTAGCAATTCCGGTTGTAGACAGTGAAGATCGTCTAGTGGGAATTATCACCATGGACGATATTTTAGACGTTATTGAAGAAGAAACCACAGAAGACTTTGAGAGAATGGCCGGTATCGTTGATGACTCCACCACATCCTACTTGGATATTGGTGTGTTAAAACACGTGCGAAACCGTCTTCCTTGGCTTCTTGCCTTGATGCTGATGTATATTATTACCGGTGCCATTATTTCCGGTTTTGAAGTAACACTAAAAGAAGTTATCAGCCTTTCTGTGTATATGCCGATGCTGATGGGTACCGGCGGTAATTCCGGATCGCAGTCGGCAACGTTGATTATTCGTAGCATGGCGGTGGGTGATATTGATTTAAAAGATGGTTGGCGTGTTCTTTGGAAAGAGCTGCGTGTCAGTGTCATTTTAGGAGTAGTCCTCAGTGCCGTAAACTTTGTACGGGTTATGATAGAGCAACATAGCGATCCACGATGCTTTATGATTGCATTGACTGTGTGTTTATCTACGATTGCCGTGGTAGTGGCAGCAAAGTGTATCGGCTCCATGCTTCCCATGCTGGCTAAAAAGATTGGCGTAGACCCGGCATTGATGGCATCACCTATGATTTCATCCTTGACGGATACGGTTTCTGTTACCACCTATTTCTTGCTTGCAACAGCGCTGTTGCAGATTGGATAAGTCATGGAAACCATTACAAAAAGTTATATAGACGATATAATGATTATGGTAAAGCGGACGAAAGATACCTACAAGAATAAATGCGGTATAATAGGGGCTGTTGCCGGTTCTGTGGGAATGGCCGGAGCTGCTGTATTGTGCGGTTTGGCAGCATTACGGGCCGGTTGCGGGTTGATGCAGTACTATGTTCCGGATGGGATTCGTGATGTGTTGCAAATAGCTGTTCCGGAGGCAACTTGTCGCAGTAGAAAACCGGATGAATCCATCTTGGATTGTGATAGTTTGGCTGTGGGACCGGGGCTGGGGTTCCATAAGGAAGATCGAGAAATACTGGCCTATCTTTTGGAAACGTATACCGGAACCATGGTGTTTGATGCAGACGGCATTAATAATATTACCCGAATGGAATTGCAGCCTCTTGTAAAAGATTTTTCCGGAAATTTGATTATGACCCCTCATCGAGGTGAAGCAGCACGGCTACTGGGTATTCCGTTTATTCCGGCAGGAGAGCAGGCAGCTGCAAAGGCTGCACGGCATTTGGCAGAAACCTATCATGCCACGGTGGTGTTAAAAGGCCATGAGACCATTGTTTGTGATCCGGAGGGAAATCTTGTTTGCAATAGGGAGACGGGAAATCCCGGTATGGCAACGGGAGGTAGTGGCGATGTGTTAACAGGTCTTATTGCCTCTTTGGTCGGCCAAGGATTGCCCTATATAGACGCTGCCATTGCCGGTGTCTATATCCATGGTATGGCCGGGGATTTGGCAGCAGAAAAATTTGGTGAAAACGCTATGGTGGCCGGCGATATAGCCCGGGCGCTGGCCGACGCAATAAAAAGTATTATTGGAAGATAAATTATGGAGGATGTTTGTATGGACATAAAACAGTTGGAACAGGCTGCCAATAACGGACGGATTACCGCTATCAAAGCCATCCACCAAGCCGGTTCCGGTCACCCGGGCGGCTCTCTATCGGTAATGGATATCATTACAGTTTTGTATTTTCACGAAATGAAGGTGGATCCAAAGAATCCCCATGACAAAGACAGAGACCGGTTTGTTCTTTCCAAAGGACATGCAGCACCGGCTTTGTATGCTGTGCTGGCAGAAAGAGGATTTTTCCCCAAGGAAGACGTAATGACTTTGCGTCAGGTGGGAAGCCATTTTCAGGGACATCCCAATATGAACAAAGTTCCCGGAGTAGATATGTCTACCGGATCCTTGGGGCAGGGGCTTTCTGTATGTGTAGGTATGGCGCTGGCTGCCAGACTGGACGGAAGAAGCTCACGGATATACACGGTAATGGGAGATGGCGAAATCCAAGAAGGTATGGTTTGGGAAGCTGCCATGTCAGCCGCTCATTATAAACTGGATAATATAACTGCTTTCCTTGATTGGAATGGGTTGCAAATCGATGGTAAAAATGAAAATGTTATGACTGTGACACCGGTGGACGAAAAGTTTAAAGGCTTTGGCTGGAATGTGCTGAAGATTGATGGTCATGACATGAAAGCCATTGTCGATGCGCTGGAAGAAGCAAAAAAATGCAAAGGCAAGCCGACCATTATCATTGCCAAAACGATAAAAGGAAAAGGTGTTTCCTTTATGGAAAACCAGGCAGGGTGGCATGGCAAAGCCACCAACCAAGAAGAGTTTCAACAGGCAATGAAAGAACTGGGAGGTGACCTATAATGGCAGATAAAATTGCGACAAGACAGGCCTATGGCGAAACATTGGTAAAACTAGGTGCCACCAATGAAAATCTGGTTGTATTGGATGCCGATTTGTCCGGTTCTACCAAAACAGCGATGTTTCAAAAAGAGTACCCGGATCGTTTCTTTAACATGGGTATTTCCGAACAAGATCTCTATGGTACAGCAGCCGGACTGGCTGCCGGCGGTAAAGTCGTGTGTGCCAGCACATTTGCCATGTTTGCCAGTGGAAGAGCCTTTGAAATCATTCGCAATTCCATTGGATATCCCCATTTGAATGTAAAGATTTGTGCGACCCATGCCGGAATCACTGTTGGGCCTGATGGTGCCAGTCATCAGACCTTTGAAGATTTGGCTCTAATGAGAACCATTCCGGGAATGACGGTTATCAATCCTTCCGATGCTGTCAGCGCAGCAAAACTGCTGGAACAGGCTGTGGCCATGGATGGTCCTTGTTATTTGCGTTTTGGTCGTGCAGCTGTTCCGGTAACATACAAGGAATCCGACGCTTTGACCATTGGAAAAGGAAATTACCTGCGCTCCGGTAAAGATGTGACGTTGATTGCCACCGGCATTATGGTCAACGAAGCTATGGAAGCTGCTAAGATTTTAGCTGACCGAGGAATTGATGCAGGAATTGTAGATATTCATACTATCAAGCCATTAGATGAAGACATGATTCTTCAGGTAGCGGCCGAAACAGGAGCCTTGGTTACTTGCGAAGAACATTCTATTATCGGTGGACTGGGAGAGGCGGTTGCCTCTGTAACAGCTCGCAACAATCCGGTGAAGATGGCAATGGTAGGACAGATGGATACCTTTGGTGAATCCGGATCGCCGGCAGAGTTGATGAAAAAGTATGGCATGAATGCGGAGGCCATTGTTGCAGCAGCAGAAAAGTTGGTAAAATAAGTCGATAGTTTAATTTCCGCGCTTTTTGCTTTTTCAGCAAAAATGTGAAAAAATCCGTACTTTTATCGTTTCGAGAAAAGTACGGATTTTATAATTTCTAATACAATTTGTATGTACTGAGTTGTGATTCAGTTTTGAACCAGCTCCAATACCGGCTTGTGCACTGGCTTTCGATTGAGGGTTCCCGTGGTTTTATAAGGCGGCCTGGACTTCCTTTGGCTGGTAGCCTTCGGTTTTCAATCGTTCAATGATTTCCTGCTTGTGTTGAGTGCCATAGGCCTCTAAGGTGATACGTAGTTCTACGGCATCGGATCGGTTGGTGGTAATAAACTGGTTATGCTGCAAGCGAATAACGTTGCCGTGCATTTCTGCCAGCAGACCGGAAACACGAGATAGTTCTCCCGGTTTATCCGGTAATAGTACGGAAATGGTAAAGATACGATCTCGCAGAATCAATCCCTGCTGCACAACGGAAGACATGGTGATGACGTCCATGTTGCCGCCGCTGAGGATACAGGCAATTCGCTTGCCGGTTATATCCAGTTGTTGAAGGGCAGCTACTGTCAGCAAGCCTGAATTTTCCACAATCATCTTGTGATTTTCAACCATGTCTAGGAAGGCTGCAATTAGCTGGTTGTCTTCTACGGTGATGATGTCATCCAGATTATCTTTTAAGTAGGGGAACAACTTTTCTCCCGGAGTTTTTACGGCTGTTCCATCGGCAATGGTATGCACTGCCGGTAAGGTGGTTACATGACCCTGAGATAGGGATTCTTGAGCACAGTTGGCGCCGGCCGGTTCTACTCCGATCACTTTGATTTTTGGATTTAACAGCTTGGCTAAGACCGATACACCGGTAGCCAAACCGCCACCACCGATGGGAACTAAAATATATTCTACTAGCGGCAGGTCTTGGAAAATTTCCATGGCAATAGTTCCTTGTCCTGTTGCCACCGTTAAATCATCGAAAGGATGAATAAAGGTATAGTTGTTTTCTTCTGCCAGCTTCATGGCGTATTCAGAGGCTTCATCATAGACATCACCATAGAGAACTACCTCGGCACCTAAACTCTTGGTGCGGTTTACTTTAATCAGCGGGGTAGTGGTAGGCATGACAATAACGGCTTTGCATCCGAATTCCTTGGCAGCATAGGCAACGCCTTGGGCGTGGTTACCGGCAGAAGCAGTGATGAGACCATGTTCTCGTTCTTCTTCAGAAAGGGTGCTGATTTTATAGTAGGCACCACGCAATTTATAGGCACCGGTAAGCTGCATGTTTTCCGGCTTTAAATATACCTGATTTTCGGTTTGGGATGACAGGTAGTCACTATACACAAGTGGTGTACCTAAGGTGACTTCTTTGACTTTCTTTGCCGCTTCTTCAAATTTATCCAGGGTCAGCATATTCTCTTCTCCTTACATATTTTACACAATAACGTATCCCCTTTTTATAATTCCTTAATAATACAAAAAATGGTTTAAAAAATCAATTTCCAAAATAGAAAAGAGATGGTATAAAATAGAATGAAAGAACCAAAAAGGAGAAAAGCATGATTATTTTTATGACCAGTTTGCTTGCCGGAAACTACAAGCAGTTTATGAAGATACCATACCAGGGTGTAAATGAAGATAATGGACTAGTGGAAAACTTAAGGAAAGTTTGGCCGATAGATGCCCGGTGCCTGTTTGTTGTTTCTCAGCCGGATAATTACCAGATGGCAGATAACCTTGGAAAAGAGGCTTATGCCAGAGTGAGAACATCAGGCCTTTCTTGTCAATCCCTTGCTATTTGTGATCATCGAGATATGGACTGTGCCGCTTCTCTTGATAATTACGATGTGATAATTTTATCTGGAGGCCATGTACCTACTGCTAACGCATTTCTTCATGAAATCGGACTAAAAGAAAAATTGGCGGACTTTAAGGGAATTCTAATTGGAATTAGTGCCGGTTCCATGAATCAGGCAAAGGAAGTTTATGCGCAGCCGGAAGAACAGGGAGAACCTAGTAATCCTGACTATGTAAAATTTTTGCTGGGTCTTGGAACTACAGATATTTCCGTACTGCCGCATTACCAAGTGCTGAAAAACGAAATTGTAGACGGTATGCGTCTTTTTGAGGATGTAACCTATAAAGACTCCATGGGACGAAAATTTTATGCTATTGAAGATGGAACTTACATACTTATTAAAGATGGGAAAACTACCGTTTATGGGGCTGCGTATTTACTGGAAGATGGAAAACTGTCACAGATTTGTAAAAAAGACCAGCAGCTGGAAATCAAATAATTGTGTAAAAAAGTTCCGTACTTTTGTCTTTTATGAAAAGTACGGAACTTTTATATGGTCAATAGGACTTATTTGTTCTCCCTATAACTTTTCCAGTAGAGCTTCTACTATATCCATATTGTCGGCAACGACGCAGTAATCCGAGGCGTCAAAGGATGGGGCATGGGCATATTGGTTGACGTTGATGATCATACCGCTATCCTTCATGCCGCATTGATGATGGGAAGCTCCTGAAATCCCAAAACCAAGACAAATTTTAGGGCGGATTCCTTTTCCGGAAGTGCCAATCATCTTTCCTTCGTCCGTTACCCAGCCTTCGTCTAAGACAGGACGGGTGCATCCTGTGGTGCCATTTAATTTAGCGGCTAAGGTTTCCAGCTTGTCCCAGTTTTCCTGGCTGCCGACACCAAAGCCGCCGCACACAACTACGTCAGCAGCTTCGACAGGGATGCCTTTTTGTTCTTGCTGGTGGATGCCTAAAGGGATAATTTTAGTAGATACCGAATGAATGATTTCCTGTTCCAGCTCTATAATCCGGCATTCTCTTGCCGGTTGCTCCTTGGCCGTAAAGATCCCCGGTTTTACACTGGCAATCTGTGGTTTAGTGGAAGGAATCAAAATTTCTCCAATGACTTTCCCACCAAAAGCAGGAACCATGGCAATGAAATTACCCTCATCGTCTACTTTTAAATCCACACAATGGGCAGCACCGGCACTTTTGCACTGTAGTGATAGGGTTGGCGCCAGTTCTTCGCCGTAAGCAGAAGCCGGAATCAGTACAATGTCCGGCTGAAAGCGATCAATGGCAGCTTTTATAACAGCGCTGTAATAGTCAATGTGGAACATGGTTAGCTTGTTTGATTCTAACCAATATACTTTGTCGGCATTGATTTTGGAAAGTTCTGTAACGGCTTCTTTAATATCAGTTCCGCAGGTAACAAAAGCCATTTCCATGTCTTGAGCCGGAAACAGCTCTCTTGCCTTTGTCATCAGCTCTTTTGCAGAGGATTCTACTACATTATTTTTTAATTCTCCATAAATGAGTATTTTTTTATTTTCCATAAGATACACCTACTTTCTCTACAGCTGGTAGCCGGATTTACGAATGGCGTCGATAATTTGATCTGCCACTTCCTGCGGCGTACCTTGTATTTTTACAGATTCTCTTCGGTTATCCGGTTCCATTAACTCTCCCGGTTGTGTGGGAGAGCCGGCAAGTCCAAGGTAGGCAGCATCCGCCTTAATATCTTCGCTGCTCCAAACAATTACTTCTTTGTTTCGACAACTGAGAATGCCTTTTCCGGTAATCATCCGTGGCTCATTGGCTCCTTTGGAAACGCCAAAGACAGCAGGCAACTCTACTTGGTAATCGATGTATCCGTTGGGGATTTTTTTCTTTACAATAGCCTTGGAGTCGTCAATGGCAATGTGCTCCACATCGTTAACGTGCGGCAACTGCATCCATTCTCCCAGCTGGGAAATAACCTGAGAGGTGGCACCGTCTTCAGAAACATTGCCTCCTAGGATAAGGTCTGCAGAAATCTTTGTTTTTTTAATGCCTTCCATTAGAGTGTAGGAAGTGGAGAAGGTATCGGCTCCGCCAAAGGCTTCGTCGCTGAGGATATAGCCTTTGTCTGCGCCCATTGCAAGGCACTCTTTGATTTGCATGGCACTAAAGGAAGGGCACATGCTGAGGACAATGACGGAACCACCGTGAACATCTCGCAGGGACAGAGCCATTTCCATTGCATTTTTATCAGAAGGATTAATGACAGAGGGGATGCCGTCACGAATGAGTCGTTTGGTTTTCTTATCTAGCTTTAATCGACTGTATTTTTCCGGATCGGGAACCGGTTTTACGCAAATAATGATATTCAAAATATACTCCTTTGGTATGTAAATATGTCTGTTTCAATATACTTGAGTAGCTTCCCTGGATTATTTTAACCGGCGGAAAATTCCTTGGCTGTATCGCCGTAAATCACCATCTTTTGGACTTCATTGGTACCGCCGGCACTAATGGAAGCCAGGGCATCACGCATATAGCGACCCACCGGATATTCATCTACAAGACCGTAGCCGCCCATTAACTCGATACAATGCTGGGCACACTGAACGGCATTATTAGTACAAAAAAGTTTTGCCATACCGTTATAAGGCGCCGTAGGAACGCCTTTGTCTTTTAGATAGGCGGCTCGATATACCAGCAGTCGGCCGGCTTCGTAGGCAGTTCTGATTTCAGCAATATGGAATTGAATAGCCTGCAATCGGTTTAGCGTTTTTCCGTAGATGATTCGATCCTCGGAAAATTCTACCGCTTCTTCCAGGCAACCTTTCATAAGACCAACGCAGATGGCACTAACAGAGGCTCGCCCGATTTCCCCGATTTCCTTTAAGGCAATGCCGGCAGCTGCACCGGTTCTACCCAGCTTGGCAGAGTCAGGGACACGAACATTGGTGAGCACCATGTCGCCACTAATGGATCCTTTTACACCCATTTTGTTTTCTCCACGTCCGATTTTGTAACCCGGAGCGTCTTTTGGAATAATAAAGGCGGAAAGCTCGTTTCTTCCTTTGGCGTTGACACCGGTTTTAGCGGTTACTATGGCATAGTCGGCAATTTCATTGTTGGTGATAAAGCACTTCCTACCACTAATTACCCATTCATCACCATCTTTTTCAGCGATGGTAGTATGACCCATTAAATCTGTACCACCGCCCGGTTCTGTTACGGCCAAGGCCCAAATCTTGCTGCCATCACACATACCCGGTAAATACTTTTTCTTCTGTTCTTCGCTGCCTCCGTCGCACATGGCTCCGACAGCTAACTGATGGGAGAATATAAACATAACCAGTCCGGCAGAATATCTGGCCAATTCCTCCATGGCGATAATTCGTTCTGTGTGGCCTAGACCCAGTCCGCCATATTCTTCCGGAACAAAGCAACCTAGTACTCCTAACTGACCCAGTTTGGGAAACAACTCCACAGGGCAACGATCTTCTTCATCCCATTTTGAAGCGTGTGGTGCTACGTATTCTTTTGCGAAATCTCGGAAAGCTTTTTGCAGCATTTGCTGTTCTTCTGTGAATTCAAAATTCATACAATGTATTCCTCCTTGTGTATAGAGTAGGGCGGATTTTACTTCGGATTTTTTTAGATATAAATATGTTGTTAAGAGTTTATCACAAGGAGAAAAACGGAACAATGAATAAGGTTGTCAATATACGTGGACTAAATTGCTCTTTTTTATGTATTGATTTTAAAACAATATAAGTGTTTTTGCGAAAAAGTAGTACTTTCTTGCTGTTGTATACATATAAATTTTTGAAAAAACCGGAATTGCCCCAGATTGCATTTTTTAATGAAATATGATGTAATAACAATGGCAATAAAGTTTGAGAACCGGGCGAACCGTAAAAAATATAATCAGGGAGACCGAATATGGAAATTACAAAAACAATTAAGTACATTGGAGTCAATGATCATCAGTTGGATATGTTCGAAAGCCAGTTCGAAGTGCCCAATGGGATGGCATACAACTCTTATGTTATTTTAGACGACAAAACCGCTGTTATGGATACGGTGGAAACCAAATTTACCCATCAGTGGCTGCAGCAATTAGAAGAAGCGTTAGATGGAACAGCTCCGGATTATTTAATCGTGCAGCATATGGAGCCGGATCACTCAGCCAATATCGCTGTGTTTATGGAAAAATACCCAAAAGCTACCATAGTAGCCAGCAAAAAAGCTTTCGGCATGATGAAGCAATTTTATGGGACAGACTATGCAGATCGCCAGATGATAATTGCCAATGGGGATACCTTGTCTTTGGGGCAGCACCAGTTAAATTTTATGGCCACACCAATGGTTCATTGGCCGGAAGTTATGATGACTTATGATGCCACGGATAAAGTATTCTTTAGTGCTGACGGATTTGGAAAATTTGGGGCGTTGGATGTAGACGAAGATTGGGACTGCGAAGCACGACGCTATTATTTTGGCATTATCGGTAAATATGGTCAGCAGGTGCAGAATGCGTTGAAAAAAGTAAAGACTCTAGATATTAAAATCATCTGCCCTCTACATGGACCGATCTTATCAGAAGATTTGGGTCACTATATTGAAAAATATGAAATTTGGTCTTCTTATGAAGCAGAAACAAAAGGCGTGTTTATTGCCTACACCTCCGTATATGGTCACACCAAGGAAGCTGTGGAACAATTGGAAGATATGCTAAAAGAAAAAGGCGTAGAAGTTGTAGCCAGTGCCGACCTTGCCAGAGAGGATATGGCCGAAGCCATTGAAGATGCGTTCCGTCATGATAGGTTGATTCTTGCAACAACCACCTACAATATGGATATTTTCCCCTTTATGCGGACCTTTATTGACGGCCTAAAGGAAAGAGATTACAAAAAACGGATCATTGGACTTATTGAAAACGGAAGCTGGGCTCCGACGGCAGCCAAGGTTATGAGACAGTTGCTGGATGGTTGTAAAGAACTGAACTTTACAGAAAATACCGTAACGATTAAATCTGCTTTAAATGATGATAGCAAGGCGCAATTGGCGGCATTAGCCGACGAACTGGCAAAGTAAATCATAGATAAGATACTTGTGGACATTTACCACCGGCTCCTATGTAGGGTCGGTGGTTTTCTGTCTTCTCATGTTGTTATCAAAATACCCCTATGATAAAATATCATCATGATTGATAAGAAAGCAGGAGGCAATTTTTTCTATGGCAATAGAGTCAGAAATCGTTAAACAAGAACATGCCGGCAGGCAGAATCAAAAAGTGCATATACCGGAAAACTTGCATCCTTTGGTGTTGCAGTTATTACAGCAACGAGGGATTACTACAGAGGAGGACCGGCGAGAATTTCTTTCACCAATGCCAAAGAAAACCTATGATCCTTTCTTGTTAAAAAACATGAAGGAAGGGGTAGAGCGGATTTTCGCAGCGGTAGATGCCGGCGAAAAAATCTGCATCTACGGTGACTACGATACAGACGGAGTGACTTCTGTCAGCATTATGATGACTGTACTAAAGCAGCTGACAGATAACCTGATGTATTATATTCCTTCTCGTTTTGAAGAAGGTTATGGACTAAACAAAAACGCCGTGCAGCTGCTCCGCGAAAAAGAAGTCGATTTAATTGTCACAGTGGATTGTGGCAGTGTTTCCGTTGAGGAAGTGGACATGGCAAAAAGTCTAGGCATGGACGTGGTGGTAACAGATCATCACAGCGTCGAAGACCGTTTTGCAAAATGTATATTAATTAATCCACGGCAAAAAGATTGTCCCTATCCTTTCAAAGGACTGGCCGGATGTGGCGTTGTCTACAAAGTCGCCCAGGCCATGGAGAGAAGGGGGAGAATTCCCCGTAGCTTGTTGGCACGGCTTCTGGATTTAGTGGCCATTGGAACCATCGGTGATGTGGTGCCGTTGATTGATGAAAACAGAACCTTGGTGAAATACGGTTTGCGGGAGCTAAATAGTGGAAAACGCCTTAGTTTGAAGCTCTTTAACGAAATCGTCGCCTTGGAACCGGGCTCCATTGGTTCACAACAGGTCGCTTTTACCATTGTGCCGCGGATTAATGCAGCCGGTCGAATGGACAAGGCGGATACCGGCGTTTCCATGCTTCTTTCGGAAGAGAGCAACACCATTCGCCTACATTCTTTGATTCTACAAGGTTACAACGACAAACGAAAAGAAATCCAGGAAAAAACATATCAGATGTGCATGACATTGCTGGAGGAGCAATGCAAAAACAGCTTGTTCCCGGTTATTTTTGCAGAAGAAGCCCATGAAGGTATTACCGGTATTGTAGCGGGGAAAATAAGAGAACGGATTAACAAACCGGTGATTATTGTAACGCCAAACAATGGTATGTTAAAGGGAACCGGTCGTTCTACAGACAACATCGACTTGTATAAGGTGATGAAGACCCAGGAAGAGCTATTTGTTAAATTCGGAGGACACAAGGGGGCTTGCGGATTTACTATGGAAGAAGCCAATTTGGACAAGCTTCGAAAGGGTTTACACCGGCAAGTGACAGCTATAAATGATACGGCTATGGCCAATTCCATTGCCTTTGATTTAGACATTGAACCTACTGCCGTAACAGTAGACTTAATTAAGCAATTGGCTATTTTGGAACCCTTTGGAAGTGGCAATTCAAGTCCGCTGTTTCGGTTGCAAAAGGTAACGGTAGATAATGTTCGGTATATGGGAAACCACGGACAGCATGTGCGTATTGGAATCTTTAAAGGCAACAGTCCGGTGATTTCGGCGGTGCTCTTTGGCACTGCGGCAGATTATCAAGAAATTTTGGAAAAAGGTAATACCCTTGATATAATCGGTTCTTTGTCGGTGAATCGTTTTAATGGGAAGGAAAGCCCGCAAATTGAAATTCGTCACATGAAAGAATCCTAAAAGATAGAGAGTTTAAAGAATAGCCAAACAGAAATTTGAGGAGCTACTTAGAATAGCAGACAGTAAATTAACAGGAAGGACTTGTTTCATGGTGAAAATTAAAAAGGGAATATTGGCAATCATTGTAGCAGCATCTGTTTTGACAGGGTGCATAGGAGGAGTGTTTATTGGTCATTTTCAAGGAGCTTCGCCGGATAAGAAATTGCACACTCTACAGCAAACCATTGAAAAACTCTATTATATAGAACCCAGTAGTAAAGCCTTAGAAGAGGAGACCTATAAAGGGTTGGTACGTGGATTAGGAGATGAGTATTCGGAATATATGACAAAATCGGAGTATGATTCATGGGTTGCCGGCACTACCGGTTCCTATGAAGGTGTAGGCTTGATTTTTTCTAAAAATAAAAAAACCGGAAAGGTAATTGTCGTACAGGTGGTAAAAAACAGCCCGGCTGAGAATAACGGTATCAAAACCGGAGACAATATACTGAAAGTAGGCGGAAAAACATATAAAGATGTTGAGAAAATGGCAACGGCTATTCGCGGAAAAGCCGATTCTACGGTAGATATTGTCTTTGTAAGAGATGGGAAAACCTTTACCAAAAAGCTGACTCGGGCATCCATTACGATGGAAACCGTTTCCACAAAACAGCTGGATAACAACATAGGATATATTTCTATTAGTGCTTTTGAAAGCGCTACGGCACAAGATTTTAAAGAGGCGCTGCAAGGCTGTGAAAAGAAACACAACAAAGGTGTTATCATCGACCTGCGGGATAACGGTGGCGGATTGGTTCAGTCATCTGTGGAGATTGCCGATATGCTCATGGATAAATCTGTTGTAACATATATGGAAGACCGAAAAGGCAAAAAGGATTACTATAGAGCTCACGATGGCAGTACGAAACTTCCTTATGTACTGCTGGTAAATGGCCATACAGCCAGTGCTTCTGAAATTTTAACGGCAGCGGTTATGGACAATACAAAAAACAAAGTGGTTGGCACCAAAACGTATGGAAAAGGCATTGTCCAAGACATCTATCCTCTGCAGGACGGAAGTGCCTTAAAGCTGACGGTAAAACAGTATTTTTCACCAAAGGGGAAGGTTATTCATAAAAAAGGAATTGCACCAAATTACATTGTTAAAGGTGGGGATGCCCAGTTAAAGAAAGCCAAAGAAGTGCTTCGTTGACGATAGGTTTTTCAATTGCTATAATTACACTATAATGCGATAAAGTGTAAAATTGACAGGAGGAAGACATTGGCTTATGAATCCCGCTACCAAAGCGATGAAATTGATGTTCTCTTTGAAGCGATATTGCTGCTGGAAAACCAGGAGGACTGCTATCGTTTTTTTGAGGATCTCTGTACGGTAAAGGAACTGCAATCCATTGCCCAAAGGCTCCATGTGGCAAAGCTTTTGGACGCCAAAATGAAGTATACAGAGATTGAAGAAAAAACCAAGGCATCCACTGCAACCATTAGTCGCATTAACAAATGTTTGATGTATGGTGCCGATGGATACCAGCGCATTTTTCAGCGGTTGGAAGAACAGGAAAAAGAAAATCAATAAATCTTTTGGGAAGAGCAATGGACACCATCCTACTTGCACAATATAATAATTTCGGACGAAAATGCCGGCGTGAAGACACTGATCGACTGCTGTTAAAAACCGTAGATGCGTTTTTAAAGATGAATGCTATGCCCGGGGGAAAGCTGGAAATCGAAAGAACAAAAGCCGGAAAACCGTATGTATCAGGAGAAATCATGGTAGGAGAAAAGCTTCCCTTTGTGTCGGTGTCTCATACCGGTAATCAGTGGTTTGGAGCGGCTTCATGGTATCCGGTAGGCATCGATGTGGAGCAAGTAAAGTCCCTTGATTTTGCCAAACTGGCAGGCCGGTTTTATTCGGCTTCTGAAAAAGAATACTGTGATAAAGCGGGGCTATCAGGCTTTTTTCGTATCTGGTGTCGTAAAGAGGCATTGGTAAAAATCAAAGGCAGCACCCTAGGCAAAGGCCTATCGGGATTTGAAACAGCTCCCCGAGGAGTGTCGATAGAGAAAATAGAAATAGAAGGGACAACTATTTATTTGCAGGATTATTGTCCCCGGGAAGGACTAGCCGGATGCATCGCCAGTGAAAAAAAGAGCCGGTTGCATCATGTGGAAATAAAGTGAGCCGCAGGGGGTACGATGAATACGGTTTCCTGCGGATTTTTTATAAAATATCAATAGAATAGGAGCATGGCATGGATATACAAGGGGCATCCCTTCGGTATTTATCCTATCGAGATCGATCTGCCAAGGAGATGGCAGAGTATCTGGAAAAAAAGGGATTTGCGGTAGTAGACATTGAAGAGGAAATCCATCGTCTGAAAGCCCGTCGCTATATTGATGATGCTCGGTTTGCAAGACAGCATATTCTCTATGCACTGAGCAAAGGTCGTGGAAGCTTGCGCATTGAACGGGATTTAAAAAACAAAGGCATTTGTCGAGAAGATTTGGAAGACGGCATGTACCAAGCAGAAGAAATACTGGAAATGACCTATGAAGACTGTCAGAGACAGCAGGCTGCGAAAATTGCCACCACCATGATGGAGGGACTGGAAATAAATGAAAAGCACTTGGCAAGAGTAGCAAGGCGCCTTGCCGGTCGAGGATATAAGACAGGAATTATTTACGATACCATACGACAAATACAAGAGGAAGAGATATGACAAAGCAAGATAAGCAAGAGCGGATACGCAAAGTTGTGGACGAGTTTCACTTCGATATTTTGGAAGAATACAAAACCATTACAGAGAAAATCCGCCAAGAATCGGGTGTACTGGGAATTTTCAAGAAAAAACAATATGATAAGCACATTAAAAAGCTGACATTGCTAAGGCGCCGGGTTAATGGAATGGATATAGATTCCATTCCGCAAAAAGACCGGCTAACGGAAGAAATTTGCAAGCTGCTAAAAAACTGTTTGAAGGAATTCGACTCCTTAGCCGGAGCACAAATTACTATGCAGACAAAATTACAGCAGAAGGCAAACGGAGATAAGAGCATTAAAATGTCGGACTGCACTCCGTGGCTAAAGGTGATTAACGAGACCACCACCAGCATGAATGCGGCCATCAAAAAGTTAGATATTAGATGGGCCGATTATTTGGAGATAAACGGATGAATGGAGTAATTGTTATTCTCTGCACTTTGGCGTTGGTGGCGTCTGTCGTTGCCATGATTATGACATTGCGAAAAAGAGCCGATTCCGGTGAAGGAGCAGCTGCCTTGAAAGCACAAATTCAGGGAGAAATGCGTTACATGACGGATATGGTAACGGAATTACAACATACGGCAGCAGAGGCTCAAGATCGCCGGTTAGCTGATTTGCAGCGACAGATGGGGAACATGTCCATTAGCAGCGAACAGCGTTTGGAGGCCATTCGAGAGACTATGGACAAACGCATCCAAGGCTTGCAGCAGGAAAATAATCGTCATTTGGAAAGAATGCAAGAAACGGTTAATGAAAAACTGCAAGAAACCTTGGAAACACGTATTTCAAAGTCCTTTCAAGTGGTGAGCCAAAGATTGGAAGAGGTATACAAAGGGCTAGGCGAAATGAAAAATCTGGCCAGTGGTGTAGATGATCTTTCCAAAGTTCTGTCCAATGTCAAAACCAGGGGAATTTTGGGAGAAATCCAACTGGGAGCAATTTTGGAACAAATATTGGCACCGGAACAATACGAAGAAAATGTCCAAACATGCCCCGGTCATAGTGAACGTGTGGAATTTGCCGTAAAGTTGCCAGGACAAGGCGACTGTTCTCTGTGGCTTCCCATCGATGCCAAATTCCCGGGAGATACATACTATGCCCTCCAAGAAGCCTATGAAAGTGGCGATAAACTGCAAATAGATGTTTGTGGCAAACAGCTGGAAAACATTATCCGAAAGTCAGCCAAAGACATTCATCAAAAATACGTGGAACCACCTTATACGACGGACTTTGCCATTATGTTTTTGCCGGTAGAAGGTCTTTATGCAGAAGTGGTTCGCCGTGGCATGGTAGAGCGTTTGCAGAGAGAATACAAAATCAATATTGCCGGTCCTACTACTATGGCAGCGCTGTTAAATAGTTTGCAGATGGGGTTTAAAACCTTGCAGGTGCAGCAGCAATCCAGTCATGTGTGGGAAGTTCTTTCTTCTGTTAAAACGGAATTTTCCAAATTTGAAGAGGTGCTTGCAGCAACGCAAAAACGAATGGATCAAGTAAATCAGGAACTGGATAAATTGGTAGGAGTCAGAACCAGAAGTATCAATCGTAGCTTGCGGGAAATTGCGACTACGGAGGCTCCGGAGATTTCGACACGGTCAGAAGAAAAGAACGAGGATAGACAATGAGTATATATGCAGTGGGAGATCTTCATCTTTCTTTAGATAGTCGCATCGAAAAGCCCATGGATGTCTTTGGAAAAGAGTGGGAAAACCATCATATACGTTTGGCTGAATACTGGAAAACAACGGTAACCGAAGAAGATACAGTCATCGTTGCCGGTGATATTAGCTGGGGTTTACGGCTGGAGGAAGCCAAAGCAGATCTGGATTTTGTGGCATCCTTGCCGGGAAAAAAAGTGCTTATTAAAGGCAACCACGATTTGTGGTGGAATAGTATTTCCAAGCTAAATGCCATGTATGACTCTATGATTTTTTTACAAAACAGTTGCGTCAAAGCAGAGGGGTGGTATATATGTGGTAGTCGAGGTTGGATTTGTCCGGGAAACGACGAGTTTAGCCAAGAGGATGAAAAACTATACAAAAGAGAATGCGGTAGAATCAAGCTTAGTTTAGAGGCAGCAGCAAATCGCCAAGCCCAAAATATCATTGTGGCTATGCATTATCCGCCTACTAATGATAAACTGCAACCATCTGCGTTTACAACGATGTATCAAGAAGCCGGCGTTAAAAAGGTAGTCTATGGTCACCTTCATGGAAAGAGTAATTTCCGGCGAGGTTTACAAGGTCATTTTTGCGGTGCCGACTATCAGTTGGTTTCTCTTGATTATCTGGAATGCCAACTAAAAAAACTGGTATAGGGAAGAGGTGAAGGCAATGAGAAGAGTAATTGTAATGGTATTAGACAGCTTAGGAGTCGGAGCTCTTCCTGACGCCAAGGCTTTTGGAGATGAGGGTGCCGATACATTTGGACATATTGCTGCCAAGGTGCCGGATTTTTCCATTCCTCATTTACAAGAATTAGGCTTTGGAAACATTCCTGATGCTGCGGGAGGTCGTTTCGCCGTTGCTGATTTTAAAGGTGCCGTCATGAGATTGTCCGAAAAATCCTGTGGAAAGGACACCACCACAGGACACTGGGAAATTGCCGGATTATTGACAGAGACACCCTTTAAGACCTACCCTGACGGATTCCCGAAAGACTTTATTCAGCAGTATGAAGAGGCCATCGGTCGCCAGGTCATGGGAAATTACCCTGCTTCCGGCACAGAAATTATAGAGGTACTGGGAGAAGAACATGAGAAAACAGGAAAGCCCATTGTCTATACATCAGCGGATAGTGTTTTTCAAATTGCTGCAAATACGGCGGTAATTCCTTTAGAGGAACTGTATCGCATTTGCCAAATTGCTAGAGACATGTTGGTGGGAGAATGGGCTTGTGCCCGGGTTATTGCACGACCGTATATCATAGAGAACGGCAAACGCATCAGAACATCTGACCGGCGAGACTACTCTGTAGCGCCGCCGGGAAAAACCATCTTAGATGCTATTTCCGGTGCCGGCAAAATGGTAGCAGCCGTTGGAAAGATCGAAGATATTTTTGCCGGCCAAGGTATTACAGAAGCCGTACATACCACCGGAAATATGGATGGGGTGGATAAAACCATTGCCTTTATGAAACGCAGTGCGGAGAATGATTCCGGGCTTATTTTCACCAACTTGGTGGATTTTGATTCTAAATTCGGTCATCGCCGGGATCCTTACGGGTATGGTAATGCCATTATGGAATTTGATAATCGCATTCCGGAAATTTGTGCTGCCATGAAAGAAGATGATGTGCTGATGTTGTGTGCCGATCATGGAAATGACCCTGTTCATCACGGTACAGATCACACAAGAGAATATATTCCACTGGTGGTATATGGAAAAGACGTTGTCCCAAAGGTGATAGACCATCGTCATTCTTTTGCCGACATCGGTGCAACGATATGCCAAATTCTGCAGGTTCCCTTTACGGGTGCCGGAACCGGATTCTGGCAGGAAATCAGGAGACGATAGATATGGAAAACGGCTTTCGTATGTATGATATCATTGAAAAAAAACGAGATGGCAGGCAGCTTTCCAAAGAAGAAATTCAATATTTTATTGATGGCTACACTGCCGGTGAAATTCCCGATTATCAGGCCAGTGCTCTTTTAATGGCTATCTATTTTCAAGGAATGACTACCACCGAAACATACCAGCTGACAGAAGCCATGAAAAATAGTGGAGACATTATCGATTTGTCCATGGTAAGAGGTGTCAAAGTGGATAAACACAGCACCGGTGGAGTGGGGGACAAAACCTCTTTAATTGCGGCACCGCTTGCCTGTGCTTGTGGTGTTTCCGTTGCCAAAATGAGTGGCCGCGGTCTTGGATTTACGGGAGGAACCATTGATAAACTGGAGTCCATTCCCGGTGTTACCACCCAACTTTCCCCGGAAACTTTTCGGCAACTAATCAATGAAAACGGCATGGCCATTACCGGACAAACGGCACAAGTAGCAAAAGCGGACAAATTGCTGTATGCTCTCCGAGATGTAACGGCTACTGTTGACAATATTAGCCTTGTTACGGCCAGTGTAATGAGCAAAAAACTTGCTAGCGGCAGCGATGCCATTGTGCTGGATGTAAAATGCGGTGATGGAGCTTTTATGAAAACTTTTGCCGATGCAAAGGAGATGGCGCAGCTCATGGTAGATATGGGGAATAAAGCAGGGAAAAAAACCATAGCCTTTATTACTTCTATGGAACAGCCTTTAGGGAATACCATTGGAAATGCGTTGGAGGTCAAAGAAGCTATTGAGACACTCCGGGGAAAAGGGCCGGCCGATCTTACACAGTTATCGGTGGAAATTGCCGGTGCTATGATTTACGTTGCCGATTTAGCGGGAAATTTGGCAGAAGGAAAAGCTATGGCGAAGGAGGCTTTGGACAAAAAAGAAGGCCTTGCAAAATTCCGGCAGATGATTACAGCACAAGGCGGAACAGGCCTAGTTACAGAGGATTTGTCGCTGCTGCCGAAAGCTGCCTTTGAAAAGGATGTGCTTTCCATGGAGAGTGGTTTTGTATCGAGAATTCATACACGGCAAATGGGGATGGCATCGGTTCATACAGGTGCCGGACGAATGACTAAAGAAGAGACGCCGGATCCGGCAGCCGGCATCGTTTTACAAAAAAAGGTGGGGGATTCTGTGTCTGAGGGAGACTGCCTTGCAAAGGTTTTTGGTAACAGTCAGGAAACCTTGAAAAATGCGGCACTGGAGTGTCAAAAGGCATATGTTATAAAGGCAGAAAAACCGGATAGCATTCCCCTTATTTTAGACGTACTGTAGTCAGAACAACGTTGCTTGTTCTTGACATTCAATGAACTATATCGTAAAATTTTCTCTACCTGGTTCATAGTTCTTGTGGGGGGATTTTGTATGGAAAGAATAATTAAAGAAAGGGCAGTTGCTGTTATTGTGTGCCTAGCCATGGTGGCCGGGCTTTTTGCAGTACCGTTTGCAACTGAAAATCGAGGAAATACGGCAAAAGCTGCAGCTTCTTCGGTGTATTGTGTTTACGTCAAGGCAGGGCCGTTGTCCATTCGCAAATCAGCTACGGTTAATTCTAAATACCTTGGAAGTGTGCCGGAAAAAACAACACTTAAAGCAACTAGCCGAAAAAAGAACGGAAATACCAACTGGTATCGCATAACGTATAAAAAGAAAACCGGCTATCTTTGTGGTACTTTCTTAAAGACGAAATACGAAGATATTAATTACACCTCTTCGGAATATAAAAAAGGGAAGACGACGGAAGTTTTGAAAGTTCGTAGTGGTGCTACTGCCGACAGCCGGCAGGTAGGCACTTTATCAAAAGGGAAAAACGTTACCATAATCGGATATTACTATGCCGAAAAGCCTACATGGTACAAAGTTTCCTATAAAGGAAAGACGAGATATATTTGTGCTGATTTTGTTACTATCTTGAATGGTAACAATAACGCAGCACCGAAGAAACCGGCTCCTAAAAAACCTGCGCCAAAGAAACCGGAAGCTAAAAAACCGGCACCATCTCCGGGATATTCCAGTAGCTATAAAAGATTTAGAGCCCAGATGATCAGTAAAGGGTTCCCTAGCAGCTATGTCCCAAAACTTTGGGCACTCCACAAAAAGCATCCAAAATGGAAGTTTGTGGCACAGCGGACACATATTGATTGGACGTATGCTATTAACAGATCCTCTAGACCGGGAATTAATCTGGTGGAACCGGGACAATGGAATCTTCGCGATAAGAAAAATAATAGAAGTTACGATGGAAGATGGAAACAGGCCAATAAGACTGCCATAAAATACTATATGGATCCACGGAATTTCTTAGATGATAAGGATATTTATCAATTTATGACCCACAAATACCAGTCTGCCGGTCAAAATAAAAATACTATTAAGTCTATGACATATGGTTGCTTCATAAATAACCAAAGCCATATCAATTGGATTTATCAGGCTGGCAGAACTTCGCAAGTTAACCCTAACGTTATTGCTGCGATGATAATTCAGGAACAGGGACGGTCTGGAAATAGTGGTTCTGTAAAGGAAAGTTATAGAGCTAAAAAAACAAAAAAAGATTATAAAGGAATTTACAATTATTTTAATGTAGGTGCATATCACGATGGTATTCGAAATGCCATTCAAAGAGGTTTATGGTATGCGAAGGGGAAAATATTTGGAATTCAACTTTATTCCTATGGACGTCCATGGAATAGTCGCTATAAATCAATTCGAGGAGGGGCATTGTTCTATCGTGCAGAATACCTAAATAACAACCAGTACACCTACTATACTAAGAAATTTAATGTTATGAATGGAGCTTGGAACGTTGGTTCCCATGAGTATATGACTAATTTGGAAGGTGCCGCCAGTGAAGGAAGATTATTGAAAGATGCCTATAAAAGAAGCAATAACTACGCTATGAGCTTCTATATTCCGATCTTTACCAATATGCCGGCAAAGGCTTGCAAGTATCCAAGATAAAGCATTGAAATTTCTCTAAGGGAGATGTGAACTGACTCTTAGGTGCCGGAGATTCCTCTGGTATATGGGAGTCAGTTTTTTTGATGGAACCAAATTTTTTATAGCCGGTATCGGATACAATTCTTGTTTGCTATAATCACCATTGCTATGTGAAAAATCATGAATGAACCGGGATTGTTTATCTTCTGAAATGGTATTTACATTTGATGGTCGTCCCCTTAGAATGTAACCACATTTTAGATGATAAGGTTACAGACCATGGGGTAATTGACCATGGAGGAGGTGTGATTTGGCAACCAACATGATATCCACCCGCCACTTGGTAAAGGGCGAAGATTTAAATCATCACGGAACACTCTATGCCGGAAGAGGTGTAGAATGGATGGTAGAAGCCGGGTTTATGACAGCATCAGCTGCAACAGAAAGCGAAAACATCGTTTGTATGCGCATCAACAGCTTACTGTTTTCAAAACCGGTTCCAAAGGGGCAAATGGTAATTTATGATAGTTGTATTTGTTACGCCGGGAAAACCAGTTTGACTGCCTATGTAAAGGTAAGCAACAGCAAGACCGGAGCCTTTATTGTAGATGGTTTTTTCACCTATGTTTATACAGACGAAAATGGAAAATCAAAGCCCCATGGTATTGTGATTGTACCGGAAACAGAGGCGGAAAAGGAACTATACGCAGAGGCAAAGCAAATCCAGAGAGAATCCAAGGAGGAAGCCAAAGCCTACGCCTTGCGACATAAAAAACAGTTGTAAGGCCTACAAAAGCGATGCTTTGCTGAAAATACAATCAAAAAACCAGCACAATTGGTAGAGACTACTCCCTGTGCTGGCTTTTTTTGTGTTTGCATTTTGTATTTGATTATGAATCGCGACCAGTACTTACTATTTTAGATTTTCCGGATTTAAGCCTTCCAGCTGCGGAATGACAAAGCGACCATCTTTTCGAATCAGTTTATCATCAAAATAGATTTCACCGCCACCGTAGTCTTCACGTTGAATTAATACTAAATCCCAATGGACGGCTGACGAATTGCCGTTGGGGGCATCATCGTAAGCTTCTCCCGGAGTCAAGTGAAGGCTGCCACAAATCTTTTCGTCAAAAAGAGTATCCTTCATAGGGTGGAGGATGTACGGATTGACTCCAAGGGCAAATTCACCAAAGTATCGGGCTCCCGGATCTGTATCCAGCAGTGCATTTATGCGGGTATTGTCGTTGGCGGTTGCTTTGACGATTTTTCCGTTTTCAATTTCAAATCGAATATTTTCGTAGGTGAATCCTTGCTCTTCGGAAGGTGTGTTGTAGGTAATGACACCGTTGACAGAATTTTTTACCGGTGCTGTGTATACCTCACCATCGGGGATATTGCATTCACCGCTACACTTTACTGCCGGTATCCCTTTGATAGAAAAGGTTAAATCTGTACCGGGACCTTTAATTTGTACGTTGTCGGTTTTTTCCATCAGTTTTTTCAGTGGGTTCATAGCCTGAGACATTTTTCCGTAGTCCAGGGTGCAAACATCGTAATAGAAATCCCTAAAAGTTTCTTGGCTGGTTCCGGCAAGCTGTGCCATGGAAGGGTTGGGATAGCGCAAGATAACCCACTTACTGTGATCCACCCGCTGATCCAGTACCGGTTTTAACTCTCTGCTATATAGATTCAATTGTTCCGATGGGACATCGGACAGCTCGGATGTATTGGCGTTGCTGCGTATGGCTATATATGCATCCATTTCTTTCATTTGATGAAGCAGATACTCGTTCATAAATTCCAGCTGGTCTTTTCTTGCCCCCAGCAACAGCTCTCGGGTGATGATGCTGTTGTCAATGTTGACGTAGGGTTTGGCACCGACAGCATAGGCGTTTTTTACAATTTGCCGCACTAAATCAACAGACTCATCCCCCTCGTATTCAATTAAAATATTTTCATCTTTTTCTAATCGGCAAGAATATGCGGTCAGCAAATCTGCCAATTTTTTATCTCTTGGATCCATTACTCCTCCTTGAAATTTGT
Source organism: uncultured Eubacteriales bacterium (assembly GCA_963542695.1). Taxonomy (GTDB): domain Bacteria; phylum Bacillota; class Clostridia; order Peptostreptococcales; family Anaerovoracaceae; genus RUG100. The sequence continues at coordinate 67,847 of CAUTYX010000009.1, forward strand.
TAGTATTGGTTCTGTGGTCACATGGCAATGAATGCTATGATTAAAGGTATTATAAAGAACTGGAAAAGAAAATACAAATAGTGTATACTATTTTCAGTTTGGAAGCGTATCGAAGTGGTCATAACGAGCCGCACTCGAAATGCGGTTGTCCTTTTTGGGCACGTGGGTTCGAATCCCACCGCTTCCGCCAAACATTAAATTACCGTTGGAATATCAACGATTTTAAAAAGTGTCATGGCAGTAAATTGGCACTTTTTTATTTCATAAAGTCTATAAATCGCTTTAATGCGGCTGTTTTATCTTCCTGGTAAACGTGGTTATACACATCCAAAGTAGTCTTTACATCCTCATGTCCAAGGCGATCCTGTACTTCCGGAATACTAACCCCGGCAGAAAAAAGCATGCTGCAATGGGTGTGCCTAAACCCATGAGGACTGACATATTTTAAATCTGTATCATCTACCACTCTGTGAAGCTGTCTGATTGGCTGTGAGGGTGTTATGAAGCTTCCTTTAGTGTTTGAGAAGACATATGTGCCATTCTTATCTAAGCCATCAATAAGGGCGGCTGTAGCATCATCTAGTAGGATAACTCTATTGCTCTTATCCGTTTTTGGTGTTTCTGATACAAAATGGCCGTTGTCTCCATCGGTGATTGTTTTGTTGATACTAAGGGTTTTTGATTTCATATCAATATCATCCCATGTAAGGGCAAGTGCTTCTCCACGTCTGATACCGGTGTAGGCAAGTAATCTGAAGAATACGAACCATTTATAGGATAGTTTTTCTTCGGCAAGTGATAGAAACTTTTCCAACTCTGATTTGGTATAGTAGTTTTCTGATTTTTTCTTTTTACTGGAAGCCTTTTTTCGCTTTGGTACTTCCACAAAATCTGCAGGGTTTTGATAAATGTATTCTTGTTTTTTAGCAAAAGTCAGGATCCTTTTAAGGCATGAAAACCGTGTATCCGCTCGTATTGCACTCTCAAATTGCTGATTTACAAAAGATTGTACTAACAGTGGTGTAACTTCCTGTATTTTCTTATCTCCAAAAGTTGGCAGTATATGATCTCTAAAAACCTGTTTGGTGTGTTTTAGCGTGCTTTTCTTCACTCCTAATCGATATGTTTCCATCCATATCTCATAGACCTGCCGGAAAGTTGCCTTAGATTTCTCTGTGGGCTTGTGGGTAGTGGTGAGTTCTAAATAAGCCTTTTCTGCTTCTCTCTTAGTGTCAAATCCGCTTTTAAAAACCCTCTGCTGCTTCCCAGTAACGTAATCTTTCCCCAGGAAAGCCCGAAATCTGTATTTAGTTCTGCCTTTGACTTTATAGGATTCAATTTTCATGGTAACAAAAACGCTCCTTTTTTGTTTGTAAAGAAGCGGTTCTGATGATACAATGAAATTGCTACATTTCGGGTTTGCATCACACAGATCCGCTAGACCTCTGTTTTTACGGGGGTCTTTTTTTAATTACAATATATGTTTTTTAAATCTACTATGATTTCTCTAGGAAGTTTAAAAACCTCTAGTACACTTTTCTTTCCAAATTTTACATCTCTATCCTCATACGGTTTGAACAAATTTTCTAATTCGTTAATAAAATTAGCTCTTTTATATGGATCGTTTAATAACACTAACAATGATATTACTACAGCAAGCAATCCTGATTTTGCACTGGATGAATTTTTAAACATCGATTTTGTTATAATTCCATTTGACAATGTAATGGTTTGCCTCTTAGGCAATCTCTTGTTTCCAAAATTCGCATAAGTTCTGTTTCCGTGCGCTATGCTGTTTCTGAATTCTTTTAAGATAGATAATGCTTTGCTTAAAAACTCTTTTTTCTGTTCAACACTAAGAGTTTTGTTTTGAATAAATTCATTGCATACTTCGTTTTTATCATCTCCATTTAGGATGTTGTACCATTTAATAGTAAGACCAAAAGATAACGAGGTGGTTAATATCCATGCGGGTGTATGATTGTGGTGCTCGTAATAGTAAATTAAGCTTTTGCTATGGTGTAAAGCAGGATTATTTACATCGAGGTTCCTTGATATATCCCGAAGAATATTTCTCTTTTGACTTCCATTAGAATAGTGTTTGTAGCACAAATAGTCATCATTTTCTTTATGCGAAAGTTTCTTTTCGTTTAAGCTACATGGGTTGATATAATCGTCTCTGTTTGTATATACACCGTGATTTTTTGAAATTACATATGAAAGTATGCTTTTCAATGATTTTTCTATATATAAAATGTATTTGAATAATATCTGACCCAATGTGGTGTCAATAGAGTGCAAATCATACAAATCATAGAAACTCACTCCATCATCAAAATTGACCTTATCAGCACTCAAGAACACTTCTTGGTATCCATTTAAAAGCGTGTAATAGGAAATGTTTTTTAATGAGGCTATTGTAAAATCCTTATCGTTGATAGTAATATTACGATCATCCATAATTTGCACTAATTCTTCGTAAGTTTTAAATGGCTTATCATATTTTGTCATAACGAAAAAATCCCCTCTTACTTTGCGGTAAGAAGGAATTGTTTCAGTCGTCTTGGTGAACGACCATTTCTGCTATATCCAACTTACCATAATCGATTTTATTTTGCAAGCTTTTTTCGGCTTATACTGGCGTTAGCCAACTTGTTAAGCCTCTTTTACGGGATCCCCAATATGGATTGTATAATCATCAAGTGATAAATCAGTTATATCTTTTGTGCTAACTTTTAAATCTGAATATACTTCAACATCTGATGTGAGAAGTGGGGATGCTACAAATGGAGATTTCTTTTTATAAGTATGTGTTTTGCAAATCGAATATGTTTCTTCGCATCGCACAACAGTTAATTCTGCTTTTACCATCTCAAAGTCTGAGATAACCAATTCTGGATCATCGTTCTCCAAAGTCCCTATATAACTATATATCTGAATCTTATCCCCAACACTAAGTCCTTTATTTGAGCCAGCTGTTATCAATATAGTGTGCGTATTTAAAATTTTTGCTACTCTACCAATAAATTTGGGTCCATATTTTTTTGTCTCCATTGGCATCCTCCTTAAAATTTAGCTCTTAATTCAATAACCTTGCCTAGGATTCTTACAGGAAGTTCTTTTATATCTCTAGGCGAAAATTGTTTTACCTGATATGTAGGGTTAGCGGGGATTAGATTTAATCCACCATCTTCAAATATTTTTACTTTACGCATGATAGCCTCGTCAGAATTAACCATGATAATGGCTACATCTCCACTATTTACTTCTGGCTGTTGTAAAACGATTACAACATCTCCATCGGAAAATTTTGGTTCCATGCAATCGCCTTTAACTTGCAAAGCCATGATTTCGCCTTTATTGGCTATTTCTGGTGTGATTTCTTCCCAATCAATGACTTCTTCTATTGCATCTGTTGGAACTCCTGCATGTACCATTCCGATGACTGGGATTCGGATTGCGGTTGCTTTCTTATGGGGTTCTTCAGTTGCTTCATCCCAACCCATTAGATAGGCAGGGGAAACTCTAAAGCAGTTTGCTAGCAACTCGATTTTATCAGATGGGATATTCGTGATTAGTCCATTTTCATATTTATATACAGTTTGTTTTGTGGTATTTAGAACGCTGGCAAGTTCTTCTTGAGTTATATTATTTTCTTCTCTCAATTTTTTTATTCTATCTTTTATTGCCATGACTTTACCCCCCCCTCTACTAGGTAGTAACTTAATACTACCACAAAAAAGTTATAAAACAAGCGAAAAATAACTTGACACGATACATTTTAAGTATTAACATTGAGGTAACTTAAAAAGTTACGAGGAGGTGATAAGCAAATGGTAAACACAGATAAGTTACGGGGAAAGATAGCTGAATGCGGAAAATCTCAAGTTGATGTTGCAAAAACAATAGGCATAGCCCCTAAAACATTTTATGAAAAAATGAACAGAGGGGTGTTTGGCTCTGATGAAATTGAGATTATGATTGATTACCTAAAAATAGAAAATCCGATGGAAATTTTTTTTGGGAAATAAGTAACTTACAAAGTTACAAACCCGCCGAGGAAGGAGAAGGGGATGGAAAGAAGTATTACGGAAAAGATAAACATTAGGGCTACCGCTAAACGAATAGAGCGCTTGTCAATCGTATTCGATGAATTGCCAGAAATTATAAAGCTAATGGACAATGAAGAAAGAGAAGCCCTTTCAAAAGAATATGAGCAACTTGAAAAGGCTTTTCTGGATTGCATAGATAGCGAAATTAAATATTGCTATTTATTAAATCAGTAATGATTTTGGCACTGATATTCGCGAGAACCTTGACGGAATATGAACCTACCTTTTTCGCTGTATGTTTGGTTTTTTCCCAAACATTTTCTGGACGAATGTTTTCAAGAAATTCATGTCCGGTAATGGTGAGTTCACCAATCGACTTGATGCCTGGATTTATGGACTGTCCCATAGTGACAAGATTCACATTAAGAAATCCGGCTTCATGAAGTTTTAGAACACAGTAACACAAATCATCGTTGGAGTAGCTGGGCAAGAGTTCCTGAAGGTCATCAATGCTCATGGTTTTTCCGAAACTTTTATCTTCAACGGATAACAAAATACTTCTTAAACAATCGACGTTTAATTTCATAAAATCACCTCCCTGTATAGGGAGTATACCACGAAAGGAGGAGAGGATGGAAAAGACTCTAAATAAATACGTAAAAGCACTAGAAGGAATTTCTTACTTTGAATGGATGAGACTTAAGCAAGAAGTGGATATGCTCTTTGAATCAAAAAAGAACGAGCTTCTCAGTAAGGCAAAGCTCGCTCTAGATGTTCCTACTCAGAAACAATCTGAATGTGAACAGGATTGATTCGATAGGTTTTGGAATTGTATCGAATTGTTATGTAGTTGAGTTGATACAGGCTATGTTCGTGTTCCCGCTTGAACGGTGCCCATAACTCAGCGCCTTCTTCCCACCAAACATTTGGAGATTGTCCGCAATTGCCAATTGTACAATCTGGGTCATCACTTAAGCAAACCCATTCACCAAGAAGGCAAGCATAAATTTTAACCATCGTTTCACCCCCTTTCTTAAGGGGAGTATACCACGAAAGGAGGCAACCATGGAAAAGTATGAACAGTTAATTGAAATGGCAAAACCAATCGTTGAAGAACTAAAAAGAAACTTCCACCCTCACATGTCAGTAGTGATTGAGAGTGACAGGGTGAGAGTGGAGGAAACTGTGTTAGGTGTACCTGAACAGAAACAAAACGCTTCTGACATCGCAAGACAGATAGCTGACGGATTAGAATCTGTTACTTAGAAGATTTTACTCGTTCGTATTCTTCTACAACACTTACCGCTACTTCTATTGCGATGTTTTGGATAACATTGAAGAGTTTGCCGTAAGAATCTGCTTCGTTGTTATCAGTATGAAACTTCGCTTTTACATTTGCGATTACAACATCTTTGACATTATCAGTCATTTTATTCACCTCCTCTCTAAGGAGGATTGTATCACAACGAAAGGAGGAAATAATGAGCACTGCTGATATTAAGAGCCTTGCTGATGGGATAGCGGAACTTAATGACACGTTAAAAGAAGTTGCCCCGTTGATAAAGGAACTTGCTAAGAAAGAGCCCGTTGAGCCTAAGCAAGATAAAGAATATTTAACGGTAGAAGAAATGTGTGAAGTCATGGGGATAGTCAGAAAGACTTTCTACGTTAACCGAATAGCAGAACAGTTGCCCGCCTACAAGATTGGAAAGTCAATCAAATACAAGAAGAAAGATATTGAGAAATTGAGGATTTAAGAAAGGAGGAAAGCATGGCAAAGCGAAACAAGGACACATTACTACAGATTGCACTACTGGCAGTCTTAACGGTTCTCATCATCGTGGGAGGAATCCACGAAAGAGGTTACTACTGGCCGGCAAGCGAAATCTTATTATTACCACTTGGAATCGGATGGATTGCATTTAGAAGAAAGGAGACAGCAAAATGAGCGAAACAAAAAAGAAAGTTGCCACGGAGGGCAACAATCAATTAAATCAACTTAATTGTACCACGACGAACGAAGAAGGTCAAAACATCCTTTATGTGACTGTTCCGACCATCAAAAATATCTCAAGGGACAGATATGGCGGTGCCGTTATCCGTGTGGATGCAGAAACGGCTGACATCTTAGAGGGATTTGCACAGCAGACAAGATTGCCGGTAACAAAGATTGCATCCTCATTTATCAAATTTGCCGCTAAACACACCATTATAAAGGAGCTTTACGGATGAACAAGAAACAACGTATAGACGAGACAATTCATGCTCTTGCATTGCTAGAAGAATCTCTTATTGGCGGTCATTTATCAGTTGATGAGAGCCGAACCGTTAAAGAGATTATCATTCTTGAGTTTAAGGCAAAACCGAAGAATTTCATTGTCTGCTTAAATGCTACTGGTTACAACGAACATTTCCTCATAAAAGAAATCAAAAAAGCCGTAACCGGCAGTGGATCAGGTCTTGAAATCGGAGCTGAATGGATAGAGGAGAAAAACGCATGATTTATTACTGCGAGGATTGCGAAGATTTTGTAAAAGGCTACACAACGGAAGTAACACCGGTGTCAATCAACCCCCCGGATACCATTTGTGCATCGTGTGGCGGTGATTTGCTTTTAAACGCTGATTACTGCCCACTGTGTCACAAGCCGAAGCTGGCAACGCAAGACATCTGTGAGGAGTGCGATGCCGAATTAAAAGAGTTATCAAATAAACACAAAACAGACTGGATAGAGGATATTCAATTCGCTGTTAACTGTGACTATGACACAGCCTACGAACTATGGATTGAGTATTCAGAATAGGAGGAAAACATGGCAATTGCTTGTATGGTGATGGGTTCGTCGGGGAGTGGTAAATCTGCTTCCCTTCGGAATTTCACCAAGGATGAAGTAACCGTAATCAATGTGGCAGGGAAACCACTGCCGTTCAAAACGGACATTAAAACCATTAAAACGGATGACTATACCACAGTGTTGGCTCGCCTCGTAGAAGCCAAAACAAAGGCAATCGTAATTGATGATGCACAATACTTAATGGCGAATGAGTTTATGAGACGCTCCGATGAAAAAGGTTTTCAAAAATTTACCGATATTGGTAAAAACTTCTGGAATCTTGTAAACAATGTATCACTGATGAACGAAAACCAAATTGTATATTTCCTGCAGCATACGGAATTAGATGCCAATGGAGACGAAAAGGCAAAGACCATTGGGAAGCTACTAGACGAAAAAATCACGCTTGAGGGTCTGTTTTCTATCGTTTTAAAGGCACAAGTAAGTGATGGAAGGTATGTGTTCCAAACACAAACAAATGGTACGGATACCGCCAAAAGCCCTATGGGAATGTTTGATGCTAAAGAAATCGATAACGATCTGAAATTGGTCGATAACGCTATAAGAAATTTCTATGACTTGAAAGGAGCAACCAAATGATTAACAAACCAAAAGGATATGATGATGCACAAACCTACAGCGAAAACCGCAAACTACCTGCAGGTGGCTATGTAATAGAGATTAAGAAGGCGGAAGTTGGAACTTATGATAACGGCAATCAATATTTGCAAATTGCCTTTGACATCTGCGAAGGAGAATTCAAAGACTTCTATGTAGATCAATATAACAATTCGACGTTTGAACCAAAACAATACAAAGGCAGAATCCGTTTAGGGCTGCCAAAAGAAGATGGAACAGAGCAAGACAACTGGACTTTGAGAAGCCTAAAAACAAACATGGTAGCCATTGAGGAATCCAATAGCGGATATACATGGGATTGGGATGAAACAAAGCTGAAGGGATTAAAAGCCGGAATGCTGTTTAGAAACAAGGAATATTCCTATAACGGTAATAACGGATTCTGGACAGAACCATTTAAGTTTTTCAACATTGACAAGATCCGGAAAGGCAAATTTGAAATTCCAAAGGATAAATTGCTTAGCAACTCTAGCGAGCCGGCAAACATTCCAAAAGGATTTGAAGCTATTGATGATGACGAAATTCCATTCTAGGGAGAGCCTATGCATCCAATAGAAATTGAAGAATCACTAAAAACACTAACGCTATTAGTGGACTCAAGGGAACATCCTGGACAGAAACTGACAAAGAGGGTAGAACAAACCGGACTACCCTCTAAAACAGTCAAATTAGACTTTGGAGACTATTCCGGAGAATTCTACAAAGGGAACGAAAAAGTCACCTTAGAGGACATTGTGGTAATCGAAAGAAAAATGGATGGGAATGAACTTGCAATGTGCCTTGGTAGAGAAAGACAGCGCTTTGAACGAGAATTCCAAAGAGCACAAAGCAAAGGAGCCATTGTCTATCTGTTAGTAGAAAACGAGAATTTTGAAAAGCTATATGCAGGTAGATATGGAGCAGGGCGAAAGTTTAGAAGCAAACTAAGCCCTATCTCCATGATGGGTTCATTATTCGCTTGGGCGTGCCGGTACGACATCCGGTTGATTCTATGTAAAGAAGAAACCACCGGGCAAATTATCCATGACATTTTGTATTACCAAGCAAGGGAGCTTTTGAACAATGAATAAAGCAAAACAAATTAAAGACTCCTTGGATTTGAAAACGGTAATGAAAGATTATGGGGTTGATTTTAACTCTAAAGGATTCTGCAGGTGCTTTATGCACCATGAAAAAACAGCATCTATGGCTATTAAGAACCAACATTACAAATGTTTCGGTTGTGGAGCATACGGCGATGTTATCAGTTTTGTGGAAAATTACTGCAATGTAGACTTCAAAACGGCACTTGTAAGGCTCGATACAAATTATCATCTAGGCATTATTAGCCACAAAATGACCCATAGAGAGCGATTACAGGCCAAAGAGGATAAACGGTTCAATGAGATGATTGAAAGTTGGCACAGGGCGATTCTGAGCAACTACAGACGCATAGCGAACCTTCACAGGATTCTATATAGACAGCTATGCAAAGGAGCAAAGATTGACGGTCTAGAAGAATTCGTAGACCAGCTAAGCACAGCCCTCGATGACTTCACAGGAAAGGAGGCGAGAAGGTGGATGAATTAGATGTAAAGTATCAAAAAAACGACTTTCTCGTCGGAACAGAGCCTTTTGAGGAGGTTTATAGCTACAAAGAAGACCGTTTTGAAATGGATAGACAGTTAGAACTTATGTCAGACCAGGCAAAATTGGTAGGCGTTCGGAATTTCAAGGCGATGTTCAAACGGTATTGCACCAAGATGAAAGCCGTTACCTCAGGACAGATTGCAGACAATGTGACCGATTTTGAAGGACAGCCGTTAGAACTAGAAACCGGAAAGTGGATTGCAGATGATCATGGCATCACCACTACGAATAACTTTGGATTTGAAGTAGAAGCGTGTATTCACCCTATAATGCCGGTAGAACGGCTCGTAAACACAGACACCAATGCAGCAAAGATACGGATTGCCTATAAGCTAAATGGCAAATGGAGAACGCAAATTGTCGATAAAAGAACCATTGCTGCAGCCAACTCTATTGTGCAACTTGCTGATTTTGGAATTGCCGTTACATCCGAAAATGCCAGGGCACTTGTGCAGTATCTACACGATACGGAATACCTTAATTACAGCCGTATTCCCGAAAAGCAATCAGTAGGAAGACTTGGCTGGATTTCTGATAAGCAATTCAGCCCCTATGTAGAAGACCTAGTATTTGATGGTGAGCTGTCATTTCAACATATGTTTGAAGCAGTACGGCAAAAAGGATCCTATGATAGCTGGTTAGAAGCCGTTAAGGAAGTAAGATCCGGAGATGTTTTAGCACCAAAGATACAACTGGCAGCCTCTTTTGCAAGTGCATTGGTTGAGCCTCTGCATTGTCTTCCGTTCTTCGTGCATTTATGGGGTGGTTCAGAGACAGGTAAGACCGTTGGATTATTACTGGCAACATCAGTATGGGCAGACCCTGAGATGGGAAAATACTGCCAGACCTTTAACAGTACCAATGTAGCCCAGGAATTGTCTGCAGGGTTTGTAAATTCTATGCCTTTAATGCTGGATGAATTACAACTTGAAAAAGACCGTAAATCCTTTGACAAGATGATATATCAGCTTTCAGAAGGCGTTGGACGAATCAGAGGAGCCAAAACTGGAGGACTGCAACGTGTACAAACATGGAGAAACTGCATTGAAACAACCGGAGAACAGCCTCTAACAACAGAAGCATCCGGAGCAGGAGCTGTTAACAGAATCATTGAAATATGCTGCGAGGATATAAAGGTATTTCCTGATCCATCAAAGCTAGTCAATGTGATCAAACTTAATTTTGGACATGCAGGCAAAGACTTTGTGGAAAAACTGCAGCATAAAAATGTCCTAGAAGACGTCAAATTGATTTATGAGGCGTTTTATAAAGACTTGCTATCAGGAGCCACTGAGAAGCAGGCAATGGCTGCAGCGTTAATTCTGACGGCTGATACCATGGCAGACACTCTTATATTCAAGGACGGAAAAGCGTTGACGGTAAATGACATCCGGGAATACCTATCCACTAAGGATGATATTGACCAAAATTTGAAAGCATTGGATTGGTTGCGAGGATGGATTGCACAAAACCAAAACAAATTTTTAACCGAATATGAGGGTTATCCACAGGAAATATATGGAAAACAAGAGTTCAAAACAACTTGTATTATCCGTCATGTTTTTAATTCTGCGTGCAAAGAAGAAGGTTATAATCCTGCCTCATTCCTAAAATGGCTACGAAAAAACGGTTACATTGAGGTTGATTCTAATGGATACCCCAGTAAGCCGATTCGGATAAACAAAAGCGTATCTAGATGTGTTGTTTTCAACGATAGAGAGGAATGGGAAGCAGACTAAAAAGCAAGAGAAATATGGAAGAAAATGGAAAAACGTAACAGTGTAACGGTCGTACAGAGAATTTACTACGTATATATATAAGTGTTTTACTGTCAATAAATGGAAATTCTTATATATCTATACGCGCGTGGGGATTAAAAAAATCTCTGTTACACTGTTACAATTGTATACAATCCTATGTGATGTAGTTATTGCAATGGGTATAGCCGTAACCGTTTTTGAAAAATAACTGTTACATCTCGGTTACACGGTTACTATAGGGAGGTTACCCATGAAAGAAAATATTCTGTATGGTTTATGTAAATATCATCAACCCGATAGCGATGGAGAATGGATTTGCATAAATAAAATAAGTGATTATTATACAGACTTTACTAGCTATGATCATAGCTGTTCAGACTTTGAAGACAGGGACGAACGATTCAGGGAGGATGAGAGATGAATTGAATGAGAGGTGCAAAGATGATACCGAAATTTAGAGCTTGGGATAAAAAACAAAAAGTTATATGCGAAGTTGAATCGATTGATTTTATAAATAATGACGCAATTTTATTCTATGAAGGTCGCAGTTACACTGAACATTTTGAGAACATTATCTTCATGCAATCTAACAGAGACCGGCAGAGGTGTGGGCGGATTTGGAAGCACGGGGGAGAAATAACCATGACGAAAAGAGAAAAAATTTTGAATGAAGCAAAGAGAATTGTTACTGGAGACAGAAATAGACAATACGGAGAACCGGAGGACTGTTTTGCAGAAATTGCAGACCTATGGAGTATCTATCTAGGTAAAAGCATTGACACACTAGATGTACCGGTGATGATGGTATTGCTCAAGGTGGCAAGGTTGAAAAATGCCAAAGGAACAGCGGAACCAATCACAGATAACTTGGTAGATATTGCCGGATATGCAGCATGTGCAAACGAGATTGATAGAGTAACCGAGACAGAAAAGGACTGTTGGCTAGAGGATGTACTAAAGCATTTAGACCGGCAGTGGTAAGCAGTTATTAAAGCGGCAAGTCAATATTTAATCGCAGTCAAGAAAAGCTGACAGGAACAGCAATTTGAATCACAAAGAAAAGGGAGACGAACCGCAGAGATAGAGCCTTGCTTGTTAATTAACGCTAATTTTTATTCACGTTTCGGCACAAACACACAACAGTTAGCGTTGAGAAAATACGATGTAGCATACAAAACACACGGTGGCGGTAATCACGCCGCCACTGACCGCAAGGCTTTTGGAAGGAGAAATAATGACGAGTAGAAAACCATATAAATATCCTATGGATAATGACAGAAAAATTTTAAGAGCCTACCTAGATGATTTGAACATACACGATATGGTAGACCTAGTATTCGATTATGACAGGGAAACTTTAAAGGAACTAGAAAGAGCAATATCGGACTATATAGCAAGAAACCTTGAAAAAATAGATGTTAAAAACATCATAGCTGATGAGATTGGACACGAAAAATATTTTGAAAAGCTGAAAGGAGAAATGAAAAAATGATGTTGGATATTTCATACATAAACAACGTGAATGAACTGAAAAAGATTTTAAGAAGCAAAGGTATTTCTGAACAAAAATGTCAAGAGATAGCATACAAGTTAAATCAGATGGTAGAAGAAGCGATGAACGCACCGTTATAGGATTTAACGCACGAGTGCATTAAAAAAACACATTTCATCGAATTCGATGGAATTAAGGAGAAACACATGGACATCACAAAAGAGGAAAAACTGGAAGATATTAAAAAAGCAGAGGAAATGTACAGGCAAGCTGATGAGCTGATAAAAAAGGCAGACAAACTGATAAAAAGAAAAATCAGAGGTGTTGATGTCGTAAGAGATGACAATGCGATAAGCATGGAACCATACAGAGGAATGGTGGAAGTACACCTGTACAAAGGCATTTTGAGGCTTGAAAAACTGTTAGGTGTAAAAGCTGAACCAGAAATAAGGTTTGATGGCAGCAAAGCAAGAAATAGAAAAGTATTGTGTATTAATGGCATTAAGTTTTTTCAGATTGGGGAAGCGACACAATCAAGACATCACTTTAAATAGAAAAGGAGAAACCCATGGAAAGAAAAGAGATTATCAAGGAGTTTAGCGATGAAAGAGAATAACAACTGGATTCCAGTTAGCGAGAGATTGCCGGATTATGATAGCTATGACGAGATAATCGCAACGGTTGACGGAGAGCATTGTGGAGTGCAGTACATAAATGCCGTTGTAACAGACGTATATTTTGAAGATGGTGAATGGTTTATGTATGGACTAAAAATGGAAAATCTAAAAGTCTTAGCATGGCAACCACTGCCGGAGCCGTGGAGAGGAGAGGAAAATGAAACGAGAATTGCTGATAAAAGAACTCAAAAGAGTGAGAGAAGAACTGGTTACAAATGGTTGTTATAACAATGGATTTGACAAAGGCAGTGCCGGTGACAGATTTAAGATTGAGGATAATGAACTTTTTATCTATAACAGATTTGCAGCAGAAAAATGGTTAGATGCTTACGATGTTTCCATAAATAGATTTGAGGTTTTAAGAAACGCCAAAAAAGTAGAAAAAAGATACATCGTGCCTTTGCCAAACCTAAAGACTTCAGATGGAGAACAGCAATACCTGACTCAAAAAGGTACTTTCTTTGCTTCAAGATGGGACAAGGATTTAAGGCAGACGTGGAAGGAAAAAGATTTGGTGCATATTCCTAACGGGTATAGACAGTATGCCGTGGAAGTGGGAGAGGTGGAAAAATGAAAAGAAGTGATTTAGAACAGTACCTAGGTAAATATGTAGAAGTGACTCTATTTGATGATTGTGAGGATAGAAAATGAATAGCACAGTAATCTTAACAACCGGCATTATATGTCTGACTATAATAATTTTAACGATGTTGAACATGGGAGGTAGGGACTAATGCAAGAGCCAATTTGTAAAGACAGCCGTAAGTGTTTTGCGAAAAGCAAGCAAAACCGGTGCAGAATCCTGTCTGAAACCGATTATGCTGATAAGGAATGCCCATTCTGTAGAGAAAAATACGAGGACAGCGACCATGAAAAGAAATGACCTTGAGAAACTCAGAAGCTTGAAGCGAGAAATAACATACCTCCAGGAAGCCCTAAAACAGCCCCAGGAGCCGTCCGAAGTGGTCATAGCGTATAAAGACTACACAAAGAGTGCAAAAGGCATTCCACGGGCAGATAGGGGGCTTGACGGGGGTCAGGAAAATAGGGATAGACTAGTTTATTTACTGGAGGCCAAAGTAAAAGAGCGTATGCGGCTTGTGGAAGCCATGGAAAAATGGATTGATTCAGTGGAGGATCCAGAGATTAGACTGATTCTCCGGATGTACTACGGACGAGGAGTTAAACATGCTGATATAGGGGCTTGTCTTGGATATACCGCTTCGGGGGTTAAGCAGAAACTACGCCGATTCTGGAAAAGTCAAAAATTCTAAAACTGTAGCCCTTTGTAGCCCTTGACCTATGTTATACTTTAGTCGTGAAAAGTGACTCTATGCATTTTTTATAACACGATGTTTCGCACAAAACCACCCAAATAGGTGGTTTTGTGCCTGTCTCTTATACACATCTCCGAGCCCACGAGACTACGCTGCATCTC